>JBFMEN010000058.1:0-89336 GCA_040753435.1 Candidatus Omnitrophota bacterium | reverse complement strand
CCTAATCTATCGGCCTACCGGCCCGTATGACGAGTAGCCCAATGCCTCCTTTAAATGTAAAAATTATAATAACGCTTTCCCCCTCTGTCAACATCATGCTAATAAAAAATGCTACCGGCCATAAATCGATTATTTCCCTCACACACCGATATCCTCATTCCACAATTGAGGATAACGCGAAATAAAATCACGCATCATAAGAACACATTCCTCGTCTTGAAGAACAAGGATTTCTATTCCATCGGCTTGAAGGAGTTTTTCATCACCCATAAACGTCTGGTTCTCGCCGATCACGACTCTCGGGATCCCATATAATCGTATTGCTCCCGAACACATGGAACAGGGAGATAACGTTGTATAAAGAACACATTCGCGATAAACATATGCAGATTGTCTCCCCGCATTTTCTAAAGCATCCATCTCCCCATGAAGAATTACACTTCCCTGCTGAACACGTTTATTGTGCCCTCTGCCAATTATGCGCCCTTTGTGAACGACGACACATCCGATGGGAATTCCTCCTGCACTTAAACCCTTTCTGGCCTCGTCAATCGCCGCGTTCATGAATTCTTCATCGGTCAAGAGGCACCTCCGAACTTTAACTTCATTAAAATAGTCGGGATCAACAACAAAAAAACTGACAACAATGAAATCCAAATAACAAAAAAATATTTAAAAAATATATTAAGGAATGTCCGAAAAAGATTAACATCAAGAAAAGAAACTCACCCCCAACCGCAACCCATGAAGCAACTCGCTGCCCGTTTACTTTTTACAATTTTGTCTTGGGAGTTTTGATCGGTTGCCGTTTTTCAAGAATAACGACGCCAGAAGTGGTCACGTCAAAACGTTTCCGATCATTCTCGAGATCGTAACCAATCTTTACTCCTGGCGGAATTACGACCTCTTTATCGATAATCGCATTTTTGATCTGAACGTCCTCACCGATCGTCACGTTATTCATGATCACGGAGTTCATAACCTCAGACTTGCAACCAACGCGGACATTGGGCGAAAGAATGGAGCCTTCTATTCTGGCCCCCTCCAGGATGCATCCCCCCGCGACTAAAGAATTGATAACAGACGTGTCGAATATTTGACCATTCCCTCCCTTCATGCTGACCGCTTTGATTGGAGGATACTGCATGTGATTGGTACGGATTGGCCATTTTTTATCATGAATGTTAAAAAGTGGCTCTGGCCGGACCAGATCCATATTCGCCTGATAATAGGCATCCCGGGTTCCGATGTCCCTCCAATAACCTGGTTCACCGGTAGGATCAACAAAATTAAAGGCATAGACCCGGCGATTGTTTTGAATCATCTGTGGAATAATGTTCTTCCCGAAATCATGGTGTGAATCAGGATTCTCCGCATCCAGTTCCAGCGCTTCACAAAGAGATTCTCTCCTGAATAAATAAATCCCCATACTCGCCAGAATTTTGTCCGGCTGGCCTGGGATCGTTTTCGGATTTTTGGGTTTCTCCTGAAATCCGACAACCCTGAACTCATCGTCTACTTCTATAACCCCAAATAAAGTTGATGTCTCGGCAGGCATCGGAATACAGGAAACGACTACATCTGCGTCCAGCTTTTTATAAACCTCAAACATTTCCCCGTAATTCATTTTATAAACATGGTCTCCGGCAAGAATCAAAATATGATGGGGATCATGATCCGAGATCGCATACATATTTTGATAAATGGCATCAGCTGTCCCCAAATACCAGTCCGAACTAACGCGTTGCTGGGCAGGAATAAGATCAATAAACTCGCCAAGCTGGGACGAGACAATATCCATCCAACCTGAAAGCAAATGCTTTTGAAGAGAAAAAGATTTGTATTGTGTTAAAATAAAAATCCTGCGTAAACCAGAATTAATGCAATTACTCAAAGTCACATCAATGATACGATAAATCCCGCCAAAAGGAACGGCTGGTTTTGCCCTGTCTTTTGTCAAAGGATTTAACCTCTCGCCTTTCCCTCCAGCCAATATAAAAGTCAAGACGTTGCGCATAAAAAGCTCCTCATATTAAATTCTTCTTTAAATTTTTATCGCCAGAATATCACTCTTGGGCCAGTTGTGCGATTCTATCCAATCTGTTCATTACAGACTCTTTTTCGTCCTCATCAGAAAATTCTAATGCCCTGTCCCATTCTTCTTTTGCACGTTCAAACTGGCCCATCTTTTCGAAAGCATCGCCCAATTTCAAACGAATTTCATCCAGACGGAATTCCCCGTTAAGCGCGATCGCGAACATATCAACCGCTTCTGCCCAGGCTCCATTCGCCACAAGTATATCACCTAATTCCATAATATCTTTAACTGCCTTTTTATCCAACTCAAATCCCGCCCTGGCAGAATAACGTGCCTCATCGGCTTTTCCCAAACGAATATAAGTTCGGGCCAGCAAGAAATATGCTTCGGGATGATGCGGCGCAATCTCAATAACCTTGTTATACTGATAGACCGCATCCTGGTAACGGCCTAACAATTCATACATTTTCGCAAGGTTGGTACGTATTTCCCTGCTTGATGAATTGTACGTCAACGCCAATCTAAAATAATGAAAGGCCTCCTCAGTCTCGTTTCGTTCGGCGTGAACTTGGGCAATTAAAGCAAAGGCTTCGGGATAACCCGGATAAATATCGAGGGCGGCGCGCGCTTCCGCTACAGCAGCATCGGGATAGCCAAGGGCCTCCAGTGAATACGCGCGATTGATGTGGTAATAAGGGACAACTTTTCGAGAGCCCAGACGGTATTCATCCAAACCATGAACGATCCATTGTTCCGGGTCGATTTCATGTTTAACGATCACATCCCGAAACTTTTCTTCATTTTTTAAGAAAATCAAACCGTCGTAATTCAAGTAAACCAGTTTCCACTCATCGTTCTCTTTAAGAAATTTAAGGATGTTTTCAGGGCCTTCGCCCCTAACGGTATTGATTAATATGATCGAAATATCATACTTCCTCAATTCCTCTTTAAAGACATTCACATCCTGGTCATGAACAATCTTTAGATAATGTTTGAAAAACTCCGGGCCATAAACCTCGGTCCGTCCATCAATATAAACTTTGATATCAGGGAAACAACGGCCTACGACATAGGCCCCGCTGTTAAACTCATTGAACATATTCCCACGGATTCCGTTTTCAACGAGAAAATCAACAGCCTTATCCGGAAAATTGCGCTGGCTGACCCCGCCGAATTCACTTTTGCGCTCATATTTCTCAAAATCGAAATAGCCATGACTGGAGGCATCAACGATATAATTGACTACCCAAACGAGCAGGAAAATCTTAAGCGCAAGGGTGGTCACATAAATAAATTTTCTATCTTCGATCCTGATGGGAAAGACATCTCTTAACGTCAGTGAAGCGGCATTATTCATAAAAACAAGAAACGCGGCAAATGAAAAATAAACAATATTCCTGATCGCGGTCAGTGAAAAAAGCAAAAAGACTCCCCAAACAATCAAAACACTGATATCAATTTTTCGTCTGTTAAAAATAAAACTGACCAGGGTGATCAGGATCATGATTTTATACTGCTGGTACTCTCCGCCGTCCCACAAAGTAGCCATCGTGATCGGCCTCTTTAATTCCAGGATATGATGAAAGAAAATGGCTGAATCGCCTGAGATCTGCAAAAAAACGCTCACGGGATACCAGGCGCCTTTAAATGTGAGGGGATTGATCAGGCACGCAACAAAAGACAGAACGAACATCCATTTTGCATTCTTGTATTCAATATCATCCAGCTTTCCAGTCCTGTTCCACTCCCATGGGAGCCGGATATGACGCCGCATCCATTCGGAGATCAGAGCGATCAAAATGAGCAACGGCCCGAAAAAGAAAAAACCATGCATATTCGTCCATAAAACCTGCACCACAAACGCAATCGCCAAAGACCATTTATTTTTTAAGAAAATGGATAATAGCATCATGTAAATTACGAAAAATAACAGGCTGAAAAGATCAGGGCGGATCGTAAACCGCATCTGATAAATGAGGGACAGGAAAAGAAATGCCAAAATACAAAAAAATTGACGCTTTTGATTATAACCGAGAAGCAACAGCAGTAAGCCGGTTAACGAAACAACAACCAACTGCATAAAAATCAAACCATCGGGGCCGCTGAATTTGTGGATAATATAAACGATTATCTGAAATAACCATTCATGATTTACCCACGGTTTCCCGGCGATAGTGCAGGAAAGAAAATCGACGCTGGGGACATAGCCGTTTTCGACGATATAGCGGCCGGTACCGATATGCAGCCAGAGGTCCAGGTCCTTGATTTCGATATTCGCGACAAATGTCTGCATTGCGAAAATCGCGCCAATGACCAAAAAACCGAAAATTAAACTTAACCGACGGTAAAAATTGTCTGACATAAAGTCCTTTCTTTAAGAGCAAAGCGGAAAGGGACGCGCGCTAAAGATTCAATATATTCACGCAGAAAAACTCCGGCTTGTCTTTGTCCCTCTGCCCTTGACTTTTGTTCTACGCTTTTATATTTACTCTAGCACAAAATGCTCGTTTCCCTTATCAATTAAACGTGAATCTTTCGTGAAATATTTTTCGCCGTCTTCCTGGGAGGCCTTGTATTTAATGGCAGCCATCAAAAGCTTGCGCGTATAGGGATGCATCGGCTGGTTGAAAAGCTCTTCTGTCGGGGCAACCTCAACGATCCTCCCCCCGTACATGACGGCGATCCGGTGACACAAACGACGGACAATTCGCAAATTATGAGTAATAAAAAGGTAGGTTAACCCTAATTCCTTTTGGAGTTTTTCGAGGAGTTCAATAATCTGCATCTGTATAAGGACATCCAGGGAGGAAACAGCCTCATCCAAAATTAACAGTTGGGGATTCATGATCAAGGCCCGGGCAATGGCGATGCGTTGACGTTCTCCGCCGCTAAATTCATGGGGGAATCTGAGAAAAGCATCCTCGGAGAGCCCCACCCTTCGCAGCATATCAATCATTAAATCAATACGCTGTCTTCGTGAAAGACGTTTCTCCTGAAGGCCCATAGCTTCCTTAAGAATTTTCCGCACACGGAATCTTGGATCAAGACTGCTGTGCGGATCCTGAAACACCATTTGAACTTTTTGCCGATGAGCGCGGAATTGCCTTTGAGACAACCGGGTGATGTCCTGATTATCCAGATAAATCTTGCCTCCGTCAGATGGATAAAGTTTCAAGATCAAGCGAGCTAATGTGCTTTTTCCGGAACCTGATTCTCCCACAAGTCCCAGGCTTTCCCTTTTATAGATAGAAAGGTCTGCAAAATCCACCGCTTTAATAATAGACAACGATCCCGAAGATCCTTTACGTGTCGTGAAGGCTTTTTGAAGATCTTTGATTATTAGAATTGGTTCTGCCATAAGGTCTCAATCAGAAAACTTTTCTCCTGTCGCCTCAATAAGGCGGCACGTATAATCTTCCCGGGGATGCATGAAAATCTCACTCACATCACCGGATTCAATCACTTCCCCTTGCCTCATAATATAAACGCGGTCGGCTAAATGCCGTACAACACCAAAATCATGAGTAATCAACAAAAAAGAAATACCTAGATTTTTTTTCAACCGAAAAAACAATTCCATCACTTTAGCCTGAAGAGTGACGTCAATGCTGCTGGTAGGTTCATCCGCAATAATCAGCTTTGGTTTACCGGCCAGGGCCTGCGCAATCATCGCCCTTTGCCGTAACCCGCCGCTCAACTGATGAGGATAACTCTTCATAACCCTCTGTGCGTCCCTAACCCCTGCCTGAACGAGCAGATCAATGATCCGGGCCTGCCTTTCATCTTCGTCCAGTTTCTGGTGTGCTCTTAATGCCTCGTCGATTTGTTCTTCAATAAGAAACAACGGGTTAAACGCATATAAGGGCTCTTGAAAAATCATGGCGATATCAGCTCCGCGCACCCGGCGTAATTCAGCAGGAGTCATAGCCAGGATGTCCTCTCCTTTCCACAATACCTGTCCTGATTTGATTTTAAGTTCAGGGGGGAGAAGTTTCATGGCTGAAAGCGCAGCCGTGCTCTTGCCGCTTCCTGAAGCTCCGACAAGGGCAACGATTTCTCCTCGTCCAACTTTCACGTTAACATTGCTAAGGATCATCTTGTCGTGAAGGGTTTCAGAATCCCTTACCGCAACTGATAAATTCAAAATATTTAATAACATCAACGCCTCAACCAATTTCAGTTTTAGTTTTTTCGCTTTTATTTTTAAATCATTCCCCGCTTTTTACCTTGGGATCCAGAATATCTCTCAATGTATCGCCGATAACGTTAAAACACATAACCGTCAACAAGATAAGGATACCGGGAATAAGGATCCAGGGTGCAAACTGAATCCTGAGAATACTCATGGCTTCAGACAACAGATTGCCCCAGCTGGCGTAAGGATCCTGGATTCCAAGACCAATCAAGCTTAATCCGGATTCAGCCAGGATATAGCCGGGGATCGACAACATAACAGCGACGATAGAATAAGAAACCGTGTGGGGCAGAATATGCCGCACAATAATCTGAAAATCGGAAAGCCCCATGGTTTTGGCCGCAAGGACATATTCCCGCTCGCGTAATGATAGGGCCATGCCCCGAATGATCCTGGCCAGACCAGCCCATCCAATAAACGATAAAATTATAATGATCGAGAAATAAACCTGAACAGAATTAAAACTCGCAGGAACAACAGCGCGTAATGCCAGCAGCAGATAAAATCCTGGAACCATCATGAACAGTTCGCAAATCCGCATAAGAACGTTATCAATACGACCTCCATAATATCCTGATATCCCGCCAACCAGCAAACCGATGGTAAAAGAAATCGCTACGCCGATCAGCCCTATGGATAAAGACACCCTGCCTCCATAGAGGATTCTTGATAAGAGGTCCCGCCCGCGCGAATCAGCACCCAGCAGATAAATACGTCCAGGCTCTTTGACCCCGAACAGCCTTATGTTTGATGCAAAAATCCCAAACAGTTTATATTCCTCTCCCTCAACAAAAAAACGCAACGGATATTTTTGCGTATTATCAATTTCATAATCCCGCCCATGAAATTCATTAAACGTTATATTAACTCCGAACACAAACGGCCAGCGCCAGTGTCCCTTTTCATCCCGCCAGTTGATTTTCATGGGTTGAGCATAAGAATATTGCCGGTCTTCAGTATCATAAGAATACGGAGCTAGAAAGTCGGCAAATATCGCTGAAATATAAAGCAAGATAAGGACGCCCAGGCAAATCGCTGCGAAGCGGTTTCTCCAGAAACTATGCAGGGCAATCTGAAATTCACTCTGATGTTTTTTCATCATTGCACCGTAACTAGATTTCCTCATATCTTATCCTCGGATCGGAATTGGCTAACAGAATATCCGCGACAAGATTCCCTATTAAAAACAATACTGACCCCATCATGAAGCTGGCCATGACCAGGTAAATATCCTTTGATCGAACTGCGGTCAACATAAGCGAACCGAGACCCGGCCAGGAAGTGATAATTTCCAGAAGAGCGGCTCCGCTTAACAGCGCGGAAAACTCATACCCTAAAAGAGTGATTAGTGGATTGACTGCGTTACGCAGCGCATGGAAATAAATCACGCGATGCTCGGGAATGCCTTTCGCCCGCGCCGACAAAATATATTGTTGTCCCAAAACTTCAAGCATGTTTCCCCGCATAATCCGCTGGAGCGCTCCGATTGATGCGACAGATAATGCCGTAACGGGAATAATCATGTGCTTCATAAGATCCCAGGCCCGCTCAAACCACATCATTTGCTCATAACGAGCGCTGTGCATGCCGCCGATCGGAAGCCAGCCTGTTTTACTTGCAAAAAAAAGCAGCAGCATTCCGAGAAAAAAACCGGGAGTCGATAACGCCGCATAAGAAAAAATTTGGATCAACCGGTCGAGCCAACGATTGCGATTAAGGGCAGCTAAAATCCCCAAAGGAATCGCCACAAGCCATGTCACCAGGATAGCGGAAAATGACAGAATAAATGTATTCCAGAGGCGTCCGCCGATAACCTTTGAGACGGGGATGTTGTAATAAAATGAATATCCGAATTCAAAACGGAAAAGATTTTTGGCCCAATTCAGAAACTGAATAACCAAAGGCTTATCTAACTGGTACAACTGGACATATCTTTCAATCGTTTGAGGAGAAATCCGCGGATCCATTTTCAAAAGGTCGTAATAACTTCCCGCCGTTTTCTGCATTAAAAGAAATGTCAGAAACGCCATCATGAACAGCATCGGAATCGCAATCAAAAAACGTTTTAAGATATATTTGGTCATAATTCTTTTAATAGTTACAAGTTACATGTGATAAGGAGATCTGATAAACGCAACTTTTTTAGAAAAGAATCTTTTATAATCAATCCCCGGAACAATACAAGTCATTCGATATGTAAAATTTAAATTTCAGTTTTTGAATTCTTTGTTTTAAATTTTTCTTGTCACTTGTCACTTGTTACTTGTTTCACATATATTTCTTCCAAGTTATGAAACGCCCCCCCATAAGCAGTCGGACGAAGATTGCCAAACCGATTTCTAACTGCAAACATATTCTCTCCCAAAACAGTGTATATTAACGGCAACTGTTCAGAAACAATCATCTGCCATTCATCATAAAGCCTCTTGCGTTTCTCCTGATCAAGTTCCTGGACCCCCAGATTAAAAACCGTATCAATTCTTTTTTCCCATTCCGTCGAAGGTTGTTTTTGATTGGGATACCACAGATGAAGCTGTCCGCTGGAGTGCCAGACATTCTTCCCGAAATGTGGTTCTATGCCCCCTGTCAGTCCCATAATGACAGCATCCCAGTCGAATGTTGAATTCAGTTTTTGAATAAGGGTATTAAATTCCATACTGATAAAATTGACTTTCATTCCAAGAAGGGCAAGATCATGGCGGATCATCGCGGCAATCTGTTCGCGCTCCGGATTGCCGGCGTTCGTGTAAAGATTAAATTCCACCGGAACCCCTTGCATATCTTCGATGATGCCATCGTTGTCCCTGTCGCGATAACCGGCAACTGAAAGAATGCTCCGGGCTGTCTCTATACTATAAGGATAGTTTCTGACTTCATCCGTGTAAAAAACCCCCGAAGAAGGACTCATGGCGGAACGCTGGGGATAACCTAATCCATTCTTGATAATCATCACCATCTTTTCTTTATCAATAGCGTGAGCTACGGCGCGGCGAAAGTCAGTGTCCCTGAACCATCGCAATTTATTCCCGGAAATGACTGGCTTTTGTGTCAACGGATCAACGGCTAACGACTGGTTAAAGACCAGAAAATTGCTGCCAAAATCCGGTCCGGCTTCAAACAACGTGAAATTCTTTTGTTCTTCGAGAGGTTTAAGGACCGGATAATCGATGCCGCGGACCTCACAATAATCGACTTCATTTTCCAGGAATTTCAAAACGACTGCGTCCTGATTCTGAACAATCAGGAGAACAATGCCATCAAGATATGGCAAAGAGCCATCTTCCTCAGAGCGTTTCCAGTAATGCGGATTACGTTCAAAAACCACCCTTTCGCCGGGATAATAGCGCTTCAATTTGAAAGGCCCTGTGCCGACAACATCGTCCGGATCAGCATCAATCCCCCAAGTAAAATTAAAATCACCGGAAGAAACCGTCTTTTCCAAACGGTGCTTTGGCAATATCTCCTGGCTTAATGAACTTAAAAAAGGAGCGAACCGAACAGGAAGAATAAACTGCACTGTATATTCATCTACCTTCCTCACGTCAAAACGTTGTCCATCAATCGTGAAAATATCACGCGCGGAACTTGGTATATTATCGTTATAGACAAGGTCTTTAAAAGTAAAGACCACATCATCAGCTGTAAACGGGTGGCCGTCATTCCACTTCACATCCTTGCGTAAATAAAATGTCCACATCAGCCCGTCATGACTGACACTCCACCTTTCGGCCAATTGAGGTTTTACTTCGAGGGTTTCGCCATCCAGTCTGGTCAAACCTTCAAAAATCATTGACGTGATCATCGATGTCGTTGTTTCTTTCGCCATGATGGGATTGAAGGATTTTGGGTCGCTGCTTGAGGCGATAACAAGGACCCCGCCATGTTTGTCCGTTTCAGAAAAAGAATCTGGCGGAGTGATCCCGGTGAACAGAAGAAAAGAAAGAAACAACAAAAATCCTTTTCGAAATAGGAAACTCATAAAATCTCCTTTTCCACCGGGGGTAAGGATAGGATTTAAAGCGATTTTGAAAGTAATCATCTTAAAAATCAAGAAGACATCCCTCTCTGAACTCACTCCTATTCAACCATTCTGCCATCATTCAATACGACAGTGAAAAACATTCTGTCGGCTTAATCACCCTGCCACCATTTCCAATGCCATTTTAGAGAGTGGAAACGTTTTGATGCCGATCTAGTTTTCAGGAACGGTAACCGGAGAAGGATTTTCCATGTCTTCAATTGGCCCTGCTTCCGGGGACTTGACGTCATCCGGCAGCAAAGGCAGAGTTTCCATCTCTTGCTCCATTTTCTGCTCTTGATCAGCCATAATAGATCGCTCTGCCCGTGAGGACAAATGGGCCAGCGTCAGACTAGTTACTAAAAAAATAATTCCGGCAATCGCTGTTGCCTTGATCATAAACTCATTTGTTTTAGCGCCAAAAACAGACTCTGCCGCTGCAAACCCTTCGGTCAAACCGCCGCCTCGTCCCGACTGCATCAGTATGATCACAATCAGCATCACACATACTAATACGTGAACAAAAATAAAAAGTCCTGTCATGCTTTTAACCTCACATTCTTATGTAGTCACTCCGAATCTTTTATTTTCTAATCCTTGCCGCCGATTTAATGATCCCGCTGAAAGAATCTACTTTCAGACTTGCGCCGCCGACCAGGGCACCGTCAATATCAGATTGGGATAATAAATCAGCTGTGTTTTCGGGCTTAACGCTTCCGCCATATTGAATTCGAATTACTTGCGCAGTCTCCTGACCGAATCTTCCTTCAAGCCATTTACGGATAAATGCATGTACTTCCTGGGCTTGCTGCGATGTCGCAGTCTTACCTGTTCCAATCGCCCAAATCGGCTCATAGGCGACCGTGATTTTTTCCATTTCCTCAGCCGTTAACCCCGCGAATGTTCCTGCACATTGTTCCTGAATCACGGCCATTGTCTTTCCAGCCTCACGCTCTTCCAAACTCTCTCCAATGCAGGCAATTGGAAGCAACCCGTGAGATAACGCAGCTCTAATCTTTTTATTCACTGTTTCATTGGTATCGCCAAAGAACTGCCGGCGCTCGGAATGGCCGAGAATCACGTAAGTGGCGCCTGCTTCCTTAACCATCGAAGCAGAAATTTCCCCGGTAAAAGCCCCGGAATCTTCCCAATAAATATTTTGAGCGCCAACTTTAATATTCGAATCCACCGCCGTATCAACGGTTTCAACCAGACAAACCGCTGTTGGGCAAACCGCCATGTCCACCTCTTCAACATCGCCGATTTCACGCTTCAGCCCATTAACCAGTTCAATTGCCTGGGTGATCGTGTTGTTCATTTTCCAGTTTCCTGCGACAAACAGCTTTCTCATTTAAATAACTCCTCTTTTAAGTTCCCCAACTCCCCTGAACCCCGTTCCCCGATTAACAAAAATCCGGGGAACATTTGCTCCGGAGCACATGTTAATTATTTATCATTCAAAGCAACCAGTCCCGGCAGTTCTTTCCCTTCAAGCAATTCCAGAGAAGCTCCGCCTCCGGTTGAAATATGTGTCATCCCGCTTTCCAGATTAAATTTGGCTACAGCGGCTGCTGTATCTCCTCCGCCTACGATAGATACGGCATCAAGACCGGCTATAAACTCGGCTATTTTTTTTGTCCCCTCGGCATAGGCATCGATCTCAAAAACGCCGACCGGTCCGTTCCAAACGATCGTCTTTGCATCTGCAATAGCCGCCGTAAATTTCCTGATGCTCCCGGGCCCGATGTCAACCCCTTCCCAATCAGGGTCGATGTTCCCGGAAACAACCTTCTTCTCCTGAGGTTTATCAAAATCGGTCACAACGACATAATCGTCAGGAAGAATAATTTTAACGCCCTTCTCGTCTGCCTTTTTCAAGATGTTTTTTGCCACAGCCAGGGTTTCCGGTTCAAACAATGATTTTCCGATTTCAATCCCCCGGGCTTTTAAAAAAGTGTATGCCATGCCACCGCCGATAACAACCTTGTCGGCTTTTGTTAGAATATTTTCAATCAGGGCGATCTTTGAGGAAACCTTGGCCCCGCCCAGGATCACCACAAAAGGCCTCTTGGGAGATTGTACCGCTCCGATTAAGAATTGAATTTCCTTTTCCAAAAGGAATCCCGCCGCCGAAGGAAGATACTTTGTTATCCCTTCCGTCGAAGCATGCGCACGGTGAGCTGTTCCGAAGGCATCATTGACATAAATATCGGCAAGCTCGGCCAGTTGCCTGGCAAATCCCGGATCATTGGCTTCTTCTTCTTTATGAAAACGAAGGTTCTCCAGCAAGATCACTTTCTCTTTTGATGCATCAATGGCTTTTTTTACATCCGGACCAACACACTCGTCAAGTTTTAGAACCTTTTGGCCAAGAAGTTCTTCAAGTCTTTTAGCTGCCGGAGTCAGCCGCATCGAATCCACAACCTTGGCTTTTGGCCTGCCCAAATGACTCATCAATATAACCTTCGAAGCTCCTTCTTCAAGAATATATTTAATGGTCGGTAAAGAAGATTGAATCCGGAGGTCATCGGTAATGTTGAGTTTCTCATCAAGGGGGACATTAAAATCTACACGCACAATCACTTTTTTGCCCTTAAGAGCCAGGTCTTTAACCGTCTTTTTATTCATCTACAACCTCTTTCCCTAATAAAGTTAGTATTATAAATATAAAGGGCCGAAAATAACTTCAGTATTATATCCAAAGCCTTTCGTTTGTCAATTTTTGAAAATGATCCGGATTTGAGCGATGAAAAAACACCAACTTTCTTTCATTCTTGTGTTTCTTAAAGCCCCCGTGCGCATCGTCCCCCGTATTCGCTGGTGCGCGTGGTTGGATTGGCCGCATTGTAACGGTACGATATGTACATGTCATCTTCATTGGCGAACCACTGCCCCCCCCGAATACCGCTGCCGCTGGCGCCAGTCACGCCCCTTTCCTGGACATCATCAATCCCGGGCCAGTCAGTATTGGTAGCATTGCCTTCATAACTTGCGCTTGCCGTCAACACTCCGTCCCCATGGGTTCCTTCAAATGATCTTCCATCAGTATTGCCCACGGTGACTGTCCTTTCTCCGATATTGCCGCTCAACTCCATCACTCCGTAATACCCTGCCCCGGCCCCTGTCCGGTTTGTCGAAGAGGTTGCCGCGAATCCTGTCCGTAATGGTCCCAGAATAGTCAGCGCACTATAGTTTGCCAGTCCCGAGCCGGTTGTGCTTGCCGCCTCGTTTGATTGCCCGCTGTTCACAACCGTACTATCGGCCTGGGTAGCCGAGGTCGTACCCCAGCTGTATTCCCCGTAAATTTCGTCCCGGGAACCGCGCGCCGCCTTCTCAAACTCAAGTTCTGTCATGGGCCTTAACCCCGCCCAGTCCGCGTAGGCGCACAAATCCATCCACGTCAAATAATGCATCGCAATCCACTCGCCGTCGTCATATTCATCAAGAACCTCGTTGTCATTCAGATCACAGCCAAAGGTATACGGCATGCCGTCGGCAGGATCGTCACCCGCTTTTATTGTCTCGCGAAAACTGGAGGTAGTTGCATTGTGCATTACATAATATCCCGAAGCGCCTTCCGCACTTAAATCTGTACCCGTGCGGGTGTTCTGTTGTTCCTGGGTCAGCGTGTTCAAAAAATCCCGGTACTGCGCCTGGTTCATTTCATACTTCATTAAATAAAACTCTGTCCAGCCGGTAGGGAAATTCGCGTTATCCACGCTGCCGTTGTCATCCGTGTCCAACCCGCCGTCACCGTCGATGCCGATTCCGGTATTCTCAATCTGTGTATCGTCGTAAGTGCCGGCGTCTACCCTGATATCCCCGGTCAACGCCGATGTAATCTGCACCGCGGCGTTCCCCGTACCGCTGTGAAAGGCACTGGTTGACTCGCTCGTCCCGTTCCCATCCCCGATATAAAAATCCCCCTCCGGAATATACACCATTTCGATGCCAAAGACCCTGACCTGGATCTGGTCCGTATCCCCTGCGCTTGTCGGGGAAGCCCCGTAATCCAGCCTCAGCTGTACATCATTGGCAGACATTGTCCCGTTGCCGGATGATTTACGATATAAAAACGCCCCGACAAGATCGCTTGTCACGTAAATATTCATGTCCGCGTTATCTCCCGGAGCGCTATCTGCAGGGTTATCGCCGGCTGTAGCCAGCATCCCGTGTGTCCATGCCACATTGGCATCCGGTGAGCAAGCTGTGCCTTTACAGACTTTTAAAAAAACCCAGACTGCGTCACGGTTGATGTCATTACGCCATGAGTTTTGCCAGGAAATATCAAATTCAACCACCGCGGTATTCCCGCCTGCATCCCGATCTTCCAAAGAGACATTGCTGATTGATAAATTATTGGCAAGCGAACTCCCGCTTATAAATGCAAGAACGCCAGCGCCAATCAAAACCGAAAAAATAAATCTGAAGAGTTTTTGTCCTGTCATAGAGAGAGATTCCCTTCCTTTCAACGGTAGGCAATGCCTGATTTTACATCTTTTTCGTCCCGTAAAGTTCTTTTTCGACCGATCTCATGTCCGCCTCAACCATCATTTTGACCAGTTCTTTAAAAGCCACACGCGGTTTCCATCCAAGCTTTTGCCGGGCTTTTGTACTGTCACCGATAAGAATGTCAACCTCGGTCGGCCGCAAATATCTCGAATCGATTTCAACATATTTCTTCCAGTCCAGTCCGGCATACCCGAAGGCCTCTTGTAAAAATTCACGAACAGAATGTGTCTCTCCCGTGGCGATCACATAATCATCCGGCTCACCGGCTTGAAGCATCAACCACATAGCCTCGACATAATCATCCGCATAGCCCCAATCTCTCTTCGCGTCCAGATTTCCCAGATACAACTTGTCCTGAACCCCATGTTTAATACGGGCAAGCGCTTTGGTAATTTTTCTGGTAACGAATGTTTCCCCCCGTCTTGGGGATTCGTGATTAAAAAGGATGCCGTTACAGGCAAATAACTTATAAGCCTCCCTGTAATTCACAGTCATCCAATAGGCATAGACCTTCGCCGCACCATAAGGACTGCGTGGATAAAAAGGTGTCGTCTCCTTTTGCGGAATTTCCTGAACCTTGCCGAACATCTCTGAACTTGATGCCTGATAAAATTTAGTTCTGATCCCGGTGTCGCGAATCGCCTCCAGCAAACGGATTGTCCCTAACGCTGTAATATCCGCAGTATATTCAGGGATATCGAAACTTACCCGCACATGGCTTTGGGCGCCCAGATTGTAGATCTCATCTGGGTCGATACCCTTCAGCAGACGGGACAAAGAACTCGCATCGCTTAAATCGCCGTAAACAAGACGCAAATTTGCATCCTTGATGTGCACATCCTGATACAAATGATCGATCCTTCCGGTGTTGAAAGAACTCGAACGCCGGATGAGCCCGTAAACTTTATACCCTCGATTCAATAAAAATTCCGTTAAATAAGATCCGTCCTGGCCAGTAACGCCGGTAATCAGCGCGGTTTTTTGTGACATAGATCTTTTCCTTTCTTTAGAACTTCTTTTCTTATCCCTCTTCGATTCTCGCTCTTCGCTGCAGTTTAGTACGCTCCTCTTCCCTTAACCACGGCGGGGATTGTTTGCCAGAGAATGCTTAAATCCAGTCCAAAGGACCAGTTATTGATATACCAGATGTCCCAGCGAAGCAACCGCCCGAAGGGAGCGTCGCTTCGTCCTTTCACCTGCCACAGGCCTGTAATTCCGGGACGTACACCAAGACGGCGCAACTGGCGCAAATCACTTGATTCAATCTGATCAACAGGAAACGGTCTCGGGCCGACGAGGCTCATGTCTCCTTTAATGACATTGAAAAGCTGCGGCAATTCATCCAGGCTGTATTTCCTTAAAAACTTTCCGAATCGGGTCACCCGCGGATCATCGCGCATTTTAAAAATGGGCCCATCCGCCTCATTTCGCTCCCGGAGTTCTTCCTGCATCCGATCCGCACCCACAATCATGGTCCGGAACTTCATCATTTTAAAACGCTTGCCTCCCCGTCCGAAGCGTTCAGAAAAATAAAAGACAGGACCGGCGCCATCAAGGATAATAAGAATCCCGATCGCTAAAAAAGGGACGGCCAGCAAGATACACCCTGACCACGCAACGATCAAATCAAAAATTCTCTTCCCGATATTATGCTGGCCTTTTCCGTTTGGAGAATATGACAATAGCGGAACAAATCCTATATTGTGCTTCACAAGATCCCCTGAAATCATGCGGTAACCAAATGGAACGACATCAACCGCAATGCCGAATTTCCGGGCCTGCAGCAACAGCTTTAAAAAAACTTCTTCAGTGTGATAAGCCGTCACAAAGACGTGGTCAATAAAATATTGGGTTGCGATACGACGAAAATCAATAATCTTCCCTAAAACAAGGCCCCGCAGATCTTCATCAACATGTTCCGGAGCGTCATCCAGGAATCCCTTCACGCGCAGCCCCATTCCAGGATACCGTTCGATTTCTTCCTTCAATCCTCTTCCCGCCTTGCCGGCGCCGATGATCAAAACATTCCGGTTATTGTATCCTCGAATCACAAGCGATTCGACGATAAACCGCTTGATAACCCGCCACAGAGAAAAAAACAGGGCCATCAACAGGAATCCGATAGCTACAACCGTTCTCGGAAGCCCCTCTACTTTCAAAAGATAACTGGCGACGATAACCAGCACCATCCCGATGAAATTGGACTGAAGGACTTTCAGCAATTCACTGATTTCACTCGACATCCGGTCCGTATGATATAAGCGATGGGCGCGGTTTATAATAATGACCATCAAAAGCCACAACGCAAAAACAAGTCTGAACGGATTCTCCGCATCGAATAAAACACTATGCAGATTGACATTAAACGGGACCTTGTGAGAACGGATTAAACATGCAAGAAAGATCGCCAGATAGCCAAAACAGGCGTCAGTCAACATGTAAATCATCCGGATACAAAATTTTCCAAAACGTCCCATTGACAACCTCGATTAATTTTAAATGAATAATATTATTAAAATAGCAAGAATCAGGATAATAATCAAAATATTCCTCCCGTATCACATTCCCGTTGCTTGATGATAAACGGTCATCAACTGCTCGTAATTCCGCTGGGGTGTATAAAAGCGCTCATAAACGCGCCGGGCCTTGTCGCTGAAAACCTTAAGACGATCGGGATTTGCCTTTAACTCTCCAATCTTCCTGGCAAGGTCATCACTATCGCCGGTTTCAAAAAGCAGCCCTGTTTCCCCGTCAGCGACCCGTTCACGAATGGCGCCGATGTTGCTTGCAATGACCGTTTTCCCCAAAGCATAGGCTTCAATGATAACGCGGTTGAACGTCTCATAACATAGCGACGGAACAATAACAAATGATGCCTTCCGCATCACCGCCAATGTCTCTTTAAATGACAATTCGCCAAGAAATTCGACATTCTCCTGTTTCATCAACTCTTCTGAAAATATATTTCCGGAAGGAATAGCTCCGACTAATTTTAAAGGAATCGACTTAACCGACTGCCACGCCCGCAATAGAATCTCCACTCCTTTATACTCGCGAATGGCTCCAACATATAAAGCATACTCACCCGGTTCCTGAGAATATCCGTGGTCCTCAACAAAATGAGGCTTAACAATGACCTTTGCCTGATCAAGTCCTGCATAACTGCAGTAGAGCTCCTTACAAAACTTGCTCGGAGCGATAAACCTGCTGATCTTTTGTAAAATCTTCCGCTTTCGATAGACTCTTAAAACTCCTTTAAAAACGGCCGTCTTTAAAAGAGAACCATGAACACAACGGGAAAAAACAGCCTGACGATAATTTCCCGACAGACATTTATCGCAAACCTTTCCCTTATAAAACAAAAGCCCGTTGGCGCAAAGGAAACGGTAATTATGAAGACTTTGAACGACGGGGACACTGCAATCAAAACACGCTTCATATGCGGAAGCCGTCATCATAAAAAAAGGATTGTGGATATGCGCCACATCAGGGCGGTGTTCTTTAATCAACGCGGCCAGGTCCTGATAAGTCTTTCGCGACCCTAATAGCCCTTCTATCAAGGCACGGACCGGTTTTTTCCTGGCCTCCTCATTCGCCCTGGTATAAACGATGACTTCATGCCCCATGCGCTTAAGCAGATCCGTCTCTGAAGTTACGATTTGGTCCTCTCCCCCTGGAAAAAGATACTGGTTATGAACAACGAGGATTTTCATTCAGCTTCCCTGGTTTGATCCTATAATCTGCGAAAGATAAAAATACCATTCCAGAAAGTCGGATGGGTCTTAACCGCTGTCTTTTGATCGAACAGCACCTCATATCGATACCGGCTTTGCCTGATAAAATCGAGACTTGCCTGATAGGGTTCCGGCCAATTCGTGTCATCGACCAGGATCACGGCCCCTTTGCACAAAAAAGGTTCCGCGGCCTTCAGGCCTTCCAGCTGATTCTGATAACTGTGCTCTCCATCATAAATATAAAAGCCGATGGGATCCTGATGATGCTTTGTAAAATACACGCGATAATCCTCTTCATAAAAAAAATGCCTGTCGCTCTTGTGCCTGGAAAATCTTTTTAAAAATTCTTCTCTCGGCCCGCCGAACTCGGAAAAATTATCAATGCCGATGCATCTCTTGTCCGGATTACCCATCATCCCGGACAAGAGGGTAAACCCATGCCAAACTCCCACATTAACAAACGCGCTTCCCTCCGGCATTAAAAAAACGCCGCGTTGAATAAGCGCACCGACGGCAAAGGTCGACATTCTGGGAATACGGCAAAGTTTTTTGAATCCTGCTTTTAACAAAAGAGACCGATCCGGCAAACGTGTATTAGCCATCTCAAGGTCGATTCCTGTTTTAGACAGCAAAGAAAAAATCTTATGGGCCTTTTCCGGAACGACATGATGCGGTTGAAGAAAATTAAACCTTATTTGTGAAAGATATTCTTTATAATCCGTCATGGTTATAAATCCTGGTGGTTAAAAAATAATTTTCCAACCTTGCGGTCAATTGAGTTCTGCTTCATCCATACGCACACACCTGGAAATAATGCAAGAAAACGTCCGAGCGCGTTCATCAAGTAAATCTTTGAAAACACTTTGGCCAGGCGCATCGCCTTCCCGAATAATTTTCCGGCCTTTGACGCATCCTGATCAACAATGCTCCAGGCAACCGTGAACAAAATATTGGCCCTGGCGCGATCGGCGGCAACGTGGTCAACAAAACCTTTGGCGACGTGTTTATCGACAACGGCCATTGCACGATCCAGCCTTGCCGGGCCCAATGAAAAATTTGCCCCGTGCATCCGGTAAATGCCTGATGTTTCAGGAATATAGCCGAAAAGACCGTTCCTGGCTATTCGTAACCACAAATCCCAGTCTTCAACAAAAGCCAGTTTCGGATCTTCATCGAAAAAATGTTCTTCTTGCGCGATATTTGTCAGATCGATCATGACGGAAGAATTCACAATAAAATCATACTTTAACAAACGTTCGTAAACCGATTTTTCCCAATTTATACCCTTTGACGGGCCAATCTCTTTACCGTCAAAACGGGGATCGTTGCACATAACCCTGAACTTCCCAAAGACGAGGGCCTTCCCGGGTTTATCCTGAAAGAACTCCACCTGTCGCTTGAGCTTTCCGGGATTCCAGAGATCATCGGCATCCAGAAATGCCGCATATTGCCCACTGGCCAGCCGCAAACCATGATTGCGCGCAACAGCCGGCCGGCCGCTGTTCTGGGTTAACGTAACGACCCGTACCCGTGAATCCACATCCTCATACCGCCGGGCAATACGAACGGTATCATCCCGGGAGCAATCGTCCACAATGATCAATTCCCAATGGCCATAACTCTGCCCCAAAACAGATTCAATGCTTTCAGCGATGAAAGCCCGTGCATTATAAACAGGCATGATAATTGAAACCATGGCAGATTCACAGTTCACTGCGCCACCTTTATTAAATCCGCATTATTTTTAAGATTTCTTGAACTGATTTCATTGTTTGTAAGATAGAAAATGGAAAACGCCGTATATCCTCCCAAAACGATCAGGAAAAACAAACAACTGATGAGATCTTTAGGAACACAGGAATCAATCATTAAATAACTGATCAGCGGGACGGAAAAAAGCGATGTCTTCAATAACATCTTCTTTGGAAACCTTACGGGAAGGATCTTCTTCATTTCAATATGCAATGTGAAGGTAGAGACAAAGGCGCCTGCCGCCATTGAAAAGCCTGTTCCCGTGACAGGCGCAAGAGGCGCCAGAAAAACGATGGAAAAAGTCATCACGGCAGCGCCAAGAATATAGGGGATAAGAATTCCTTCCATTTTTAATTTGGCGATACCGATCATCCGGTACAACGACAAAAGAGAAAAAAGTCCCATGACCACACTTCCCCAGCGGATTGTTTCTACGGAAACCCCGTGATACTGCGGGTCGATGAGGATCTTTTCCAGCAAAGACGCAGAAGAAAAGACGAACAGCACGGCGATCAAGATCGAGGGGATGTACATTTGAGCGTAATTGGCCCATGCCTTTATCTTCTGCTCATCACTGTCATTGGCAATAATATCTTTATAAAAAATCGGATTATAAAAATTGGAGAACTGTGTATCAAACTTTTCAACCACCCGGTTGGCCATGGTGAAGCCTACAGAAAAAAGCCCCAGCATTTCTACTCCCGCCAACCTTCCAAGGAAAAACCGGTAAGATTCGCTTTGAATCCACAGAACAAAACTTCCGGCTACGACTGGAAAAACAAAAGTTAAAAAACCAGAAATATCTTCTTTATTTCGCGACCATGTCCATAGACCTTTCCTGCTCTCTTTTGATGATATAAAACGGAAAAAAAGGATGCCGCTTAACGCCATCATCAAAAGATGACCGACAACCTGGCCGGATATCCAGTTAAAAGAATTTCTGCCGAAGGAAAATACGAAAACTGCACCTCCGATAAAAATGAACAGGGCCGTCAACGAAGAAAATATCACATATTTGAACCGCATCTGAAACAGATTGAACGTGCTGAAAAAAAAAGCGTTGCCGTTCATGAAAACAGTGACCGCGCTCACCAGGATAAAAAACGTGCTGTTAGAAAAAGGCAGGGCAATATCAAATACAATTTTTATCAAGACTGCCAGGGCCCCGGATAAAATCCCGACGGCTGAAAGATAAATCAAAAACTTTTGAGTATACGCCGCGAGTGTGCCGGCTTCCGCCCATTCCAATACCTTTCGCTGCATGTAAAGTGACGCCGGAACAATGAACAATGAAAAAAACATGGTGCCGAAAGCATAAAATAATGAATATTCCCCCATCTCTTTTGGCGAAAGGAAAAATGTCATTAAACGGATCGAGGCGAATACTATCAGAGTATGCAGAATATTGCCTAATCCGATCACTATAAAATCTCTTTTTTCTTTCATTTTTTAATGGTATTTCCTCTCAACCGCTGAATGACGGAAATCTCACTCTCCGTGACCCTTTTCAGGCCATCCCCTAAAATGGCCGAAACATCTCTGATACGCTTATAAAGCATATCCATGCCCATAGGAGCGATACTGGCCTTCTGATCGGTCCCCCACATTTCATGATCGAGAGTAATATGGCGCTCGATGACTTTCGCTCCGAGAACAGCGGCAAAAACAGTCGGTTCCAAACCATACTCATGCCCGCTGTAGCCGATCTCACAGCCGTATCGTTCACGTAAAGTTTTGATACAGTTAAGATTTAATTCATTGGTGGGCGTGGGATAACTGGAATTAGTGTGCATCAGCAAAAAGTCCACATCGAGTTTTCTTAAAAGATCCACGGCCGAATCGATTTCATCGAGAGTGGACATCCCGGTTGAGAGGATTATTGATTTGCCCGACTTCCCGCACGCCTCCAGCATCTCTTTGTTCGTCAAATGAGCGGACGGGATCTTTATGAACGGGACATCGTAATTCAAAAGAAACCCGAGGCTGTCCATATCCCATACCGATGCCGTCCAGGAGATGGGCTTTTCACGGCAGTACTTGTCAATGTAATCGTACTCCTCCTTACCGAACTCCATGCGGTACTTGTATTCCAGATATGTCATTCGTCCCCAGGGCGTATCCCTCATTACATTCTTTTGATCTTCCGGAACGCATACGTCCGGATTACGTTTTTGAAACTTGACGCAGTGCCATGAACATGCATGAGTGGCATCGATCAGTTTCTTGGCGATCTGCATATCGCCGTTATGATTAATCCCGATCTCTGCAATAAGATACAAACTTTTGAGTTCCGAAAATTTCATTTTTTTCTCCGGTTATTACTTTAAAAACAACTGTTAAATAATTTCATATCGCATTGCTCGGTGCACTTAATCCCCGGGGTTTTATTAAAATGGTCTCTCCTCAGCCGCTCATAACGCGGCCCGTTCCAGATATCTGCCAGGGTTTCGCGGCCGCAATCCCCCAAAATAATTTCATTGTTGAAATCTTCGACGCACATGGCGGCTTCGCCATTTGATTTGACCGTCATAGATGACCAGGGGAACTGACAGAATTCAAGCCAGTGAATCGATTTCGTTCCGTAATATTCTTTCTGATACCATTGCTGATCCTGACTTTTTAAATAGAGATACACATCCTGGCCTTCAAACGCTTTCTTAAGCTCCACGAACTCCGCCTCCTGATTTTTTCCATAAAGGTTAAGCATGGTAATCACAATCGCGGTCTTATACATTTTGTCCTTCTTGTATTTCAGCAAACGGCATATCTTTTCATAACTTTTAGAGAAATCAGAAGCCTCTCCCCTGATCTTTTTATGTTTCATGTCGTCAACACTCTCAACCGAATATTTAATATAGCCCAATCCGTTCTCAAACATCTCAAGAGTTTTATCAATACTGATGTTGGCCGGATTGCAGCTGAAATATGACTCTATTCCCCTCTCCGTCAGCATCTTCACCCTTTCAGGCATATATTTATCTAGCAACGGATCCCCATAACCATGCAGCACGATTACTTTGGGGATCACATAAAGAAAGAAATGGTTTTCGCTCATTCCCTGACGGCTGACCTTGTACTTTGCTTCCGCGAAGTCCTGCCAGCGCCCCCATTCATCATTTGAAAACGCCGAAAGCTGATCAACGACTTTCTCAAAGAGGCCCAGAGACATTGTCTCTATCTTGCGGGTCATCATCGTTGTCCGGGGACACATCGCGCATTTCATGTTACAGGCGTTCGTCGTTTCAATATTATAAACTACCGGCGTTCTGGAACGGCTCTGTTCCAGCATCTCCCACAGAAAATCACGGCCGACCTTTTCCCCGCCCATCAGACGGTATTTTAAATCATAAATTTTCTGATAAAATCCGATATCGAACATATGTTCCTTTTACTTTTTTAATTCCCGAATAAGTCTTTTTAAAATATCGGCCTTTTGTCTGGCCAGATCCAGATCCCTGTAATTTGTCTTGAACTGCATCAGTCTGGGCTGAATCCGTTCAGCCGTTGGGCACAACCCCTTTCCGTATCGAACGCGTTCATACACCCATGGACAACGTTTCACATAAGTCCTGTTAACCATCACGGGTTCGAGATACGGCACACTCCATGCGCCATAGATACCGTCTCCTCCCATATCAACATACCTTTTTCTGAATTCTTTCCAGGAGACCCCAAGTTTTTCCTCTCCTTCATAAAGAACTCCGAGAGTGTAATATGTATTGGTATATCCGTCCGGCTCCGCTTGCGGCTTCAAAAAGTCACACTCCCTCATCACGTCAATGAACATATTGGCGGATTCTATCCGCAACCGGACAAGCTCATCAACGCGTTCCAGCTGGGCCAGGGCCACGGCCGCGTTAAATTCGGGTAAACGGTAATTCCACCCCAATTCACTGTGCCTTTTATAATCCGGATGCTGGAACTCTTCAGCCCTCAAACGGACTCTCCCCTCTGAGGCAGTTAAATTCTTGAATCCATGCCCTCCGACCTTTCTCACTTTTTCCGCTAAAATTTCATCATTGGTAATAACGGCGCCGCCTTCTCCGCAGGAAATATGTTTTGTATTTTCAAAACTGTAACTTGCCATGTGCCCGATGGTACCGGTCTTTCTGCCCTTATAAAGACTCCCGAAACACTGCGCGTTATCTTCTATCACGACCAGACCATGCTTGTCTGCCAATTCCATTATCGGATCCATATCAGGAGGGAGGCCATAAAGCGCGACGGGCATAATGGCTTTTGTCTTTGCGGTAATTTTTTTAACCACATCCTTTGGATCGATTGTCCATGTCAGAGGATCGATATCTGCGTAAACAGGAACAGCGTTGGCATGAATGGTGGAAGATGTATTCATGAAAACAGTCAAAGCCGGAGAGATCACTTCATCTCCTGGCCCAACCCCCGCCGCTTCCAGAGCAGCATGAAGGGTTGAAGTGCCCGAATTCATCGCCACAGCGTATTGGACCCCGCATTTTTCAGCAAAGGCCTTTTCAAAAACCCGGTTCCAGCTGCCTGCGGTCGCCGACCAGCTTTCGGACTCCAGGACCTTTTTCAAGTACTCCAGTTCATTGCCGAGATATTTGATCGGGTTGGTCAGTTTATCCATGCCTTACTTCCTTTTTAAAATCAACGTTGTCCTTTTCTTCTGGTTCTCGAGAAACCTTTCCTGAAGATACTGATTGATCTTAATCACGTCGGGATGTTGATCCAGATACTCGATCACTTCCCGAAGGCCGGCATATCCGCCTTTAAAATGATTGAAGATCGTCCTGAAAAACCTGAGATCGTCCTCATAATCCAGCGTCATCCGGATTTCCGGTCTTTTAAAAATATCGGGAACATCTTTCAATTCGGCGCACTCGAACAAACCGGTGTCCTTAAAATAAACCCACATCATTTCAGTATCTTCTGAATCTTTAATTTCGCAAACCTTACTTAACGCCGAGGCCTTTATCCCATAAGTAAATGATCCGCAGACAAGCCCTGTTCCTTCAATAAAATCGGGCGATTCCCTCTCATACTGCCGGAAAGCCAGGTCGATCAGTTCCGGTTCACATAAAAGATCGTCCCCGTCGGCAGTCACGAAAAATTCAACTTTGAATTGACTGGCCGCGCCATGCCATCTTATTAATTTATCTTTCACGCTTCCCCTGAAAAAGCCGATCTCTTCATTTTTCGCAATCTCGACTAATATATCATCTTCCGGAAGCTCTGTTGTGCAAAGAACGATCCCTTCTGCCATGACCGAATGCCTCACCCTTCTGATCAACTGAACGATGGCCGGCGCACCGCAAATCTCTTTCAAGGCCTTTTGAGGAAGACGGGATGAGCCAGTTCTCACTGTAATAAAAATCGCCCTATTCATCTTTTTCACCTGTGGTTAAAATATCCCATAATCGTCGAATAACACCATGCCCCCCTTTTTCCGGAATAACCTGATTAACTAAATTTTTGATTTCATCCGCGGCATCCTCGGGGCACATGGCATAACCGGCTACCTTCATCGCCTCAAGGTCGTTAAGGTCATTGCCGATATACAAAACCTTTTCAAGATCTATCCCGTTTTTTTTGACGAAACCAACAAGTTCTTTTTTCTTGTCATGGGCATTCTGAATACATTCAATGCCAAGTTTTCTGGCCCGGGCTGAAACCACCCCGTTTTCCTCAGTCGAAAGGATAACCTGACGGACTCCTTTCTCTTTTAAAAAAGAAACAGCCATTCCGTCAGAACGGTTGCAAAAAACAGCTTCCTGTCCATTTTGAAAAACAAGGACGCGATTGTCCGTCATTACGCCATCAAAGTCATAAACAATCAAATCGATATCTTTAAGAGTCATTTAGCCCTTCCTGTTTAGCGGATTAGGACGAACCTTGTCCGGATCAAGATACGGCAACACTTTTTCCTTCTCAAGCAAGGAAGTCTCGCTCAAATTATAAATCTTCTGCCCCCTGAAACAGGCGACATCATATAAATAACGAAAGGCTTCAAGGGTATCGTCGATATTCTCGACAAATGCAGAAGGTGCTTCTTTCTTCAGGAACCACTTTTTTATCCATGCGCCAAGGATTAAATACCAATTATATATTCCGTTGGCATAAGGATTCGCGCTTCCGCATAACCCTAAAAATCCGCCCTGCCGGTAATCTTTCATCTGTTGAGGAAGCTCAACTCCGTTGACATAGATCGGAGAACAGCCCATCAAGACGGCAAACGCGAGGGAAAAAACGACGGCCGTATTCGGCGTGGGCATCGTCGATCGCGTCTGATAATGCTTTTTTAAAAATTCAAAAATGCTGAGGCGGTCCGGATACTGTTTCAGGACCTCGCAACATCCACGCCGTGGCTGGCACGGTTCTCCATTGCTGTGAAAAACATCAAAAGCGAACCAGGGGATATTTAATTTCTGATCAATAGAAGAATGGTTATAAGAGTTTCTTTTAAGATAAACAGCCGTATCTGAAAAAATAAAAACCGTATTCATATAACGATTAATCTCATGAAAGTCTTTATCAGGGATCGGATAATAATAATTGGCGGACATCCAATAATCAGGAGCTATTTTCCCTTTCAATAACACGGGCCCTGAATTCATCAAGATCGAAACACCTTTAAAATCGTTGAAAGGAAAACTCTGAATGCTCGGGGCGTTACCAGCAACCAGACAAGGCTTTCCTTTTTCACGATCAATAAAAAAATCAAAACCACTGATTTCAAGAGAACCGGCGCCGGCTGTTTTCAGACCTGTTTTTTCCCAGCCGGATTGATTCTTTCTAACAGCCCAAAACCCGTTCCAACAGTCAACCTCATCAAATATCTCTTTAATGACCAGCGCTACCCCCGGATGTAAATATTCCCCGGTGGACGGGTACTGGACATAATCCTCTTCTTTATGCTGTTGAAGAAATTCCTGTTCGACGGAATCTGGATGGACGTCCAAATCATCTCCGCATATAATTCCCCCATCCTTTAACAATGAAACGGCGCTAAGGATATCTTTTCTGGCCTGGGAATAGCCGTGGTCTCCATCGACATAAATAAAATCAAAACTTTCAGGCTTTAATACTTTCAGCAACTCATCACTGGGTCCCCTCAACGAAAAAACATTCTCATGCCCACCCGCTCTCATGTTATGTAAAAACAAGTTAAAAATGCGGTCATTTTTGACAGCCTTTTTCATTACTTCGGGACTGTTTGGCGAAGCCCGCCAATGGTCGACACAAAAAATTTTGCCCTTTCCCTCTTCTTTACAAATGCCGGCCCAGATAAAAGCAGAAGAGCCGGCCCATGTCCCTATTTCCAGAATATTGAATTCCTTGCCGGAGGCGGCCAATTCTTTTCTTAACAAACTTTTCATGGCCTCCTGACGCTCCGGCCATGCCAATCCCGCCAGCATGTAACGCCCAAAATAGGGGCGGGAAAAAAATCTGGCCAAAAAATATCGCGTCAGTTCCTTTAAATAACGGCCAGCCCTGAACGCAGGCCTCAGTATCAGATACAAAACTCTGAATTTTTTAATTTCCTCTTTGATCATCTAGAACCTTCCCAGATACTCCAAACCGGCTCGCCGCTTTCTGTCCTTCACCAACCTGTCGATCCAAACCGGTCTGAAGGATGATGTGGTCAGCTCAATCTTTTTTAATAATTCCTTCATCTTCGTCGTTTTAAAAAGACCTTCTCGATACTTTTCTTTATTCCAGAAATATGCCGGATAAACGGATTGGGCCGGCGGGTTATACTCGACTTCAGTCAACGATTTGCGTTTCTTTGCGAAGAAGCAGACATCCATGCCTTGCGCGAGGTTCAACGGATATTCCCTCCCGACCTGTTTGTAACGGAAAACCCGTCCCTTTTTCAGGTAATTATAATTATTCACTTCCATTAAATAACAACTGAATTCCTGAAATCCGTTCGATTGAAAAAAATCATAGAATAACGTCGGGCTGAAAGAATAAAAACCATGATCAACGGCGTTGCTGGCCGGATTCATCAGGACGACCATGCCTCCTGGTTTAAGCATACGGCAAATGTTCTTCAGTGCTTCGGGAACGTTAAATACATGTTCCAGCGTCCCGCAATCAAAGACGACGTCGAACCTTTCGTGAAAGGCATTGTCAACTTTATCATTTAAATCAAAAATAAAATCAGGATTCTCATAATCATTCACATCAACGGAATAAACGCGCCTTGCCCCAAGCAGCGTCAAAGCGGCATGGGCATTGGTATTCTTTTCATAAACTGTCTGTTTCCAGGCGGGGATTTTGTTTGCCGTATCGAAATCATCAGGGAGTTCATTTAACGCCAGATCATGCCGCCGGTAAATTTCATGAACTTCTTTTAAAGTCGCATACACCGCCTGCTCACCCAAAGTCAGCACGTCCCCGTCAATACAAGGCCGTTTCCCCTGCTCAATCGCGAGTATATGCAAATGCCCCGGAAGCAATCCCATACTTCATCCTTTATTTAATGACTTTCGGATTTCGGTCAAAACAAGCCCGACAAAATATTCACTGGAGAAAATCCCGGCCGCTTCGCTGTTTAAAAACGCTTCAATGTTGTCCAGATAAGACAGATACTCCTCCCGTGACATGCGCTTCATCACGTCATATAACTCATCATAATTTTTGAAATCCCGCTGGTCCAGATAGCATTCTTTGGGAATATAATCACCGATGTTGTCGGCGCCGCGGTAGACCGGAACAGTCCCGCAAAAAAAACAATCGAATATCTTTTCCAAAATATAACCGGTAATATCCCTCGCGTTTTCATAACAGATCGAAAACCAGTATCGGCCGAGAATATCGCTCTTTTTTTTAACAGTGCCTCTCCAGGACGGATACTTCGGCGCGAGATATTTGCGGAGAAACTTCATCTTGCGCCCGTTTAATAATCTGATCAACGGGATATCCATAGGAAAAGCCCGTTCATCCCAGCCGAAACCGTAAAGGTCAAAATCTTCCGGATGATATTTTTCAAACCACCGGATCGCGCGTTCCCTTTCCGAATAGAGTTCAAGAGGATGAGCCGACTTTTTATTGGCCGCGATAGTCACGCAAAGTTTCTTTTTTTCATCAATATTTCTGGGAACTGTTCGCGTTGCGATAAAATAATGGTTAAATTTAAAATATTTTTTATTATCGACAAACCTGTCATCCCAGGTCAGAATTTTCTCGAATGGCTCATGGTTCTTCAAGTCCCAGTTTCTCGGATAGACAACCGCTGACTCTTCAAGGATTAAAAACATGGGCTTGTTCTGGGCATAAGCCTTCTTGGCAAGCAGGCTGTTCTTTTTCGGAACGTCCGAGAAAACAAAAAGATCCACCTTGGAGAAATCGTCAATCAAGTCGAGGCTCAGGAAATGGATCTTCTCTTCCCTACCCCGCGCGTAAAGCTCGTTGTATTTTTTCAAACAATTTTCATTGGTGCCGAAATCTGAACGCAGGAACCGCTGATTATTCAGACATTGATTTTCATAATAAGACCAGTAACCGACGATCACCCCGTCTAATTCGGATTGCCGTTTAATCCGCAGATCTTCAGCAAATGTTTTTTTCAGGCAATCCTGCCGGTTTAAGTCCATTTATTTGCTAACCAATAAATCACGTTGTAAAGGTTTTGTTAACAGGCGCTTTACGTGATCAACAGTTTCCTGCCCGAATATGCGGAGAATTTTTTCCTGATATTCAGGCCGGCTGAAATATTCGACAAAAGCCCGGTCCCGAAAACCCAGCACATCCTCGGGAGATAAATATTTCGTCGGCAGCGGTACGGTCTGTCGGCTGAATTGGGAAAAACCCAGCCATGTTTCCGGCAGACGCAGTCCCTGTTTTACGGCGTCATCATAGAGAGGCGATCCGGGATAAGCCATCGTCGTATAAAAGTTGATGTATTCGCAGTTGATAGTTTTCGCCAATTCAAACGTTTCATGCATCGTACTCATGTCGTCATCAGGAAGGCCGAACATAAAGTTGCCCAGAATATACATACCCGCGTCATAAGCCATCTTTACCGCGCGGTCAATCGCCTCCTGGTCAAATCTCCCTTTCGATACGCCGGTCCGAACGTTCTTGCTTCCCGCCTCGATCCCGTAACAAACCCAGTTAATACCGGCAGCCCTGGCTTTTTTTAGTAATTCAGGTGTCACCGTGTCGATGCGCGCGTAGGCCCAGATATTCAAACCATAATTCCGCTCAATCAGCAAATCACAAATCTTCTCGACTCGCGGATGTTTCATGATGAACAATTCATCCAGGAATTTAAGATGCCTGATTCCATATCGTTCAACAAGCAAATCGATTTCTTCCACCACCTTTTCAGGACTCCGATAACGGATGCCCGGCTTCCCGGCGTAAAGCGCGTGAATATTGCAGTAATGGCAATGATAGGGACATCCGAGACTTGTGTGGATCATCGCGTATGGAGAACGTTCATTGATGTGGCCGAAACAATGCCAGTTATGGGCGCGGTATTTGTTCATTGGCAAAAGATCCCATGAGGCAAAAGGAAGCGAATCCAGATCCTGTACGATGTCTGCCCAGCCATGATCCACAATCGTATTACCTCGACGATACCATAGCCCTTTAATATCATACTCCGGCCCGCAGTCTCCCTTTTTAAGCCGTTTCAAAAACTCGGCAAAGGGGAAAAAGGCTTCACCCCGGCAAAGAAAATCAACCGGTTCCTCCCTCAAGGTCTGTTCAGGGAGACCGGAAGGATGGATTCCATAAATGATACTTCTTAAATCAGGCGCCCGTTGTTTCAGTAACTGCCCAACAGCACGGACAGCGGCCATCTTGGGCGTGGAAGCCGCGGAAGGGTTTGAGCCGATCGCTCCAAGTCCTACCAGCAACGGATCATATTCCAGGACCCTGTCCGCCGTTTCTTCGGGACTGTAGTTTTCAGCATCGGCATCGATAATGGCGACTGAAAAGCCCCTCTCCTTAAGGAAAGCGGCTAAAAGCGCAGTCCACAGCGGAGGTTCTATTCCGACAAGAGAATCACTGACAGTAGCATAAACCTGTTTTTTATTACTGGGATTTACGAGGACAACATCTCTGGACATCCAAACTAATTCCTTTTTTGAATTAAGTTAAATCCGAAAGTATAAATCCCTGCCGGCAGGCAGGCGAAATCCGAAGGAAGCCTGAAATCACAAATTCAAGAAACAATAAATTATTCCTGTTTTCAGCTTTAAATTTCCTTCAAATTTCGGATTTTGGATTTTCTCAAGCCAGATATTCTTTAATCTTCAGGAACACGCTGTCCGGATCAATGTCATAATACTTGCGGATAGCATCGCGCCCGCCGTAGTCATAACAATACTGCTTTTGATGGGTGATTCCGATACGCTTAACCGGGATATTCACCTCTTGATCCTGCAAAAGTTCACAAACCGCGCTCCCCAAACCTCCGGGCAGAAAATGTTCTTCAAGGGTAATGACGCGTTTGGTCGTTTTTAAAATATCAGTCAAATTTAACGAAAGCGGGATCTGGTAAGCGTCGATCACGCCCAGGCGAAAATTTTCCTTTTCCAGTCTCCCGGAGACTTCCAGGGCCACATGCACCATGCTTCCCGTGGCTACCACATACACAGATCCCTCTTTCAACACTGCAAACCCATTTGAAAAATCGGCGCCCTCATCATAAAGGGCCGGAAGAATCAAACGATCCAGGCGGATATAGCGGGTGGTTGATAATTGGCAACATAACTTCGGCATAGCAGCCGCCATCACGCTGTCTGAAACACTTTGAATCTGGACATTCGGCATGGACCTTATTACGGCGATGTCTTCAATGATATGGTGGGTCGGACCGGAATCCTGATATCCGAACCCTGCCCCTACCCCAACTATATTAATTGGAATTTTCATGATGGCGTCATTAACGCGGATCTGTTCAAGGCAGCGAAGGGTAATAAACGGCGCGATGGCGTAAGCAAAAACCTTCTTTCCTGTTAAGGCCAATCCGGCCGCCACCAGAATTCCATTCTGTTCGGCAATACCGACATTGACAAATTGAGAGGGATAATCCTTACGGAATTTATCGAGCGCCGGGGCTCCCATATCGGCCGTAACGACCACAATTGATTTGTCCTCGTGAGCCATTTCATAAAGGGTATCCCAGAACGCGTCCCGTTGAGTGGTAGAATTCATATTATTCATATCCGCAGAATCTCCTTTCAAATTCACTCATCGCCCGTATCGCCGCGGCTCCTTTGGGAGCGATGCCGTGCCAAAGCGGATTGTAACACAACGATTCGACTCCCTCCCCTTTGACCGTATCGGCAATAATCGCAAGCGGGCGGCTGGAACGACGGGACCGGACAGAATTCAATGCCGTCATGAACTCTTCCATCGAATGCCCGTTAATCCAGGTCACATCCCATCCGAACGACTCCCACTTGCTCTTCATCGGTTCAAGCTCAATCAGATTTTCGGTAAAATCCGTCACGCACAAATAGTTCCGGTCGACAATAGCGATCAGATTATTCAAACGGTTATGCGCCGCGAACATGGCCGTCTCCCAAATAGATCCTTCATAACACTCCCCGTCGCCGAGTAGTGTAAAGACCAGGTGCAAATCGCGGTCCATTTTAGCGCCCAGCGCCATCCCTGCCGCTGTGCCGAATCCCTGTCCCAGAGAACCAGATGTGATTTCAATCCCAGGAACACTGTCCTGAAGATGGACTCCGAACTTTCCTCCGGGTTGGGCGAAGCTGTCCAAATCCTTTTCGCTAAAATAACCGCAATCCGCAAGAATGGTGTACAGCGCCGGACTGGCCTGGCCTTTACTTAGAATAAAGCGGTCCCGTTCGGACCATTCAGGATTGCGGGGATCATGATGCATGTGACCGCTATAATATAAAACGACCAGGAGGTCGATGCATGAAAGCGACGAAGTAACGTGCCCGGTCTCCGCTTTGATACACATCTCGAGCATTCGCTTTCTGATCTCAACGGCCTTGTTTTTCAGGTCTTCAATCTTTGCGATCATTCTTCCCACCTTTCTCGTCGCGGTTAAAAACAATCGATAAAAATAATAATCTGGCGCGCCTCAGGAACTCCCCAAAAATCACCAACCCTTTCCGGATCAAAACGGACGCAGCCCCTGACTTTACCCAAATGATTTATCATCATATGGATCAAAACTTCAAACGCACATACCGGTTTCCGGTATCGCCGGATTTTTCTTGTAACGGAAACTTCCCATGGGATGGTGTAAATCAGAATTACTATTCATACCGTTATTTATGACTTAACGTTCCTCAATCTGAAGATTTCTTTAAACATTTCAAAACAAAATCTTGCATTTCCAATGACATAACGCCGCCATAATCTTCTCGGCTCACAACACAGGCGGAAAAACCATTCCATGCCGATTCGCTGCATCCATTCAGGCGCACGTGGCTTGACCCCGGCCAGAAAATCAAAAGCGGCTCCCACTCCAATCATCACCGGAACATCAAGCCGTTCACGATTCAGCTTCATCCAGTAATCCTGTTTGGGCGCGCCCATCCCCACCCATAAAATGTCGGGCTGGACCCCGTTAATTTGCGCAATAATGCTTTCATCTTCAGCCCGGGCTTTTTCGTCAACGGGTGGGGCATAAGAACCGCATACCTGGATATCGGGATTCCATTGGCGGAGTTTACGCTCAAGCCTTTTTAAAGTAGCCGGGGTCGTCCCAAGAAAAAAATGTTTCCAGTGAGCAAGACAAGGATCCTTGCAGATTTTCTTCATAAAATCAGGGCCGCAGACCCTTTTGATCTTCGAATGTCCTTTAAACCGGCCGCTCCAGACAATAGGCATTCCATCAGGCGTGACCATATCCGCATTGTTGATAATCCGGCGATAATCCTTATCATCAACAGCTTCAACGATCGTCGAAACCGGAACCACACAAATATAGCTTTTCTTTCTCTGCCTGATCCATGATTCAACACGATCAATTGCAATATCCATATCAATCACATCCACCAAAATATCAAGAACCCTAACCCGCTTCCGTTCATCCATGTGACACGCCTTCCTTTATTGCTTTACGGTTTTTAACCGGCGGTACTCTTTAATCGTTCTTTCGATTCCCTGCTCCAGAGAAATCTTCGGTCTCCACCCCAAAGATTTCAACCGGGAAACATCCATACATTTCCGCAGCATTCCGTCTGGTTTTTCATTATCCCAATGAATCCCGCCCTGATAACCGCTTAAAATCTTTACTAAATCCACCAAATTCTTGATTGAGATTTCTGTTCCGCTTCCCAAATTAATGGTCTTGTCCCCATCATAATTATCCATAATAAATAAAATCCCATCTGCGGCGTCATCAACATGCAAAAACTCCCTTAAGGCCGCACCGGTTCCCCAGACTTCAACAACCTCTTTCCCGTCATCGACCGCATCCACAAATTTTTTCACCAAAGCCGACAACACGTGGGATCTTTCCAGATCAAAAGAGTCATTCGTGCCATATAAATTACAAGGCATGATGCTTATCCATTGGAGATGGTATTGACGACGATAGAATTCGACCATTTTCATTCCGGCGATCTTAGCGATAGCATAACCCTCATTCGTCGGTTCCAGCGGCCCGGTCATTAAATATTCTTCCTTAATCGGCTGAGGGCATTCGCGGGGATAGATGCACGAACTTCCCAAAAAACAAAGCTTGCGGACATCATTCAAATACGACTGGTGGATCACATTCGTCTCAATCATCAAATTCTGGTAAAGAAATTCGGCCAGGTGGGTCATATTCTCTTTGATACCGCCGACACGAGCGGCGGCAAGAATCACGACATCGGGTCTCTCTTGCGCCATAAATTCCGCCACAGCTTTCTGGTCACATAAATCAAGCTCCTCATGGGTTTTAAGGACAAGGTTTTGAAAGCCGCGTTCATGAAGCAATCGGACCAAACCCGATCCAACCATCCCCCGATGGCCGGCTACATAGATTTTGTCCTCATGATGAATCATAATCTTTCCCTTTCGCTGTCATTCGATAGCTGCATGTGGATTTGTTTCAATATCTCCTTTAGATTAATGGTGATGCTCCAACCGGGATAATGATTGATGAATTTTCTCAAAGACGAGATATACCAGATATGATCTCCTGAACGGTTTGTTTCCACATATTCCGTCCGGAGTTTTTTCCCGGAAACCTCTTCACAAATGGCCACTGCCTCTTGAATAGAACAACTGTTGGCCCGGCCTCCGCCTCTATTATAAACCTCACCCTCCCTGGGATTTTGATAAAAATGCCAAAAAGCATTCACTAAATCAAAAGAGTGGATATTGTCTCGAACCTGTTTGCCTTTATAGCCGAAAATTTTGTAAACACGGTTTTCAACGCAACATTTCATTAAATAGGATAAAAACCCATGAAGTTCCGCCCCTGAATGATTCGGACCGGTGAGACATCCCCCCCGAAAACAAGCTGTTTTCATCCCGAAATATCTCCCATATTCCTGAACAAGGATATCCCCTGCCACTTTCGAAGCCCCAAATAATGAATGTTTGCTTTGATCAATGCTCATGGTCTCGTCAATTCCATCAAAAAATCGGTGACCTTCCGGTAACTCCCAACGCGTTTCCTTTTCTATCAATGGCAAAAAATTCGGGGTATCTCCATAAACTTTGTTTGTGCTGGTGAAAATAAATATTGCCCTGGGGCAATGTTTGCGGGTGAGTTCAAGAAGGTTGAGAGTTGCGAAGGCATTAATCCCAAAATCAGTCAAAGGCTCCCTCGCGGCCCAGTCATGGGAAGGCTGTGCGGCTGTATGGACAATAAGTTTGATGTTTCCTGAAAAGTCTTCAAAGACATGTTTTAACTGCTCATTGTCGCGAATATCAATACCATGATGTTCATAGGATGAAAACTTCTTCTGAAGTTCAACTTTTCGCCATAAGGTCGAGCCATCGGGACCAAAGAAATAAGCGCGCATATCATTATCAATACCAATGACTTTGAATCCTTTTTCCGCAAAAAACTCTACAGTTTGGGACCCGATCAATCCGGATGCTCCTGTAACCAACACACAATCAGACATAATAATCTCCTATAATGTTTTTTATCTTATCATAATTTAAAAATATGTATATATGTATTATACATATGATAAAAGCATGCTATAATGTTCCCAATTCACAACGGTTTTATTAAATTTCTATGGAAAAACTAACAACAATATTCAGCAAAAAATCAAGGACCTTTTCATTCGAATTCTTCCCCCCAAAAACAGAAAAGGGCTATGAGAATCTTTTGGCGACAATCGGTCAAATGGCTGAGTTGAAACCAGATTTTATTTCCTGTACTTATGGCGCTGGCGGAGGTAACCGCGATAAAACATTTGAAATCGCCCAACATGTCCAGGACCAGTTTGGTATACCGGCTGTTGCCCATCTTACATGCGTGCTTAATACACGCAACCAGATTAAAACGATCATTGAAGATATCGAAAAAAGAGGAATTCGTAATATTCTGGCTCTCCGCGGTGATCCGCCCAAAGAATATCCCGGCTGGACCCCTGGACCCGAGAACTTCCGCTTCAGTTACGAGCTTTGCTCCTTTATCAGACATAACTTTGGCGATCATTTTGGAATTGGAGTAGCCGGTTTCCCAGAAGGACACCCATTGGCTCCAAGTCTGGAAAAAGATGCCTTCTTTCTAAAGAACAAACTCGCCCAGGGTGGTGACTTTGTTATCACTCAATTTTTTCTGGATAATCAATTTTATTTTAATTATGTCCGGAGATTGACGGATATCGGGGTGACGGCGAGAATCATTCCAGGGGTTCTTCCCATTGCGAATTACGAACGGCTGCAGGAATTTTCAAAACATGACCATATTACCATTCCCCCCCGTATAAAAGAGATCTTCGAACCAATTCAGCATGACCCTGAGAAAACCCTTGAAGCTGGCAAGGCTTTTGCCATAGAACAATGCAAGGACCTGCTGGCGGGAGGGGCGCCCGGAATCCACTTCTACACACTCAACAAATATTATCCTGCCGCGGACATTCTAAACGAAATCAAGTAAAGTCACTGGTCACAAGAACAAACGTAAAATTATTTTATTCTCGTGACATAAACATGCGGCCCGGCGACTTGTGGCTTTAAAAAAGAGTCATCTGCCCGTCATCGGCCTTCTGTTTTTTCTTTAAATATTGAGACGCTGTATAATTCTTTAGCGATTCCTCGATATCTTGAAGATATGGGGAAGGTTCGGGATTTAAGGTCTTTCCATAAAGCATTCTTTTTTTTGCATGTGTAAAAATCAAGCGTTCTTTCGCCCGCGTCATTCCGACGTAAAAAAGCCGCCGCTCCTCCTCATCGTCAGATTTCATTTTCAGCAAATTCAAAGGCATCAGGCCCTTTTCACAGCCACAAATAAACACACAAGGAAATTCCAGCCCCTTGGATGCATGCAGAGTCATCAACGAAATCTTTTCCGGTTGATAACCGCCCTCCTCAAAGTGCTGATCAAAAAGATCATCGTCGATATCCATCCCATTCTCTCGAATAAGACCATTAAAATGGAAGGGAATTCCGCTTCTCTCCAGGGCCTTGATCGATTCTCTCGCCTGGCTTTTCAAGCGAAATAGAACAGCAATATCGCCGAAAGAAAATTTCCCCTCATCGTCCTCCCCGACTCTTTGTGAATCCCGGGAAAACATGCTGATTCCGCCGGTCATTTTCTCAATCGAATGAACAATAAACTCGGCTTCGGCCTTATCCGTCAATGCGGAATGTATAACCAGGCTTCCTTTTTGATAAATAGATGCGACCTGGGCGGGGATATCCCGATATCCGCTGACTTTAATGATCTGTCTTGAAGCTGACAAAAGATCGGATGCGTTACGATAATTGCGGCGCAAATAAAGGACTTCGGCATCGGGGAAGTCTTTCGTAAAGGAATGAAAAAATTTAACATCCGAACCGCGGAAACCATAAATTGCCTGATCAGGATCACCGATCGCAGTAATAGATTGATCGTCTCCGATCAACAGGACCAACAGTTCATGCTGCAGCAAATTGATATCCTGGTACTCATCAATGTACACATCATAAAAATCTTTTCTGACCCGTTCAAGCACGTCATGATCTTCTCGCAAACGGATCAGCGTTTCCAACAGCAGATCATCAAAATCATACTGTTTTCCCGCGCGCAGTGCCTGTTGATATTGATGAACCAGGGGCGGAATTTGATCATCAAAAGATGTGTTCTTCCAGCGCGAAATCTCTTCCAGATTTCGTTTGCGCCGGGACATAGGAAACTCTGGCCAAATGGAACCGGTCAGGGTCTCACATGCCTCCCTGTCAATGACGGCAAATGAAATGTTGAAATAATCTTTCAGGATCATTAAACAGAACTGATGAAAAGTCCCGATAAAAATTTTATTCATATCAGAAATTTGCGAGGCCAGGCGCGTGCGCATCTCATCCGTGGATTTATTTGTAAACGTGATCGCCGAAATTCTCGTCGCTGGCGGGAGGGCATGAATCCTGGACAGGATCCGCCGGACTAGCGTGTGGGTTTTACCGGTCCCCGGACCGGCGACAATCAACAGACTTCGCGCCTGACTGTGAACAGCCTTCAACTGATCTTCATTCAGGTCTGTAAACATAAAATTATTACACAATCTCTAAACCAGGGACTCTAAACCCTAAACAATAGCAAATGCTGAAAACCCAATGACCGGAACTTAATCAAAAATAAAAAGCTCGGATCTTGAATTTCTAATTTTGAAATTGTTTAGAATCCCGGGTTTAGCGCTTAGAGTTTAATTAAACAAACGGGAATAAAAACTAAAAAAGGGTCATCTGTCCTTTTGACCCTTGTCTCTCCTGTTCAGAAAAAATATTAATGGTCCCGTATTCGCCGTCATATCCGGCGGCAATACTCACCTTGCCCTGGCGAACTCGATTGACGCCTTCGGCAATCAACCCACCCGTAACCTCGCCGATAGCTTCAATCGGAAGTTCCATCAAAATCTTCATTTCCGGGCCAAGTTCCCGAAGCGCGGTCTCATACGTCTCCTGGACGGATTTAGAGCCGACACCCATGCCGCGGGCCGCGCCTATAATTTCAGGCAAAGGGATCAAACTGTAATAAGGACGCCCGCGCGGAGATTTCCGGCCCTCGGGATGGTCCGCAAGTTCTTCAACCCTGGTCATGACCCCGACCGTAACGCCTTGACCGCAGACCGGGCAAACTCCTTTATGAACAATCGTTTCTTTTGGATGGAGCCGGCAGTGACAGGCGCGATGGCCGTCATAATGATATTTCCCTTCCTCGGGAAAAAACTCAACCGTTCCCGCAAGTCCCTTTGAATTGTTTCTCATCGCGTCCATCATGGCCGGATAAGAAAGGTCTGTATCAAACATCGTTGATTCGCGTCCAAGATTGGGCGCCGAATGAGCGTCGGAATTCGACATCATGACGAAGGCATCAAGCTTGCTCAACCGCCAGTTCATCAATGGGTCTGAAGACAGCCCTGTCTCCAGGGCAAAAATACAGGTAGTCAGGTCCTCAAAACATTCTTCAATGGAATCAAATCCGCTCTTTGAGCCGAGAACTGAAAACCATGGAGTCCAGATGTGCGCCGGAACCAGAACGTTTGAAGCGTCTGCTTCCAAAACGATCTCAAGCAAATCCCTGGCGTCCAGCCCCAGGATGGGTCTTCCATCGGAATGTAAATTCCCGATCCGATCCAGGCGCTTGAAGACATTGTCAGCTATTTCAAATGATGGAAAAAACAAAACATTATGAACTTTTCTGACTTTATTATCTTTTTTATAAATGCTTGATATCTCCGTCGACAGCAAGAATCTAACCTCACCCTGGCAAGCAGCCGGCAACCTTCGTTTCACATCACGTTCATACGCAGACTTCAATTTGAAAAGACCTGGTTCCGCGGGTTCAAGTCTGGTTTTCAGCTCTTTCATCCATTCCGGATGAAGGCAGTCCCCCGTCCCGATCACCTGGATCCCCTTCAGTCGGGCCCAATAAGCCAGCTCCTCAAGATCCAAACTTTTTGAGGTCGCTCTCGAGTATCTGGAATGTATATGAAGGTCCGCGAAGTATATCATAAAAATGTTTGTGGTTTAGCGCTTATGGTTTAAAAAATGACCCCGTTCTTTTGCATTTATGATTCATAAAAAACCAAACCCTAAACGTTAAATAATTATTCCAATTGCTTTTAAAAAGAACCAGGATGCAGCCGCGAGAATGATAAATCCGCTCACATGCTTGACCTGAATCATCCAAGGGCCTGTTTTTGGCAAAATCGACAATGCTCCGCTAAAGGTTCCGACAAGGATCAATGAAAACCCGACGCCATACGAAAACAAAAGCATCAGGAAAGCGCCATAATAAAAATTTTCTCTTGCCGCGATATAAATCAGGATTGTTCCAAGAATCGGCGCTGTGCAGGGACCCACGACAAGGCCAGAGGTTGCTCCAAACAAAAGGACAGCCCATATATTCCCTGGTTTAATCCTGCTCTGGATGGAAAGGCCGAAATAAGGCAGCGACAAAATATCGAGGGTGATCAACGCAAAAAACAACAGCAGGGCCGAAATGATCCCGTACATCCACGGCTGGTTCTGGAATTGGCCGAAAACCTTTCCCGCCAAGGCCGCGCCGATGCCAAAAATGCTGTAAGTAACAGCAAGACCTGAAACAAAGACCAGGGAAAGAAAAAATGCGCGAATATGGCTTCCGGTGGTATTGGCCCTGGCGATAAAAGCAGCCGTCAACGGCATAACAGGATAAACGCACGGAGTGAATGAAACGATAACCCCGGCGGTGAAAACAATAAATAAATCAGTAAAACTTCCTGTTAAATTCATTATTACTTACCGCCAAAAGGCAACTTAATAATATTTTCAAGGCCTTCTTTCGTACCTTTTAAAATCTTTTCTGCTTCTCCGATGGCTCCTTTACCGACGCCGGTTACCGCATTAACCGCCTCTTTCCCGAATTTCCCAATCGCATCAACGGAATCACCCAAAAGCCCTCTGACCTCATCCAGCCCGACGTTTTGGATCGCCTGAAGAACAAACTGATTCATGTGCTCCAGAAGCAGTGCGGTCACAAACCTGCGCGTGCTGATAACGTTCTCATACCGCTGCTCCAGGTTAATATCATAAACATTAACGGAAGGCTTCGCTTTGCCCGAATACTCTTTAAGCACAACCTTGCCGATTTTAAGATCAAGCTGATCGATTTGAAAATCCATCGGCTCTTTCCCTTCCTCCGGCTTTGCGACAGGTTCAGGTTCAGCGGGTTTCTCCTTGCCGCCGAACTCTTTCAGGGAATCAATATTCGAGGTGCCGTCGGCCTGCTTAATGAGTACGAACTCATTCAAATGAAAAATAACAACCGGCAGGTGTAATTTACCTCCGATAATCTCAGATAAATTATAATCAATGTACAACCTTGGAAGGTCCAGCATAACCGGATCCTGGAACCCTTGAGGGTTATAGATTTTAAGACCCTGAACATCCAGATGGGAAGAAAAAAGCCCAATATCAAGCTTCTGAATGTCCATGCTCAGATCTGTTTTGGCGCTGACCACAAATTTGGCGACTTGTTTCACAATAACATTCCGCCCAATCAGCAGAATGACAATCAAAACCAGCACAACAATCAAGATCCACTTAATTATTTTCATCACACTTTTCATCGCTCCCTCCAGTCAGTTTAAGATTCTCCACGTAATTCCTTTTTATAATACTTATAGCACTTGGGACAAGTTCCATCAGAAATCGACCATTCCGGATGATCACGCTTAATCAATTCAACGATTTCAGATTCCACATGATGGATATAATCCTCAAAGTCGCTGTTAAAATCCATGCGGCAAACAGGGCAATGATAATTCATTTTCATTTTCTTGGCTTGCCTTTATATAAAAGTTTCCACGGATTTTCCTTCAAATCAAAACTCATCTCCTCCAGATTCTTGGTGGCCATATTAACGTTAGAGACAATCTCGTCGATAGAACCCCCGTTATTTTCCAGTCTCTCTTTTATAATTGCCGAAATCGAGGCAAAGTCTTTTACAGTCGTGTCAAGATTCAGGATAATGCTGTCGATGGACCGGGCGTTATTCTTGAGACGTTCGTCAAGCTGAGTGGAAATGCTTTCCAGATTAAGGGCGATCTTGTCTCCCTGGCTTAAAAGTTTTTCAAAACTCGGAGGCTCATCCCCCCGGATGATCGAGCCGGGCTTTAAAAAAGCCTTTGTGTCATCACCCGTTGTCAGCCCGACATATTTTTCTCCCAGAAACCCCAGATTTTTAATAAAAGCCTGCGCTCCTTCATGAAGTTTGACATGATCCTGCATCCATAATTTCACCTGCATAATAGTCTCTTGCCCATAAAGGATATTGATACCGGAAACCCTCCCGACCTCAAGTCCGTTAACTGTGACAGGAGCATTGAGGGCAACCCCATCGATATTTTTGAAATGCACCATGACCTCATAGCCGCCGTTTCGAATTTTGATATCGCCGGCGCGCCAAGTCAATATTCCAAGAATAATTATGACGGAAACAAAAAATATACCGATTCGCATTTCATTGTTGATCTTCATACCTGGCTCCTTTATGATGCCATATCCTCATGGGCCCTTATATCTATGGGGCCGGACAATTTTCCCTGAATAAACTGCTGAACCACGGGATTGGATGAATTTTTGATCTGCTCCGGGGTCCCGACTTCAAGCAGTCTCCCTCTATATAACATCCCGATCCTGTCTGCGATTCGGAACACACTGTCCATATTATGTGTGACGACGACTGAGGTCAATAAAAGTTTTTTGCTGAGGTCCACGATCAATTGATCAACAACAGCGCAGGCAATCGGATCAAGACCGGCAGAAGGCTCATCATAAAAAACAACCTCTGGATCCATTGCAATGGCCCGCGCCAGGCCGACACGTTTACGCATCCCTCCCGAAAGTTCATTGGGCATCATTTTTTCAAAACCCTGCATCCCGACAAGGCCAAGCTTCATTCTGACGATAATATCGATAATCTTCTTTCCTAGCCGGGTATGTTCCCTTAAAGGAAGACTGACATTATCTTCAACAGACATAAAGTCAAGCAAGGCCGCGCTTTGAAAGCTCATGCCGAAACGCCTCTTCACTTTCTCCAGTTCCACCTCAGACAACATGGTCAGGTCCTGGTTATTGAATTCAACCTTTCCGATATCGGGTTTAATCGCCCCTGTCATCAGCCGCAACAAAGTGCTTTTCCCGCAGCCTGAACCGCCCATGATAACAAAGATCTCCCCGCGGCGGATATCGAGGTTTACTTCCTCAAGTATTGTCCGGCGATTAAAAGATTTCGTCAAATTTTGAACGGAAATGGCAATAGGATATTCTTCGTTCATAAACAACTACGGCCATAACTCCCGGCCGCCAATATTTAAACGTTCCAGTAATAATAAATTCCCGTTATGAGACAATCTGCGATAATGATCATGATAAAACTCGTCACCACGCTGATCGTCGTTGCCCTTCCTACTCCAACCGCTCCGCCTTTTGTATTCAGCCCTTGGTACGTCCCTACCAATGAAATGATCAGAGAAAAGACGAATGCTTTGGATAAGCCCGTATAAATATCTTTCAAGCTCAAAAACTTGAACGCCACCTGCATATAAAGATATGAATTGATCTTGAGATCTCCGACCCCGACAAGGTATCCGCCAAATATGCCGGCCAAATCGCCCACTACTGTTAAACAAGGCAACATCAAAAACAGCGCCAGAACTTTAGGCGCAACAAGAAAACGCACTGGATTGATTCCCATGGTTTCGAGCGCCTCAATCTGCTCATTGACTTTCATCGAACCGATTTCGGCCGTGATCGCGGCCCCGATTCTTCCTGCAAGAACAAGCGCCGTCAATACAGGTCCCAACTCACGGCAAATCGCGATCGATACCAAACTGGCCACATAAATGAGCCCCCCCATTTTTTCCAATTGATACGCTGACTGCATGGCGAGGACAATCCCCGTGAAGAAACAAACAAAAAAAACAATCACGATGGATTTCGTCCCCATAAAAACCATTTGTTCAAAAAGAGGAGCTCTCTTAACCGGCTTTTGGCGGGACGGGCCGAAGACAATCCAGTAGCAGGCATCAGCAAAGAGCCTCATAAATCCGATAGACACAGTCGCCCATTCCTTAACCGCTATACCGATTTTTTCAAACAGTTTAAGCATAGTTATTCAGCAGATCTTTTATGGTACACAGAAGCCCTTCAGAGTCGAAGGGTTTTGAGATATAAGCGTCAGCCCCCGCCTCCCGGCCGATCCGGTGATCTTCTTCATTAGAACGCGACGTTAGCAGCACAATAGGAATTCCTGAATATTCAGCCTGGTCCTTAATTAAACGGCAAATATTATACCCATTGATAATCGGCATCATGACATCGAGAATAATCAGATCTGGGCGCATTTGCATGGCAAGCTCTATTCCGGCAGGAGCTTCCTGGGCAGAAGACACATCATAGCCGTTATTTGCCAGGAGAGAAGAAATGAGCTTCAAGTCCGTGGGATTATCATCAATAACTAAAATAGAAAAATTTTTACTCATCTTGTTTATTGGATTACTCCCCCCCGATCATCCGCTCCTGTCAACAGATGAGCGACAGTATCCAGAAGAACTTGTGTTTCAAAAGGTTTGACCATATAGGCATCAGCGCCAACGGTATGGGAAATCTCTTTGTCCAGTTCCCGTCCTTTCGCTGTTAAAATAATAATCGCAATATCCTTAAACCGTTCATCGAATTTCAGCATGCCGCAGAGAGTCGAACCATTAATTTCCGGCATCATAATGTCAAAAATCGCCAGATCCGGTTTACGCTCCCTGATTTTCTCTAATCCCTGCTTTCCGTCGTAGGCCACATCTACCTCATAACCGGCATTCTCCAGTCTGGCTTTAAGGATTGCAACGATATCTTCCTCATCATCGACCACCAGGATTCGTTTTGGCATAAGGCCCCCGTTACTAATTGTGATTCTGTTTTAACTTAGTATAGCATTAAACAAATAAGAGACAATAAACGGAAAAAGAATTCAACATGACAAAAAAAATAAATCACATGAGCTTTTGTTGTCTCACCGCCTTATCAACATCCGGTCCATCTTTCCGCAGATACTCCAGCTTAAGTTCGGCGCGCTTCACATTCTCCAAGTCCTGAACCCTGATAAAAAACTCCCGCATCATCTGCCAAGCGCCAAGATGATCCGGGTCATGTTTCAGCAAAAGCTGAAGCACTGACATCATATCTGTCAGCTTTCCAGTTGCTTTCAGGCTTAAAGCAATCAGATAATAATAATCTTGCGGCGCTCCCAGTCCCCGTCTCAAATGATAATAGGCTAACTGAATAGCCTGATCGTACTTTCCCAATTCATAAAGACAACGTGCCGTCATGATATGGGCATGCGCAAAAGATGCGTTAAACGATGTCTCGGGATCAAACCCCTGTCTCAACGCGCTTGCAAGAACTTGTTTATATAGCGTGGAATTTCTCATATAAAATTGCGCGGCTGCTGCCCCTGAATCAATGCTTCTGCGAAAAAACTCGCCCGCTTTTTCATAATCAGCTTTTTTATAATAGGCCATCGCGAGATTATATTCGAACCAAAAAACTCCGGGCGCCTTTTGAACGGCTTTTTCAAAATTGGAAAGAGCTTCTTCCTCCCTGTTCAAATGACTCAAACAATAACCAAGGAAAAAATAAGCGCCGGGATCGGCCGGTATCAACTCCGAAATCTTTTGATAGTACAAAGCATATTCTTGCCATTGATCGAAAGTCAGGGACTTGCCGGCGACCAGGTTTGAAGCCAGGTCCTCGAACAACGGCATGATTCGATTCATTGACCGGATCCTTGCGTTGCCCCAGATCTTTTCGATATCAATGAACATGCCCATCGCCAGAAACACGGCCAGATAAAAGAACCCTGCCCGCGAGAACAGCCATCCGGACGATCTAACAATTTTTTGGAAAAAGGCTTTCATCGCATTCGCCACAAAACCGTTTATCGGTTAATGAAAAAAATAATAACGCTGCAAATACAGACATAAAAACCAGCCAGACGCCCCGATTGATCCATAAATGTTTTTCGAAACGCAAGGTGACAGTATGCTTCCCGTCAGGAACGTAAACCCCTTTAAACGCCAGATTCGCTTTATAAACCCGGGTTGAGACTCCATCAATGTCTGCCTTCCAATGGGGCGAGAATGTATCATTGAAAACCAGGAGCTTGGGCTGGTCAAAAAATGTTTCAACCTTTAACTGATTGGGCCGGTCGGAAATAACATTAACGCCTTGCCCGGGTCCTTCAATGGGAATCCGGCGCTTCTGCTTCCCGGCAAGTAAAAATTTCTCGTCCCAGTCTTCAACGAAAACAATATTTCTCTCCCCTTTAAAAGAATCCGAAATCTCATTCCAGTCTGCGGGTTCCTTAAGCATTTTGAACTGATCGTAAACAACAAATTCCGGCAATGAATAACGATAAAAAATTTCCGGCGGAAGATTATTTTGTAGAGTAACAACCTGATTCATGGCGATATAAAACGACACTGCGCCGGAAGCATCAAGCGCATCATTCAGATAAGATGACTTTTCTTTGATTCGCTCGAAATAATACGGCTGCTCTTTGCTTTTCGAATTAGAACTTAAATGAAAAAACACTTCGAGCGGTTGCGCGGAAAAAACAACCATAGCGCCTAATCCGAGCCAAAGCACCTTTTTTTGATCCGCCCCCAGCCAGATCAACGTGAAAAAAATCCAGCTGAGCAGAATGGAAATGACGGTGGATAAAATATAATCCGGTTGTTTAAAAATCACGTATAACCACATTATGTGCAGCGCTAACAGGACAATTAAATCGAATCTTCGTCGGTGTTTCAGCATTCCTAAAATTTGCCCGGTTTGTTCTGCAATTAACAGAAACATCACAGGAAGGATCACCCACCATAAAAAAAAATGAAGATTCCGGAAATATTTAAAAAAGAAAATGCGCTCATGCAAAAACTGATATAACGGAAGGTCTTGCGGAATTCCCAGAGCCAGAAAAAAACCTGCGAACAGAAAATAAAATAAAAAACGTTTTGTCATTTTTGTTAACAGGCCAAGACTTAACAAAATCCAGGTCAAAAACGGCACATAGATAATGGCGAATTTCATTTGACGCAAATCGGTAAAATAATTTGAAAAAGCAATATCCTCAATCGAGGCCCATGTTGATGTCACCCTGGGATGAACTTCAAGCGCCGCGTCATTTGACGAAAGCAAATCATGCCGTAACGGCATAACAAACTCCCCTCTGTGTGAAGACTGAAAAAAGAAAACTCCCGGGATCAAGGCTACAAGCAGCGCAATGAGCCCGCAGAAACAAAGAATCTTGTTGCTTGCGATAAATGAAACTAATTGGCTGGTTTTGTTTAAAAATTTTTTTGGAAAAACCACTGCCATAAATACCAGGAAAACCAGCAAGATAAACAGGAAGTAAAACGGGATATATGTGCTCAACAAAAGCATCATGGTAAAAACGCTACCGATGAAACTTTTCCTTGAAGGCGCGGTGAAGAAATCCACGATGAAAAAGAAAAACCACATTAACGGAACAAAGACAAGAATAATGTAAGAATCAAAGATCCTCGTGCCGAGCGCGGAGAAATATAATAACAGAAATCCCATCAATGCGGCCAGCCGGTGTCCAGTTATTCGCTTTGAAAGAAAATAAAACCCGCAGCACCCCAGAAAATAATATCCGGCCATGGACCAGACATAGACAACAAAGAAAGGAATTCCCGCAGATCTCAGCAGCGTGATTATGACGAACAACGGATTAAAGGCGCCCAGACGCAATAGAAAAAAGTCATTGGGCATTCCGAAAGCTTCACTGCTCCATAGAAGCAACGTGCCCTGGAGCATGGAATCTGTCAAAAATTTAGTCTGATTGAGATATGAGACGGCATCTTCAACAAAGGCAAGAGAGCCGAATACAAATCCACGAAAGGCAAAAATCCAGACAGCGAATGATAATATGAACGGAAGGAATAACGATGAGGTTAAAAAACTTTTAAAGCGGCTGATGATTTGCATTTTTCCATATCAATCGGATTAAAGAATGTCACCCTTCATTAACGTGCTCATCAGGCTTAAACTCATTCTTTTTGATCTCTTCGAGTAATTTATCAAGCTTTTTCATCGCTTCAGAAATGATTTGTTCAGGATCAATCCGGGAAGCGTCCCCCTCCCTGGAATCAGGGGGTATGGCCGGCGAGAGTTCATCGCTCGATCCTGTCTTCTCGTGCTGTTCTTTGATTTCAGGAGCCGTGGTTTCAGAAACAGCCTCAGCCTGGGGCGTCTCCTCTTTCAGAGGCGGTAAAGGCAGCTCTTCAGGAGAATCTTCTTCCTTCGGAGGCTGTGCCCCGCTCTCGTCAGGTCCAGAATCGCCCGGTTTCTCGTCAAACGAATTCAAAATTTTACGGAGACCTTCGGGCTTCTGTTCGTTTGGCTGTTCCGCTTTCTGATTATCCTGATGGGCCTGGGATGAATTTTCTTCACTCATATCTTTTGTAACGTGTTATATTTTAATATTATGTTATTAGTATAAACAAGTCTGACGATAAAAAAAGAAAAAATTCATATTAAATACAAGCAACGCTTATTCTTTAAACGCTTCCGCCATCGAATATTTAACCAAACCCGCCGTGGTTTTGATTCCCAGTTTCCTGATCAGGTTTGAACGATGGACTTCCACCGTCCGAATGCTGATACCAAGCTGTTTGGCGATATTTTTATTGGCATCCCCGGAAGCGATAAGTTTCAACACCTGGCGCTCCCTCTTCGTGAGCAAATCAACAGGCGGGAGAACCTTCTCTTCTTTAACCGTCTCGCCGCTTTGCTCGTCAAGCAATGATCTGATCGATGGAGAAACAAACTCTTTACCAGTCAAAATAATATCGATCGCCTCGACAAGCTGCTCAAAGGCGTCATCTTTCAAAACATATCCGCAGGCTCCTGTCGACATGGTGCGATGAAAATAATGCGTGTCTTTCTGCATTGTCAGCACAAGGACCCTGATTCGCGGATACTTTGCCGCAATCTTGCTGAGCGCCTCCAAGCCTCCCATTTTTGGCATCGAAAGGTCCATAACGACGAGATCGCATCGCCCCCCTTTCAGTTTTGCCAGGAGCTCTTCGCCATTGCTTGCCTCATCGACAACAAGAAAACGGTCTGAGCGCTCGATCAAGGTCTTTAAACCCGCGCGAAACATCAAGTGATCGTCGGCCAGAATGATTTTAATGGATTTTTCATCCATACTGTCCCCTACTCTTTAATCGAAATTGGAATGTGCAGACGGATCAGAGTCCCTTTTCCCGGCTCAGACTCAATCTCCAGCTCTCCCCCTAAAAGCCTGGCCCTTTCATACATGGTCGACAGCCCGTGTTTACTCGCATGACCTGTTCCTTTTGATGCCTTATGTGGGAAAAAACCCTTACCATTATCTTTAATGGTCATGGTCAAAGATTGTTTCCCTCGCCGGAAGAGCACTTCAACACTTGTCGCTTCTGCATGATGATACAAATTGGCCAGGGCTTCCTGAACGATACGATACAGATTAATGGAAGAACTTTCGAACTTGATGTCATTGAGATTACCAACCTGGGCTTTGATATGAAGTCCTTTATTTTTACGAAACCCGGCCAGCATCTTTTTAATTGCCCGGGTCAATCCCATAGTTTCAATGATCTTGGGCCGCAGGGCAGTGGCGATGTCCCGCGTCTTTTCGATAATCTCATCGATATAATCAACGACGCGCTGATAAGCCCTGCGGTTAGATGCATCAGTAATATATTCCGGAAGAACGCTGGACTGTATGAGCATCTTGAGCGCGGCCAATGACTGTCCCAGATCATCGTGGATCTCTTTCGCGATCCGATGCCGTTCGGCCTCCTGGACCTCAATAATCCGCTGGGGCAACGATCTTACCTTGTTTTCAAGCTCAACAATTTTTTCCGGGGAATATTCTTCCATCCTTACTCATTTTCTTCCAGATATTTTCCATGACGCCGCACAGTCTGTTTTTCATCCATGGCCGTAACGTCTTTCTTTTCCCGCTCATAAACCATCACGGTTGAGCGATGAAAAAATGATTTAATCTCAAGCATTTCTTCACTGGAAAGAGGCCGGACGGCACAGGGGCGAAGAGGAGTATTCAATTCAATTTCATCCGGATCGATCTCCTCAGCTATTCTGGCCATTTCTGGCGCACAATGTTTGTTCAGGTCGATAAACATCATCTGTAATGCCAGCTTCCCTTTAAACTCTTTGGAAAACATCTTCAGGCCATCAACAATCGATGACAGCGTTTGAGAAGGCAACGGCCTGTCTACCGTTTCAAAAGATTTCTCCTCGCAGGCATCAAGTTTTGCCAGGACAAAATCCGCTTTTAAAAGATCCGAACGGACCCCGGGATTTCCCATTAATCCGGAGTTTGTAATGACGGCGATTTTCTCCCGTCGGTGTTGCTTCAACAGATCAATCATTTCGCCCAGATTGTTTGCCAGGGTAGGTTCCCCGCGACCGGAGAAAGTCAGATAGTCCAGTTTGAGATTGGGGTCAAGCGCATTAACTTCATCCAGGACCGCACGGGCAGGGACAAAAACGCTGCGCTTTCCTGTCAGCACAGGGGTCTTCCCCAACTGACAATAAACACAGTTAAAATTGCAATATTTCCTTTTCTGACCGATTGGATCAATCCCCAAAGACACTCCCAATCGCCAGGAATAAACGGGGCCATAAATGTAACTAAAATTTTTATTCATTAATATACGATTAAATGATTGAAATTACAGGCTAAATTATATCATCAATCTCCTCTTTTTCCATTGCATTCTTAAACCCCTGTGCTTAAAATAATTACACATGAAACCTTATCGTCTTTTCCTGATCCTTTTCTTGATTATCGTTTCTTTCGGGACGATTTCCAGGTTCACTTCAACCAAAACCCGGGAAAATATTCCCCGTCCAGGCACTGGAGACTTTTTCCCCCAGGCAGTTTTTACCCGGCCGGCCGCCACAGATTTCCCCTGTTATCAGGTATTTGACAAGGATCATAATCTGATCGGATATTATTTTTTCACTTCAGATATTGTCACCGGCGTCTCCGGTTATGCAGGTCCAATCCATCTGGTTGTTGTGATTGACCCAAATGGAAAAATCATCACCGCACAAATCTTACAGCACCATGAAACTCCGGGATTGACATCCTCCCTTCCTGATTTCATGCAACAATTAATTGGTAAAAATATTGAAAGTCCCTTAACCCTTTCGGACGATATCGATGGAATTAGCGGCGCTACCATAACAAGCCGGGCCGTGCTTGAAACAATCAATCAAGCGGCCACAAAAGTTTTGCCTTCCCTTTTATCAAGAAAAATTCAAAACGAATCCATCAACCGAACTCGTATCCTTAAACCCGACAAACTCCTGTTAATCCCGGCCTTGACATTAATTTTTATTCTGGCTGTTGTTGGTTGCCTGAAAAAAAATCCGATTCTCCGCTGGTTAACATTGTCCTCAGGATTCATCATCATCGGTCTTATCACGGGCAACATGCTTTCGCTCATGCATGTGGCCGGAACCGTTCTGGGGCAGCTCCCGGCCCTGACATCCCAGCCTGACCTTTACCTGCTGCTATTTGGGGCGTTCATTACGGCTTTTCTTCTCGGACGTATTTATTGCTCCGGAATCTGCCCGTTTGCTTTCGTCGAAGAACTTCTTTTTCATATCAATAAAAAGCTCTTCAAGCGCACAGCCAGCCCAAATCTTAAAACAGATACTATCTGTCGCTGGATTAAATATGTTTCACTGATCCTGATCCTGAGTTCAAGTCTCTGGTTCGCACATTCTGGTTTAGGCGCGATCGAGGTTTATCTGACCGTATTTAACGGGACTCGGTCTATCGGGGCATGGCTTCTGGCGGCGGCAGTTATGGGCGCCTCTTTTTTTTATCAACGTTTCTGGTGCAAATATCTATGCCCTTTCGGCGCTGTTCTCGCGCTGTTCTCGCAGTTTAAAATTTTAAAAAAACGTTCATCATCTTCTTATCCCTGCACGGATTGCGCGGAATGTTTTTATTGTGACCATTGCCATTCAGATTCAGTCTTAAAAAGCAACCGGATTCAGAATAACTTTTTTATACTGGCGACGGGTTTTTCTGTAATCCTGCTCATTTTTGTTGTCGCAAATTCCATTTATTCGATTACCGGGAAGACACCGGTCCGGAAAACCATTGTCAACGAAGATACTAAAGCTTATAGTAACATTCAGGATGTCCTGAAAAAACTCGAAGAGGAAGGTATTACTCCTTCCCCTGCTAAATACTGGCGCACGGTCGACCATGAAGAAAACGATTGAATGTCTCCTTTGTCCAAGGGCTTGCCGGTTAAAACCCGGACAGCGTGGGGATTGCAGAGTACGGCTGAACCTTGACGGAAAACTGCAAACCCTCGTATACGGAAGCCCTTGCTCCATTCATGTGGACCCTATTGAAAAAAAGCCTCTTTTTCATGTCCTGCCCGGCTCTTCTTCGTTTTCAATTGCTACAGCCGGATGTAACTTGCATTGCAAGTACTGTCAAAACTGGCAGATTTCCCAGCAACCCCCTGAAGCGCTCACCAATTATAATTTATCTCCGGAACAAACTGTCCAGGCCGCCTTATCCGAACGCTGTCGCTCCATCGCCTACACCTATTCGGATCCTGTGGTTTTTTATGAATACACCTACGATACAAGCAAACTAGCAAATATCTCAGGAATACTGAACGTCCTTGTCACTGCCGGTTATATTAATCAACAACCGCTGATTGATTTATGCCCTCATGTTCATGCAGCCAATGTTGACTTGAAAGGCATCACTGACCAATTCTATCAACGAATGAGTCAGGCCAGTCTCAAACCAGTGCAAGATGCCATCATCACTATGAAAAAAAATCATGTTTGGGTCGAAATCACTAATTTGGTTGTCCCGACATGGAACGACCGTGAAACCGATATCAGAGACCTGTGCAAATGGGTAAAGGATTACTGCGGTGAAGATACCCCTCTTCACTTTTCTAAATTCTGGCCGATGCATCAGCTCAAAAATCTCCCGCCCACGCCGACCTCAATTCTCGACAGGGCATGGGAGATCGGCAGAGAAACCGGTCTTAAATACGTTTATGTCGGAAACATTCCGGGCCATGCGGGCAACAGCACGTATTGTCCTTCTTGCAAAAAAATATTAATTGAGCGGGCGGGATTCAGGATTTTACAAAATAATATCGTTGAAGGCCGTTGCGGAAACTGCGGTGAAAAAATTCCGGGGATATGGAAGTGAACAAGCGACAGGACTCACGACACAGGACACAAAACCCAATTTTTTCATGTGTCTTGTGTCATGCGTCCTGCAATCTAATCTAATAAAAATCATATTATGACACGTCGAGAATTCTTAAAAACTCTTTTGAAATTTACGGCTTGTGCCGCAGCGCTTTACGTGGAAAAAATCTTTGGTCATTTTTTAAATGACCGGCTGCCAGCGAAAAGCAAATTTCATCACGCAAAATTTTATCGCCAAGCTGACGATTTAGCAGGTTGATACGGAAAACGGATCGTTTAAATTCTTAAGTTCCTACTCTTCCTCTTCATATTCAGCAAAATCATCGGGATTAGCATAGCTTTCATTCCCATAAACAGCTTTCCAATCCTCATAGTCATCGGAAACCTCTTTCTTTTTCTTCTTATTTTCCTTCTGCCTTTCATTTTTTCTATCCACTATGACCACCCCCTTTCGCCAGATATCATATTCACGAAACATTATTTTGTGATGTTCCTCATGCCGCTATTTTCTATTAAAAGTCCCCAAAACGAATTTCAAAGAGGCATTGACAAATTATAAAAAAGCGGACAATTCATGATTTCTTAAACTGAAATTGTCCGCTATATATCAGTCTCAGGTTAAAGTTCCGACCCAACTGCCTAAAGCGGCAATAATTAATGTTAAAAAAAGCATCACAAAGGACCATTTCGCTGCACTGCTGACCACTTCAGAAGTCTTTTGTGCAGCCTCTTCCGCTTTTTCCTTGGCCATCTCAACCTTTTCCTGGACCTTGGGAATTGTCTGCTCGTAAGTCGATACCCATCGATCAGCCGTGGATTGAGCCTTCTCATGGCTCATATGCGTTTGTTTTTCGATGACATTGGCTATTGCTTCTTTGTCAACTCCACGGGTGGTTTTAACTCCTTCTTCCAGAATCCTTTTTAAAGCCGATTCCAATTCCTGACGAATTTGCTGGGGGTCCTGGGATGCTTGTTGTCCCTGAGCCTTTGTCCGTTGCGCTTCCGCCTGAACCTGGGCTTTCATGTGCTCCGGTTGAAGTTCCGGTTTTCCAGTTTCTCTCAGAATTTCTTCAATTTGAGAGCGCATCTTAGCCCATTGCTGTTCAATCCCGCCTCTCTCCTGAACCGATTCCTGAATTTGCGGTACCGCCCCGTGAATCGCTTTGCGTGCGGCACGCGCGGCAGAAGTAATGCTGCTCATCAACAGGCCCATGGCTCCCCCAAGCATTGTCCCGGCGGCGCTTGAAATAATAAAGGCTCCAATCACCACCGTCAATCCCCATACCACAACACCATGAAGCATGGCATCAAACGGAGAAATATCTCCCGTTAAACTTCCAGTGACCCATGTTCCCAGAAAAACGGCAACCAAACTCCCGATAATCCAGCCGATGGCCGTTCCTTTTAAAACTTTTCCCGCCTCTTTTCCGTTTTCCGCCGGTTTAATCCTGGAAAGTCCCAGGGCCAAATCAAGCACTGAAAACATAAATTGAAACGCCAGGATCAAAACAACACCAGCAAAAATCGCTCCCCATGAAATAAGACTCACTACATCTGGCACGGTTAACCTCCTTTGTTGTTAAAATAATAATTTTTATTTATTCTTCCAAATCCTCATAATCATCATGCTCGTGGTATTCTTTATGATATTCCTCTTTAACTTCCGTAATTTCGGTATCAAAAAAAGGTTCGCAATCATCATCATCCGGCTCGCATTCCAGCGATTTCTGTTTAATTTCTTTGACAGGTTTTGCCTTGGGATCTTTTCTCTTATCCATAAACACCACCTCCTTTCGTGAGATATCATAGACACATTATTCATTTTTTGATGATTGGAGTTCCGCTATTTTCTGGGGCAAATCCATAAAAAACCCGGGGGGAATTCGGAAAAGACTTCCAAATTAAAACGTCATTTCGATTTGATGATATCCGGTAGCACCGGCGGGATGAGGATCGCTTCGATTTTCAGCCTGTATTTTGCCGGTTCCATCTACAGCTCTGACGCGAAAGGTATGTCTTCCTGGCTGAAATGGCCAGTCATATCGCCATAAAACCCATGCAAGCGGACTCAGCGGCGGATTCAGGAGTTTAACCTCAGTCCACTCCCCCCCGTCAATCTGAATTTCGACCTTCTGGATCCCTCTGTCACCGGCCCACGCTATCCCTCCGATCGGAATTGTGCCGTCAGATTGAGCGGTTTTTACGATAATATCAATAACGGATACTGTTTGAGGATGCGCTTCAAAGCTCCATCCTCTTTCCACCCAATATCCCTCATCAATAGTTTCAACGGCCTTAATCTGCGTGATCCATTTCGGCTGCTTCATCCCATAACGATTGGCAATAAAAATACGGAGAGGAAACCCTTGTTCAACCGACAATGTTTTTCCGTTGAGTCCGTAAACCAAGAGTGTACGCGGATCGATCATGTCCTCGTACACTACCGTTTCATAATAACCGTCCTCGGCCCTGATCTCCAATGCCTTCGCTTCCTTTCGAATTCCAAGGTCTTTAAGCACATCAATCAAACGGACCCCGGTAAAGAATCCGGTGCTGATCAAGTCCCCTCCAACAGGATTGGAAATACAGGAAAGAGTCGCCGCTACTGTCACTTCCGGATACTTCATCAGGTCCTCAAATGCAAGGTCGCGGGCACGGGTAAAAAGGCCTTCAACGCGAACCTTCCATTTGCCAAGATTAATTCTGGGAGGCAGGGTGTTGATATCAATGCGGAAAAATTTTTCATTGGGCGTGATTTCCTCTCTGGTTCCGGGAACGGGGAAAATCCCGGAACGTTGCGCTGCCGAGGCGGCCGCTTTCATGACTCCAAAAGCCTCTGTTGAAGGGCGCACCTCATTCAAAGGCCTGTCTGCCATTGCTAAACCTTCGGGACCCGCCGGAATTGCCCTTCCCGCGATCATCAGTGTACCCGCCAGCAATACAGAAAAGCCCGTCAATCCTGCCAACCATGTTAACGGTTTCTGGACTGAAATGATTTGTCGGACAAAGAAAGCATGCACGATGGCCCATATCACCAGGGCAAACGCGGTCGAGAAATTTTCACTCATCGGAGACCGCAGAAACAATTGAATTGGAATCAAGGCAAATGATAAAAAAAGACCTGAGCATAATCCAATCCAGAAGGTTTTTTTCGAAAAACGAATGACTCCCCATGTATTTAAAAACCCGATGATGGCCAATAAAAAAATAAAAATACCGATACCCATCAATTGTTCAATAATCTTCGCCGCTATATCCGTAGGTCCGACATTAAAAAACGCGATAAAACGCACCATCGCATCAATGACAACGGTAATGACGTATCCGGGAATAACCCTGCTCAACCAATCAAAAATATCAAAAGGAACAAATGAAAAAAGGCGCCAATGCTCGCCGATAAAAAGCGCCGCTAACAGCGGAAGGCTTAACAAAATAGACGCCACAATTCCAATTGCAAGGATCCTTCTCGCTTTCATTCGGCCTGCTCCTTCTTATTTTTATTCAAAATAATTATACGGCATCCTTCATGAAACAATATTATCGGAAGGTATTGATTTATAGACGGATTTCTACTTTTTTCCAGGGATAAATAAATAAACGATGGCGCTCATGAAAGAGCAGAGAACACAAACAGCGGTAATTCCAAAGAGAGGAATCAAGAAAACACCGGTTAGAAGTGCGCCCAGGGCCGCTCCCAAAACATCAAGCGCGTAAAGAAATCCGGCGCTCTTCATTTCGGTTTCACCGGCTATTTTTTTCTTCAAGGCGATGGCTACGGGATACTGAGCTCCTCCTAAAAATCCGGCAATAAACGGAATCAGCGTGAAAAGAAACATGAATACCGACGGTAACATTTGCGCTGTCCTCATATCCCTGAATATGACAAAAATGACAGGCAACAGAAGCGGATAAATTATAATTCCAAATTGAAGTTTTCTGAACACGGCAATGAGTTCCTCTTTGTCGCCCGCATTCATAAAAGCGGATTTTCTCGCCCCGGCGACCAGTCCGAGCATAAAAGACGCCAGAATCAGACCGATCTTTTCGTAAGCAATTCCGTAAAGCGATTGAAATGACAGGATCACAACAATTTCAAAAACAATTTCAGAAAAACCTGTAACAGTAACAGCGAGATCTATTCCACCGGTACGGTTTTTTTTCGCCGAGAAAAAACCGGCGGATAGCAAGATCATGGAAACAATTGCAATTAACGCCCAGGAGGGCGTTGCCTGGACAGAAACGACTAATTTCTTGAGACCATCGTTAAAATGAGTCGACCACAAAAGAATATTAAACAAATAGCCGCGGGGAAAAAGGTCGCGGTTGATCAGGCCTTCTTCTGACTTCAACAGTTTTTCCATCTGTTGAATCCGCCGCTCATCTAAAATAAACGGAAGCGTATTTTCATTAACATATCGATTGTTGATTTGGCGAATAGCGAGCTGACTTGAAAGCTGGTCTTCATCCAAAACGATACGATCTTCAAGATTCGAAACCAGAAAAGTATGGGTTGCTCCGGGAATGGAACGGACTTCGGGGAAAACTTTTTTAAAGGTGGAAAATAATGTCCGGAGAAATAATAAATTTTCGTCGCTTAAATAATTCTCGGAAGAAGAAACACGAAAGCCGGCGATTCCGCCGACCGCAAGAACCCGATCCAGTTCCGTCAAAAATTCAAGAGTGTAAAACCTGTTCGTTCCCGCCGTCAAAGGATCCCCGGCGTTCACGATCACCACATCATATATCGACGATGTTGTTCTGATAAAATTTCTTGGATCCTGATAATAAATCCGAACCCTTGGATTCTTAAGAAATTCCGGCCTCGGCAAATAAAGTTTCACCACATCGACCATCTCCCGGTCAATTTCCACATAATCCAGCAAAACGTCCGGATGCTTGAGGATTTCTTCTATTTCACCTCCAAGCCCGCCTCCTATTAACAGGACACGTTGCGGATCCGGATACACAAGCAATGGAAAGTGGACATTTTCTTCCGCGGAAAGAAAATCATTCGTCGTGAAGCTTAACACGCCATTCTGAAAAACGCTCATCGCTCCTTCCAGTTCGACAACGGCAATGCCGGCATAAGGAGAATCTTCAGCGGCCACAAGTTTACCATAAGGCCATTGCTTCTCTTGTGAAAGAAAATCGAGATCAACAGTAAAGTCCAATATCAGAAAACTTGCCAGAAAAAATATAACGGCGATCATTACCCATTTGATGCCCTCCATTTTTTTCAATGATACAAAAATGACGGCAACCATCAAGGTCGATAACAATAACATGCTCCTGACAGGGGTCAAAAGACGCAACAAGATCAATGACACCAATGCGCCGCCTATCGCGCTGCCGCAAGATTCATGAAAGTAAACGAAAGAAGGATCCAGCCCTTTTGAATCTTCAGATCGCCCACTTTGCAGGCATAACAAAACAAAAATAGCGCCGACAATAAAACCCACCGGCGCCGTTACCAGTAACGCGGAAATAACCATGGGCAGAACGCCGATCATTTCTCCTTGAGAAATATTCAGGACGGGATGAATAAAACGGACGCCGAAAATAACAGCCGGCGCGGACATGGCCAGGGCAAGGAATGATAAAATGCAAAGAGAGCCGGGCGCTTTATTGCTGGAAAAAACAAGGGTCGCAAGAAAACTCCCAAAAGAGACCCATAAAAGCCAGAACCCCAAAAGAACAGCATAGGAAAGCTCATTTCCATAAAATACCGTCTGGAAAACGCGCAATAATATTGTCTGTATGATGATCGCGGAAAAACCTAACAGAAATGAAAGCATCTCCCGCCGAAAACGCTGAGACATGGGCCCTTCTTTCTCTGTAAGTATGCGTTCATTTTAACACAAACTCTTTATCTTCTTAAGCATCAGGCAAAATTTTCAAGATCATTTTCAAATCAGGTTTTTTCCCACAACAAGAAGGGCGGGTCTTGGGAACCCGCCTGTCATAACGTTTAAATTACTGCGACCGTACCTGCCCCACTCCTTGAAATAATTCAAGGAAGCAAATTCCAGATACGATTCAGCATCTTCTTCTTTAATTATTGGATCTTTGCCGCTGGTGTAACGCGTGTAAAAAGATGTAACTTAATAACTCTGAAGCACCTTCATATAATTTGCGCGTTCAAAGGCTTCCGGATGGGCGCATTTCTGCTGGCTCATAACACCTTTCATACCCCTTACGGAATCATAATCGTGGCGGGTCATCCACTCGCTCAATTCCTTCAACACTGTTGCGGCATGCCGGATTCCATTCTCCAATAATGCCGAGCACATCATTCCTGCATCGGCGCCTGCCATAATCACTTTAATGAGATCCCGGGCGGTATGAATTCCCCCGGTTGCGGCGAAACTGGCGTTCACCTGGCCATAAAGAATGCCGATCCAGCGAAGCGGCTGGAGCAAATCATATGGCGTGCTTAACATAACTTTGGGATCAACTTCCAGCGTCTCAATATCGATATCCGGTTGATAAAACCGGTTAAAAAGGACCAGGGCATCGGCCCCCTCGTCCACAAGAGATTTCGCCATGTTCGCCAGCGCGCTGAAGTAAGGGGACATTTTGACGGCAACCGGGATCTTTACATTGGCCTTGACATCATGAACGATCTTTTCATAATTGCGCTCAACATCATCCGGAGTTGTCTCAACCCTCGTCGGCAGAAAGAAAACATTCAGTTCAATTGCGTCAGCCCCGGCCTCTTCAATCTTTCTGGCATAATCTACCCATCCTCCGGCAGTATGTCCGTTCAGGCTTCCAATCACAGGAATGCTTAATTGCGCTTTTGCCTTTCGTATCATTTCAAGATAATCATCCGGTCCCAGCTTGAATTCCTGGGGCTCTGGAAAATAACTTAACGCTTCCGCAAAACTCTCCGTACCATTAATAAGATTGCGGTTAAGTTCCCGGATTTCCTCGGAGATCTGCTCTTCAAAAATGGAATGACAGACAATGGCTGAAACACCGGCATCTTCCAATTTTTTGAAGTTATCGAACTCTTTTGTCAGTGGGGACGATGAAACTACTAAAGGGTTCTTTAAATTAAGCCCCATATACACTGTAGTCAAATCCATACCGCGCCCCCTTTCGCAATTATAAAAAAGAATGAAAAGTGAAGGGCGAAAAGGAATAAAGAATGCCTTATCCCCTGCGCCTTATATTTTACCATTCACTTTCCGCCCTTCCCTTTTCGCTCTTAATTACTTATTCAGACCTAACATAACATCATACTGATCTTTTAACGCGGCATAGCTGCGCCATTTCGTTTCGACGTCATGCTGAGCCATCCGTAACAACTCTTTTGCCATTTCAGGCTGGCTCTTTGTCAGCATGTTAAAACGATTCTGCTTGTAAGCGAAATCCTCAAACGATGATTTTGGAGCAGTGGAATCCAGCGTCAATGGATTCTTGCCTTCAGCCAATAAAGCCGGATTAAAACGGAACAACGGCCAGTGTCCACAATCGACGGCGGCTTTCTGGTTATCAAGGCCGGCGATCATATTAATGCCGTGAGCGATACAATGGCTGTAGGCAAGGATCAACGACGGACCGTCATAAGCTTCCGCTTCCAGCAAGGCCTTCACCGCCTGGTTGTCGTTGGCCCCAAAGGCAATCATCGCCACATAAACTGAACCATAGGTCATGGCCATACGGGCAAGGTCCTTCTTGGCCAGAGGTTTTCCGCTCGCTGCAAATTTTGCAACCGCCGCCCTTGGAGTCGATTTCGATGCCTGTCCTCCCGTATTGGAATAAACTTCCGTATCCAACACCATGACATTGACATTTCGATCTGAAGCCAGAACGTGGTCAAGGCCGCCATAACCAATATCATATGCCCAACCGTCGCCTCCGAAAATCCATACGCTTTTCTTGACCAGCATGTCGGCAACGCTTAATAAATGCTGGGCTTCGATGGATTTATCATTAACCAGTTTCTTTTTCAGTTCCTCAACGCGCTGGCGCTGGGCGAATATTCCTTCTTCCTCGGACTGATTGGATTCAAGTATCGCTGCCGCCAGCTGATCGCCGATCTTCGACGCAAGTTTCTTCACCAATTCGCGGGCGAACTCAGCCTGCTTATCAATAGTCAGACGGAAGCCTAACCCGAATTCCGCGTTATCCTCAAATAAGGAATTGGACCAGGCCGGTCCACGTCCTTCGGAATTGACTGTGTAAGGAGTGGTTGGAAGATTTCCGCCATAAATGGACGAGCAACCCGTGGCATTAGCCACGACCATTCGATCACCGAAAAGCTGCGTCACCAGTTTGATGTAAGGAGTTTCCCCGCACCCGGCGCAGCATCCGGAAAATTCAAACAACGGCTGGAGAGCCTGAACCGTCCTGGTCGCGTTTTTCTTAACCATGGTGCGGTCCATTTCGGGAATTGATTGATAATATTCCCAGTTCGCTCTTTCCTGTTCACGAAGAGGAGGCTGCGGAGCCATGTTGATAGCTTTCTTACTGGGCTCCTGTTTGTTTTTGGCGGGGCAAGCCTGACCGCAAATGCCGCAGCCGGTACAATCTTCAGGCGCGACCTGGATGGTGAACTTCATTCCCGGCCAATCTTTATTTTTTGAATCAGCAGATTTAAATGTCTTTGGAGCATGCTCCAAATGTTTCGGATCATAGGCCTTCATGCGGATAGTGGCATGCGGACAGACGGAAATACACTTACCGCACTGAATGCATGTTTCAGGGTCCCAAACAGGAATTTCCAAGGCAATGTTACGCTTTTCCCATTTTGTTGTTCCCGTGGGAAAAGAGCCGTCACAAGGCATTTGGGAAACGGATATACTGTCGCCTTTACCGGCCATGATCATGGCGGTCACGTCCTTGACGAACTGCGGCGCCTGATTTGACACGATCGGAGGTCTTTCGATCGTACTGGTTGCCTTCCCGGGAACCTTGACCTTATGAAGATGCGCCAGGGATTCATCGACCGCCTTATAATTCTTCTGAACGATCTCCTCGCCTTTTTTCCCATAAGTTTTCTTGATTGCGCTCTTGATGGCGGCGATGGCTTCATCTTTGGGTAAAACGCCGGAAATAGCAAAGAAACAAGTCTGCATAATGGTATTGATGCGCACTCCCATTCCCGTATCCCTGGCTACCTGGTAAGCGTCAATAACATAAAAGTTCGCCTTTTTCTCAATGATCTTCTCCTGGATGTTTTTGGGAAGATGGTCCCAAACTGCTTCAGAATCAAACTGACTGTTCAGTAAGAACACCCCGCCTGTTTTAAGCTGATCGAGCACGTCATATTTCTCAAGAAAAGAAAACTGATGGCATCCCACAAAACTCGCTTCTGAAACCAGATACGTCGCCTTAATGGGGTTCGGACCGAACCGCAAATGGGAAACAGTGACGGAACCGGCCTTTTTGGAATCATAAACAAAATAGCCCTGGGCGTAATTATTCGTTTCTTCACCAATAATTTTAATGGAATTTTTATTCGCACCAACCGTTCCATCCGAACCTAACCCATAAAATACAGCCTGGACACCTTGCGGGTCTTCAATAGAAAATGATGAATCGTAGGCGATGCTGGTGTGAGTGACATCATCGTTAATACCAACAGTAAAATGGTTCTTTGGCTCGCTCTTTGCCAGCTCGTCAAACAGCCCTTTGATCATCCCTGAATTAAACTCTTTGGAAGAAAGTCCGTATCGTCCGCCGACAATTTTTGGCGACCGTCCATCCCCGAATTCTGCAAATGCGTTTACCACGTCGAGATACAGCGGCTCCCCGCCTGCTCCCGGCTCTTTAGTCCTGTCGAGGACGGCGATCTTCTTAACCGTTTTTGGAAAAGCGGCGACGCAGGCTTCGCCGGAGAAAGGTCTGTATAAACGAACTTTGACCACGCCAATCTTTTCACCCTTTTTGGTCAAATAATCAACGCTTTCTTCAACGGCTTCTGCACCCGAACCAATCAGCACAATCACCCGTTCGGCATCGGGAGCCCCGACATAATCAAACAATTTATACTGACGCCCTGTCAATCCGGCAAACTTATCCATGGTCTTTTGAACAATCGCAGCGCATTTATTGTAATAAGGATTCACCGTTTCACGGCCCTGGAAATAAACGTCCGGGTTCTGCGCTGTCCCTCTTAAAACCGGGTGATCCGGCGAAAGCGCGCGCATCCTGTGCTCAAAGACATATTTGTCGTCGATCATTGCGCGGATGTCATCACCAGTCAGCTGTTCTATCTTTGCGACCTCATGGGATGTACGAAATCCATCAAAAAAATGGAGAAATGGAACCTTGGCTTCCAGTGTTGCGGCATGTGAAATCATCGCCATGTCCATGACTTCCTGGATGGAGTTTGACGCGATCATGGCAAAACCTGTCGAACGGGTGGCCATTACATCAGAATGGTCGCCAAAAATCGATAACGCCTGACAGGCTATCGAACGGGCCGTAACGTGAAAGACAGTCGGAGTAAGTTCACCGGCGATCTTAAACATATTTGGAATCATCAGCAATAACCCTTGGGATGCTGTGAAGGTCGTTGTAAGGGAACCGGTCTGCAGAGCTCCATGAACAGCACCTGCAGCTCCCCCCTCACTCTGCATTTCCTGTACAAGAGGAACGGTTCCCCAGATATTTGCCTGCCCCATGGCAGTCCACGCATCCGCCCATTCACCCATAGGTGAAGAAGGCGTGATCGGATAAATCGCGACAACTTCTGAAACTCGATGAGCAACGTAAGCCGCTGCCTCATTTCCGTCAATAGTAACTTTTTGCCTATTCATAACATTCCTCTCGATTGTTTTAAAAAGGTTACACCGGACATATCTAATGCCGTAAAAAACGGCTTTGATAATATTTAGGGAAAAAGAAATTAGGTTATTATACCACTGCTTATTAAAAAATAAAGCGTGTTTGTTAAACACTAAGCCGCTCAAAAACAGTTAAATTAATTTTTGGAAAAGAAACCGGAAGGAATTCGTTTACCCTGCCAAGGCCTCAATCGTCTCCTCACAGCATTTCCGCAACAGGTTGAATTCTTCATCCTGATACTGTGCTTTGTCCAGCAGCGTATCGTCAAGAATGCTCTCCTGGGGAACAAAAGGCTGGAGACAAAAATTTTTGGCACCTTGCCCGATTAGAGACATGATACCCGAAAGATCGACTTCATTTAAAAGCGGTTTGGTAAAGGTAGTCCGGAATTGGTACTGCAATCCGGAATTAATGAGCAATTCAATGCTCTTTTTAATAAAATCCGGATTAACATTAACGCCAGAGACTTCCCTATACCGTTCAATGGGGGCTTTGACATCCATGGCTACAAAATCAACGAGCTTTTGCCGGATCAGTTCTTCAAGAATGAACGGCCTGCTTCCATTGGTATCAAGCTTCACTGCATAACCCATGACCTTGATTTTTTTAATAAAATCTTTTAAATCATTCTGGAGAGTGGGTTCTCCGCCGGTAATTACAACACCCTGAAGTCTCCCCGTCCTTGAAGCCAGGAAACCGATGATTTCCTCCTCAGACAGTGACTCCCGGAAAAGTGAAGGCAAAACCAGATGGGCATTATGGCAAAAAGGGCAGCGAAAATTACAGCCTTGGGTAAAAACCACTGCCGAAATTTTGCCGGGATAATCAATGAGCGAAATTTTTTGAAAACCGCCTATACGCATAACTTATATGTCTTCCGTGTATCGAACTCAGCTTTCTTACCATTATTCCACTGCTTCACCGGTCTCAGATATCCGACAACCCTTGAATAAACTTCACACTCATCCCCGCATTTTGGACATAAAGTATATTCCCCGGCAATATACCCGCAACTGGGACACACACTGAATGTCGGGCTGATCGTAAAATACGGGAGACGATATGTGGTGCAAACGGTTTTGATGAACTGTTTCAGTGCCTCAGTATCTTTAATGCGTTCTCCAACAAAAATATGAAGAACGGTTCCTCCCGTATACTTTGTCTGCAAATCATCTTGAATATCCAGAACTTCAAAGATATCGTCAGAATAATTTACAGGTAAATGCGTGGAATTGGTATAAAACGGGTCTTTTCCTGTTTTATATTCATTTTCATTTGCGCAAATAATATCTGGAAATTCCTCTTTATCCCGACGAGCCATTCGGTAAGAAACACCTTCCGCCGGAGTCGCTTCCAGATTATAGTTATTCCCGGTTTCTTCCTGGAATTGAACCAGTTTATTGCGCATGAAATCTAAAACTTCTCCTGAAAACTTCTTTCCCCTTTCCAAAGAAATTCCTTCCCCAAAAAGATTCATGCAGGCTTCATTCATGCCAACGAGACCTATTGTTGAAAAGTGGTTTTTCCAATATTGCCCCAACCGGCTCTTCACATTACGCAAATAATATCGGGAATACGGATACAATCCTGAGTCGGTGAAATCCTCCAGAACCTTACGTTTGATCTCAAGGCTCTCCTTGGCCAGCAGCATCAGCTGCTCCAGCCGGATATAGAATTCCTCGGCATTATTTGAAGTGTACCCCAATCGAGGAAGATTAATAGTCACAACGCCGGCAGAACCAGTTTGAGGCGAAGCGCCAAACAACCCCCCGCCCCGTTTGCGCAACTCTCTGTTATCAAGACGAAGACGGCAACACATGCTGCGGGCGTCATCCGGGCTCATATCGGAATTGACAAAATTGGCAAAATAAGGAATTCCATACTTTGCCGTGATCTTCCACAACAATTCGATATTGGGATTATCCCAATCAAAATCCTTTGTGATATTGTACGTGGGAATCGGGAACGTAAAGACCCTTCCTTTAGCATCTCCCTCAAGCATCACTTCCAGAAACGCCTTGTTCAACACATCCATTTCCGCCTGAAATTCCCGGTAAGTTTCCTTCTGCAGTTTGCCGCAATAAACAGCGGGTTGGTCGGCCAAGTGAGAAGGAACAGTTAAATCAAGCGTTAGATTGGTAAACGGCGTCTGAAACCCAACCCTGGTAGGAACGTTGACGTTAAAAATAAATTCCTGGAGGGCCTGCTTAACTTCCTTGTATGCAAGATTATCATATCGGATAAACGGGGCCAAAAGAGTATCGAAATTCGAAAAGGCCTGAGCGCCTGCTGCCTCGCCTTGCAATGTATAGAAGAAATTGACAATCTGCCCGAGGGCCGTACGAAAATGTTTGGCCGGAGAAGATTCCATCTTGCCTGAGGCGCCATGAAAACCCTGCATTAAGAGGTCCTGCAAATCCCATCCAACGCAATAAACGCTTAAAAGCCCCAGATCATGAATATGAAAATCGCCGTTCTGATGACCGTCACGGATCTCAGGCGGATATATTTTATTAAGCCAATAAATTTTGGTGACCTCTGTCGAAATATAATTATTCAGCCCCTGAAGAGAATATGACATATTACTATTTTCATTGACCTTCCAATCCAGTCGTTCCAGGTACTGGTCGACCATGCCCACTTGACTTGCTGAAGTAATTTCCCGGATCTTGGCATGCTGATCGCGGTAAATAATGTAAGCTTTAGCTGTCTTTTTATAAGGAGAAGTTAAAAGGACTTCTTCAACGATGTCCTGAATTTCCTCAACTGCCGGGGCCCGGTTGGCCATCATTTGATGGGCAATGTTAACGACCCGCATCGTTAAATTTCGCGCAACAACTTCCCCAAATTCTCCAGTCGCCTCTCCTGCCTTTTGAATCGCGCTAATAATCTTTTGCGGTTCAAAATCCTCGATTGAGCCATCTCTCTTGATGATCTTCGTGATAGTTGTTGTCGGCCCCACCGGAACCTCCTTTTAATAAAAAAATGGAAAAAAATATGAGCAAGAACAAATAACATCATACACACTATATATAGTGTGTCAATACGTAATTATACTTACATGTAGTGTTAAAATTAAGGAGATCGAAAACAACGGCGAGATATCAGAGCGACCTGAAAAAGCTGAAAATTTCTGAAAGAATCTATTTAAAAAGAGGCTCTTTTTGATTCCATCACTTGACACCAATCCGCCTTAAAAACCACATCATAGGACACCAGTTGGTAATTGATGACTGCAAAAGGTTTAAACCCACAAAACCGGTAAACCATAACCAGGCCGGATGGATCGTTACGGCTAAGACCACGGAAGCCAAAATAAAAAAGCCTGCGATTCCTCTTAACATCCTCTCCATAATTGTTATCCTTTACAAAGGAAGATAGATTATGGACGATGGAAAGCCGAAAATCAATAAAATTTTTCCATCCCCCTCTTCCAATTTAATTTTTAATTAAAAACTATACCTCACCCGCACGTAAGCGTTTTTATTATCCTGCATCTGCCCAAATTCTGTGTATTCATCGTCGCCCCACGGAATATTAATACCCGTCGTTACATTCCATTGATCGGCCCAGTCATAAGAAATAGACGCCCTTAAATACCCGTCCTGATCTGACGGAGAATAAAAGTTAAACAATGAACATTCAACGGTTTGATTTCTGAATAGTTTTGTCACTCTCTGGGTGATCAAGTGACGATACTCGTCAAAACTCAAGTCCTGGGACAGCAAGCTGCTCGCATAGGCATCATAGTCCAGTGTCCTCTCCACTAAATACTGAACTCCGACCTGCAGATCCGAACCCAGATCTTTTGAATAGCCTGTCATAATTTTCGCCATGGAATTGGCAATAAGGCGGTTATTCCCGTCGCTGTCTTCCTGGGAATGGTAATAACCAGCTTCCGCATTGGCGATCCCCCCCATCCAGGGACCGCGAATACTGGCGCCATAAACATTCACCCTGGGATAAAAAAGCTGCCGATTAATTTCATCCTTGTAACTATTAGGATTTTTCCAAAACCCATGAAAAAAATAAGCTGCCGTCTCATAACTTCCTAAAGAACGGAAAAGACGTAATGCCACCTCGCTGTTTGATAATTGATGGGGCGGTTCAATGAGATGGCGGTCGGAGTCTTCCCCTGCCAGACCTCCCTGAAACGAATCATAAAAAGATAACCTGTCGCCTTCAGGCGTCGTATTCTGTTCGGCAAAAGGAATAAAAACCAGATCGACATTCACCGCGTCAAAATAAAACAGAGAGCGAACTGCATCTGAAGGCTTTTTCAAGTATTCATCATCACGGCCGGCAAAAAAGGAAATGTAATCCTTTGGAAACATATCGTTAACGAACAAATAATCTCCTGTTCCCCAAGTCAGCACCTGCCGTCCCAGTTTCAGATCCATCTGGGGTATGGGACTGATCCCGAAATTGAGCTCACGCGCCGTCACATTTGTCTTCCATCCAAAATATCCGTCAAGCAGGCCCTCAAGCTTCACGTCCATCATGCCGCCGTGTTCACCCAGATATCCCTGGTCAAAAAAATGCCGTTTTTTCAACTGCAGTCGTGTTTCGAACAAGGTATAATCCTGATGACGGACGCCATGATCATTCCCGCTCAAACGAATTCCTCCCGCAGTCTCAACAAAACCGTTAATATCAGGGATCGCCGCATAAGAAACAGCGTTTATCAAAACAACCATGATTCCGATTAACAAAGATCTCACTGCGCCTCCTTCAGCCATTGCATCGCAGGCCGCCGCAAATACCTTTCTTCGAAAAGACTCGCATCAAAACCAACATTATAATCAATGTTTGAGAATTCCATGGTGGTTTCACCGCCCCTGGTAGCATCCTTTGCCACTGATTTTACGACCGTAGGAATTCCTTCAATGTCTTTAATTTCCATCGCTTCAATTGAGCGGTACATTTTATCCAGACTGTCATAATACTCGGACTTGTAGGGAAGAAAATTATCTTTTCTTATCCACACATCATAATAGGCGAACTCAACCCCTTTAGTGTCCTTCGGAATGTTCCTGACTTTATAATATTCATCAGTTGTCTCAATTAACTTATGAGTATCCGCCTGGGTTCCCCGGCCGGAAACGTCCTCATAAACAAAATGGGACCCAACAAAACTTGAACGCTTGTCGCTGGAGGCGATTCTCCTCACCAAATCCATGGCTGGCAAATAAAGCCATCGATCATCGTCACGCCCGATGTGCTTCCAAACCATATAAACCATACGTGATACATCTGTGGGTTTATAAAAATAAACATAAAACCTCTGCTCCCCACCATCCTCAACATCATAACGCAGAATGCGGAAGACACGGTTGCGTGTCCGCCCCTGTGCATCCTTGATCGTCATGTTCGCATCCGACAATCCATCATCCCCGCCGTAATATGCAGCAAAATTTGCTTTCTCGACGATCTGATCGACGCTCAAATCCTGGGCAAGGCCTTGCCCCGCCGCCATCATTATCCCCAATACAACAACGATCAATGTTCTCATCTTATTCCTCCTCGCTAAAACATCTTGCTGATTTTGAAGCAAAATAACACAGAACAGAAGAAAAAACAATCACCCCAATCGTGATAAAAGTCATCAAAGTCCACTTTCTCACGTTAAACCCGAACAATACATATGCCACGGAGACCGCAACAAAAAAACCGGTTAGTAAACAATGCGCACATTTACATCCGGCCTTGTTTTCTTTTTCAAAAATTAATTTTGGGGACACGGTCACTATCGCGGGCAAAATAAATAACGCCGCGATGCCTGATACCGCCATAATCATAAACATAAAAAAACCGACAGTTTTATACGGGACCAAGGGCGCTGCCAGCAAAGGAAGGAATCCGATAGCGACGACAAGAGCATTTCTTACAATTGCCCGTCCCGGCCCCTTAAACATTTCATCGGCAGTTTGAGACCATGCCCCCGTCTTCTTATTGACCGCCATCGCTCTTTCAATAAAATGAATTGAGAAATCAACGGACAGCCCCAGCGTAAGAGCCGATAAGACGGCCACCGGCATATCATAATCTTTTCCCAAAAAACCGAGCAGGCTGTAAATCAAGAGAATCGTGACCGACAGTGGTATCATGGAAATCATCGCCTTCACTGATGAACGAAACAGGAACAACATCATAAACAGAACGATTATGAAACTCCCGAGAAAATTATAAAGCATGCCCCAGACCATATTATTCTGCCAGATGACGTTAATATACGTTAATCCAGCCCAGTCAGATTTTACGGGAAATGGCGGAGGATTTTCCTTCATATAGGTTTCCACCTTCTTTACAAAACCGGCCATATCCTGGTTGTCGCCGCTCTTTAGCTGAATCCAAAGATTCAGTTTTGAATAATCCGGAGTCACCAGATGCCACAAATCATCAGGCCTATGGGAATTTTCATAGGAAATCAAGGTCTGGGCAACCGCTTCTTTCGAATCAGGAATTTTGCCGTCTGCAGGATTTCCCCCAAGAAGTTCATAATAAATTTTTTTTACAATGTCCGGAAGAGCCGTAGACTTGCCAGCCAGTTTGCTCTCAACCATGAACTGTTCCAGGTCCTCCACATAACGCAGCATTTCCGGCTGCAGAAATATTTCATTCTCATGATCCTGCGCCTCCAGTACCAGGTAGGCTTCATATGTGCCGGCAAAATGCTTATTTAGCACACGGTCCGCAATCCGGATCGGATGCTGCCGGTTGAACCATCTGACGGGATTATCATTCACGTTGATTTTTAAAATCCCGTAAATTGAGACAATGATCAAAATGCCCGTGACCGTTAATGCAAGTTTAGGCTGTTTTAAGGTTACACTTTTAAACAATGATAACGTGCGGTTGAGAAAATCGCTGCCTTCCTCTTCCTGCTGCAAATCAAAATGCCTGAAGGACTTCTCCTTTAATAACATGATGTAGGCAGGAATAAACAGCATAGTCAGGATCCAGGCGATAGCCACGCCCAGGGCCACAAAAACACCAAAAACCTGAACCGGCGGAATCGGAGAAAATGAAAGCGAAAAAAAGCCTGCTACCGACGTAAGCGACGTAAACAACATCGGTGTAAACAGCTCCTTCATGACGGCAAGAATGGTCTTTCCCTTATCATTTAAGGAAGGATACCGGTCAAAAAATTCGCTCAAAATGTGAATTGAGTCAAGGACGGCAATCGGCATAAGAAAAATCGGAATCATTGAACTCATGATATGAACAGGAAACCCGAGTCCGATGAGCAGTCCCATGGTGATGATCACTACGGCAATCGCAAGAATCATCGGAGCTATGATAAGGACCAATGACTTAAAAAACCACCACATCAGCCCGAAAATGACGGCTCCGGCCAAGGGGGCCGATACGGCCATTTGCTTAAACATTTCAACGCCAAACTGATCATTCGCGACGGGAAGGCCGGTTAGATAAAAGTCCTCTTCGCCCTTATATTGATCAAAAATGTTTCGAATTTTCTGAGCCACTTCATAGGAAATATCTTTTCGAACGATCGGAATATACAAGGCCAGCGCCTTTCCGTCATCGGAAACAACTGACCCACGGAACATGGGATGATGAAACGCTTCCTCTCTTATCTTCAGTGCCTGTTCCTGGGTTTGAGGGGGCTCTGGCATCAACCAATTAAAGCTCACTGCTCCGACACCTGCCTGCTCGATGTTATCTTTGGTCGAGAGTCCAATGACCTCATTTGCGACAACCCCATCTATCTCTTGAATCTCCCGGGTCATTCTATGGATTCTGCCCAGGGTTCCGACGTTAAAGACGCCGTTGGGATTTTTTTCATTTGTGATCCCGATAACGATCATATCGTAAATAGAGAATTCTTTTTTAACCCCGCGGTGAAAAACCCGGACAGGCGCATCAGCAGGAAGCATATTTTCCGGATCGGTGTCCACCTTGATCCTGGGAAACTGAATTAATGCGAGGAAAACTGCGGCGACAGTTACGGCAATAACAACTTTTGGCTTTTCAACAGCGAACTGAATGACTGTTTTAAACATAGGCCCTCTTTCTGCTATTAGGATTCAATCTTTTTTAACATCCAAAACAATAAGTGACCAGATTCCCGGCCGTTATCATAATAAATAAACTTGTTTCTTTCAAGATTCCGATCCCGAACATTATCGCTTTATTCAAATAAATGGATTTATTAAAATAAAAAAATTATCCCTTCGTCAAGACCGCCATCAGCCGTTTCACTAAATCATTGGTCACGCAATAACAGGTCTTAACACCTTCTTTGCGCAGCGAGACAATCCCTTTATTCTTTAATAATGCCAGGTGCTGGGAAGTTGTCGATTGGGGAATTCCCAATTTTTCCATAATTTTGTTAACATTGCACTCATGCTTGATCAATCCTTCGACCATTTGCAACCGAACCGGATGGCCCAGGACTTTCATCAGATCACTCATTTTTTCATAATCCATTCCCGCTCCTTATATCATTTAATCCAAATATTACAATATTACAATGAGCCGGTCAAGCTTTTTCTTTAGACGGGTTTTCGTCTCCCACCAGTTGATTAATCGACTCGAAAATGTATTTCAAATCCGCGGTCTTGACCGTAAAGTCATCGGCCTTGCATTCTCTTGCCTTTGCCGTATTCACTCCGTCGACCTTGGCCGTGTAGATAATAATCTTTAGTTTTGCATGGTTCTTCTTCATTTCTTTGCAAACTTCAAAGCCATCCATTCCAGGCATCATCACGTCCAGAAGCACGACATCCGGTTCTTCCTTATCAACGACGGCAAGCGCATCGGCTCCATTCGCGGCCGTAATCACATCAAAACCGGCCTTCCCCAACCGAAAACTTATCACATATAAAATATCCGGCTCATCATCCACCAAAAGAACTTTTATAGACATATCTGCTCCTTTTAGATTGCTTTTTCAACCGGCTTCCCTTTTGGAAGTATAAACGTAAACGCCGATCCCTTCCCGAAAACAGACTCAACCCAAATCGACCCGCCATGAAAATCAATAATCTTTTTTGATATCGCAAGGCCCAACCCTGTCGCGCCTGAACTTCGCTCCGAACCCGAACGAATCTGACTGAAGGTTTGAAACAATTTATGCATATCACCAGGCCTGATTCCGATACCGGTATCTCTGACAAATACCTGAATCCCCTCCGGTCGCTCCGCGACTTCAATCGTCACCCGGCCTCCATCGGTAAACTTAATCGCATTATTGACAAGGTTATTCAAAACCTGGATAATCCGGCCAGGATCGACATACACTTTGGGAATCTCTCCCTCCGGTAAAATCATATTTAACGCCAAACCTTTATTCTGGGCCAGGATTTCCATGCTGTGCTTCACTTCAATCACAAGGGCGCGCACATCCACTTCCTCGCGATAAAAATTCAGTTTACCCATATCCAATTTCTGGTAATCCAGGACATCGTTAATCAGCGTTCCCAGACGATCGACATTTCGTTTGGCGATCGCGAGAAACTTTTTCTGCTCCTCATTCAAATCTCCGGTCTCTCCTTCATACACGATATTAATCCCCTCTTTTACGGCAGTTAAGGGAGTGCGTAATTCATGAGAAACAATCGAGATAAACTCTGACTTCATGTTAACCGCCTCAATCATACGTTCCTCGGCGATCTTCCGGTCAGTGATATCAAAAACGACTCCTTGAATCGACTCGGGCTGGTTCTTCGTATACGCCACGAACGAATGTTCCTCAAACCAGCGGATCTTTCCGTCGCTTCCTTTCACCCTGTACTGCTGGGAGAATTCCAGACGTTTTGAATTAATATTCTGCCTGATTGTTTCCATGGCGGCCGCGCGATCATCATCAAAAATTATGTCCTGAATCTTCATCCCGTAATTATAAAAATTCTCCGGCCTGATTCCGAGAATTCTGATGTTTTCCGAAACAAACTTGACCCTGCCGTTTTCGCCTGGACTCCACATAAAGACAATGGCGTTCGTCAGATTGATGATGCGTTCCATTTCCTTAAGCCGCCCGAAGGCTTTCTGCAAATCCTGGGCGAGTCGTTTTTCCTGGGTAATGTCTTCTTTGACGGCAAGATAATTGATAATCTTGCCTGTCTTGTCTTTGACCGGAGATATGGTTCCCCGCTCCCAAAACAACTCGCCGTTTTTCTTCTTGTTGTGAAACTCTCCGCGCCAGGTTCCTCCCGTAGTAATTGTATTCCAAAGACGCTCGTAAACCGCCTGCGAAAGCTCGCCTGATTTTAAAATCCGGGGGTTTTTCCCAAGGGCATCTCCCCTTTCATAACCGGTCACTTCAGAAAATTTTGGATTAACATATTCAATGTCACCTTGAGTGTTGGTGATCACAATAATATTCTGACTCTGCTCAAGAGCATGAGACAACCGCAGGAGATCTTCCTCCATGATCCTTCGTTGAGTGATATCGGTCCCGACACTCAGGATCTCACGTTCGCCTTTTTCATTAGTAATAACCTTGTTCGACCAGGAAATCCAGACGCGCTCCCCATTTTTCTTAACGTTTTCGTTTTCATTAATCTTGTAATTATCCTTGGTAATGCCTTCGATAATTTCTTTTAGATTTTCTGCTGTCTCGCTGGATGCGGGAAGAATCGTTTCGCTTACATTCTTTCCAATCACCTCTTCTTCCCGATAACCAAAAAAGCGCTGGGCATATTCGTTAAAAAAGGTAATTTCTCCTTTATGGTTTATCCGTAAAATAATACTATTCGCGTTTTCCACAAGTTCACGGTATTTTGCCTCGCTCTTTTTTAACGCCTCCTGATCGCTCTTTGCTCGGGTTATATCCTCATACGTTCCTAAAAGACCCGTGATATTCCCGTCGTGGTTTAGCATCGGAATCTTGTTGGTGCGCAACCAGGCTTTGCTCCCGTTTGAAAGGCTCTGTTGTTCCATTATATTGTACAAGGCCTGACCCGACTCCATAACCCGTTTATCATCTTCCTGGTAATGGGCGGCTTCCTCTTTCCAAACAAGGTCAAAATCCGTTTTCCCAATCAATTGGTCAATATGTTGCAAGGATGCGTCCTTTAAAAATTGACCGTTGGCACCCAAATAAACAGAATTCCGGTCCTTCCAGAAGACGCGGACAGGAATTAAATCAAGAACGGATTGAAGCATCGCTCGTGATTCCTTGAGAGAACTCTCGGCTCGTTGATGTTCAGCCAGCTCTTTTTCAAGCGCTGTCTTGGACTGTTGAAGGGTTCGATTCAAAGCGGTCCGATGCATGGTTATCATAACCATATAAATAACCACAATTAAAAGGAATGTGATTAAATGCCAGTAATCGATAAAAAACGCTCTCAAAACCGCCGCTTTGGACATCAGCAGGGCTCCCTCTTGAAGGTCGCGTACGGCCCTTCGAACTGAAGCATAATTGTAAGCCACACTCCAACCTCCGACATCAAGGGTGGCCTTTTCATCAATATTTATTGGCATAACAAAGAGCATCTGGGCGACTTGCTGGGCCATTAGATCGGAGACGTGATCTAATTTGGCAATAGACCATTCAGGAAAAAGATCCGTGCTGAGTAAAAATCCCGGATCCTGCTTATGACCACTGACATGAAGCACTTTTATGTTGTTTAACGAAATTTTTCCCTGTTCCTCCATTTTTTCAAGAACCCCGGTCCTGACGCTGCCTGCGTCCACCTCGCCTTTCAAAACCGCATTGACAACCGCCTCATGCGTTCCCAAAAACTTAAGGGCTCTAAAACCTCTTTTCCAATTCCACCCGGCTTTTTGGAACTCTCTTGCGACAACAAGCCAGCCGCAAAAGGAACTTTCATTGCTGGAAGCAAAGACCTTTCCCTTCAGATCGGCCAAATTTTCGATATCACCATGATCTGCTTTAGTAAAAATGACGCCGCCATAATAAGAATATTCTTTCCCCTTAACGAGACGCTTTAAAGAGGCTATATTCTGGATATTATAAAAATAGGATAACTCGATAAGGGCTGAAGGATTGGCAATAATGAAATCGACTTCCTGTCCATGAACGGCGGGAAGAATTTCGGTGAAATAAAGGGGGACGATTGAAAAGTATTCCTCCCCTTTCGATGCCTCCGTCAAATAATCTGCCAGCTCCGACCATTCTTTAACCGCAGCATCTTTTCCATGATCGGCTAAAACACCGATTTCATAATGAGACAGGGGCTCGGCGGCAAAGCTACAAGCACCTGTAACCAAAATCAGTGCGACGACCGAAGAAGAAATCCTAATCAGGGAAAGTAGAAATTGTTTTAACATGCCTTGTTGGTTTTTTGATGCAACTATTCTTAAGCAAGGGCCTGATCAAGATCTTTAATAATATCGTTCACATCTTCAATGCCGACAGAAAGGCGAATAAAATCTTCTGTTACACCGGCAGCGCGTTGTTCTTCAGGACTTAGCTGTTGGTGAGTGGTACTGGCTGGATGAATGGCTAAAGTCCGCGCATCTCCGATATTCGCCAGATGCGTGATCAGCTTCAGAGAATTAATAAAGTTCTTCCCGGCCTGAAGGCCTCCCTTAATCCCGAAACCGACGAGGCCTCCGGCACCCTTTTCCAAATACTTGTCGGCCCCGGCTTTGTCGGGGCTGGAGGTCAGTCCGGGATAAACAGTCCACGAAACCCTTGGATGATCTTCAAGAAACTCTGCAACCTGGAGCGCGTTGGCCGAATGCCTTGGCATCCTCAAATGCAGCGTCTCCATTCCTTGCAAAAATAAAAAGGCATTGAAAGGCGACATGGCCGGACCAAAATCCCTCAACAACCCCGTCCGTGCTTTTACAATAAACGCCTTCTCTTTGAAAGCTTCAACAAAATTCAAACCATGATAAGTAGGATCGGGCTGAGCGATATAAGGGAACTTGGCAGAATCCCAGTGGAACCTGCCGGAATCAACAATAAGGCCTCCGATAGACGTTCCGTGTCCGCCGATATATTTAGTGGCGGAATAAACCACGATATCCGCTCCATGATCAATGGGACGGCATAAATATACCCCCACGGTATTATCAATAATAAGTGGCAACTCATGCCGATGGGCAATTTCCGAAACAGCCTTGATATCAAAAACATTCAGCTTTGGATTGCCAATAATTTCTCCATAAATGGCTTTTGTTTTTGAGGTGACAGCGGTATTGAAATTTTGCGGATCAGACGGATCGACGAATTTAACATCAATCCCCAGCCTTTTAAGAGAATACTGAAATAATGTGCGTGTTCCTCCATATAAAGTGCTGGCGGCCACAATCTCATCACCTGCCTGGGCGACACTCAAGATCGCCAGGGCAATTGCGGACATCCCGCTTGCGGTAGCTAGCGCGGCCGCGCCTCCATCCAGGCTTGCGATGCGTTTTTCAAGAACATCCGTCGTCGGATTCATCAGCCTGGTGTAAATATTTCCAAATTCTTTTAAGGCAAACAAATCAGCGGCGTGTTCGGTGTCGCTAAAGGCATAAGCTGCAGTCTGATAAATTGGAACCGCACAAGCTCCGGTCGCTGGATCAGGCTGTTGCCCAGCATGAAGAAGGATGCTATCAGGATTAAGTTCTATATTATCATCCATAACTATCTCTTCCCCTCCGCCAAGAGTTTCCTCGATAAATTTTTTGATCTTATCAAAAAAAGCAGCCATTGCTGCCCCCTTTCGTCACCAAACTTGATTAACAGTGATTTATCTTAATACCAATAATAGTATTTGTAAATAGCAGGCTAACGGTTAATATCAGGGCGGCTTTCAATCGAAGCCATAAAATTGACAATGCGCGGGTCAAGAATCACATCGCGCGGCGCAATCGGTTTGCGCAAAACAATTCCATCCAAAGAAACACAGCGGCTTAAAGCCACATAAATTTGCCCATGGGCGAAAGCGCCTGAACCAATGTCCAGAATCACCTTGGAAAAGGTTTTGCCCTGGCTTTTATGGATCGTTACCGCCCAGGCAAGTTTCAGAGGATATTGCATAAAAGACCCAATGCTTTCGGATTCCAATTGCTGTGTCTCGTGATTATAATTAAAACGAAACATTTCCCATGTAAACGGACCGACTTCAACAATGTGACCGTTTTCAAGTTCAACCTTTACAACAGGCGTTTGGGAGAGATCGTCGGTAACTGAAAGGGTTTTCCCTATACTCCCGTTCACCCACCGTCCCTCTGGATCGTTGTTCAGCAACATGACCTGAGAACCTGTTCTTAACTGGAGCATTTCCTTTGTCGGCAATGATCGCTGATCAAATGAACCTTCAATCCTGCCCTGGAACTGAAATTCCTCTCCATGGATACGTTTCAGTTGCTTGATGTTAATCGCATCTGAAATCGCATTGGTTGTCGTAAGATAAATAAAAAAATCGCTTTCATCGGGAATAAAATCCGGAATAAAGCGGTTATTAAGTTTTTTTAAATGTTCTTCCTTAATCCGGTTATGGCGAATTGCGTTCAACAACTCGATAAATTCATCATCAACCTGACGGTAAATTTTGAAAAGATCGATCAGTTCCAGGCTAAGAGTATCCAGTACTTTTGCTGAAAAAAAATAAGGAGTTTCATAATGGCTTCGGAAAACCTCCTCTTCCATCCATCGGACGACCGGAGGGAGCTGATAAAGATCTCCCAGCAAGATCATCTGGACCCCGCCGAATTCCCGCCTTGAATGCGGCCCGAACTTTCTTAAAAACTGGTCTACACAATCGAGCAAGTCGGCACGGACCATGGAAACTTCATCGATGATGATCGCATCAAGGTTCTCGAATGTTTCCCTGTCTTCCTTTCTAATCCGAATTCTCTGGACTGTCTCGGGGGTGATATCGGGTTTAAAGCGGAAGAACGAATGAATGGTCTGGCCCTTCACATTAATGGCAGCGACTCCTGTTGGAGCAAGGACAGCCACATTTTTTGACGTGTGATTCCGAAAATATTCCAGCAAAGTCGACTTGCCCGTCCCGGCCTGGCCGGTGATAAAAACATGCCGCCTGGTGTTTTCGAGGATATCAAAAGCCCGGGCAAATTGTTCGTTAAAATCGATTTCTCCATTCATAAAATGATCACCGCTCCCCGATATCTATGGACACATTGCCTATGCTGGTCAAATAGCCTTGTCCGAAGGATGTCCCCCTGTCTGATTTTATTAGCTTTAAAGAGATTGCCATATTAAAAATTCTCTTCCCGGTCCTGCTTGATGTAATCGCCTCTCCAAATTGATCCCCTGTAAAAATCCATTCGAAAGATTCCTTTTCACTCCTTATTTGCACCTTCTCCTCAACTAACAACGTCTTCATTTCGCCCAGTCTGATTTCAATTTCATATTCTCCGAACAGAGTCCCTTCAGTAACAATGCTTGCTTTCCAGCCATCTGGCGATACTTTCTCAACTTTAGTCTCCGCTTGCACAATCCTGGCCACGCCTTCAATTGAAGACTTGAATTGATCGCTTTCCCATTTCCGCTTTTTCTCATTTTCTTTGAAAAGAGCGACGTCTCTCAGACATCCTTCTTCTGAAACACCTGAGCCATCGTTAAAAAGAGATTTCCGCTCGATCACCTTTTTGCATAATCCAGGATTTAATGTGCGAACTGCTAATTCCTGATAACAGCGCGACTTGTAGTAATAAGTTCGTCCTCCTGGAACTCCGCCCCAAAGAGCATCCGTCAACCCTGAGACATATGAGAAAGGCGACATCCGGTCGCATACTTTCTTGAATTCATCGTCGGTGTAACTGTATGTCAGGTTCAACGCGTCGATGTCTTTTTTGACGAACGTTTCCGAACCCGTGTATTTGAGAAACGACCAATAAAACAAGGCGGCCAGGAAAAAAGCTATAGCTATTAATCCGGTCTTTTTCATCATGGATTCTACCAATATCTACAAATACCTTTCGATATTAATTTATCCGGCCTTCCGATCTCTCCACAGGAACACCTTGTCCTTGGGCCTGACAGGAAAAGGAGTTTTCAGTCCGAAAATTTCGCTCTTGTCCGCATTCTCGATAACCTTCCCATCCTTCTGCATTTCTTCGGCCATGCAGGCAAGCCCGGGCGTTTTATTTCCGATAAAAAGAAGTTCGTCGCCTTTGTGGATCGCTGCGGACCTGAGCCGGATTTCGGCGACGGAAATTTTTTTAAAAAAACGGGTTACGTCACCCGCAAAGACCTTTTCTTTCTCATGGCTCAATCCTTCGCTCCATGCTTCATGATCCGGGCTGCCCTTAAAAAATCCAGTCGAGAATCCCCGGTTATAAACAGAAGATAATTCCTTTTTCAAATCCGCTTTAAGCTGATTATTCAAAGATTTGTTAAAGTAGGCGTCAATGGCTCGTCTATAACAGGATGTGGCGACGCGAACATATTCAGGGGAACGCATACGCCCTTCGATCTTAAATGCCGCTATGCCCGCCTTGATAAGCTGATCAATGATATCGATCGTGCAAAGATCTTTCGGGCTTAAAAGGTGGCTTTCCCCCAGTAAATATTCACACTCACCTTCAGCGTCAATGATCCGGTACCTGCGCCGGCAAGGCTGAAGGCACTGGCCTTGATTGGCTGATTTACGAAATATTTCATGGGACAGGAAACACCGCCCGGACACTGACACACACATAGCCCCATGAATGAAAGTTTCAATCCGGCAATTGACCTTTTCAAGAGAAAGCCGGCGGATAATTTCTCTTATATCATTAAGAGTACATTCCCTGGCCAGCACTATCTGTTTAACGCCAAGTTTTGCATAATATTTAACGGCTTCAACATTGGCCACACTTGCCTGGGTCGAAAGATGAATGGGCAGTCCGGCGTCCTTCGCCATCTTAAGGACCGCCAAATCCCAAAGAATTACCGCGTCCGCGCCTGCCTTTCCGGCTTTCAGCAAAACCTCTTTAACCCGTTCCAGATCAGGTTGAAGCATAACTGTATTAAGCGCCAAATAACCCTTTTTGCCCATTTTCTTAAGGAACGCCATCACTTTAGGCAATTCATTAATATGAAAATTTCCTGCCATATGGCGCATGTTCATCCCCTTGATACCGAAATAAACGGCGTCTGCGCCCGCATCAACCGCAGCAGTCATCGATCCCCAGTCTCCTGCCGGAGCGGCCAGTTCAGGTTTTAGAATTTTTTCAGACATATTTGATATTGGATTATCCCGATCAGTCGCAAAACCTTAGGCAAAAACAACAGTCTTATTATGATAACAAAGGATTTTGCGCTCCAGTTCCCAACGGACAGCGCGGGCCAGCACCATTCGTTCCAGGTCTTCTCCCTTTCGGACAAGATCCCCCCGTGAATCGCGATGACTTACTCGAACGGTATCTTGCTCTATGATCGGTCCCTGATCCAGTTCAGGAGTGACATAATGACTTGTTGCGCCTATGATCTTGACTCCCCGCTGATAGGCCTGATCATAAGGCTGTTTTCCAGGGAAAGACGGAAGAAATGAATGATGAATATTGATAATTTTATTCTTAAACCTCTGAAGAAAATTGACCGTGAGAATCTGGTGATACCGGGCCAAAACAGCAAGGTCGATCTCGTACTCTTTGAGCAAATCGAGTTGCACGCTTTCCGCCTGCGCCTTATTCTCGAGATCAACAGGAATATGCACAAAATCAATATTAAATTCATTAGCAATGGATCTTGCAGCCTCATGATTGCTGATCACAAGAGGAATTTCACACTGGAGATATCCTGCCTGATGTCGCCATAAAAGATCGTAAAGGCAGTGTACTTGTTTAGAAACGAAGATAGCCAGGCGGGACATGTCCTCGGAAAAGAATAAATCCCACTTCATCTGAAACCTTTCTGCCAATACGGCAAACTCTCCCCGAACTCCTTCCCTTGTCAGTTGAAAACCCTGGAGGTTCCATTCAACCCGCATAAAAAATGTGTTTGATTGTTCATCAATATGCTGGTCGGCATGAATAATATTGCCGCCGTGATGAAAAATAAAATTAGTCACTCCGGCCGTGATTCCCTTTTGATCACGACATGAAATTAAAAGGATCGCGTTTGCCATAGCCCCCCCTGATTGTAGTCCTCAAATCAAAAATTTATTTCTGATCCAGGCTGCTGCCACCAATGAAGCCAGATTAATTACGAGACCCGCCGTCATTTTTTTCCGGTCCTCCCGCGAAAGAAAGTATACCAGAACCATAACCGACAGGAAACCGCACAAATGCGCTAAATGAGAAATACCATCCGTTTCTCCGCCCAAAAATCCTTTAAAATCTGCATAAAAAAACATCCACCCTTTGACCATCGTAGGAATAGGAAGAAGCATTTCCCAAGTGATTGAGAACGGGGACATGAGCATTGCCGTCGCCATAAGCCCCATTACCGCTCCAGAGGCGCCGATAATGGCTACATTCCGATGCAGAACAGCCAGATAAATAATAAGGGCAGAGACCATGGAAATAATCAATGACCCGAAATAAATAAACAAGGTTGTTTTAAACCCCATCCTCCCTTCAACGATGCTTCCAAAAATAAAAACAGCCAGCATGTTCAGGACAAGATGAATCCAATCGGAATGAAGAAACCCCGAAGCGAGAAGGGACAAATAATTTCCATTCATCAAATTTCCTGCATGAAGGATCATGTTTTGAAAAAAATTGCGCCCGGGGTCGGTGAAATGGGAAAAGATGAAAATGCCTGTATTGAGGATAATCAAAAAAACAGCAGCCTTTGAGCAGGATAAAATTCCGGGATCCTGTTGCTGCCGTTTTCTTTTATTCATAATATTAAACTTTTTTAAGAAAGGCCGGGTGGCGATAGGCGAATGGCTAAAAACCAGGGCCACAACCTCTTCGCTCCTCTCCCTTCATTGATTGATCATTTTGATTCAAAAGAAAGGCGCAAATTGACAGGCAGACGACAAAAGTTTTCCCTTCGCCGCTCGCTTCTCCCCTTTCTCTATTCGTTATAAAAGTATCCGCGCATCAACCGCAAAGCTTCCCTCCTGGCTGGTCAATAAGGGATTAATATCAATCTCCTTAACAAGCGGGGCCAGTTGTTGAATCGCCATAAGGGTTCTAACTATGGATTCCTGGTGAGCCGCCATTCCACGAAATCCTTTTAAGATTTTCTTGGCCTTGATCTCACCCAGCATCATCAACGCATCCTGCTCTGAAAAAGGAACAACACGAAAAGTGATGTCCTTCAATGCCTCAACAAAAACTCCGCCCAAGCCAAACATCACGACCGGTCCGAACTGAGGATCCTGACTAGCTCCAATAATGCACTCAATTCCTTTTACCATTTGGACCAGATTGACTCCCATGATATTGGCTTGAGGCATCTTTTGTTTCACAGTCTTCATCATCGTTTCATATTTTTCCTTCAACTCCCGTTTATCTTTAATATTGATAACAACGCCGCCAACGTCCGTTTTATGAAGGATGTCCGGAGAAGTGATTTTCATGGCCAAAGGATACATCCCTTCAGCTTTTTGAATCACCTCTTTTAGATTTGTGGCGAATCCCCACTTGGGGGTCGGTACCCCGCACGCTTCCATAATCTGGCGGGCCTCGTGTTCCATCAAAACTGTCCTGCCTTCAGCCTTAACCTTTTGAATAAAATCAGTTACTTCTTTGGGAGGACAGGCCAAGGATGTACTTCTCCGAACCTGTTTGGTAATATCGCCCCATCGATAAAGGGCATCCAGAGCTGAAACCGCTTCGTCAACCGAAGAATACGCCGGGACGCCTTTTTCATTAAGAAAATGCAGAGCATTGCGGGAACGCTCACCACCAACCATCGCAATAACGAGTGGTTTATTTCGCCCAAATTTCGTGTATTCATCCTCGATTGATTGGGCGATTTCCATAGGATCGGTAACGGCCGTTTCACAATATAAAATAATGACGGCGCCGATTCTCTCAGACGAGAAAGCTACCTGGGCCGCCTCCCGGTATTTATCGCCATGAGCCTGCCCGGTTATATCAATCGGATTCTTGGTGCTTCCAAAATCCGGCATTGTCTTTCTAAATTCCTTTTCCATCCATTCGGGGTCGTCGAGAAGAGGAACTCCGAAACGCTCGCATTCATCTGTGGCTGAAACACCGATGCCCCCGCCATTGGTAATGATAATCGCTTGTTTATTTTGGGGAACATCAAGAGAAAGAGCCCGTGACCAGGCAAAGGCCTCCGTAAATGTATTCGCACGCAAAACACCTAACTGCTTAAACGCCGCATCATAAATCTTGTCAGATCCGGATAAAGAACCTGTATGCGATGCAGCAGCACGGGCTCCTCGCTGGGAACGGCCCACTTTCAAACAAATAACCGGTTTCTTGATCCGAGTCTCCAGGAATTTTCTCCCGTCCTTAATGCCTTCCATATAAATAACAATGACCTTGACTTCATCATCATGATTAAAATATTCAATCAATTCCTTCTCGCCGACGTCAGCTTTGTTCCCCAAGCTTACTAAAGAAGCGAGACCAATTCGTTCCATCATGGTCCAACCCATTAAGGAAATGGCCAGGGCCCCGCTTTGGGAGATAAAGGCAATATTCCCTTTCTGAACATCTTTCGGGCCGAAGCTTGCGTTCATTTTCCCAGGCGTATAAACAACGCCCAGGGTATTCGGTCCGACAAGAGATATCCCGTTTTCGTCGGCGATCTTTTTAAGTTCCGCCTCCTCCGCTTTCTTTCCCACCTCGCCGAATCCTGAGGTGATGATGACAACATTCTTGATGCCCTTCCTTGCGCATTCTTCCAGAGAATCTTTGACATAAGGAGCAGGGATGGCGATCACTGCCAGATCAATGAGTTCCGGAACATCGGTTAGCCTCACAAACGCTTTTTTACCGAGAACCGCATCCGCTTTGGGATTAATCGGGTATAACCCGCCGCTGAATCCACCGGCTATCAGGTTTTGCATGATTTGAAAACCAATCTTATCAGGATTTGTTGAGGCTCCGACAACGGCCAACCCCCTGGGACGAAACAGCCCCTCTAAATTCTTTAAAGGAATCTCAGACATGACTTTTATACCCCTTTCTGGACCATAAAAATATATCGGAAAAAATATCGGGCGAGTTAAAACTTTAGTTATTGTATTCTCATTTTTTTTATAAAGCAAGGCATTTCAAACTACTGACAAATGTCTTCCGGTCTTTCGCCCCCCGCTGCCTGTAAACTGAATAACTGCTCCTCATTCCCCCCTGATTTCTGCCGCTAACGCCGCCAGTTCTTCTTGAGGCATCTCTTTTGCATGAGCGAAATTCAAATCGGATACTTTATCGAAAGGAACCAAATGAACGTGAGTATGAGGCACTTCAATGCCGCATACAAGAACACCGATCTTAACGCAAGATACTTTCTTTTTAATCTTTCGCGCGACTTTTTTTGAAAAGACCATCAACCGGCACAAGTCCTCATCGCTCATATCAAAAATATAATCCTCTTCTTTTTTTGGGATCACAAGAGTATGCCCTCTTTTAATTGGGCGAATATCTAAAAAAGCCAGGTGGGCTTCATCCTCCATAATCTTATGGCAGGGGATTTCCCCATTAATTATCTTGGTAAATATCGTCGGCATTATCTTCTCCTTTATTTGTATTCCCGTTGATTTCGATCATTTTCTTATTCAAGATCAAAAATTTCCTCAGCAACTGCGGGTCATTCATAATTGCCTGAATTTTTGGATTATTCAATAACGCGACAAAATCTTTCTCCTCGATTTTTTTAATAATCGAGGGATCGTTCATCAGGTCCTTGACTCTGTCGTCCTTCATCAAATCAAGATATTCACTGGTCTCTTTCAATTCGGGAAAATAGTTTTCTGCTTTCTCCAGATCTATGGGCTGAACCCCCTTTTTCAAAAAACTGAATCGGTCTCCCATCCCAGAGGAAATAATACTGAAAACCGCAGAATTTTTGACGGCGGTCCCCAGGTTCGCAAGACCAGGTATTTTAAAAGGAATCATCGAAATGATTATGACCATGATAAATAAAATCAAAGAAATCCAGGCTATATTAAAAATTCCTCCGGCTAGTCTGCCCAAAAATTCAGATTCCTCCTTGCCGCCTTTGTTATCGCTCTTTCCCGCTTTTTTTATAGTCGCAATCAAACCCGACACGATCATGTTAATCGCCATAGGGCCTAAGAGACATATCAACAAACCAACCAGAAAGTTGCTCGTGCTTTTGAAGTAGAAAAATCCGTATAAAAAACATAAAATCAAAGATACAGGCCCCACGAGAGACAATATAAAGCCTTTGGACCAGCCTCTCCAAAAATAAAAGGCGATGGCTCCAAGTAGGGCAAAATCAATAAAATTTAATGAGATTTCCATAATTTTATTTTAACCATAAAAGATTGCATCTCGTCACTTTTAAAAATATAATAGTTTTATGCAAAAATACATTATCTTTTTCCTCATCATAGGTTTCGTCGCCTTCGTTTATTTTAGTTATATCAACGTTATAAGCAAGTCCTTAAAAGACAATGCCAAGCCGGCTCAAACCAAGAAGGAACGCATTCTTGAGGAACAGAAAGAAAGAATTGACAGATTAAACAATGATTATAGAAGCATCATCGAAAATTCCAGGCGTCAAATGCGTGAGACCTCGCATCAGGTCGATCAACAGAGCATCAAAAGAGACCATGACCGCATAATGGAAGAAAACCGGCGCAAGATCGACGAGAACCGCAGGCACATGGAAGAACTGCGGCGTGAACTGCAGCGCCGCTAAAATTATTTTCCTGCCTTCAATTTTCTTAAAATCTTACAGGCTGATCCTATCGGCCAACCTTGAAACAATCGGAAGTTCCAAACGCTGACCCTGAAGGACAGCTAAAATGCCGACGAAAGAAGTGGCGAGAAGAATAAAAGCTCCCAGCTTGATAATCCAGATTGGCAGGATAATACTTAAAATAAAAATTGCGACTTCTCCAAGGAAAAGGACCAATCCTTGTTTGCTGTGAAAGAACACGAAAGGATTCTCTTTCTTAAAAATCAAGGGAATGATGCACAGGATGAACAGATATCCCAGAATAGCAAAAATTTTTCCTTCATTAATATACTGCTCCTGCCTATCTTCCATCTTCGGCAACCTCAATTAATGAATTAATATCTCCAAAAGAATTTCTTTCCTGATTTGAATTATCAGGATCTTCCTGCCAGCGTCCATCAACAATAAACTGATAACGATAATTGCCGGGGTTCAGGGGAACCTCGACAGTCCAAGATCCATCCTTCAACGACATCCGGTATTTCTCGTCAAGCGACCAGTCGTTGAAACTGCCGGTCACATAAACACTTTGGGCTTCCGGAGCTTTGAGAACGAATTTGGTGGGCTTAACAAAATCCCTCATCTCCTTCTCAACAACTTCCCTCATACGCGCTGAAAACTCTTTTCCGGAAACCGCACTAGCCCCGCTGGCCTGGTCATGCGCTGAAATAATCTCTTTCGCCAATGAAAAATAATCTTTTGAACCACGGCAATATTTATCATAGGAAACAACTGTTTTTCCCATAACCGCGGATTCCTTAAGTTTAACATTAACATGAATGATCGTTTCAAAAAGATGGCCCTTGAACATGTCCCGGATTTTTGAAATCATGGCAAACGAGTGTCTCAAACGCGAATCGAACATTGTCACGAGAATTTTATAATCCATCTGATGGTTCAACCGATCCTGTATAAGTCTTACAATATCAAGCAAGTGCCGGACACCTTGCAATGAAAAACGGCTTGTTTCAACGGGAATATAAACCTCATCACTCGCTCGCATGGCATTAATAGTTAAAAATCCAAGACTGGGCGGGCAATCGATCAGTATATAATCATACGCCTCTTTCAACGGCTGAAGGACTTCAAGAAGCTTTGTTTCCCTGCCGATTTCGTCGGCGAGCTCCTGTTCCAATGTCCCGACCAGTAAATTGGAAGGGACAATGTCAAAATTCTTATCCACTCTTTTAATAATCTGCGCAATGCTCATTTTCCTTGGCGCGATCTTTGAGATCACGTTATACATGCTGTCATTGCTTTCAAAATTAAGGCCTAAAGAAGCATGGGCCTGAGGGTCAAGATCAATCAATAAAATTTTTTTACCAATAGAACTGAATGAGGCAGCCAGGTTGATCGCAGTTGTTGTTTTACCACACCCGCCTTTTTGGTTTCCTATTGAAATGATTTTCATATGAATATCCCCTTTGGTTTAACTGGTAAATCCAACATCATCTATTAATAACAAACCCTTTTGGGTCTTTGTATTCCATGATTCAAGGACAAAAAGAATTTCAGAAATGGAAGACCAGTCTGTGATACCCTCAAATTCTGAGATCGGTATTTTCTTTCCTTGCCAATCACGATTTATATCGTCGACAAAGACAGAGGCTGTCTCATTGCGGCTGTTGCGCATTTCTATGCGAAGAGTTCCTGGATTGCCTTCAACGCCTCTAACCGCAAAAGCAAAGCTCTTATACTTTTTAATTTCGATTTCAGGAATTGCGATTGAAAATGTTTTCACCGGGGGATAGGGATATGAAAGATTATATGGCATACCGATGGGCCCCTTATTCAATGAAAAAATTACCCGGTTCTGCAAGACATTGTTTCGTCGGGTGAGGAAAGCGGTGAATCCGTAAAATGATGTGCCGAAAATAACGACGGTGATAACCAGATTCAGTACCAGCCAGGCGCTAAACTGCTTTTTTTCTGCTTTAGATTTTGAATTATTTTTTTTCCCTAGATACACCTGGGCGAGGTGATCATAAATCTCGTCTCTGGTCATACTTTCATCTGATTTCTTTTAAAGGTTAAAAGTTTGTGATCAGACTGCGGTGCAATAAATAAGTTACGATTATCATAACAAAATCATCATTATTAAAAAATACATTTTTACTTTTTTTAAGTATTATTTTATTTTTTTTATCGACGAGAGATTCATC
>JBFMEN010000057.1:0-31929 GCA_040753435.1 Candidatus Omnitrophota bacterium | reverse complement strand
ATGGCAGATCCGATTCAGCTTTTATATTCTTGGTTCCGTAGATTTGAGAAAGAACAAAATAATCCGTGATTGAAAAAGTGTAAACGATGTACCCGGTTTACAATGTAAACGATGTTTCAGTTGTACAAGGTTCCCCGCCAGAGGCGGGTCCGCCTTTGGCGGAAAATCCTGCCCCCGCGACTGAGCACGAAATGTGCGATAGTTTATGCAAATAAACGGCTGTATCCTCTGACAGCGGCGAAGCCGAAACTAAAAACGGAATGTATTTCTTCTAAAGGCAGGTCTGGGTAAAAATCTTCATAATTCCAGCTATTTTGATTACACCAATTCATTTTTCTATTAATCTAAGGCTTCACGCAACTTATTAACAAAAACTCCTCTTTTTTTATCATCCATCTTTTGAATATTAAATAATTTCCATCGAACAGCCGGTAGACGATCAACGTCTTTTACTCCAAGCAACTCCCAATCAGGGCTTCCTTTTTTAAATGAAATTAAAAAATCTTTTTCATCTTGAGTTAGAGCATGTTTAATCTGATTCAACAGATCAGCTCGAACTTCAACAAGTTCTTCATAAGGAATAACCTCGCTGGTCATCCCTATAAATTCATTCTTATAAACTTCCTCAAAATCTTTAAAAATTGGGTTAAGGGATTCATGAATAGGCCGATCATGACTAATTAAATATACTAAAAAACCTTTTCTGATCTCCTCCGTTAGGCCGTCATTATCTAAAAGAAATTTGACATCATAAAGATCCCTCGGGTGTTGTCTGTCTAAAGCAGCACAAATCTTTCCCCCGTATAAATCAGCCAATGAAACTACCTGAATTCTTGCCGACATTTCAAAGACTTCCTGAGTTTTAGACGACAATTCAAGTTCTTCACATGGGAAGGCTGTCCCACGAATAACCAAATTTGGCTCTATCTTAATTTCACTTCCATTCCTTATAACCTTTAATTTGTGTATTATATCCTTATTACGAATTCTCTCGACGAAAGCGCCTATAACTCTCTTCTTAATATCATCGGATATTACTTTTAACGTCTTTTCTATGTCTGAAAATGATTCATCCCTTTCCTTAATTGGTAAATACGTAAGATCAACATCTACCGATATGCGTGGCATATCTTGAACAAATAAGTTTATTGCAGTCCCGCCTTTTAGCGCATAACAATTATGCTGCGCAATTACTGGTAAGGTTTCTATAAGCAATTCTGTCTGCTTAAAATATGGATTGCTCTTGTCGATCATCTGTCTCCCGAGGAACTGTTATTAAATATTTAGGGTCCAATTTGCCGCCTTTCAAAATTTCTCTTTTTCCTTTCCCTAAATCAACATTCTCTGTTTTCAATCTCTCAAACCATTTATGATTATGTTTCTCTGCAAACCATAAAAATAAACGCTTTACTTTTATATTTGTACAATAAAGCAACAGGTCATTGATTAGATCAGCCCTTAAAGTTGTCGCTCCCTCCATAACAACATCAACCATATGAAAAGACTCTTTCTTCGGGACTTCCGCCATCATCTCAAACAATGCCCTCTCTGGAGAAGAAGTTCTTATCTTCCAATCCCAGCTACCAAACAAGATCTCACTCATGCCCTCTTCTTTACCCTCATTCTTAAAAAGCGTCTGATTGTGTTCCACAAATTTGGCATCAACATCGGTTTTAAAAAGCCATGGAGGAAGTTTACCCTCTCGATATAAATGGATTTTATTTTCTTTACCTAAAGGCAGGTAATGAGCCTTTCCTTTCACCTCCAACGCAGTCCGTCCTCCAACATAAACTTGCCAACCAAGAAACTGTAACGAATAGACCAAATGCTGCCATTTAAAAGGATCTCCTGGTCTTCGATATGCCCCACGAGCAACCTGGACCAAATATCCCTTTCGCAAATAATAATCGACCAAAGAAGCATCAATGCCCTTTGCTTTTAACCAGAGACGGTCGACAACAACACCATCAGGAACTTGTTCTATTTTTACTTTTTCCATTAGTTTAAACAAATTTAAGTTTACATAGTTACACTATGTTTATAACATAGTTTTCAAACCAACGCAAGGTTTAAGTTTTTTGCCATTTACATAGCCAGACTATGTTTATATAAACTTTCTCAAACCAGCCCTCCTTTTTATTGATTTACATAAAGCTCAGGTATTTATAAAATCCATTTTTACCTAATTTAATAATATATATACTATTAAGTTAGAACCATAAGCAACCTGGCTCGACCTTCACAATTCTTCCTTGCCCTCAAAAACTGTAATTGCCGGCGGTATAAATGGTGGGGGACGATCCCATCTCCATCCGGAAATTCCAAGGACGTTAAGTGTGCGTGAATGTGCAAGACTTCAAACCATGCCTAGGCCAACCTTTAAAAGATTAATTCCCTCAGATCTTGATAAATTTTTTGGTTTTTGTTTATTTTAACTCCGGCATCCCCAGGATTTTCCTGCACTTCCTTTTCCTTGATCACATAGCAATGATGTATAATGCTTGTATCTGGAAAAACGTGAAGCACAACTATTTAATTCCCTGACCTCCGCGCCGCAGCTTGCTTTTTAATTAGACTGAAAAATCCACGTTTTGTAACACCAGAATTATCTGTGAAAAAATCAGGGGGCTTTTTGTCCATCGAAGAAACAGCATTAAAAGACATTAATCATTGATTGACTGGAAAACTGTTTTTTCGCCCGTCACGGGTTTTCCAGAAACACGGGAGGCAATTTTGAAAATAGCATATGTTTATCATCTCGACGAAGAAAAAAGAATCGTCACCGCCCTTCTAAGAAATGAAAAGCCGGAATGGACTCTGGTTGAAATAGAAGAAAACGCATTGGACACACTGGCGTCTGCCATCAATTTAATAAAGTCGGGTTTTGATGCTATCGTCATACATCTATCAGTGCCTAAATGCCTGGCCCTTAAGATGGCAGAACTCTGCCGAACCGAGAACCATAGTACAAAAATTATTATTTTAAGCGGGACAAGAACAAATGCCCAATTAATGAATGAACTTTTTGACGGATTTGTCAGAAAACCGTATGAACTCCCCCGCATCGTTGATATCATCAATGATTGTCTGCAACAACCCGCGAAAACGCTTTCATATAAAGAGGTTAAAAAAAATATTCTGAAAATTATCGAACAAGATGCTGTGCTGCAGGAACAGATCAAACGCGCTCTCGGCATAAGATATAAATACGATTACTCATTTGATGACTACAATCTCACCGTAGAACGTGATATTGCATTTGATAACTCGATGCGGCCGGGAACTTTTGGCTATGATGATATTTTCATTAGCTACTCGGAAAAGGATGAACGGCTCGCTGAAGAATTTTTAAACCTCTTTTCTGAAAAAAACATCGCCTGCTTCATGGCCAAGAAATCCATTTCCAGCGGTTTTGATTGGGAGACTGCTATTAAAGAAAGACTAAAACATTCCAAAGAGGTTGTGCTCCTTCTCACACCCAATTCCATCCAGAGCCAATGGGTTCTTTTAGAAGCAGGGGCGGCATGGGTTATGGACAAGCCCCTTACACCCTGCGTATTTTTTGCCGATATAAACCAATTGCCTTCCGTCATTACAAAAAAACAAGCAAAAAATATTCAGACAAACGCGGATAAATTACAAATTGTAAATGAGATCGCGGCCAGGATTAGCAGCAAACGATGGATTAGTTAAACTTGAAATTAAACCCTGCTGATTTCAGAGATAAACTCCTCCGGATGTGCTTGTGTTGAAAAAAACAGAATAGAAAATGCAGAACAATCAAGAAAAAATCAGGCAGCACATAGCGATGCTCGAGTGGGCGGAAGTTCTTGCCTTTGGCAAGGAAGCCGTACCAGCTCTAACCGGGGCATTTAACAGCGGGAATGATTATATTTCTTCGGGAGCCCTGATAGTATTAGGGAAACTAGGCCCTGCGGCAAAGACGTCAGTTGCAGCATTGCTTGAAAAACTAAAACAAAAGCCCGGGTATCCTGTATACAACATGATTATAAAAACCCTGGGCAGTATTGGCCCTGACGCCAAAGCGGCGATTCCATTTCTAGTTGAGATGTTAACTGTTGAACACTTCCATAATTGCAGAGATATATTACTGGACACCTTGATAAAAATCGATACGGGCGTCCTGACAACTTTTATAGATATTTTAAAACAACATGATGATATTGATTTGCGCAAATCAATTGTAGTCAAGTTGGGAGAATTGGGGCCTGAAGCAAAGAAGGCCGTGCCGGTTTTGACTGAGCTGTTAAAAAATAAAGATGCTGCGTTGATTGAAGTTGTCATAGATGCGCTGGGGGAAATCGGCCCTTCCGCAGAAAAAGCGGTGCCTGGTCTTATTGAAATATTAAGAACCAATAACCACGTGTACAACGGGGGCGCAGTGACAGCATTAGGGGCAATCGGCCCAAAAGCCAAAAAAGCTGTGCCGTTTTTAATTCCAATGTTAAGTGATTCAGATAAATACATCCGCAAGGACGCCGCTCATGCTTTAAACAAAACAGGATGGAAACCGGGAAGCGCCCATGAAAAAATAATGTTTTATATCGCGATGCAAGACTGGAATGAAGTCGATAAATTTGGTGAAAAAGCCCTGCATGAATTAATCCCGGTCTTGAATAAGGCGGACTGGCTGATATCCCAAGAGGTCCTGCCTTTATTAAAGAAAACCGGATCTAAAGCCGTAACGGCTTTGCTAAAGGCCTTGAAAAACAGCTCAGGCTGGGTCCAAAGTCAGATATATATCGAAGCCTTGGGTGAATTCGGTCCCCAGGCAAAGAAAGCCGTGCCGCAATTGTTGAAATTATTGCTGAATCAGAAACTGTGCCTTGCCGCGACAGAATCTTTAAGAAAAATCGGCTATAATGCCGCCCCGGCGCTGATTAAAATATTGAAAAATAACGACAGCGCTGTTTATGCAGCGGAAGCTCTGGGAAGGCTGTCATCTCAAGCAAAAAAAGCCGTACCTGTGTTAATCGAAAAGATTACTGATAAAAATCCTGAACTGAAAAAGATCATACTCAAATCACTTCGAGAAATCGAGGGAATCAAAAATGAATCTATTGTATTTTTGTTCAAGCACTCACGAATCAGTGAAAAATACGAAAAAAAAGTTGTCTCTGCTATTACCAACGCGTTAAAAAATTCTTCCGGGGTTTGTATATTAAGCAAATATGATACAAAAAATTTATCCGAAGAATCCATTAACTTTGCTGTCATGCTTTTTTCAAGCTGCCCGGATAATTTACTCTTGCCTCATGTATCATTCCTGTCCAATAAATTCAGGGGGTATTCCGGATTTACTGACCTGGGAGGCCGAGACAAATTCTTTAGTTCATTAAAGAGCAGCCCCCGGAGCTATCCGATTATAAATTTTATGAACGGAGAAGTCATGGACGATTGTACGGTAGAAGTTACGGTCAACAATAAAGGCGCCCATGCAAGACCATCTGCCATATTTGTACAAACGGCCGCTTCATTTGATTCCAATATCATTGTTGAAAAGGATAATGAAAAAGACAACGGCAAAAGTATCATGGGGCTTCTTCGTTTAGCCATAGGGCCAGGAAGCGTAGTTAAAATTTCTGCGGATGGATTCGACGCTCCCCTGGCCTTGAAAGAGTTGAAAGATCTTTTAGAAGATACACGCCACTAATCGTAACATCCGCCACCACCGGGAAAATCTTCTTGCTAACCCGCAATCTTCCTATTATCATAAATTCATCTTCACCTTTTTAGTCATGTATATATCCGGCAAAAATCATAAAAACGATCAAAGTCCCTGTCTGTAAAACATTTGAACGCTCAAAGAAAAAAAATTAATCTCTCGCACCTATTTTTACCGGTTATATTTTTCCTGACCTACCTGCCGGTTTTTCTTCCTTATGCTTATCATGACGATTTTTGTTTTTTTCGCAGACCCGCAGGCGAGTTCGCCTGGCATTCCATAACGCTGAGGGGGATATTGCAGGGACGGCCAGGCGTGAGTCTTATTTATACCTTGAACGGCCTGTTGGTCCAAGACCTGAACGGTCTTGTTCTTGTTCGTCTTCTTTCCCTCATACAAATCATTGCGGCGGCGTATTTATGTTTATCATGGTTTGACAAAATAACAGGAGACCGCCCGCGCTCGTTACTGTTATCCGTCATGACATTTACATTGCCGTCTTTTATGGTAGCGGTATCGTGGGCTGGATGCAGCGTAGATCCGCCGACAATTCTGCTTTCGATTCTGGCCGCAGGTTTTGCCCGGAAAACACCCTTTAACAAATGGCGCGGTCTGCTCAGCGGAAAATTCTGGCTGGCAGTCCTGTTTTTCCTTCTGGCCAATTTGACCTATGCTGCCGCAGCCGTATTTTATTGGCCGCTGGTTTTTATTTTATTTGTTGAGGAACAGCGGAAGCCCGTGGAGGAAAGAAAGGGACAGTTTTTAACGGCGGGCGCGGCGGGAATAGCGACTTACGGAATATACGCTGTCATATTAAAAATAATCCATTGGTTTTCAGCGGCGAATCATTTGGATCTTGCCTTGCCGTCTGTTTACAATCCCCATGTTATTAATTTGGATTTTATCAGAAAAATCGTCTGGTTTTTCCGCGAGCCCTTTTTTAACGCCTTGAACCTTTGGAATATTTTTCCCAATTGGCTGCTGCCGGTACTTTTAGCCCTGATCGCAGGTGCGGCTTATGGAATTTATTTAATGAAAAACGGATGGCAAACCTTACCCCGTATCATTGGAATGACCTTTGTTTTCCTTTTATTAAGTTTCTTTCCAAATTTAATGGCTACGTCAGACCTTGCTTTTTACCGGTGCCTTGCGGGATTAGGCCCGCTGATTTTATTAATAACGTATCTTTTGCTGAACTATATTCTCAGAGCGAAAGGCTGGGATAAATTTTTTACGATTATCTTGTTTGCCGGAATAATAATCGGTCCGATAACGGCCAATCAAACGATCTTTAAATACCGGGCGCTTCCGAGTTTGATTGAAACAAATTATTTTACCCAGCAGTTTGAAAATATTCCTTTACGGCAGGATGTCCATCTTTATTACAGCGGCCTGGACGCTGATCCGGCCGCCGTCAGGTATGATGAGTTCGGGACATATACCTTGAATTTTCTGGATGATTTGGCAGAGATTCCTGTGTGTTTTATGCGGATAAAGGCGAAGAAAGAAAATTATCTCCTCGCGGAGGTGGGGACATCACAAGGATGTTTCATTCCTCAGTGCCAGTCCGTATTCTTTTTCTGGCGGCATCCCGGTTATCCGAAAGCCCGGTTTATGTCCAGGATTTATGTAACGACCTGGCTGACGCGCCTTCCGTCGGAGATTTCCTGTCCGACCCGGCATATCAGCCTGTTTCATCTGCCCGGGAGATATCAGGGACAGCCGGTTTTAAGGTAAAAACAGCTTTGCCGGGATTTAAAAATTCCTGCTCCGCAAAGGAACGGTTTTATCCTATAATATTTTCATGCCTCATAAAAGCCCAATCAAGGCGCCGTCATTCCCTCAGCTTGTTGAACTCCTTCAGAAGACAATCGATGCCGCCAGGACAGATATCAATCACCGGCTGGTGATTATGTACTGGACCATCGGCCAGGCCATGGCCTCTTACCTCAACGGACATCCCGACCAGACATCTGCCGCTCTCTGCCGGAAATTATCCCCCGGAATTAACGTCCATGAACGGACCCTTCAGCAATGCCTTCAGTTTTTTAATTTTTACCCTGAACTGGATCACGATCTCGCCATCAACTGGTCCCAATACCGCTGTCTGCTGGCCCTCCCTTCCGATAAAGAACGCCGCTACTGGGAAAAACGCATTGTCAAGGAAGGCCTCAACCAGAAGCAATTGCTCGGGCTGTTCAGAGAAAAATATCATCAGCCGCTTTTAACGAATCCCGCGCCCCTGCTCCCAGTTCCAAAACGCGGGCTCCTTTATCATTATCACCTGGTCAGTTCCAGCCGTCTTGGAGAAAAAAAATCGAGGATCATGATTGACTGCGGTTTCCAGAACCGCATTGAGCCTCCTCCCGCATCCTGGAAGCTGGTCAACAAACGCGTGGTGCGCTCTGAAAAGATCGACGGGGCGTACCGGGTCATGGCCACGAATGAAACAACGGATAAAATATACACATTCGCCGCCTCGGTTGAACGGGTAGTCGACGGAGACACTCTGCTGGCCGACGTGGACTGCGGATTCGGCATCTGGAGCCGCCAGCGTCTGAGATTCAAAGGCATTAACGCCTTCAAACTCAACACAGTTAAAGGTCAACAGTCGAAAAAATTTGTAAAAAAAGAACTGGCGGGCCTGAAAGCGATCGTCATCCGCACCGTCAAAGACCCCGAGAAATACGGCCGGTACCTTGCTGATATTTTTTATCTTAAAAACTGTAGCGACCCCCGCCGCATCGCCGCAGAAGGCAACTATCTCAATCAGATCCTCCTTGATAAAAGGCTGGCGAGAATATATTCCGGGTAAAGTCAAAAAGGGGCAATAAAAAAACCAGGCCTGGAAAAGCGCCTGGTTTTTAAAACTTTCAAAAAACCCTGAGTTTCGCACTCAGGGTTTTTTATTACTTTCTTCCTCCGCGGGAACGATTTTGTAAATAACTTCGCCCTCACGGATCAGACCCATTTTTTCACGGGCCACTTTTTCTAAATAAACCGGATCTTCTTCGAGAAGCCTTTTTTCCTCGGAAAGCCGGGAATTTTCCTGTACGAGCTCCTGGATTCCGAGCTCGTACTCGCGGTTTTTCTGCTTGAGGTCCTGCATCCTCTGATAAGATGGCAAAAACACCAAAAGAAGCACAACGCCCAAGCCGAACAAGAAAAATGGATTCTTTAACATACTTTTGACAGGAAAAACGACTGGCGATAAGCGAGGGGCGGATTTTCCCCCATCACCTTTCGTTTTTCGCTATTCGTACCTTACCAAATCTTTCTCCACAAACTCCCGCCGTAAACCGCCTTGTCTCCAAGCGCCTCTTCAATTCTTATCAACTCATTGTATTTACACAAACGATCCGTACGGGACAATGAGCCGGTCTTGATTTGGCCAACGCCTGTCGCTACAGCCAGATGCGCGATGGTTGTGTCTTCCGTTTCACCGGAACGATGGGAGATAACCGAATTATATTTATTGGCCTTGGCAAGATTGACAGTGTCAAGGGTTTCGCTCAGACTTCCGATCTGGTTGACTTTCACCAGAATCGCATTTGCAATTTTCTTTTCAATCCCCTGTCGAAGTTTCTTGACATTCGTAACAAAAAGATCATCGCCCACAAGCTGAACATTATCGCCCAGTTTGTCCGTGAGGATTTTCCATCCGGCCCAGTCATTTTCATCAAGCCCGTCTTCAATGGAAACAATCGGGTACTTTTTGATCATCTCGGTGTAAACACCTACCATTTCCTCGGAAGACAGCTTGCGGCCGTCAAAATTGTATTTTCCGTCCTCATGCATTTCCGAAGAAGCTGAGTCCAGGGCGATAAAAACATCCTGATCGGGCTTGTAGCCTGCTGCTTCAATCGCCTCGATGATCAGTTTAAGAGCCTCCTCATTGCTGGCCAGATTGGGAGCAAAGCCCCCTTCATCTCCAACAGATGTCGACAGTTTCTTGCTTTTTAAAATTTTTGCCAGATTATGAAAAACCTCGGTTGCCATGCGCATGGCCTCTGAAAAAGTGGGAGCCCCGATAGGCGCAATCATAAATTCCTGAATATCCAGGTTGTTATCCGCATGGACGCCGCCATTTAAAATATTCATTAACGGGACCGGGAGAATGCGGGCCTCGTCGCCTCCTAAAAACTTGTAAAAAGGCAGGTTAGCCTCTCTTGCAGCCGCATGAGCTACAGCCATGGAAACGCCAAGGATGGCATTTGCCCCAAGCTTTCCTTTATTATCCGTGCCATCCAGATCAAGCATAATCCGGTCAATAGCCTTGAAATCGGCTTGCATGCCGACAATCGCGTCCCTGATCACCGTGTTAACGTTGTTCACCGCCTTGCTGACACCCTTCCCCATCCATTTCGATTTATCCCCGTCACGAAGCTCAATAGCCTCATATTCCCCTGTTGATGCTCCTGAAGGAACAGCTGCGCGTCCGAACGCGCCTGATCCCAGAAAAACATCCACTTCAACAGTAGGATTCCCGCGGGAATCCAGGATTTGACGGGCTTTAACTGATTTAATAGCTGACATTTGAATTCCTTTTTTAAAGTTTTAACGGGCTTGGTTTAGCCCTCTTTTAATAACTAAATTTTATATCAATCAGGCTTTTAGGCTGGTAAGTATCGTCCAAAATTATCATATTCTCAGGGGGGTGTCAAGGAGAAAACCAGGTTCCAAGCCCATTTCTCTTATGCTTTGCTTGAGATAAATGCGTAAAAAGACAAGCAGGATAAATAACAGTCCCTTACCGGACAGTCAGATCCCTGTCACCGGCCTTCTTAAACACATCTCCACTGATTATTCTGCGTAAACCCGGCCGATACTTTAACGGTTTTTTCTCGCCAGGCATACAAAATGATCAAAATATTTTTGCCATAAAATTGCAGATGATGCGAAGGTATTGCTGCCGCAAAAAAAATCGGCCAGGGCTTCCCGCACCCTGAGGAGCTCTTTAAGTCTGGAATACTTTTTTGTATCAGCAACCGTTAAATCTATTAACTCAAAAGCCCGGTGCAGCGCCTTTTGAGATAAATCTTTCTTGCCTTTTTGTTGCCAGTTTAAAGCCCTGCTGACTTCACTGCCGATATTTGCCATCTGTTCCGCTAATGACATCCGGGCCCATCGGCCTCCGGCAAGCTCTTTATGCTGGATGTTCATCGCTTCACCCATTTATTTACAATATTTATAATTTTAAGCCGGATATCCTCTGAATCAACGCCTCTGGTCATATTGCCCTGGGAAGGACGCAAATTAATCATTGAATCAAACTCTACAAAGTCTTCGCCTGGGAGTCCTGGATAAAAATTAATGCCCCAAAGACTGCTCTGCCTGGAGCCGTCCTCCAGAAATAAAGCTTCCAAATCTGAATGAAGCTCTGCATCAATAGCAACCAATTCGCGGTCAACGTCAACAACCGCTTTAACCAAATCGCCAAAAGATGTCTCTGCAATCTTTCTTAGTTCATCGATCGTTACCGTATTTTTCAATATTATCATATTCTTTCTTAAAACTAAAAACCCCACAAGCCGTTTAAACTTGCAGGGTTTGATTATTAATCAGCCCCGAACTTTTTCAGTTTCAGCTGATTGTCATATTAAGCTCCGCCAACACCGCCAAATTACGAATTTTTGCCGCACTTTTGTTAATATCAATCAGAAAAAAATCCTCAAAGAACAGAGATACTTACCCATTTGTGCTGATACGCTTAAAAAACAATTGATTCATACTATCATCGAAGCAAAAAATATTCAAGATTTAAGGCCGTGCGGGATTTAAGGCAGGGCAAGCCTATCAAAATTGCCGCAGAAGTTATAAAAATCGCAAATATAACGGGGGAAACCGACCTTTTAATTTTATTGATGCGTTTACAATTCATTTCATCTGCCTTTCCCCTTATGAAACCGGCTGGACCGCGCCGGTATCGGCATCAAGCCCAAGCAGCATCAAGGGATTTGAAAGAGGCGTTACTCGAATAATAACGGGGACCACTCCGGTGAAATTGCCGCCTTCGAATTCGGCAATCATGGCCGGGTCAAATTTCATCTCAACACCGCGTCCGTCTTTTGAAATATCCATGTCCAGATTCCTGGCGTTTAAGTCGATACCGCCGACGGGCGAGGCGGCGGGAGAGCTGTCTGTAATAGAAAACAATGCCGCGCCGGATTGCAAATCATTGGAATGCAAAGACAATTGAGGTTGAGACATCGTGATTGATCCGAGATGTATCTTTTTTATCTCCTCTTGCTTCTCGCTTAAATCCTTCAGCTCTTCCGGCGTCAATCCACGCAAGAAAACACCAATACCGGAAAGAAATATTTTGGAAAATGGCATTTTACCGAAGTCGCTCAATAAACTCTTAAAGCCATCCGGATCAACCGGCGCAATCTCAAAAACCAATCTGCCGTTATGGGTTATCAATCCTGTTATGTCTGCCTCCCATGTTCTATTATTGCGGTCGGAGATTTTATTGCCGTTTTCCGTCTTTATTTTATCTATCTCATCTTGTCCCCGGGGCTCTTCTCTGTAAACCTCCTTACTAACGGCGGTACCGCCCAGCAAGGTATTATGCAACACCATCTCTTCTATGTCGGACAAAAACAATGCGCCGTTTTTATATGCCTCCGTACTCTTCAGAATATCTAAAAGTTTTTGCAACGCCAGCCATGTTTCCGGATTGCGGTTATCCTTCTTTTGCGCAGCTGATAAAATACTGACCCCGTGCCCCAAGTTTTTAATTTCTTCCGCCGGCATACCTGCCGCAGGCCTTCCATATTGTCTTTCAACCAATTCAGCTAAAGTAATTTCGTTGGAACTATCAGCAGGATCCGTGATGCTTTTATTAAAAGAATCAATATCTGCTCCGGTAATTTTTACATCTAAAGATGAGCCGTCCTCGCCGCTTTGTTGGGTGAGAACGGCATTATCCTTGCTTATAATACGATATGAATAAAAAGAACTACTCTCTGTTCCTTGTCCTAAATCAACTTTCTCAAATTGTATCCCCGCATCTTCTAAAATGTTCTCAAATATATAATAAACTACACCGCCACCCATGGTTATTGTGCCGCCCGGTTTTATAATGGATGCTATATTCTCTAATATTGTCAAAGAATCTCCGGCCAGGTCATTATCGGGAGAATTAAACACATTTGTCATTGTAACGTGGTCTACGGTATTTGGTTTGAACCTCTCACTCAATTCAAGAATATCAAGACTCTCAAAAACGTGGTTGCCGATTTTTCTGTTCTCACCTGTTATTAATTCTTGATAAATTTGTCTCTGTTGCTCAAACGAACTTTCAGTTATATCTGTAGTGATTACATTAAATCCTGCCAGAGCTTCTGCATTGGGGAGAAAAGAATTAGCGCTTCCCAGATGCAAAGATATCTCATTATTGATGTCTCCTTTTCCCTCCAGCATTACGTTTAACTTATTTCTTATCAAATTAGAATAAAGATCCCAATCCGAAGGGAATCTTCTCATAGATAGAAAGAACGGTTCGATGCGTGAGTTTTTGGATAAAAATGGCTCTATTGATTCTAAAACATGTACTATCATTTCCTCTGCCGTCATCGCCGGGTCTTGTTTCTTTTTCCAATTACCTGGACCAACGCTTTCAAGCTGAGGGGATTCGGATAAGATTTTGTATCTGATGCGAAATGGCAACTCGTCGAAATCTGAATCCCTGATTTGCTGAAGCGAAAGCGTGATTTGCTCGCCGGGTTTCATGTTGCTAATACGCTTTTTCAATTTATTTATACCTAGACGTATCGACCAGGCACTTGGCTCACCCGCTGTTTTTATTTCAGAACCATCAAAAACAAAATAGCTAAAGTTGTTATGAAATAGCATATAGCTTGTCCCTAAATCTTCAACGGGGAATAAAGATAAATCAACAAGGTCTGCCGACATGACAAAAACATGGTGCGGCAAATCCTTAAGACCAGCAGTATTGGCCTGCGCCCTTAAAATAGTCGCCACTTTCATTATCTGGCTTTCGCCCGTTTCACGTTGCCCATCCTTTGTTTCAGTAAAATGATGCAGCAGAATTACTTTTCTACCGTTAAAAGCCTGTTGCAACTTCTTTATAAATGATTCCCGTTTATCACTGTCAAATAAATCCCGAACATCAAATTGCTCCATAGTGTAGAACTCTCCCCTATCATTATGAAGCAACGAATCCTGCACAGATTCAGGAATACCTGAAATGAAAACATTCCATTGGTTTTTCGCAAACCGAACTGACCTCATTGCCCAGTTATTCCAATCATCTAAAATTTTCTGAGGATCCACAGCCTCCGCCAACTCAACATCCCCTGTTAAAATCATGGCTTTATCCGATGAGGTTGAGTTATCCCCTGTAACCTTCGCCTCCACATTCACGCTCATCATGGCCGCGTCAGGCAAAGCTTTGTATAATTCACGAAAAGAATACAAAAGATTCAAGGCCTTAACATCCCACCAGACACCATTCTCCGACATTACATCCAAAACATTGCCTATTAATATCGGAGCCCCTTTCTCTAACAAATAATCATTTCCGTTTTTGTCAAGGCTTGCTATAACACCGGGATAATTGTCGATATCAGAACGTGCTCCCATATAAAACCAGATTCCTCTTTTAATTTCAGACGAGTGCAAGAAATCATCGGTCTTAATAGTATCTCCCGCGCCTAAAACCACTTCCGTTTCAGTCGACGCCTTTACTTCTTGAGCCTTTGAAAATAATGAAATTTTAGCAAAACTTTTACCGCCGCTCACAAAGTAATTACTTTCTTCAGAACTTAACACATCTTTTTTTATACTTTCAAAAGCCTCTATTGCTATTTGCTCGCCATTTAAATCAATATTATGAGAAACAATAACAATTTCTGACTCAAAAGGCCAGAAACTAATATCCAGGCCCTTCACAGCCTCTTTAAAGATCGAATCAACCCCGTTATCCCCTGCAAAGTCTTTAGCATTCTCGATCTTGGTAACAAAATAATCATAATCCTCGTTCCTCGAATCATGCAGATACCTCAAACAGCCGATAGCAAGTGCTTTAGACATTGCCAATTGTTCATTGATTTCAAAAATTCTTCCTTCTTTATTTGAATAATATTTATATGTACTTGTTTCCTCATCAAAAACGGCACCTTCACTTCCGGAAATAGTCTTTATTGTAATGTTTTTACCGAATTCGGATAACAAACCTTTTTGTTCCAATCTTTTTACGATAGGGTTCATTACCCGCTGCTCTACGCTTTCTTTTAAAAAAGGAACGGCCCGCACATTTAACAGGTCACTATATCCTTGAGCTTTCAGGTCATTTAAAATTTTTTCTCTAAGAGCACCACCTTCCATATCAACTGATTTTGCCAGGTCATCCCACGGCCAATCGTTTATTTTATCTCCATACTGCGTTACAACATATTGTTTGTATGGGCTTCCGCTTATAAATTCAAAACGTATTTTCAAGTTCTTATTTTTACGCATCAGCTCAAACGCTTTGACTATTTCCTGCAACACTGCCTCTTCTATGTTAACTGTACCCGAAGCGGTTAAAACCTTATCGATATCAAAAACAAACGCAACCTCTCTGACTTCTTCATCCAAGCCAATCCCGGTTGGAATCTGAACATCGATATATTTAAAACCACTGCCTAAATCAACTTTTGCAGTACGCCTTTTATTACTATCTTTTGCCACTAACAAATTATTAAAATTTGATTTATTGGTTATAATTTGTTCACTCACGTATACGGGGTTGCCGTTTCCAATACTTGCCACATTCACCGTCACGCCTGCTATCTTATCGTCTTTGATATCTGCAATTTCTTTATCTGTCGCTGTCATCGCAGTATCCAATACCTTGCTTATACCGATATCCAACCCGCCGGAAAAATATTTCCGCGGCACTACCTCTTGCCTTGAGGCATCGTACTCTTCCTTTATATAATTGTAAGCGCCTTTTCTGAACGACTCCAGATACTGCTCATATATCTTATTTTTTACATCAGGATCGTCGGACAATACACCGCTTGTCTTTGCCTTGTTACTATAAACCTGATTTAATAACGCATCCTTCAGCGCAACCTTGTACCATGTGGCAAGTATCATAGAATAAAACATCTGCCGTAACGGCGCGAAATTCTGTCCCTGGTTAACTTCTTTTTCGATTTCAGGGATGATGATTTCACGGATGATCTGTTGCATCCGGAGATCGGGCGGTTCAGGAACGGCACCTGCGTTCGCCGCCACGGCCGGATTGCCCGGATCCGGCACTTCGCCGCCACCTCGCTCCACTCGATACTGAGCGGCCACGTAATCTTCTTCCAGCATAACCCGTAGATGAGCGCCAACGATATAGGCGAGGTTACCTCTCTCCAATACCTTTGCCTTGTCCGCAACTATCCAGACTTTATTGAAAGTATCAACCGGTATATCGGTTACTCCAAACTTCTCTTTAGCCAAAGCGTAAACTTTATTCCAAAATGTTTTTCCCAGCTCTTTTTCCGGATACATCAAGGACGCCGTCAGTTGCTTTAGAATATAATCCTGAGCCAGCATATCCCGGCCCAATTCCGTTTTGCCCAAATCTTCCGTGGCTATTCTGTCTCTTTCATGCGGGGAAAGATTCACCCATAAATCGTCTTCTTTTATCGTCAACGACGTCAAAAAATATTTGATCAGCTTTTCCGATTCAGCCTTAAACTCCGCGCTGTCAACTTCAAGGCCCGACTGCCCGTTGTCGAGAATAAAATCAAAAAGCAGCGGATTTTCGGGATGAACCTGAAGGCCTTTTATTAGAACCGGCGTGTAGGCCTGGCTGGGATTTACCATTGTTCCTGCGGCCGGCAGATTAACCGCGGGCGCAGAAATAACCGCACGCATCTGGGCAAAGGCAGGGTTAGGAAGGGATGTATTTAATGTAAAACTAAAAATAATCCCTGCCGCAACAGGCCTGAACAAAAAATATTTCTTTCTTCGTAATATCATATAAGGATTCGTTTTATTTAAGATCATCGCTCCAGGTAACCTGTTTCTTGACAGATTACATTAAAATATTCGGCAGGCCGGATTAAGGCCTCATTACAATCACCGTCATTCCCCCGCGATCCCCAAAAGCTGATGGATGGTGGATGGAGTGATTTGAATAATGATGGGGCTGAATCCGTCTATCTGGATATTATCTAAATCCATATAATTGCCGGATAACTTTACGTCGATTCCATCGCCCCTTGTTTCAATCTCGAGATTACTGTCGTTTAAATCGATACCGCCGGGAACTTCCGTTTTTTGGTTTGTTTCGATCCCGGTCGCGGAAACTGGCAGCGTTTGAGCTGCTTGCCAGGCTATTTCATGCGGGGCAAGCCCGATCCGGACAAAGACTGAAGATTGTTCAGCCGGCTCCAGAAATCGTGTTTGAAGCAATGTTATGGTCCATTCACCCGTTTCTTTATCGTATGCCAGGGCCCCTTCCAATTCCTGGGGGCTTCCAAAGAAATCCTCAATCTGCATTGAGAGTTCTGTTAACGCCCTGGCGACATTATCGGCATCCGGCTGCGCAATAAAGTCTTCGCTTCCATCGTTGTTCAATGATGCTGTGATTACACCGGAGTAATCCAGAACACGCTTGTTTTTCTTTGTGCCGGGCCGTTTCGAAACTGCTTCTCCTGTTTCCTTGTCCATAATGATTTGAGAAGCCAGTCCCTGAAAATCAGCCGCACCGCTTACCAGCGCCTCGCCCAATCCCGCGACAACTTCTATAACGGCTTGGCCGGTTTGCCCGGTTTGCGCATCCGATGTATGTATATTAAATGAATAACCGGCCTCTCTTATTGACGGAACAAGCCAAACAGACGGATATGCGTCAAATTCATCAATGTGTCGTTCCCGCCTTTGATTAAATGAAGCCATGGTATACAGGGAAAGCCAGTCGTTGATAATCGCATCATGTAAATCCGTATAATCCCTGACATTGGGAACGGTGTGGTGAAGACCGGACGCGAATCCGGGATGCAGCGGCAGGTTCTCAAAATTGGACGAGGTTCTTACAAAAATGCCGTTTTCCAGCAACTCGTCCAGTTGCTCTTCGGGGATTTGCTCTTCAATTAATTCAGAGAGCGCATCATGAACTTCCCGGCTTTCCAGAATTTCCCTAACCTCGTCCAAAACCGACGAAATTTCATTCTCTTTCTCAGCCGCCCCCAGTTTTTGCAGAAGATTTCTGAATTGAACGATAACCCCGGCTTTAGTCAGAGTTTCTTCAAACGCGTTAAACGCAAGCGATGAACCATTTTCAATCTCCACATTTATTCCGGGCGTTGATACCGCCAGCGATTGCGTTGCCAGTAAATTTAATAAGGCCGTTTTATATCCGACCTGTTTGGGATCATGCATCCTCTGATCGTCCGCGCCCAGATAAAAAACGCCCTCGCCAAGACTTGCTTTGGGAAAAGCGACTTCGCTCCCTCTTGCCGGTTGTCCGGATAAACTCTCCAGATCTTCCTCTGTCGCTTCTCTGACAATGACGTCATTATTTGTTACATCGATAACAACCTGCTTACCCTCAAGGTGTTCTATTGACTGCGGCCCCGGGGCCAGTCCATGCGGGATGCCCCAGTCACGGGCGCGCGCGGCCGCATGCGAGGTCCTGTCTTCTTCCCGAAATGTAATCAACCCGTTAAACGGCCCGAAATTTTCCGTCTCTACAGGCAGCATGTTCATCGCGACCACACTGTCTTTCGATATTTCAGACAATGTTTCGATTGACGGTTCATCGTCCCTTATAATTACAAGCGTGCCGACAGCCCGGCCAGTCCTTCCTCCCGGCCGTGATTTTTTTACAACCGGTAATGCCGTGTACCGCCCGGAAGGCTGAGTAAGCTTGCCCGGCTCAAGTCTTGATCTGATCCGGACGTCTATCGCCGAAGTTTTTTTTGCCATTTCGTAATTCCTTCCCGGCATATCGGTATTCCTTATTAATTCCAGAAATCTTCGCAATTTGTCTTTATCCAGAGTGTCCACTATCGCGAACGCATAATCTTCCGGCATGTATCCCAGAAGCCCTATGATTCCTTTCCATGTCACGTCTGAATATAATTCCGAATCCCCAACCGTTACGGCGATTTCTTTTTTAATTAAAAATTTCCGCCGTGAATCCTTCAGTTTTGATTCATAAAGGATGATCGCGCGGCCGATCATCTGAGCCATCATGCCAGGTTCGATCAACCCAACATCGCCTCTCAGACCCGTTTGGAACAACATGTACGACCATGCCTGATGAAAATTAAAACTCAGGATAATCAAAGAGGCCAGATCAGGATACAGGAAATTAACCGCCCGAAGAAGCCGGGCGCCGTTTTGACTGTAAAGAGGAAAGGTTTCTCCAATATTATTCAGCAGTTCGAGCACCGCATCCTGTTTATAACTTCCAACAAGTTTATTCGCCGCGTCAATCTCTTCTTCTGTCGGCACGGGCCAGGATTTGTTCCAATGAGACGGAGCCGGTATTTGTGAAAGCATCGCTCCGTCATTTGCCCCGGATTGCGTTGCCGGCAGCGTTATTATAAAATCAACTTCATTTGTTTCTTTTGCGACTTCAATTTTCAGCTCTCCGCCGTGCGCTTCAATGATACTTTTGGAAACATAAAGACCGGCTAACATATTCTGTGACGATCTGAGCCGCGAGGATGGCGAGGTAACTTCTTCCGGGTTATTCCTGATGGTTTCGGCAAGAAGCGCGGATGTTCCGTCATAATGAATTTTTATTTTAACGGAATGTCCTGCCGGATCAGTTTCGTTTGTTATGGTCGTTATTCCTTCCAGCGAACCACTTTTCCAGACAGGTTTCTCGATAAAGGATAATATATTGCGTATAGCGGTCGGGAAAACGGAATCGTCAATCGGTATCTGCGTTGAATCCAGTAAAAATTTAACATCAGTATCGGGAGAAAATATTGAAAATTCCACCATTCGGTCAAAAAAAGCTTTGATATCCCTAAACTCCGTATGAATATCGCCGGGAGAAAATATCCCCTGAATTGTTGCCTTTATAAAATTATCAAAGGCAGAAAATCGTTCAATCATGCTGCGCAGATCCGGATTGCCCGGAGATGATGGATAATCTGCGGTTATTTCCGATATTTTCCCGGCCAGTTTTGTTTCAAAGGCATTCAGGCCATTAACAAACGTTTGGTAACTCTCCCTGACCTGTTCCACCGTATCGGATTTGCGGGAATCCTGGAGCAGGTGGTTAAATAAGATTGCGTACTCATCTGACAGCCGTAACATCTCTCTGATAATTTGCGAATCGTCCCGGTGGTGTAAATTCCTTATTAGCATATAATAGTCGCTCAAAGGGACGTTCGCGTAATTCGCAAAAGCCTGGGCCAAAATATAACTATTATCAAACACATTTTTTTCGTGTATCGCCCTGTCTTTAACGAGGATCGCACTGTCGGGCGGGGATTGCGGGATAATCGGATCCAGCTCGGTCTCAGCCGTTTCGATATGGCCTTTGATGCTCTTTTTCGCGGCTGCCGCCAATTCAGCGGAATCAGCTTCAACAGACAAAATCGCACGGTCTATTTGAGGCCCGCCGAATCCTCCCGAAAAATATTTTTTCGGCGTAATCTCCTGCGTTGCAGGGTTGTATTCTTCCCGGATGTAATTGTAAACTCCGGTTTTGAACGCTTCGATATACTGATCGTAAATTTTGTTCTTTATGTCCTTGTCTTCGATTTGAATGCCTGAAGTCTTTTTGCTGTCCACGTAGGATTTACTCAGGACGGTGTTTAGCACATTTCGTTTAAACCATGTTGCCAGGATTAAAGAATGATAAATTTGTCTTAAATTTGCAAAATGCTTCCCGTTGTTAACTTCTTTCTCTATCTCAGGAATGATTATCTCCCTGATAACCTGAGTTGCAACCTCCGTATTTGCTGATGGTTTTGCGCCCGTAGCAGCGTAAAAGGGTTGCGAAGCTCCGGATCCGTTCTGAGCGTTTAAAGCAAGATAATCCGCTTCCAGCAGCACCTTGAGACGGCTTTCGGTAATGAACGCGATATCGCCGTTTTCATAAATAACCGCTTTATCGGGAACAATCCAGACTTTATTGAACGTGTCTATGGGGATTTCCGTCGTTTTGTATAACTCCCTCGCTTTTTCATAGACCCGATCCCAGAAATCTTTTCCCAGTTCGCTTTCAGGATACATTAATGACGACGCAAGTTGTTTTAAAGTGTAGTCCTCGGCCAGCAGGTCGCGCCCCATTTCAGTTTCGCCAAAGGATTGAGGAATGATGCGGTCTTTCTCATAAGGCGACAAATTTACCCACATATCCTGTGACGGGGTAGTGAGCGCGGCCAGGAAATATCTTATCAACCTGGCAGACTCGGATTTCAATTCATCGCTTTGGTACCCGGTGTCGCCGGTGTCTAAAATAAAATTAAACTTTAACGGATCATCCGGCACAATCTTTATTCCTCTGATTATCAGCGGATTGAAGGCAGGACCGGGCTTTATCATTTGCGCTGATTGAGGCAGAATTGCTACACTCTGGGCCGCAGACATTCCCGGACAAATTTGTCCCGACAAAAATGATATTATGGTAAAAATCAGAATAGTTATTTTTTCACGGGACACAATACTTGCTTTCTGGATTCTGGTAACGGTTTTTGTTTTTTCAGGATAATACCAATTTCTGTTTCAATTTCTTTCTCTTGTCGCCCTGCCGCATTTTATATCTGCTCGTCCTCCTCAAGACGACCGTTTTCATCTTCATCCGCATATCCCAGGATAAGCGGCAGACTTGGAATGGGCGTAACATTGATAATAACAGGAACAAACCCTTCAATGCCCTTTAAACTTTCTATTTGCTGTTTATCAACAGGAAGCGCCACACCTTTACCGTCACGTTTAATTTGCAAATCAAGCGTGGCACGGTCAAGATTGATACCACCGTCCCTGACTTTTTGTGACGCAAAAAATTCTATCTTCCTCCGAGTCTCTGCCATCATCGCCGCATCAGCCGTTCCATCTGCCTTTTTAATGTTGACAACAGTATTGTTATCAAACCATTGCTCTGCGCTGGATTTGTTAACCAGCCGGATATTAAACTCCATCGCGTCAGCGCCTTCAGGAACTTTAAATCTGGCCTTGATTTTATAATTACCAAACTCACCCCTTTCCGGCAACACACTGATATCTTCCAGCGGCAAATCCGTTTCCGGCGTTGACCAATTTTTCCCATCCGTCGTAAACCTGACAAACCCTTTCAATCCCATCCTTTCCGCAATCTTATCCGGTGCCAGGTTCCTAAAAACCTCATAAAGGGAGATTTCAAAACTGATATCCATCATGCCCTTATTATCCAATGCAACCGTCTGCTTATCCAGGTTTCCAGCCCATTGCATCACAGGCGTCCAACCTGCCAGGACATAATAATCATAAACATCCTCCAATAACAAAACAGCATTATGAAATTCGGAAAAAGGCACTAAGCCCATTTTGGTCTCCATGCCTGTATGGATAATCGCATCCTCCATTTCAGACAAAGCACCCTTTGCATGCAGCAGCTTTCTTAAATACGTGCTGCGATCTGATTCTATCTTCCACCGGCCTTCGTCCATAAAAACAGATTTCATAGATCTATTTATGCCAATATTAGAAAATAAATAAACGACAGTTCTATAGAAGTAGTCCCGATGTGTTCCATATCCATAAGCTATAACCTTAGCATGCTTATCACTATCAAAGATTGCTTTCATTTCATCACCGGGAGGTTCGTGTACCTTCATAATTTTTATAGCCACGCCGTTTTCTTTTAACGTCACCATGAAGTCTCTCCAGACGTTTCTTACAGGAAGCGCCACACCCCTTATCGATTCTGAAAACTTTTCTGTGAATTGGCCGGTTTTGTAAAAAAAATCTATATCTTTCTGTGTAATACCCCATGGAGGAGACACGATGATAAAATGCGTTATTTTATCTTTAGAATAAGTTTGATAACGGGCAACAAAATCCTTCAATAACGCAATAGAATCCTCCGCATAAATAGGTTCACCGCCAAAGACAGTGATCTGACTATCTCCAACAATTTCAGAAAGCACACCCAACACATCACTATCAAGCGCCTCTTTCGCTTCCTCCGCAGAGATAGACATACGTCTTACCATTATCGAATCTATTTTTTTGGAATTCAATAAATACCCTTCCTTGATCTCTCCATTGATTATTTTTTTCGCCGATAGAACAAGCTCTTCTTCGCCGCCATCCTTTTTTATAAATCCAAAAAACCCTTTGTAGATCTTGCCATCGGAAATTTTGACTTCAATAAAATCTCCTGTGCCTGCACCTCCGAACATAAGAGGACGTTTGGTACGCGCAACGAATTCATCCCAACTGAAAACTCCTTCCGCCAGCATCGCTGCATCCGAGGAATCGGCAACGGCCGCCTCCTCTGCCTGTGCATTGGCAGCCTCTGCATATCGAACCGTTCCCTGATTCTCTTCAAGCAAATCAACAATCATTGCGAAATCTTTCCCCGCTCCTTTTTTCATTTCCCGTATCTGTCGCGGAGTGACTGCATCGACATCCTCGCGCACACCTTCACTTAACGAGGTAAACTTGGTTATACCCCCGGAGAAATGCTTTCGCAAAACAACAGATTGCGCAGTTTGGTCGTAGTCTTCCTTAATATAGTCATAAACGCCTTTTTTGAACGCTTCGATATATTGGTCATAAATCTTTCCGCTTATCTGTTTATCATCATTTTCAACGCCTTTTGTCTTATTTTTATCTACATAAATTTGACCAAGCAGGCTTTCCTTTAAATTATCCTTAAACCATGAAGCTAAAATAACGGCATTATAAATCTGCCTTAAATTCGCAAAAGTCTTTCCAGTGTTAACTTCTTTTTCAACTTCGGGCAAAATAATTTCCTTTAATACTGCCGTTTGAAGCTTTGTTAGAGGAGCTGTCTCTGAAGATTCTTTTAATTGAGATTCCTGTTTCGTAACGTTTAATGCACGGTAATCTTCTTCAAGCATGACCTTAAGGTGAGATTCTACGACAACAGCGGTATTGTCTTTTTCAAGAACAACTGCTTTTTCGGGCACAATCCAAATTTTATCGAAAGTATCAATGGGGATATCAGTTGTATTAAACTCTTTTTCTGCCCTTTCATGCACTCTCTGCCAGAATTCTTTTCCCAGTTCCTTTTCAGGATACATCATGGATGCAGTCAACTGCTTCAACATGTAATCCTGGCTCAACAGGTCGCGGCCCATTTCTGTTGCGCCGAATATTTCAGGAATGATTCTGTCTTCTTCATATGGAGACAAGTTGACCCACATTTGGTTCTCGGGCACCGTCAATGATGCCAGAAAATACTTAATCATTTTTGTGGATTCTTTTATCAGTGCAGAACCTGTTAAATCCGAATCGCCTGAATTGACGATAAAATCAAACCTCAGCGGATTTTCAGGATGAACCTTAATGCCTTTAATCAAGGCCGGCGTAAAGGCCGGCGTTGGCATGATCATGGTTCCTGCTGCGGGGAGACCGATAGGCGTCAGTGTCATTTGAGCAAAACATGATGGAACCGCTGTGTTGAAGGCAAAGGCTGTCAGAATAAAAAGACTGGTTACTCTGTACCACAAAGTCTTTCGAATATAATAAATTTCCTTTTCCAATTTTGCGCCCTCTAGTAAAGAGACAAGTTGTTGTATAGAAATAAATACTTGAAGAAGTATTAAATAGCGAATTTTTCCAAAAAGTGTCATTTCTTTAAAAATAAACAACTTTTATGTCAAAAATAAAAAATGAGAGTAAAAGCAGGGGCGAGTTTTACCAGCATGAACCTGCAGAAACCCGCCCATCAAAAACAAATAAAAATTTAGCGCCGCCTTTATTTTTTATATCTGTTTTGCCTGCTCATTATCTTTCGCATCTTCATCCGCATATCCCAGGATAAGCGGCAGACTTTGAACAGGGGCGACATTAATAATAACGGGCATAAATCCTTTGACATCCATATATCTTTGTACGTCGTCTGCGGACATCACCGGCATCTGAAATCCCTGTCCGTCTTTTTGTATTGTTAATTCCGACATATCAGGATTAAAGTCGATACCGCCGTTAACCTTATTATCTTTACCAATCATGGCGCCGTCTGCGGCAATTTCTTTAGTCATCCGGTCTATCTTTTCTTCTTCCCAGTTAAAACTATTTTGTTGATTAATATAATTCAAAAGAATTCTAATCCCTTCTTCAAGATTGTCCTCCAGCAATGACCTGCTAATGGAAATGTTTACCCAGTTTTGCTCTAAAACCGTGTTAACCGGAAAACTCATCCTTCCCCAGGATTTAAAATCCTCTTCTTGTCCATCAGAAATCTCGAGATGAACATGAACACCTATAGACTTCTCTCCTTTTTCTATCCAAAAAATCTTTCCAGAAGTATTATATCTACCTAACGTATCGCTATTCCAGGCATCCTGGAATCTTTGTAAAACCTCCAACTTCAATTGTTGCTCTGTCTCCTGGTTCATGCCTAGCATGGCGGAATCTTTTTCCACTAAATCCTCCCCGGCCAGAAGGTCAGTTTCCTTTTGCTTTAAAAAGGCGCTGAACTGTTCAAGAGTATCGTTAAATGGCACTGTATAGCGCTTATAATTCAATCTGGAAAGCGCAGATACCAGGAAAAAAACCTTGCGCTTTGTCAGGCCATCAAACAAATCTTCAAACTCGGCCGGAGGGCTCTCGGGCTCTTGGACTTTAATCACAAGCAAATCTTTTCCTGCGTTAAACTCGTCCACTAATAATTCCATCACCGTAAACTCCTGAGAATCTTCCAAAGAAGGATAGTCTTCGGTGTTAAATAAAGTTATATAACGAGGAGGAAAAAGAGACTTTTTTTTGCTTCTTAGGCTTAATCTTTTATCCACAAAACCGGCAAAAAGGCGAACAGCCTCAATAGCATCCTGCCTCCGCACCTGGGTTTTATTAATAAAAACTTTATCCCCCTCCGCAAGCATCGCCTGGTCAGAAAGCGCGTTTAAGAATTCGCCAATAACATTAGGGGCGCTTTCGACAAACTTTGTATCATCCAGCCAAATTTTCGCCAGGACAGTTCTTCTGTGGTCTTCGACCAACACCTCTGTTACCTTTTTAGTCGAACTCCCCGGATAAATATTTTTGTTACGTAAAGTAATAAATAATCCAAACTGTCCCCAATTCAAAACTTTCAATTTTCTGACACCTTCTTCATGATTTATTCGCGATTCAATTTCCGGCTCACCATAGATATTAAAGAATGTTTTTATCCTCTCACTATCTAACGATACTATAACTGCATTTCCAAATTTTTCCGTCAGCATCGCCGAATCGTGTTCCCGATCTTGCTTCCTCGGCAATGTTTTCTGATTCATGGATTCGTTTCCTTGCAGCTTTACAAGCAAACTAACGGTTCCATCTTCTTGCGGATCAAATCGCATTGAGTTCGCAGATATTTTGATAATATGCGTATCAGAATCAAAACTAATCAACGAATAGCCATCCAATAATTTCAATGTCAAATAATCAGAATAATCCACCGGGAATTCCACAAATTGAATAATATAACCTCTATCAAGAATCAATCCTGGCACCATAGGTCTTCCTGATTGGGTATTGACAGATATAAGCAACTTGGCTCCTTCAGGACCAAGTTTCCTGCCGTCATCTTCTACTGGCAATCCGGCTGCTTGAACTAAATTTGATATTATTCTTGCTGTTTCTTTATCGGATGGGTCTAAAGGCATTTCGCCCCAGGCTATACCGTTTGGATCGACACCTAATTCTCTATGTTTCTCCGGATTCAATTTGATGCGGAGCTCACCTTTCAAATCCGCCAGCATCGCCGAATCACCTTTTAACATCAATTGTTGTTCGGCCCCTTGATTCCTGCCTGACATGGCGGAACCCTTTGTCTCAATATCACCGCCTGTCAAAGGTTTCCCATATAACAGCCACTTCCCGGGCAAATATTCCTCCCAGCCCCAGCCTGCCAATGCCTTTCTGAATTCATCTGTTTTTTCCTGATTGAATTCAGCGATCAGTCTCGGCCGGGAGTTAATCACCCATTCCAGATTTTCTCCTAAATAACCCCCATCAAAGAAAAAAGCGCCCTGTTTTCCGCCTCTGTTCTCTAACAAATAAACACTTCCCGGAGTTAAATCATCCGGTGATGTAATAATTTCTTTTTGTTTGATTTCATCAGTTTCAAATAACGTCCCGATCAAATTATCTAATTGCTCCTGGGCGACTCCCCGCAAAGGATCCTCTTTCGATGAATATAAAAACGGTTCGTCCTTATAAAATGACACAACCATGTCCCGTTTTTCGCCCATTCGATAAACAAAAAAATTAAGAAGAGAGGCTCGCAAAAATTGATCGATGATGCCTTGTGTCTCAGCGCTAAAATCGTTTAATGCGCCTAATGGAAAATGCATCAATAAACTCAAGAGATCGTCTGTATCTCCGCGAGTAATATCATTAACGATTTTATATAAAAGACGGAGTTGGTCCACCATATCTTTTCGTGAGGGCACTTTTCTGATCCATTCTTCATCATAAATCTCTGAAAGCATCGCCGGATCTCCCATGCCCGGTGTTTTCACGGTGACAACCCGGTATTTTCCATCAGCCTGGCGGGGATCAAAGTTATTCACTTTTGCCAACTGGGCTTTGTCACCGGCATATCCACCGGAAAAATATTTGCGCGGGATAACTTCCCGGGAGGACTCGTCATAATCTTCTTTGATAAAATCGAAAACACCTTTTTTAAACGCGGCAACATATTGCTCATAGATTTTCTGGTTGATTTCAGGATCCGCGACGTTAACGCCTTCGGTTTTTCCCTGATCGACATAAACCTGGCCCAGCAGACTTTCCCTGAGATGCTCTTTGTACCATTTTGCCAGAACCATGGCGTTATGGATCTGGCGTAAATTCGCGAAAATCTTTCCTTCATTGACCTCACGTTCGATTTCAGGGATTAATATCTCCCGTACGACAGGCAGTGTAATATCTTTAGAGGAACGGAGCTCTTCTTTACCAACGTCGCCGATGCCGTGATTCGTGCGGCCCTGATTTGCTTCCATGGCCAGGTAATCCTCTTCAAGCATTACTTTCAAACGGCTCTCCACAACAAAAGCCCCTTTGGCATGTTCATAAATTTTGGCTGTCTCCGGCACAATCCATATTTTATTAAACGTATCCATCGGGATTTCTGACGAGCCGAATTCTTCTTTGGCTCTTTGACGCAACCTTTGCCAGAATTCCTTGCCTGATTTATTCTCCGGATGCATTAAAGAGGCGCTGAGCTGCTTGAGCAGGTAATCCTGCGCCAGAAGATCCCGGCCCATTTCCGTCTGCCCGAATGTCGTTGGAATAATACGGTCTTTTTCATAGGGGGAAAGGTTGACCCACATCTGTTCCTGAGGGACTGTCAACGAAGCAAGAAAATACTTAACGAGCTTTTGAGCTTCATTGGTGAACTGCTCATTTTGGAGGTTAGAATCACCTTCTTCGATAATAAAATCGAACATTAAAGGATTATCGGGATGAATATTAATGCCTTTAATTGTCATCGGCGCGTACGCCATGGAGCTCGAAATCATCGTTCCCGGCAGGGGTAAATTTAAAACAGAAACACCCTGGGCGAAACAAACGGGCGGAATAATAACATTGGTTATAAAACTGATTGCTGTAAAAAAGCTGATAGCAGCCTTTTTTCGCAAGTGTTTCAGGGTCAAAGGGTTTTCTTTTGTCAATGAGATCACACCGGGCCTCCTGTTATTTTGAAATATTTAATATATATATAGTATATCTAATAGGGGAAAGTATAAAATATAAAAACAGTTTAGGCAAGCTTGAGGGGCTGAAAAAATTTTTCACTTACCATTCAAAAGTGGACACTTTTTGACGAATTTATCACTGAAAAGTGGACTAAAAAATGCCGTGCCTGGAAAAAACGAAAGGATTTCAGGATAGGCGAAAATGGCTTGTAACAAAAAAGAGAGTAAAAAATGGTAAAAAAGAGACGGTGCCTTATTTCTAATTATTACAAGAACGAATCTATGTCGCTTGGCTCAACGAAGGAGAAGGTAAAGCCCTGAAAGTCTTCCATATCAAACGAATAATCGGACGAGACAGCGGCTGTATTGCTGTTCTTGTCATGAATCCTCACATCAGCATCCGACAATGCGAAATCGATACCTCCGGGGGTAATTTCCTTAGTAACGTCAGCGGCGTTGCCGGCTGTATTTTTTTCTCCGCTGTAATCAACCATAACCGAACGCAGATTATCCAGAAATTTTCCCCCTTTTTTAACCGTGATATCCGAGGCAATCCGTATCCGGTTAAGCCTTTGCCGTAGAAGGTCTTTATCATTGCTTGCTTCGGCTAACTGCTGAAACCTTCCTGAATTTTCAATTTCTCTAAAAATACCGCGGTATTCCTCAGGAGAGGCGGTCAGATAACGCGCCTTGAACCCCTCAAACAACTCAAGGTCGCCCCCCATAAGCTCCAGCCACAAATACGCCAGAATAAAATCTTTACCCGAATACCCTTCGCATTCACTGGCGCTGTTTTTTTCAAAATCATATATAAAATCATCTTCCCATCTTTTTGCTGAATTGAGGACCTTGAATACAATTCCGTTATTCCGTATCAGGAAATACTGCTCTTCAGAAAAAGATTTAGGAATAAACGGATACGCGGCCATGTGCGGGAGACTGCCTTGTTTTTCCAGTGTTTCTTTAACGCTATCGATAAAACGCCTTTGAATTACACCTTTCTTCTCTGAATACGCGGCTGACTCATCATCACCGCCTGAGATAATTACATCAACCTCGATATTGCCGGCTTTCTGCAGATCGGTTTTTTCGCCATCAGAAAGATACACCCCGGGACCAAACATAAAAGCTTTCACATCGAAGCTCTGCTCCTGCTCGGCATAAAGCGCGGCTAATGACGCGTCAATAATCTTCAGTACTTCGCTGATATTTATAAACCCGTCTGTTATTACATTACCTGCCGAAGGCATTACCGGCGGGCGGACAACTTCAATAATCAACCTCTTCTTCTCATTTTCCGCAATATGCACGTCATACTGTTTGCCTTTATAACTAAGGATTATTGAAGTATTTTCAGGACTCTTATCCAGTTTGTAACGTATTTTTTCCTTTAATACCTCCGCGACTTTTTCATCGGCCTTATCCTGATCGAAACGGCTGTTTTTAAAGCCCTGCTGTTCCCACCAGATCAATTCGTTTTCAAATGAAGAAATGCCAAAATGCGCGGATTTAACCCAAATCGCATCTGTCAGCAAACGAGCCTTAAATTCTTTATACTTTACAAAATTCTGTCTTGCCGCGTCATAAATAGCAGTAAACAAACAATCCTGTGACTCTCCGCCCATAAACGCAACAGGAGAACCCAGATGTTTTTCAGGCACGGTAAATTCGCCCGCGCTGCTGCTGGCTATCTGCCTGGCGTTGAAATGGCGGGGATCAATTCCCGGGGGAATTTCTTTGCCGTCCGAGATAAAGCAAAACAAGCCGGTCATTCTTAACAGCCAGTTTTCTGTTGTACTCAAACGGATATGCCCCATCACCAAGAGGATGAACCAGCACAACAAAGTCATCGTCATTAATACCTGTATAGCCGTCTTTGGGAAATTGAGCGTCCGCAGAAACTCCTCCGCGCAGGCCTAACAATCTCACCGTAAGGCTTTTGAGCCCCGAGAATGATTCCTTCGAAAGCATGCTCCAGTCTTTCGCTTTTTCAACAATCGGCGCTACATGCTCTCCGAACATTTCAACCCCGCCGGATAAATACCTTCGGACAGCCATCTTCTGTTCCTGCGCCGAGTAGGATTCTTTCACAACATCATATACGCTGTCTTTAAAAGACTTCATGTAATAGCTGTTATAAATTTTATCTTTTTCTTCAGGGGAGACAAAATCGATGCCCTTTATTTTCTTCGTTTCGCTGTAAATTTTATTTATTATATTCTCTTTAAATTTAATCTTAAACCAGGCGGCGAGGAGTATTGAATTATAAATCTGGCGGAGGCTGGAGAAATTTTTGCCGTTATTCACCTCTTCTTCGAGTCTGGGCAGCAATGTTTCTTTTATGGCGCTGGTGTAAGAATCACCGTCTTGCTCATCCTCTCCCTGTCCGGATGCCGGCTTGCCGCTGATGCTGGAACGCGATAAATAATCTTTTTCCAGCATTACCTTAAGGCGGCTTGAGGCGATAAATGCCTTGTCAGTGTCCTGATAAATATCAGCGCTGTCGGGCATAATCCAGATTTTGTTAAACATATTTATCGGATCTTCGCCTGTGCTTGACAGCTTGTCCGGTTGAGAATATACCTTGTCCCAAAAATCAGCCCCTGTTTCGCTTTCGGGATAAGTTAATGACGAGACTATCTGCTTTAACACATAATCCTGGGCCAGCATATCTTTTCCCATATCGGTTAAACTTAGTTCATCAGGTATAATCCTGTCGGGTTCATTGGGGGACAAATTAACCCAAAGGTCTTTTTCAGGAAAAGTGAGCGCGGTCAGAAAATACCGGATAATCCTTACCGATTCTTCGCGCATATCGGCGGGGCTTATTTCTTCCCTGCCCCGATCAATAATGAAATCCAGTTTAAACGGGTCATCAGGGTATAATTTTATGCCTTTTAAAACCGGCCTGTTATATTTCTCGCCGGTATCAAGTATCTGCCCGGGCGCAGGCATTGCCTCATCTTCTGCTGCATCTGCCCTGCCCGCAATGCTTCCAGGATACCCTGGCCCGCACAGCAAAAGCAAAGACAGCAAAACAGACAAGATTTTTCTGCAAGTCAACTCAAGCAATAAAGACTTTTTTTTAAAAACCAAAGAAAAATACACCGCCCGGCCTTTTTCTAAAAGTTGATTTAATTTATACAATTGGTGTTTCTGAAAAGAAGATTACCACACATATGAATATCATAAGTATGGCGTATATAAATATAATATGCAAAAAAATTTTTTATCGATGGGGCGAGCTTGCAGGGCTGGAAAGTTGGGCTAAAACATGCCGCTTCCCAGTTGACTCATAATTAGATGTTACTCGTGAAGAGGGAATTTAGGATTCGTTGCCTCAGAATTGATGTTACCGGAGAGATAGGCAAAACGCATGGCGTTGGCGATTTTTGTTTCCATGTTTTTTCT
>JBFMEN010000056.1:0-50067 GCA_040753435.1 Candidatus Omnitrophota bacterium | reverse complement strand
TCTTAAAAAACCAGGCATCATTAAAATAAACTTTTTACTTGAATAACAGCTCTTACTGCGCTACTGGATGTCTAGTCCTTGATTATTCAAGGATTTCAGAAACGACACCGGCGCCGACCGTGCGACCGCCTTCCCGAATAGCGAAACGTAACTCTTTTTCCATAGCGACCGGGACAATCAACTCGACTGTTAATTGAGCGTTATCGCCTGGCATGCACATTTCAACACCCTCAGGAAGAGAAGCCGTACCAGTAACGTCTGTTGTTCGGAAGTAGAATTGCGGACGATACCCCTTAAAGAATGGCGTATGACGACCACCTTCTTCTTTGGTCAACACGTAAACAGACGCTTTAAACTTTTTATGAGGAGTTATTGACCCTTTGGCGGCCAAAACTTGCCCTCGCTGAATTTTCTCTTTATCAACACCACGGAGAAGCAAACCCACATTATCTCCGGCCTGACCTTCATCAAGCTCTTTACGGAACATTTCAACCCCTGTCACAACCGTTTGTGAAATTCCTTCTGCCATTCCGACAATATCAACTTCTTCGCCGACCTTGACTTTTCCGCGTTCAATACGGCCTGTTGCGACAGTACCGCGTCCTGAAATTGAGAAAATATCTTCGACAGCCATCAGGAAGGGCTTATCCAGTTCACGCTCAGGCTGAGGAACCCAAGCGTCTACAGCTGCCATTAAGTCAAGGATTGGTTTTATCTTTGCTTCATCTTCCGGGTTATTAAGAGCTTCCAAAGCGCTGCCTTTAACGATAGGCGTATTATCTCCATCAAATTCATATTTACTCAACAATTCCCGGACTTCCATTTCGACCAGCTCAAGCAACTCGGCATCCTCGACTTGATCAACTTTGTTCATGAAAACGACAAGACGTGGAACATTGACCTGGCGTGCCAACAAAATATGTTCGCGTGTTTGAGGCATTGGACCATCAGCTGCAGAAACAACCAGAATTGCCCCATCCATTTGGGCTGCGCCGGTGATCATGTTCTTAATATAGTCAGCATGGCCAGGGCAATCAATATGCGCATAATGGCGCTTCTCGGTTTCATATTCCAAATGCGCAATATTAATCGTAACACCGCGCTCTCTTTCTTCCGGGGCGTTGTCAATAGAATCATAAGTACGTACGGCCGCCAGACCCTTTTTACTCAATACGGTCGTTATGGCCGCACTCAAGGTAGTCTTGCCATGATCAACGTGCCCGATCGTCCCGATATTCAAATGTGGTTTATTTCTTATAAACTTTTCTTTAGCCATAACTCCCCTCCTCCTTATTTTGAAAATTTCCTAATTCAAATTCGGATATTATTTAAAGTTATAATATTCTATCCTTTTTTTGCTTCTTGTCTAGAACCTTTTATCTGATCTTCAATATATTTTGGAACTTCAGCATAAAAAGCAGGCTCCATAGAGAATGATGCACGTCCTTGGGTTAAAGAACGTAAAGCATTCGCATAATTGAACATTTCTGCCAAAGGAACTTCAACGCGTGCAACTTTAAGCTTTCCTCTCGTTCCCAACTCCACAATCTTCGCTCTTCGTGTATTAAGGTCTCCTATCACGGACCCCATAAATTCTTCCGGAACTGAGACTTCAAGATCCATAATCGGCTCTAAGAAAACAGGTCCGCCTTTACGCATTCCTTCCTGAAAAGCGATACGGCCTGCCAACTGGAATGCCAGTTCACTTGAGTCAACTTCATGATAAGATCCATCAACCAATGTCACCGTAAAATCAGTAACAGGATAACCAGCCAAGATACCGCTTAATGCGGCATTACGAACACCTTTTTCAACGGCAGGTATGTACTCACGGGGAATATTACCACCTTTAATTTTATTAATAAAAATGATGCCTTTCCCTTTATCCTCTTTGGAATTTGGTTCCATATCGATGACACAATGTCCGTATTGACCACGGCCACCAGTCTGGGAAATAAATTTTCCGACAATATTCGTAACTTTTTGAGTAATAGCTTCGCGATAAGCAACTTGAGGACGACCTATATTACATTCAAGATTATTCTCTCGTTTCATACGGTCAATAATGATTTCCAAATGAAGCTCACCCATTCCTGAAAGAATGGTCTGGCCAGTTTCTTCATCGTATTTACAGGTCAAGGAAGGATCCTCATCAAGAAACTTACGAATGATCAAACCGAGTTTATCCTGATCGGCTTTGGTATTCGGTTCAATGGCCATAGAGACAACCGGCTCAGGAACTTTCATATTTTCAAGTACAATTGGATTCTTGGCATCATCGCAAATGGTGTCGCCCGACTTACTGCCCTTTAAACCAACCAATGCGACGATCTCTCCAGCTTCAGCCCTATCGACAATTGTCTGTTTATTGGCGTGCATGACCACAATCTTTGAAATGCGCTCTTTCGTCTGTTGAGTTGAATTGTAAACAGAATCACCGCCCTTAACCACTCCCGAATAAATGCGGGTATAAAATAATTTTCCAACATATGGGTCGGAAGCAACCTTAAAAACAAGCGCAGCCAACGGCTCATTAGGATCAGCTTTTCTTTCAACTGTTTCATCTTTTCCGGGTATATGTGCTACAACGGGAGGGACATCCAGAGGGGAAGGCAGATAATTAACGACACCGTCGAGAACTGGCTGAACACCACGGTTTCTCAACGCGGTTCCGGTAAAGACCGGTAAGAAAGTATTATTAATAACACCTTTTCTAATGGCCGCATGAATTTCATCCGCTGCGATCTCTGCTTCTTCCAAAAATTTTTCCATAATTCCATCATCTGCTTCAGCCAACTTTTCCAGCATAACATGGCGATAATGTTTGGCTTGTTCCATCATGTGTTCTGGTATCGGGCCACGCTGAAGCTTCATGCCGGTATCGTCACCCCAAGAAATATAATCCCATGCAATTAAATCAACGAGACCTTGAAACTTGTCTTCATTTCCATCAGGAACCTGAACAGCAGCAGCATTGCAGCCCAATCGCTCATGAATTTCATTAACAACGCGAAAAAAATCAGCTCCCAATCGATCTATTTTATTGATAAAAAAGAAACGCGGGACTTTATAACGATCTGCTTGCCGCCAAACCGTCTCCGTTTGGGATTGAACCCCACTCGTCGCACAAAGAACGACGACGGCTCCATCCAAAACCTTTAACGAACGCTCGACTTCAACCGTGAAATCAACGTGTCCGGGAGTGTCAATAATATTAATCTTCTTTCCCTTCCAATAAGTTGTTGTATTGGCCGAAGTAATGGTGATTCCTCGCTCCTGCTCCTGTTCCATCCAGTCCATTACTGCATTTCCCTGATCTACCGTCCCCATCTTATGAATGACGCCGGTATAATAAAGGATACGTTCAGTTGTGGTAGTCTTTCCGGCATCAATATGAGCGATGATACCGATATTTCTAACATCTTTTAGTGGTGTTTTTTCAGACATCATTTCCCCGCTAAATATTTACCATCTTAAATGGGCAAAGGCTTTATTGGCCTCAGCCATCTTATGCGTTTCATCCCTTTTTTTAATTGCAGGACCCTCTGACTTATACGCCGATAAAAGCTCTTCAGCCAATTTAACATCCATCGGCTTCCCCTTTTTCTTTTTTGCAAAATCCCGCAGCCAGCGCATCGCAAGTGAATTTGCTCTGTCAGGACTAACTTCTATCGGAACTTGATAAGTCGAACCACCTACTCGACGGGCTTTCAGTTCAAGCCTTGGTCGGACATTTTCGACCGCCTTATTAAAAACTTTCAGGCCGCTATCCTCTTGTGACCGTTCTTTTAATATATCAACAGCACGATAAACAATATTTTCAGCAACTGTTTTCTTCCCTCTTTCCATAATACAGTTTATAAACTTGGCAACAAGCTGACTACGGTATTTAGGATCAGGATCTATAACTCTTTTTTCTGCTCTTCGTCTACGCATTATTTTGCTCTCTTTGCACCATACTTTGAACGGGATTTTTTTCGTTTATCTACGCCAGCAGAATCCAAGGTCCCACGAACAATGTGATATCGTACTCCTGGCAAATCTTTGACACGACCACCCCTAACTAACACAATTGAGTGCTCTTGAAGATTATGTCCTTCTCCAGGAATATAGGAAGTCACTTCTATTCTGTTTGACAGGCGGACTCTTGCAATCTTCCGTAAAGCCGAATTCGGCTTTTTAGGCGTCATTGTTTTAACCTGTAAACACACACCCCGTTTTTGAGGGCATTCACCCAAAGCAGGGGACTTACTCTTGTTTTTCTTCTGGTTCCGGCTCTTCCGGATTAACTGCTGTATCGTCGGCATATTTCACCATTTCTACATTTGAATAATATTTTAAACCCGTTCCCGCCGGGATCAAATGCCCGACGATAACGTTTTCTTTAAGCCCATGTAAAAGGTCAATTTTACCACTTGATGCTGCATCTGTCAATACTCTTGTAGTCTCTTGGAAGCTGGCAGAAGAAATAAAACTATCCGTCGTTAGTGAAACTTTTGTGATACCTAAAAGCAACGGAGTTGCTTTCGCGGGTTTCTTCTTCTTCTTGATTAGCTCTTCAGTTACCTTCTTGAACCGGGCACGATCGACCTGTTCCCCTGCCAAAAATGGTGAATCTCCGGAATCGTCAATTCGTACTTTCTTCAGCATCTGGGAGATAATCAATTCGATGTGTTTATCGTTAATACGAACACCTTGGAGACGATAAACTTCCTGGACTTCATTTAGCAGATATTCCTGTAACACTTTATCACCACAAACTCTAAGAATATCCTGGGGAACAACAGGCCCATCCGTCAATTGCTGACCTGCAAAAACTCGGTCGCCTTTATAAACTGTCGGATGTTTTCCATGTGGAATTGCGTATTCCTTTGCCATCCCGGTCTCGCTTCGAACAACAATAGTGCGTGTCCCTTTTCTGTCTTCGCCGAATTCGACGATACCGTCAATCTCACTGATGACCGCCGGTTCTTTGGGCCTGCGAGCTTCAAAAAGCTCAGCAACTCGCGGTAACCCACCGGTAATATCACGCGTTTTGCCTACCCCTCGAGGGATTTTGGCGATTAAGTCCCCGGCTTTGATCTCAGATTCATCATTGACTAAGATATGGGCCCCAACCGGAATTGAATAAATTCCAACCACTTCACCCTTATCATCAGTGATGATAATTTGCGGATGGTAATTGGGTTTATGATCAATAACAACCCGTTCAGTAATCCCTGTGATTGTATTTTGTTCCTGCTGAACGGTGATGTCGTTAATAATATCTTCCGAGTTAACCCTTCCCTTAACTTCAGTAATAATCGGAACAGTATATGGATCCCAAGTTGCAAAAATATCGCTCTTTTTGATTGCCCCTTCGTCGGGGAATTTCAATGTCGCCCCTTGAGGAATTTGATAACGTTCAAACTCTCGTCCAAATTCATTATTGATACTGACAGACCCGTTTCTGTTCAGAACGACAAACTCCTGGTTCCGTTGAACCACCCGTAATTGATGGTATTTTACAAACCCGTCATTTTTAGCCTGGTAATGGGACTGCTCAACAGCGCGAGATGCCGTACCGCCAATATGAAAGGTACGCATAGTCAACTGAGTCCCCGGCTCACCGATACTCTGAGCCGCAATAACACCTACGGCTTCGCCGATCTCAACCATGCGTTGAGTAGCAAGATTGCGTCCATAACAATGGACACACACTCCTCTTTCCGATTCACACGTCAATACACTGCGGATACGAACTTTTTCAATACCAAGTTGCTCAATCATGGCTGCCTTTTCTTCAGTAATCTCGTCGCCAGATTTAACAACAACCTGGTCAGTAATAATATCAACAATATTATCTAAAGCAACCCTTCCGATAATACGTTCACGAAGACTAACGACGAGTTCTTCACCCTCAACGATCGCTGAAACTGTAATCCCGTTGAGCGTGCCACAATCTTCTTCGGTGATGACCACTTCCTGGGCGACATCGACAAGCCTTCTGGTCAGATAACCCGCATCAGCCGTTTTTAATGCCGTATCCGCCAATCCCTTACGAGCGCCATGGGTTGAAATAAAATATTCCAGAACCGTTAATCCTTCCCGGAAACTGGCCGTAATGGGGTTTTCGATAATTTCGCCCGAAGGCTTGGCCATCAAGCCGCGCATACCAGATAACTGGCGGATCTGAAGACGAGAACCTCGAGCTCCTGAGTCAGCCATAATGAAGACCGGGTTAAACGGATCCATTCTCTTAAATACAGCATCAGAGAGCGTTTCGGTCGTATGCGTCCAAATATCGATAACCTTATTATATCTTTCACGTCCTGTGATAATCCCACGCCGATACTGTTCTTCAACCTTAGCCACTTCCTGTTTGGCTCTGTCAATATGTTTAACCTTGTCTTCAGGACTGGTTAAATCTGAAATAGAAATAGAAATACCTGCTTGAGTTGACGCAATGAAACCGAATTCTTTTAGACGATCCAAAAGTTTAACAGTCGTGTCTTGTCCAAAACGTTTATAGCAATCGGCGATAACAGCTCCGATTTTCTTTTTATCTAAAAGTTCATTAACATATCCATAATCTTTTGGAAGGATCTCGTTAAACAGGACTCTCCCGACGGTCGTTTCAATGATTTGCAACCTGGACCGAATAGCTTTAGTAAGTTCTCCGCTTTTTTCTTCGGCCTGATCCTCTGCAATGACCAGAGACGGTTTTTCCTCACCCCATAACGGAATGTCCAACCTCATTCTAACGGCCTCGTGCAGCTTCAATTCACCATCACTGTACGCAGCCCTGACTTCCTCTCTCGATGAAAAAATTTGTTTTGGCTCTTCGCCAGAATCCTTGGTAATGTAATAAAGACCAAGAACCATGTCCTGAGTCGGCGAAACTATGGGCCGACCATCTGCTGGCGAGAAAAGATTGTTGACAGACAACATTTGAATACGGCATTCCAGTTGGGCCTCTAATGATAAAGGAACATGGACAGCCATCTGGTCTCCGTCGAAGTCAGCATTAAAAGCAGCGCATACCAACGGATGCAATTTGATTGCCTTCCCTTCAACCAGCGTTGGTTGAAAAGCCTGGACGCTAAGCCTGTGCAGTGTCGGAGCGCGGTTCAGCAATATTGGGTGATCCTGAATAACCTCATCGAGGATATCCCAGACCTCCACCTTGGCCCGCTCCACCATTCGTTTGGCCCCTTTAATCGTATGCACATATCCTTTTTCGCGAAGACGCCGAATAATAAAAGGCTCAAAAAGTTCCAGGGCCATCTTTTTGGGCAACCCGCACTCATGCAATTTAAGACTCGGTCCGACAACGATAACGGATCGTCCTGAATAATCGACACGCTTCCCTAAAAGATTCATACGGAACCGCCCCTGCTTTCCTTTCAACATATCGGAAAGAGATTTTAAGGGACGGTTTCCTGAACCTAAGACAGGGCGACCATGACGTCCATTGTCCAGCAATGCATCAACAGACTCTTGAAGCATCCTTTTCTCGTTTCGGATAATGATCTCGGGAGCCTTCAAATCCATCAATTTCTTTAATCGATTATTTCGATTGATTACGCGTCGGTACAAATCGTTCAAATCTGAAGTAGCAAAACGGCCTCCTTCTAGAGGCACCAGGGGCCGCAGATCCGGAGGGATCACAGGAAGAACATCAAGGACCATCCACTCCGTCTTGTTGTCAGATTCTCTGAAATCCTCAACGATCTTAAGACTCTTTATAATCTTCTTGGCGTTCGTTCCATTGGGATTAGCCGCTTCCAAATCCTTACGAAGTTTCTTGCTAAGTTCATCAAGAACCATGTCCTCCAAAAGATCTTTGACCGCTTCGGCACCAATTTTAGCTTTAAAAGCCCCGCCATATTTGACCAGCGCTTCCTGGTATTTATCTTCTGATAGAAACTCTTTGTACTTTAAAGAAGTATCACCCGGATCAATGACAACGTATTCTTCATAGTAAATCAACTTTTCGAGATTGCGTAAAGAGACCTGCAATAAGGCAGATAAACGGCTGGGGACAGCTTTATAAAACCAAATATGAGTAACCGGACATGCAAGTTCGATATGTCCCATATTTTCCCGTCGAACCGAAGAACGGCTGATCGTAACGCCACAACGATCACAGGTGATCCCGCGGAACTTGATTCCTTTATACTTGCCGCAATTACACTCCCAGTCACGGACCGGACCAAAAATCCTCTCGCAAAAAAGGCCATCCTTCTCTGGTTTTAAAGTGCGGTAATTTAATGTTTCAGCTTTTTTAACAACACCTTTAGACCAGGACCGAATCGTTTCCGGAGATGCAATCCGGATCGAAATACGATCTTGATTCATAATATCTTCTTTTTTTGCCATTTCGTATTCTCCTTGGGGAGTAAAGCCCGCGAATTCAGGACCTATTTTTTCCGTTTTGCAGCAGGAATTTCTTCCTCAGCTCGCTCCAAACGAATATCCAAACACAACCCCTGCAACTCCTTAACAAGAACATTGAATGATTCAGGAGTTCCAGTCTCCAAACGCTGCTCACCTTTAACAATCGCTTCATAAATCTGACTTCTACCAGAAACATCGTCGCTCTTTACAGTTAACATCTCCTGCAACGTATAAGCAGCTCCGTAAGCTTCTAATGCCCAAACCTCCATCTCGCCAAAACGCTGTCCGCCAAAATGAGCCTTTCCACCCAGTGGTTGTTGGGTGACCAGAGAATAAGGGCCAATGGATCGAGCATGAATTTTCTCATCGACAAGATGATTAAGCTTTAACATGTAAATATAGCCGATAGTAATTTTCTGATCGAAAGGTTTACCTGTAAATCCATCAATCACAGTAGTTTTTCCAGTCTCCGGAAGACCCGCCTCTTTAAGCAGGTTCCGAATCTCCTCTTCATTAGCGCCATTAAAAACAGGCGTCTCAGCGTAAAACCCAAGGGTCTTGGCAGCCCAGCCCAAATGGGTCTCCAAAAGCTGGCCTACGTTCATACGAGAAGGAACACCTAAAGGATTAAGGACAATATCAACCGGGGTCCCATCTTCAAGGTAAGGCATATCTTCCTCTGGAAGAACGCGAGAAACTATACCTTTATTCCCGTGACGGCCCGCCATTTTATCACCTTCCTGGAGTTTGCGTTTTGTTGCAACATAAACAACGACACGCTTCAGGACGCCAGCAGGTAATTCGTCACCGCGCTTCACTCTTTCAATCTCCTGGGCCTCTTCTTCAGCAAGCTCAAGAACTTTATCCCTGTGAAACTCAAGAACGTCTCGTGCTTCAGAATCTGCCGGCAACTTGTCTAAATCCATAGATGCAAATTTTTTGGAAGATACGCCCAGCAGATCGCAAAGCTTGCGTTCCTTTTCCTGTTCAATAAATTCGACTTCCTGACGATAATATTCTTTAACTTTATCGATAGCTTCCTGAACCTTGACCTTTTCAGTCTTTGATTTCCTTCCCCGTTCAGTTCGCTGAAAAACCTCTGTATGAATAACTATCCCTTCAACACCGGGAGGAAGGGTCACGGATGTGTCCCGAATATCAGCAGCCTTTTCGCCAAAAATCGCGCGAAGCAACCGCTCTTCCGGAGAAAGCTCTTTCTCGCTCTTTGGAGTTACCTTACCGACGAGGATATCGCCCGGTTTCACCTCTGCACCGACACGAACAATCCCTTCCTCATTCAAATCCTTCAACGCTTCCTCTCCAACATTCGGAATATCACGGGTAATCTCTTCATTGCCTAAACGGGTTTCACGCGCTTCTACTTCAAATCGTTCGATATGAATAGACGTGAAATAATCATTTCGAACGATCCGTTGATTAATCAAAATAGCATCTTCAAAGTTATATCCTCTCCAAGGCATAAATGCGACCAGAACATTCTGTCCAAGCGACAGACGCCCATCCTGGGTCGCAAAACCATCGGCAATGATTTGGCCCTTCTTGACCTTTTCACCAAGACTTACCAAAGGTTTTTGCAAAATACATGTATTCGCATTTGACCGTTGAAAATTCTTCAGCTGATAAGATTTTTCACCTATAACAATTTCACGGCCATCGATCTTTTGAACGACACCATCCTCTTGAGCGATGACAACGACACCGCTATCCCTGGCCACTTTTTCTTCCATTCCAGTCCCGACAAAAGGAACTTCAGGCCTCATTAACGGCACTGCCTGACGCTGCATATTGGAACCCATTAATGCACGGTTAGCATCATCATGTTCAAGAAAAGGAATTAAAGAAGTTGCAACAGAAACTAATTGCTTTGTCGAAACATCCTTATAATGAATGCTTTCCGGTTTTACCTTCGGAAAATCAGTTAAATATCGGCAAATAGGATCTTTTTCCAAAATTTTACCTTGCTCATCCATCTGTAGATTTGCCTGAGCGATGTATTTATCTTGATCAACATCTGCCGTTAAGAATTCCACCTTGGTTGACACTATGCCGTTTTCCACTTTATAGTACGGAGTTTCAATAAAACCTAACGAGTTGACCCGTGCACATGTTGTTAACGAAGCAATCAATCCAATGTTTGGACCTTCCGGCGTTTCAATCGGACAAACTCGTCCATAATGAGTCGGATGAACGTCACGGACCTCAAATCCAGCCCGCTCCCGTGACAATCCTCCAGGTCCTAAAGCGCTCAAACGACGTTTATGCGTCATTTCAGCAAGTGGATTAACTTGATCCATAAACTGGGAAAGTTGACTGCGGGCAAAAAAGTCATGGATTTGATTTGAAAACAATCGTGAATTGATCAAATGATGGGCGGTTAAATTCTCAAAGGTATTCATAACAACAAGTCGCTCTTTAATAGACCGCTCCAATCTCGCCAAACCGATACGTACCTGATTCTGCACAAGCTCGCCCACACTCTTTATACGGCGATTCCCAAGATGATCAATGTCATCAGTTTCGCCAATTCCTTCCCTTAACGCTAATAAATATTTGATTACTGCAGCGACGGTATTAATATCTAAAACGCGATTTTCCAAAGGAACGTTAGTATTAAGCTTTCGATTAATGATATGTCTTCCGACTTTGCTAAGATCATATCGTTTTTGATCGAAAAACAAGCGAAAGAAAAGAGCTTCAGAAACTTCAACCGTTGCAGGTTCCGTTGGCCGCATCTTCCGATAGAAATCCAATAAAGCTTCCTCTTTATTTTGGGTATGATCTTTTTCAAGAGTTGGCTTGAGCTTCTCAAAATCCTCGCCAAACACTTGTTGCATCTGTTCTTCGCCAGTCAACCCCATAATCCTGAGGATTTGAGTCGCAGGAAAATTACGCCGCCGGTCAATATAGGCAAGCAGCACATCATTAAGGTCATATTTGATTTCAAACCAGGCTCCTCGAGAAGGAATGATCCGCCCATGGTATAAACTGCGTCCTGTAGGATGAACTTCTTCCTCAAACGAAACTCCCGGTGGACGCTGAATCTGCGAAACAACAACGCGTTCATCTCCGTTGATAATAAACGTCCCGGTATCCGTAATGAGAGGGATATCTCCAAAATATACTTCTTGTTCTTTTATATCAACAGGCGTGATCAATCGGAGTTTTACTTTTAATGGCGCCGCATAGGTCATGCTTCGTCGCTGGCATTCAATATTAGAATATTTTTCTTTGCCAATCGTATAACTGATAAACTCCAATTTAACCTGTCCATCATAACTTTCTAAAGGAAAAACCTCACGAAAAACCTCCTCCAAGCCCTCATCCTGTCGTTCTTCAGGACTAACGTCCCTTTGAAGAAACTGCTCATAAGCAACCAGCTGGATATCAAGCAAATTTGGCAGCTCAAAGTCGTCCTTCATTTTCCCAAAATTTTTAATATTTAACTTTTGCATGTGATTGTATCTCTATTTTATGGTTTAGGATTGGGTTTTTGGGGACTTCTACGCATAATAAATAATGGGCGCCGAATGACACCTCCTCCGGAGAGCATTCGGCACCATATTCCTAATACGTGAATAAATTATTTAATTTCGACTTTTGCACCAGCTTCTTCGAGTTTTTTCTTTAACTCTTCTGCTTCTTCTTTTGAAACACCTTCTTTAATGGGTTTCGGTGCAGATTCGACAAGATCTTTGGCCTCTTTCAACCCGAGACTTGTAACAGCGCGCACTTCTTTGATAACGGAAATTTTCTTATCTCCGGCATCTGTCAAAATGACATCAAACGAAGTTTTCTCTTCAACTGGGGCAGCTGCTTGTCCGCCAGCAACAGGAGCAGCCATCATCATTCCGGCCGGCATAGGAGCAGCAGCTTGAATGCCTAAACGGTCCTCAAGCCCTTTGACCAAATCAGCCAGCTCGAGAGCTGTCAAACTTTCAATTTCCTTTGCTATGGACTCAAGCTTCTCGGAAAGCACGATCTTCTTTTCTTCAACTGTATTCACCTCAGACATCTTAATTACCTCCCTTTTTTTCACTTAACTGTTTCAATATTGATAGTAGATCGCGGGATTTGGCATTTAAAGCACTGGCCAACCGCGTTAACGGTGCAATAATTGTCCCTAATAGTTTGGCTTGCAATACATCTTTAGCTGGAAGGTCCGCCAACCGCTTCACGTCATCCTGAATGAGAACTACGCCATCGAGAACTACGCCTTTAACTTGAAAGCCTTCATAATCCTTTGAAAACTTTAATAATGCTTTAGACACTGAGACAGCATCCTCATTCGTCCATGCAAAGGCAGTTTTATTTGCCTCAATCTCTTCAGCCAGTTTGCCGTACTCCAGATCTTTTAAGGCGATTTCTGCAATTCGATTTTTTGAAACATAGATTTTAACACCGAGGTCTTTCATACTCTTACGAAAAGTATCCGTCTGAGCCGCGGTCAACGAAGAATAATTAATGAGGAAAGTTCCATGATTGTTTGAAACTTCTTCCTTAATATTCTTCAGCAATCTTTCTCTAAAAATCTTTCCGACCTTTCCCATAATGCACACCTTTATTTAAATAGAAATCTTTAGGCCTGGACCCATTGTTGTTGAAAGGTTTAATGATCTGATCAGGTTTCCTTTAACACTCGCAGGCTTAGCCTGTTCAACCGCTTCCAGTAAATACTTGATGTTATCAGTCAGCTGTTCTTTCGAAAAAGATCTCTTCCCAACCCCGACATGAATATCGCCTTGCTTATCAGACTTGAATTCAACTCGACCCGCCTTTATTTCCTTAATAACCCGACCAACATCCTGCGTAACTGTTCCTGCCTTCGGACTTGGCATAAGGCCACGTGGTCCCAGCAGCTTTCCCAGCTTACTCAAATCACGCATCATATCGGGAGTTGCGATCATTGCATCAAAATCCATAAAACCATTGGCAATTTTATCAATAAGGTCATTACTGCCAACAAAATCAGCACCTGATTGTTCAGCAACCTGAATTTGCTCCCCTTTACAGATAACAGCGACCCTGACTTTTTTACCTATTCCATGAGGAAGCAAGACTGTACCCCGAACTACCTGATCGGAAGAGTTGGGAGTAACATTCAATTTAATATGAACCTCTACCGTCTCATCGAATTTAACTGGAGGGAATTTCTCAATACTGGCAATCGCTTCTTCCAGCGTATATACTGCCCCTATTTTAAATAAATCTAAAAAGCTTTTTTTCCGTTTGCTTAACTTGACCATCTTATTTCTCCACCTTTATGCCCATGCTCCTAGCTGTTCCTTCAATAATACGAATTGCGTTCTCCAAATCCCTGGTATTTAAGTCCTCCATTTTTGTTCTGGCAATTTCAGTCACCTGAGCTCGTGTTAACGTTGCAATGGATTCTTTTCCAGGAAGGCTTGAAGCCTTTGCCAAATTTGCCGCTTTTTTAATTAAAACAGAACTCGGAGGTGTCTTGATAACGAAATCGAAAGACTTGTCTTTATAAATCGTAATGATCGCAGGAAGAGTTGTTCCTTCTCGTCCTTTTGTCTGCTCATTAAAGGCCTTGCAAAAAGCCATGATATTGACACCGTGCTGACCTAAGGCAGGACCAACCGGCGGGGCAGGATTTGCCTGACCGGCAGGAACATAAAGCTTAACTTGTGCGGATACTTCTTTAGCCATTTTATATTTTCTCCACTTGCCAATACTCTAATTCCACTAAAGTTGACCTTCCAAAAATCGGAACACTTACTTTTAATTTGCCTCTGTCTGGATAAACTTCCGTGACCTGACCATTGAAGTTGGCAAAAGGGCCTTCGGCAATACGCACGGCCTCCCCTGCTTCAAAAACAATTTTGGGGCTGGGATGCATCTCCGTATCTTCAGTCCTTCTAATGATTGCGTTGACTTCATCATCAGAAATGGGAGTAGGACGATGCCCCGGTCCAATAAAACCAGTGATTCCCGGAGTGCTCTTGACCAAATACCAGCTTTCTTTGGTCATTTCCATTTTGACCAAAATATATCCTGGAAAAAATTTGCGGGCGGCGATCCTTTTTTTTCCGCCCCGGACTTCGGAGACCTGTTCGGTAGGCACAACGATTTCTTCGATGAAATCTTTTAATTCCGTCGTAGCCATCCGGTTCTCTAATCCGGCTTTCGCTTTTTCTTCAGCGCCAGTCTGTGTGTGAATAACAAACCACTTTTTCATTTTATTTAATGATTTTCTGGATAATCCCAGATAAGATCAAATCCGTGACGGCGATAAATAGTCCTAAAAAGAGCGAGCTGACGATAACAAGCCAGGCCGAACTAATAAGGTCCTGCCTGCTCGTCCAAGAAACTTTTTTCAATTCCGCAGCAACTTCCTTAAAGAACTTAGGAACTGCCTGAAAAAAATTTAATGATCCATTGCCCATATCTTTTCCCTATATATAAACAGGCCTGGTAGGGCTCGAACCTACAACACTCGGTTTTGGAGACCGATGCTCTACCAATTGGAGCTACAGGCCTATTTTTACTCTGTCAAAAAAATCTTGACTCCAAAACAAAGTCGGGTCCTCTACCAGACACTACTTTTTCGTCTCTTTATGCAAGGTATGTGCGCGGCAAAAGCGGCAGAACTTTTTCAGTTCAATACGCTCAGGTTTTTTCTTCTTATCCTTTGTACTGCAATAATTAATTCGGCTGCAGTCAGTACATTGAAACTGTATATTTTCACGCATAACTCAGTAAACTCTTTCTCAATCTTTTAAGCCCCCGACCGGACTTGAACCGGTTACCTCGTCCTTACCAAGGACGTGCTCTACCGGCTGAGCTACAGGGGCAGGACAAATGAACCACTAGTATAATGTTCACTATATATTTTGTCAAGTTTTTTTCTTTTACTAAAAATAATATATCTTACTGAAAATAACTGATTTTTAGCTGTAAAAGAAACCCGGATTAAACGATTTTTAAAAAACGTCTTTTCCCGACCTTTAAAATCCCCTTTCCGGCTGAATCCTTCTCGCTTTCTAATCTTTTACCATCTAATGATACTGCTCCCTGTAAAATCAATCGGCGAGCTTCATTTCTGGATGAGACAATTTCTGAATTCACCAGCACATCAATCAAAGCTTCCTCTTTTTTAGGAGAATATTCAGCCAAATCCTGCGGAACCTCTTTTTGACTGAATACGCGTTCAAATTCCTGTCTGGCCTCCAAAGCTTTTTTTTCATTATGAAACTGTTTGACGATCTCCTGTCCCAGGCACAACTTCGCTTCCTTCGGGTGCATTTTCTTAACATCCTGCAGATCCGCATCCGTCAGAATTTCGTAATAGCGTAACATGAGTTCATCACTGATTGACATAATCTTTCCCACAATTTCAGAAGGCTCTTCATTGATCCCGATATAATTCCCCAAAGATTTGCTCATCTTTTTAACGCCATCAAGTCCTTCTAACAACGGAGTCATTATCACAACCTGGGGTCTCTGACCGAACTTATCCTGGAGTTCCCGTCCCATCAAAAGGTTAAACTTTTGATCGCATCCGCCCAACTCAACATCAGCTTTCAAGTGAACTGAGTCGTATCCCTGAAGTAAAGGATAAATGAATTCAAGAATACTTATCTCCTTCTTCTCTTCCATCCGCTTTTTAAAATCCGCTCTGGCCAACATTTGTCCAACCGTTGAATGCGCAATTAACTCCAAAATTTCCTGGGCTTTTAAATTTGAAAGCCAGTCACTGTTAAAATACACTCTGGTTTTTGTCGGACTCAGGATCTTAAAGACCTGTTTTTCATAAGTCTTTGCGTTCCGCAATATGTCTGTCTGGCTCATTTTGGGGCGAAGCTGATCTCTCCCGGTCGGATCACCAATTTGAGCAGTGAAGTCTCCGATCAAAAAATAAATCTGATGGCCCAAGTCCTGGAACTGCCTTAATTTTCTTAATAAAACGACATGTCCCAAATGAATATCGGGAGCGGTGGGATCAAAGCCGGCCTTAACTCTTAACGGCCGCCCCTCTTTTAGTTTCTCTTCTAACGACTCAACGCCAATGATCTCTGTCGTTCCTCGAGAAATCTTTTGAATTATTTTTTTTGTCTCTTGGGACATAATTAAAAGGCAAAAAGCGAAAAGCGAATTACCAAAAGCAACAAACAAACTTCATTTTTTGCTTCTTCTATTCGCTTTTCGCTTTTATCTGAATTTATGTATCCAGCCGGGTCGAAACGCCGATCTTCATCTGCTCAACATCGACTTTAATAATTTTGACTCTTAATTTATCGCCAGGTTTCAAAGATGCTGCCTGTTCTTTATCAATCTCTGAAGAATACACCAGCGCTTCAATGTCTTCGTTAAGTTTAACAAAAACGCCAAAATTTGAATTCAATACGACCTCAGCATCAACAACTGTTCCAACTGGAAAATCCTTGGCAATCTGTTCCCAGGGATTATCCTTTAACTGCTTCAGTCCAAGGGTAATTTTTCGATTGTCTGGATCAACACCCAAGACTACCACTTCGATTTCCTTACCTTTCTGAAGCATTTCCTGGGGATGATTCACTTTCTTAGTCCATGACATATCCGAAACATGAATCATTCCCTCAAGGCCTGACTCCAGTTCAACAAAAGCTCCATAATCAGTAAACCCGCGGACAGCACCCTTAACCCTCGATCCGACTGGCAAAGCCTGAACAGAATCAAGCCAAGGGTTCCTCTCGAGCTGTTTCATGCTTAATGAAATTCGCTTCTGATCTTTATCTACATTAATAATCTGGACTTCAACTTCATCACCGAGTTTAAACATTTCCTGGGGATTAACCATTTTCTTCTGCCATGTGATCTCAGAGGAATGCAGAAGCCCCTCAATGCCTTTCTCAATTTCAATAAAAACCCCGTAAGGCATAATATTGACAACTTTGCCTTTTACTTTTGCCCCTGCAGGGTATTTCTCATAAATATCATCCCACGGATTCTCGACGATCTGTTTAAGACCGAGAGAAACTTTGGAATTTTCCTTATCAAAAGAAAGAATCTGTACTTTAATTTTATCGCCGATAGAAACAACTTCGGAAGGATGATTTATGCGCGACCAGCTCATGTCGGTGATATGTAAAAGGCCGTCCACGCCGCCCAGATCAATGAAGGCGCCAAAGTCAGTAATCCCTTTAACTGTCCCCTCACGAATCTGGTCTTTTCCCAATTCTCCCCACAAACGTTCTCTGACTGCCTCGCGTTCTTTTTGATAAAGATCTCGCCGGGAAAGAATTAAATTACGTCTCTGCTTATTGATCTTGGCCACTTGAAATTTATATTTACCGGAGGTGATCTGGTCCAAGGAGAATCCTTTAAAGGCCGATAACGACATCGGAAGGAATCCTTCGACTCCGTCAACATCGACCATGTACCCGCCCTTGACTTGTTTAATAACACGGCCATCAACGATGTCGTTCTCCTCACCATCCGTCATGACCTTCTGCCAGCCCTTGACTTTTTCAGCTTTGGCCTTTGAAAGGATCAACCGTCCTTCCTCATCCTCCACTGACTCAATTAAAACATCAATTTCCTGATCAATCCGTAACATTTCCTTATCACGGAATTCTTCAATCGGGACAAAGCCTTCGGACTTGAATCCGATATCAACCACTGCCTCCTTTTCTGTCAAAGCGACAATTTTGCCAGTAACGATTTCGCCTTCGCGAATATCGCGCATTGTACTGGCATACAGTTCTTCCATCTCTGTTTGTGTAGTCATTTTAAATAAACCTCTCTCTTTCTTCATATTCTTTAACTTATTTAAAAGTTAAAGTGCAGCTATTATCTCAAAATTCTTTTTTTTGTCAATAAAAAATGCCAAAAGAGTGCTTTTTAGACGGGATTAAGGGTAATAATTCCTTGCATAACCCTGGTCGAAATCTCTTCATAAGAAACGGTTTCAGGAAAAAACATCGGTTTTCCAAAAAAAACGGAAACCGCAGTGCGGCGAGGGAACTTGGCCCGAGGAGGAAGGCATCGTTCGGAACCTTCAATATAAACGGGGATAACCGGCACCCTGGTCTTGCTGACTAGAAACCCGATTCCCGGAAAAGTTTTTCCATCCGCTCCGCCTCCCCTGGTTCCTTCAGGGAAAAAAACCAACGGGCTTCCTTCCCGCAAGTATCTGATTGAAGTTTTTAACGCTCCGATATCTGCCCGGCTGCGGTCCACGGGAAAGGCATGCCATTCGCGCATCAACCATGCAAGGACAGGATTTTTAAAAAGTTCTTTTTTTGCAAAAAAATAAACTTCGCGTTTAGGGATAATGCCAATGATAAAAGGATCAAGATTGCTATTATGATTACTGGCGAAAATCACTCCGCCATGAGAAGGGATATTTTCTAATCCATGAATTTGACAGGGAAACCAGATAAAACGAAAAAGATGAAATAGATAATAACCGATCCAGTAAACCACCTTAGTACTCCAGTGCCCCGGTTCCCCAGACTTCCAAACCACTGGATTCTGGCCAACAGAGGAACTATTGAAGAAATTTCTCGCCGAAGCCCAAAAGATCTTCAGCGCGTTTTTGTGATTTTGCTTCGGAATATACCCGGACAAGAGGTTCTGTTCCGGAAGGACGCAACATAACCCAGCTCTCATCGGCGCATTCCAGTTTTATTCCATCAAAATCCTTAACGGCAACCACCTCTTCCCCAAGCACAGTCTTAAGCGTCTTTAATTTTGAGATATCCGGCGTTGCCTGGCCTTTTCTAAGTTCAACATTCTTGATCTTGTAATAATAACGTCCAAACTCCTTTTCCATTTCCTGAACGATCTTTTTAATGTCCTTATTCTGGTAAACCATCATCTCCAAGAGAAGAAGACCGGCCAATGTCCCGTCACGCTCTGGAATGTAGTCTTGAAGTCCCATGCCTCCTGCCTCTTCTCCTCCAGCAATAATCCGTTCATTAATCATCAGGTCTGAAATATACTTAAATCCAACTGGCGTCTCATAAAGCTTCAACCCCAATTTCTTGGCAATATTGTTGATCATCATGGTCCCGCAAACAGTTTTAACAACGCCGCCTTTCCGCCCCCGGTTACGCACGAGATGCAAAATCAACAAGCCAAGGATTTTCTGCGGATGAATAAATTCACCTCCGGGAGCAACGGCCGCAATGCGATCCGCATCTCCATCCAGCACCAGACCCAAATCAAACTTTTCCTTCTTCACGCGTTCGATAATACCAGTTAGATACTGCTGAACAGGTTCTGGCTTTTTTCCGTCAAAATAAGGGTTAATATCTTCACGCATTAAAGTCAAACGAATTTTTGCACCTTTCAAAACCTTGGTGATCAGATTGCTGCCGCTGCCGTGCATCACATCCTGAATGACTTTAAAATTCGCGTTCTTGATTTTCTTTAAATCAATATAATTCCGCATAAATTCAATATAAGCCGGACGGAAATCATGCATCAAAACCTTTTTTTTCTTCAAAGCCTCGTTAATACTCATTGACTTTACAGGATTCTTATACAAGTAACCTTCAACCTTATCAGTAATATCACGCCCTGCCCCGCCGCCTTCAGCAGTTTTGATTTTTATTCCGTTAAATGCATACGGATTATGGCTTGCTGTAATCATGATCCCGCATACACACTTATTATTAGAAACTCCAAATGACAACGCAGGAGTCGGGATTAGGTCATCTGATAATAATACCTTAATATCATTTGCAGCCAAAACCTTGGCGACCAGACCGGCGAATTCTTTCGACATAAATCGCGCATCATATCCAATTGCCACTTTCTTTGTCCCGCCTTTTTTCTTCAGGTCATTATTGATCCAGTCAGAAATTGCCTGGGAAACAATGCGAACATTTTCAAAAGTGAATGTATCGGCGATTACCGCACGCCATCCGTCTGTCCCGAACTTGATCACACCTGCTTTTTCGCTTGTCATATCTTCACCTGTTCCTTTCAACCATTATCCTCAAAATGTTAATAAATTTTGTGACTTTCAATATACCGGAAGACTTCTTCCGGAACAAGATATTTTATCGATTTCCCCTGTAAAATTCTTCCCCGGACATAGGAAGAAGAAATATCAAGGCCCGGCATTGTAATCGAATGGTGGGGGATTTTCGAAACGCAATCATCATGGCCAGGACGGTTTACAACGATAAACGTAACGTATTTGATGATCTCGCTGACTCTACGCCATGTATGGAGCTGACAGGCAGCATCTCCGCCTAAAATAAAAAACAGCTTTGTTCCTGCTCCGAACTCTTCATAAAAATGCTTGACTGTATCAACGGTATAAGACTTGCCGCCTTTCCTGACCTCATAATCCGAGAAATCGAAATTTGGATTATTTTTAATACTTAAACACACCATTTCAAGACGATCTTGCGCTGAAGCGAGGTGGGTAATCCGTTTATGCGGTGGTTGAGCGGATGGCACAAAGATAATTTTATCCAAACCCATTTTTTCCTGGGCTGCCTGGGCAATTGCCAGATGGCCTATGTGCAAAGGATTAAATGTTCCGCCTAAAATCCCGATCTTCTTCATTTAAGTGAACAAGAGCTCAGGAGACATGAGCACAAGATTTGTTTCTCGTGTGCTCCTGTGCGCCTGTGTTCTTGTGCTCCTGTCAAGTTCTAACCTGCCCTTCCCCACGAACAAGGTATTTATATGTCGTCAACTCTTTGAGCCCCATTGGTCCCCGGGCATGCACTTTATCCGTACTGATTCCTATCTCAGCGCCAAATCCAAATTCATATCCATCCGTAAATCTTGTGGAAGCGTTGACATAAAGACAGGCGGAATCCACCGACTTCAGGAAAGTCTCGGCTTCCTTCTGATCACCAGTAACAATGGCATCGGAATGCCCAGACCCGTAAGTGTTGATATGATCAATCGCTTCTTGCAAAGAGCTGACCACCTTAACAGAAAGAATGAGGTCAAGATACTCTTCAAACCAATCAGATTTTTTAGCTGGTTTAATGCCTGTCCTTACAATCTTCTTTGTTAAAGGACATCCTCTCACTTCAACCCCCGCTTCTTTCAGTGCTTTAATCATTGAAGGAAGAAAATCGGAGGCCACTTGCTCATGCACAAGCATAGTCTCCATAGCATTACAAACACCCGGACGCTGAACTTTGGCGTTAAAACAAATTTTCTGGGCCATGGCCAGATCGGCATGCTCGGAGACGTATGTATGGCAAACTCCTTTATAATGTTTTACAACAGGAATCCGGGAATTTTCGGCGACAAAACGGATAAGGCCTTCTCCGCCTCGAGGAACAATGAGGTCAACATATGCGTTCAGTTTCAACATCTCGCTAACAGCATGGCGATCCGCCGAATCAATTAGCTGAATAGCATCCGGTGGGATCTTGGTATTAGTAAGCGCCTTCTTCAATAAGGAAAAGATTGCCTTATTAGAATAAAAGGCTTCTTTACCTCCTTTTAAAATAGAGGCATTCCCCGACTTTATACAAAGACCGATGCAATCGCTGGTCACATTGGGACGTGATTCAAAAATAATGCCAATGACACCAATAGGAGTCCTTACCTTATCAATCTTTAACCCATTCGGCCTCTCAAAGCTCTCCATGACCTTGTCAACCGGATCCTCCAATTTAGCGGTGTCCATCAAACAATCAGCCATCCCCTGAATGCGTTTGTCATTCAATAAAAGACGATCCAGCAATGCATTGGAAAGTTTTGATTTTTTCCCAGTCTTGATATCCTTCGCGTTCTCAGAGATCAAAAAATTCTTTTCCTTATAAATTGACTCGGCCATCAAAGTCAATGCTTTGTTTTTTTCAGAAGACGGCGCAATCGCTAGTTGTCGCGATGCCTTCTTTGCCGCCTTAGCCATCCGGATCATTTTTGATTTTTTTATCATTGAAACTCCTTGCTCGCCTCGAAAAACTTTTTTGCCTTTGACTAACGCTTGCACAACACAAGCTCGTCGCGATGAATGACTTCTCGTTTCCCTTTTTTATCAGTAATATTATGAAGATCGGAAACAGAATAGGCAATAATCCCACGGGCGATCTCCTGGCGCGACTGGTTGCACACGATCACGATATCGTTCTTTTTAAAATGCCCGTCCCAGCTTTTTATGCCGGGCAAAAGAAGACTTTTCCCGCCTTCCAGCAAGGCCTCTTCCGCGCCCTCATCGACAATCAAAATTCCTTTAGGCCTTCCCCCAAAAGAAATCCAATGCTTGCGCGACAGCAACTTTTCTTCATTTTCACAAAAAAATGTCCCGACCCGTTCGCCGTTCAGCACGCGCGTCAATACATCCTTGACTTCGCCATGAGCGATAACGCAAGGAACCTTTGCCTGAACAGCAATCTTGATAGCGTTCAGTTTTGCGCTCATCCCGCCTTTTGAAATATTTTTTTTGGTTGTGCCGAAGGCAAGGGCTTCTATGTCGGGAGTAATTTCTTCGATCTCTTTAAAGAATGTTTTCTTGCCTTCTTCGAATTTATACAATCCTTCAACATCAGATAAAATCAGTAAAAGATCTGCGCCGACAAGACTCGCTACCAATGCGGATAATTTATCATTATCGCCGAATTTAATTTCATCCGTCGAAATCGTGTCATTTTCATTAATAATGGGAACGACGCCCTGCTCAAGAAGAGCGCATAAGGTGTTGCGGGCGTTGTTATATCTCTTGCGATCATCAAAATCCTCCCATGTAAGCAGAATCTGTGCGCACTTCATTTTTCTTCTATGAAAAAGATCGCTATATGTTTTCATTAAAACAGTTTGCCCTGTCGCCGCCAGGCTTTGCAGCTGAACGAGATCATTTGGCCGTTTTGACATGCCCACTTCGCCCATGCCCAGAACGATCGCGCCTGAACTCACAAATACGACCTCAATCCCATTCTGCCGTGCAACGCTCATCTGTTCGACCAGAGAACCAAGACGGGTTTTGCGCGGTTTTAGTTTATAATTTGCGATAATTCCGGAACCGACTTTGACAACAACGCGCTTTACTGGGCGTGAAAATTTTCTTGTCATATCAGCCTCTCGCTTTATTGCTCAGCCAGCAACCGACGAAGCTCCTTCACTAGCGAGTCAAGGTTTTCTCCCCCTAAAGCAGAGATCGTGAAAAGGGGCTGATCAATATACTGGCGGAACCTTTTTAAATTTTCTTGAGCCTGGGGAAGATCCATTTTATTGGCAACGATAAGTGTTTTCTTAACGGCCAACTGATCGCTATAGGCCGTCAATTCATTGCAGATTGTCTGATAATCATCTAACGGGTCCCTGCCATCTTCGCCAGCCATATCAATAATGTGAATCAGTACCCTGGTTCGCTCTGCATGTTTCAAGAAACGATCCCCCAGACCCCGTCCAGTATGCGCCCCTTCAATCAATCCAGGAAGATCGGCGACAACAAAACTTTTGCCATCAGGATCCTCAACCACGCCCAGAACAGGTTGTTTCGTGGTAAACGGATAGCTGGCGATTTTTGAACGTACTTTTGAAATACTGTTAATAAGCGTTGATTTACCGGCATTGGGAAAACCTACAAGTCCGACGTCAGCGATTAACTTCAATTCAAGGAAAAGGACTTTTTGCTCCCCCGGACCGGGTGGCGCGGGAGTTTGATTGCTTTCATTTCCTCTGCCGCCCTTGCCTCCTTTGGCGGCGATGACCGATTCATCTTGCCGGGAAAGGTCGCGGATCAGCAAACCTTTTTCATAATCACGTATAACAGTCCCGACAGGCACTCTCAGTTCACAGCTTTTTCCACGATGGCCTGTCTTGCCTTTACTGCCTCCATGACCACCGCGCTCAGCCGTATAATGCTGTTTAAATTTATAATCCAGGAGAGTATGGATATGCGGGTCGGCAATAAATACAATATCGCCTCCATCCCCCCCGTCTCCTCCATTAGGACGTGGATGGCGAAAATACTTATCACGGTAGAAACTCTCGCATCCTTTTCCGCCGTCACCAGCCTTAACGATAATCTTAACTTCGTCAACGAACGCCATAGCCTAAAAAATGAGAGTTTTAGTTCTTAAACTTTTTCGATCTAGTTTGAAATTTTCGTGATTTTTAAAGCAGTCAGTTTCTCACGATGCCCTTTTTTGAAAGCTGAAGCTTTACGCTTTCGGTATTTAAAGGCTATTACTTTTTCTCCCTGAGCATCGCCTATGACCTCCGCCTGCACCTTCGCTCCCGCCAAGACAGGCTGGCCGATCTTAACTTCATCGCCATTGGCTACCATCAGCACATCTTCAAATGCGATTTTTTTCCCCGCATCTTCAGCAAGATGGTCCACTTCGATAATATCTCCTTCGGAGACTTTAAACTGATCGGATCCGATCTTAACAATTGCATACATATGAAACCTCCTCAACATCGTTAAATACAGTAAAAATAAGTATATCTACAATCCTCTTATAAAATCAGGATGAAAACACCATTAAAGCGTATTTTAAATAAAAGTCAATATCTTTTTAATCGCGCGTCTACTCCCCATACAGATCTATGGTCTTCTCACCTTTCCCCGTCCATTACAGTAAGGGCAAACTTGAAACGATAACGCCTCTAAAGTCTTACCGGTCCTTGCCCTGGTCATTTCAACCAGACCCAATGATGATATCTTGTTGACCTCGGTTTTAGCATGGTCTTTCGAGAGTTCCATCTTCAAGCATTCCAATACTTTACGCTTGTTATGCTCTCTCGACATATCAATAAAATCAATAACAATGATACCTCCCACATCCCGCAGGCGCAACTGCCGGGCAATTTCTGGAGCTGAGGCCATGTTGACAACAAAAGCCGCCTCTTCAGGGGTCCCCTTCATGGTAAATTTTCCGCTGTTCACATCAACCACAGTCAGTCCCTCTGTCTGCTCAATCACGATATGTGCCCCATTCCGCAACTGAACATGTGTGTCATAAACCTTCTGGAGCTGTTTTGAAACACCTTTGGATTCAAAAAGGGTTTTATGCCCGCGATACACATGAATTTTTTTCACATGCTCCTTACCAATCAGAACAGATACAAATTTTTGAATCTTGACGAAATCATCCTGTGAGTCAATCGTCAGGCGATCAATATCATCCCTCAGGTAATCACGCACCACTTTCCAGATCAGATCAAACTCTTTATAAATCAGGGCTGGAGCCTGCTTTTTTTCGGCCAGTTTCATGATTTGCTGCCAGATACGATATAAAAATTTTGCATCCCGAACCAATTCTTTTTTCGTCCGTCCCAATGATACGGTGCGGATGATAAAGCCTCCCTTTTTGGCAAAGCCTAATTCACTCAAAACTTCTTTCAACCGTTTACGTTCTTCAGGATCTTCGATTTTTTTAGAAATACCGTTATGACGGTCAAAAGGCATGTAAACTACAAAACGGCCTGCTAATGAAATATGGGTGGTTAAACGGGCTCCTTTTTTTGCAAAAGGATCTTTCACGACCTGAACAAGGATCTCCTGCCCCTCTTTCAAGGGGATTTCTTCTTTCTTTTTCTTTACTGGCTTTTCGACAGTCGGCGGTCGATTCAATATGCGATCTAAAAAATTCTGCGGAGGAGCTATTTCGCTTTCAATTAATGGATTGTCTGCATCCGTCAAATACAAAAAACCATTGCGCTCTTGACCAATATTGACAAAAGCTCCGTTGATCGACGGCAAGATAGATTCAACCCTCCCTTTGTAAATATTCCCTAATACCGATTGCTGATTTTCAAATTCAATATGAAAATCATCCAGAACACCATCTTGAATCATCGCAACCAAGGTTCTACCATCATCTTTACTGATCAAAATCTCTCTCGGCACTTCCTCACCTCACTCATTAAATGTTAATAGGCACACGCATGGCAGGGAAAAAGAGAGATTTTCCTTTTCCCTGCCTGGCTTAAAATAAAACAACTGTTATTCCTCAGAATAACCTTCAGGAGTGATGATATGAGGCGTTAAAAATATCAACAGGTCGGTTTTCGTATTAACCTTGGAATCATAACGAAAAAGCCGGCCAATCAGGGGAATATCCCCCAATATCGGAAATTTTGATTCGTTATCAGTCTTTGTGTTCGAAATTAATCCGCCGATAACTAACGTCTCTCCGTCTTTGATCATGACGCTCGTCGAAGCCTCTCTGGTTGTCAACTGGGGAACTGTTGTCCCTTCCACCTGAACTGTCGCATCGTCAATGATCGCGGTGACCCTGGGTTTAAGATCCAACGTCACCATGCCCGCATTATTCACGTGGGGCGTTACCTCAAAAATCACTCCTATATCTTTATATTCCCAACCGGACACCTGCATCTGTCCCTGCTCTTCATTATAGGTATATGCAGGGAAAGGATACTGTGTTCCGACAACAATTCTTGCAGGTTGATTATCAAGTGTTACAAGCCTTGGATTTGAAAGAGTATTGGTATCATTCCGGGATTCCAGCATCTGTAAAGTCGCTTGAAATGCGTTAAAGTTAAGCGTTCCGTAAGTGAAAGGGGCTTCGCTAACTGTTGTCGCCGGAATTTCAGCCAAAAGATTTTTATTGGAAACAACGCGGGTAAACGGCCAGGTGGTCGACCATGAAGCGCCTTGGGCAGATATCTCCGTGCTCCAGTCTATACCAAGTTTATCAGTATTACCCAACTGAGTCTCAATAATCTTTGCTTCAATTAACACCTGAGGGGTCGTCGCATCCAACTGCCTGACAATTTCGCCAATCATCTCGACATTTGATGCCGCATCCCTGACGATAATCGAATTCGTTCTCTCATCGTAATTAATCGCACCTCTTTCTGTTTTCATTTTTTCAACCGCATTAATTATATCCACCGCCTTTGCATAATTTAACACAAAAGCTTTGGTTACCAAAGGTTCCTGTTCAGACAATAGCATAACATCTTCACGGCGTTTTTTTAAATTTTCTATCGTTGTTACTGTAATGATATTATCTTGATGATCATATGCGTACCCATAAGTTTGAAGCACAACATCCAACGCCCGTTGCCATGAAACATTTTCAAGTTGTATCGTCACCAAACCGGTCACCTCAGGACCTGCGACGATATTGACCCCGCTTTTTAACGACAAAATACGCAACACATCTTTAATATCGGCGTCTCTAAAATCTAGCGAAACCATCCCCTCAGCCAGGGAATTACCTTTCTCCCTGTTATCAGAAACCCCTTCCACCTGATCTACGGGTTCTTGAACCGCTGGCCGGGATTCAGATCCTTCTGATTGCTGAGCATAAACAGGGGCAATCATGAACAGGATACTGGCGAATACAATGATGATATATTTAAACATGTTATTCCCCCTTTCTTGATAAGTGTAATTCGACCTTCTCCTGCCCATTATCCAGCACAACAAAGGCCGGCATAATCGCCTCAACTTTATACGCGCCAACCATATCTCCTTCCTTCACAATCTTGCCGTTAATAACCGCCATGTTTTGATCAGATCCTGTGGTTATACCCTGAAGCATCATATCTGTCGCGATCAAATCATTTTCGTTATAGCTGATAATTGAACCATTGGCACTCAGCAGCGGCCAAAAAGGATCCCGTCGTCCTTCATCACGATAGAAAAAAACCTCTTCCTTTTGTGCAAATACAATACCGGTTGTCAGGCAAACAAACATGCTGATAAAAAAAAGTTTTCTCATCTTTTCGTTCCCTTGACCGGATCAAAAATAACGGTCTGAATATTAAGTTTAATTGCATGTTGCCGGGGATTTTCATCATTGGATGTCATCGTGATCTTCTCTACCTTCATCAACGACCCTTTTGATTCCAACTCATTTAAAAACCTTCCGAAACTATGGTAACTACTCCGGGCCTCCAACCGAACAGGTAATAAATAATAGCTCCCCTCGTTATTCTTAAACGTCGATTCCTCTAGACTGGTTTCAGGGAGGATTTGTTCAATAAAAAACTTATACTGATTTCCAATCCGGCTAATTTCTTCAAGTACAACAGGAATTTCTTCTGTCGTTTTAATCCGCTTTTCGAGTTCTCCCAGCTGAACATCCAAATCTATTATATTTTTCTGGTAGGAATCCACTCTTGCCTTGTTCATTTCAAACTGTTTAAAACTTCCCTTCAATTCAATGATGCGCGGATTAAGTTGCCGCATTGCTTTTAATTGAAACTGCATTATAAGAAAATAATCCAAGACCAATGCTAAAACAAGAATGCTAATGATGAGATAGTACGGATTCTTCTCATTGACTTTATTGATAATCTTGACGGCTTCTTCTTTGAGGTTAATTTTTTTCATTTATTTTGTCTTCCTCAAAAACCACTCTAATAATAAAATCCGCCACCGTAACCTGGGCCACTTCCCTGTTTTTGATCGACTCCAGCTCAACCGCCTGGACTCCTTTCATAAACCCCGCATCCTCTTTCAGTTTTGAAACAAAAGTATGAACGTTGATCATCTCAACTTTATGTTTGGAGACGGAACTGCCGTTGATCAAAAGAGTTCCCTCATCAAACAAAAGATTTCTCAACCATACCCCCCGTGGTAATTCCATGCTAATCGCCTGAAGTTTCTGGGCCCACGAAATTCCCTGATCCCCTCTAACCTGATTGATGGTCTTGATCCTGGCCTGACGCTGGGTCAGTTCTTTAATGAGTGCGTCGACTTCTGTTTTTTCAGGTAATAACTTTTCCCATCGCCCCTCAAGCCCCTTCAATTGAACATAGCGGGATATCACAATTACCTGGAGCAAAATGTGCCATAAAGAAAGGACGACCAAAAAACCTCCGATCAACCCGATAATCACTTCACGAGGCAAAACAAAACCCGAAGGCAAAAGACCGTTACGGTTTCTTCGCTTACGCTTATCCCCGGGCATTAAATTAACGTCAATCATGTTTTCCTTATCAATAAAGCGCCAATCCGAGAGCCGCTCCCAATTGGCTCGATACTTTTTTGATTTCTTCTTTCATCCCAACCGGTACAGCAACATGTTCAAAAGGATCCCATTGGACTACGTCTATTTCAAGATAATTATTAAAAAGCGAAGTCATTCCATCAAACAACGACATCCCTCCGGCCAATAAAATTTTTTTCACTGGGACATTATTCTCAGTTACGAAATAATCTAATGAAAGGCGCATGTCTGAAATCAGGTTTAAGGCGACTGATTCACAAACCTTCACAACTTCATCTTTTCGGGATCCTGGATTACATTTGAGACTTTCCGCCTCTTCCATGGAAACCTTCAAGACGTTTGAAATCTGTTTAGTAAAATCAGCACCCGCCGTAAAGATATCCCTGGTAAAGCGGGGCAGGCCTCCATAAATAATATTAATATTTGTTACTTTTTCGCCGATATCGACAATAGCCAACGCCTCCTTAGACTCACCAACCTTGTCAGGTTCGTTGCCATCAATACCTAAAGTATTAATGACATTGGCCATGGCAATGGGATTCAACGAAATGAAATCCGGTGTGAGACCGATTTTCTTGAATAATTCAATGCGTTCATTAATGATCTCTTTCTTGGCAGCGGCTATCATAACGGTCATCTTGGTTCTTTTTGATTTAGGATCAAGAATCAGGCAATCAAGATAAATTTGATCGGCGTTAAAGGGAAGATATTTATCAGCCTCATAAGAAAAAGACTTTTTCAACTCTTCAGGAGACATTCTTGGAAGCTCAACATAACGAATAAGAGTTCCTTTTCCATGAACAGCTGTTGAAGGACTGACAGTCTGTTGTCCTGCGCGTTCCAAAATCTTTTTCACAGCCTGTTCCGGACTGCCATTACAAGGCTCAATCCCCCACCTGACCAGCTCAATGGTGTTCCCGCGATGACGGACCTCCACCATCTTGCAACTTGTTAAACCAATATCGATTCCGACGGAAGACCGGATCATGGGTTCAGGAATGAATCGTTTAACGAAAGCAAGGTATTGTTCAAATACTTTTCGGAAATTCATTTTAATTTACCAGTATGACAGAATCCAAAGGCTTCTGATATGAAGATTCCGTCTCTGTTTTTTGTTCAATAACGTTTGCCTTTATTTCTTTGAGTTGAAATCCAGGATCTGTCAAATCAATCTTTTTTCTTGGTTTGATTTTAACGACCGGGGATGCAGCGTCATCGGAGACAACAGCTGGCTCGCTGCTTTCATCATTCAAATCTTCAATGATTTTTGAATTGATATAAACGGCAATAATGATAAAGAAAATCGCACCAGCTAAAAGTACTAGAAGAATGCTTTTTCCTTCCAAAAGATTTTTCACGGAATTTTCCTTTTTGAATCGTTTTTATTATAACATTTAGTATTCATAATAAAATTAATAATTAGAGTAATTTTAATAATAGCTTCCTTCCCAATATATAATTTTATCTGTCAAATCATTTGAAAAACTGGTGAACGCATTTAGAGTCGGAAAATAAGGAGGACTTTTTCCATCTAGAGCCCTGCCATCATAAACAAAGTTCCTCCCATATCCTGAAAGCTGTTGTCCTGTTGAGGAGTTGAATAGCCCGAATGGACCATAAAATTCTGTAATAACCCCTCCCAACAACGTTGTCACGCCCCTCGAGCCGCCATAATTATCGTAATCATCAACAGTGAACATCCCGCTTCTAGCCAAAATTGTTCCGTGAATATCGACATTATCAGGGGCTTCGTTTCCGATAATGACATTGCCCCCCCAGGCAACGATGCCGAAAAGGTTTTCGGTTCCTTCTGCATTGGGAGGAACATAATCATCATCTCCGGGTTCTCCAACAGCATCAGTAAATTCACTGTAACGAATGTGATTCGTTACCACAACGTCATTCTCACAGGAGATGGTTAACTCAGTGTCCCTTTGTATGGCCGGAAGAGGTTGACCGTATTGATCAGTCCCTCCTCCTAAACTTGTGACGCTCCCGTTAACGTAGATAATTGTCCCCAAATCATATATTCCGTCGGGCAAGCCGGTATAAGTAGCTGAGCTTCCTGTATCAGGATCAACAACGGTCGTCTGATTGTTGTAATTGTCGACGGTAATAATCTTCCTTGTCGCTCCTTGCTGAATGGTATATTGCGCATGGTCATTGGCATCAATGCCTAACTGAATCGAGGCATCTCCATCGACATAAATTCCACCAGTCAAGGAGCTTCCGTCATTGGCAACGGCAATGCCGCTTCCCGTCGGAATATGTGTACCCAGCGCCTGTTCATACATGTCCTGTTTTTGAACGGAAGAGGCCAGTACAATCTCTTGATAACTTCTGGTAAAGCCTTGATTAAAGGCTGGGATGTCACGAACGCCATTTAGATCCTCATCCAGAAGGATTGGCCAACCGCTATTATAAAACAAGGCTTTGGATAAATGCTGGGTGACTGGCCCGTCAAAGAAGCCTGCAAACCCGGCCAGAGCGGGATCACCGGCAAAGCTAAAATGTTCGTTGGTATGAATAGGCCCTGCGAAATTCGTGGTGTCAGTAAACCAGACTATAGTACCGCTTGGAGTTCTATGATGAGCTGAAAAAAGGGCATATTTGGCAAAATTGTCACGCTGTACCCGAATCGTGAAATCTCCGGTAAGCGTAATCGTTTTGGAAGTTCCGGTTACCTGTCCAGTTGCTTCAATTTTATAATTATAGGGAAAATCCCACATGTCAGGGGCAACAAGTACCGGATCGCCAGCCTCTGTCACGATTATATTATAAGTGTAACTGCCGTTTGAAAAAGAGGTTGACGGTTGATTAAAAGAGGTCGTGGTTCCATCGGTACCTAAAGGCATATCAAAGGACATATCAACCAAAAAACCAATTCCATTGCCGCCTGTAACAGCATTTTTCGCTTTTTTGGCCACAAGTTGCGGATTCATCTCATTGATCGTCGTTCTTAAATCCTCATTAATAAACGCATCCAACTGTTCAAGCGCGATCTCAGTAGCGGCTTCAGTAATATACTGGGCCTGGGAAACCCGGCGTTGGCGATCGGCGACATTCCATTCGCTGATGGCTCGCTGCACAAACATGGCTCCATAAATCAGAAGAATCATAAAAATAAAAAGCACAAAAACAAGAACAAATCCTGATTCTTTTCTTAAGGGCATCATCGGGCACCCCCTAATTTCTCAGATAGACATCCAGCGATGTCTGCTCTGTTAAGACACGACCGTCATTCTCAACCTCCTGGGCAACCGCAGTGATCGTTAAAACCGATCCGGCTAATGCAAACTGAAGGTCAAAAAGTTCTGCTCCCATATCTTCTTCTGATACTAAAGCATCCGTCTCGTCCAGAACTGAACGCATTAATTTATTATTAGAATTAACGTGATAAGAAATAAATTTATACTCAATATTATCGCAGTCATCGTCGGCATCCATACAACTCGCTGTTTTACAATCCCAGTGCAACGTGGCCCCCCAAATCATATTCTCATCATTCGTAATCTCATCCGGTTCACAAACTTTTATGCAGTCATCTCCTCCGAAAACCGGATATTCCTCCACGCAAGCTTTAGCCGCGCCCTGGTCGGTCGATCGGTATTTTTCAACACAAAATTTTCTTGCGCCTGTCTCACATTGAACAGGAACAGAAAATTTAATAACGCCGTTGGTATCGACATCAATATGTTCGGCATTTGATTCCCGGACTTCCGAAGCAATCCTTTCAAGAGTAAAACGCAAATTTTCCTGCAATCTTACATGGGAATCGCCAGTATCCCAGATTGCATTGCCTGACATAAAAATGTTTCCCCCCGCCGCAAAAAGAATTAATGTCAGTGCCAACGTGACAAGCATTTCGATAAATGTAAATCCTGATTGTTCGAGTAATCGTCTCATAATCTTTGAAAGATCCTTGTATGTAGCTCAACCGGGGAGTCAAGCCTGAGATTGACATTCAAGTCCTCTCCAACATCAAGCACTCCATTCAGGTTACCATCTTCTCCATACAACCGATCGTTTTTGTTTCGCCAGCAAATAACAACATTGACATCTAGAAGATCTGCTACAGAGTTATCAATATAGGTAACACCTATACCATTAAGATTGGGGATGGCAAATGAAATTCCATTAAAAGAGCTTGAAACCAGGCTGTAATTCGTAGCTTTTATCTGATCCATCCGGCTCTGGGCTGCCTGTACAGCAATCGACATGTTTTTTGACAATTCGATAAACTCCATGCAGCGTATATACGAAAAAAGGATTCCCCCTGTCACAAGTACCAGAATGACGAAAGAAACGAGAAACTCAATGAGGCTGACACCCTGAATATTTTTAATTGTTTTGACCATATTTTTAACCCTTCTAAAAAATAATGGGGGCTCGTTATAATTACTTGGCCCCCATTATTTTTAAGACATAAAAAACAAATTAACTACATACAACCGCTGTAATCGCCGCAGATTGAGTATTGATCGTAAATACCCGGCTTCCCGTTGTGCCGCATGTCGCAGGAGTTGCGGTAATTGTGTTGGTAGCTGCTACATAGGCATAAGTAAACCCGCTCTGAGTTGCGTTAGTCGCATAGTTGACATTTGTATACGGCGGGGTAGCTGTAGCCAGAACACCCAAATCAGCAGGGAATGTTCCATTGTTATCTGCAGCGAAATTCTGAACAGCTGTAGCCAAGGTACGTAAAGTACTCTGAGCTAAGGCATCATTCGCTGATACCCGGGCTCGCATCAAGTTCGGGATAGCGATGACTGCCAGAAGAGCAATGATTGCGACAACAATCATGATCTCCACCAAAGTAAAACCTTGACGATTTTTTTTCATCCTGCTCCTCCTTTTATCGCCATAAGATAGAACGCTGGACCAAAAATCAGCATAATAAAGAAAAATAATAAAAACAGTTTAAAACCCTGATATTTTGTGTCCCTTGCTCTAACTTTCTGGCATTATTAAGGTTAACGCTATTTATTCTATCACTCGCCTTAGGAGTGTCAATTTTATTTTCCACATTTTTCCATTAACCAACATTTTTTCACTCCAAATTCAAAAAAAAGCGCCCATTCTCAAGTAAAAAGAACGGGCGCACAAATTCCGGTTAACAAAAATTTTCATTTTCGTTAATGGCAACTGGCTATCCTGAAATCCTTTAACGGACTCGAGGACCCTGTAGCTTTGTCCCGGCTTCGCTAAATATATATTAGCTTTGCCGGGTCCGGTGCAGTTTAATACCCAATCACACCGGAGCCCCATCCTTTCGAATGGTTTACCTTTTTCATCAACTTCAGAGAACGGTTTATCACCATAAGTATGGCATGCTAACCGCGTAATTGTCAAGATGCAGGCTCCCCCTATTTTTTCACTTCCAGAACAGATATTTTCCCCTGCAAAGTCGAATTTTCCTTTTTCAAAACATTTAAATAACCCTGCAACTCTGCCTGTTCGGCTTCGAAACTTTCCAGTTCATCTTTACCCGCTTTATACTTTTTATGAACAACATCAATTGAAGCTTCCAGTGCTTTCTTTCGCATCTTCGCCTCATTGATCTCTTTCTCCATCTCAAACTTGCGATCTGAAAAAAACTGTTCCAACTCACGCTGGCTTTTTAACAATTCCTGATTCTCGGCTTTCAGCCTCTCCAAATATTCTTCCGCTTTCTTAATATCGCTCTCCCACGATTCCCTCTTTTGTTGAGAATCAGTCAACAATTGTTGTTTATTTTCAATGTCTTTTTGAAGTCTGTTAATATCTTCCTCAAACTTGCCAACACTAACTCTTGCATTTTCCAATTCCTTTCTAACTTCGGCCCTTTTCTCACCAAATGTGTTTTCTCTGATCACATTAACAGATTTCTTAAAATTTTTTAAATCCTCATGCAGGCTCACGAGACTTTTTTCCAGATGCCCGATATTCTCCTGTAATAACATGTTTTCTTTCTTTCTGCCCGCCAAATGGTCCTGCCCAGATCGAAATTCTTTAATCACTTCTTCCTTCTGCCTCTTAATCTCATCAAGCTGCTGTTCTAATAATAAAACGGCGTGATCGGCATCTTGACGGCGTTGATGAGAAAACCGATCTTCTTCGGTTATTTCATGCAAACCAACAAGCATCGTTTTCTCTTCTTTCAGTTGGGACAAAATGCGATTCATATGCGCCTCGTCCCGTACATGTTCAGAATTCAACTCATCTCGTACAGCCTTTAAATCATTAACGACGATCTTTAACATTTTAAGATACTGACGGAGTTCTTCATTGCGATCTTCACACTCCTTTCTTTTTGATTTCAAATCATCCCGCCAGTTCTCTTCTCCCTTTTTTAAAAGATCCCTTCTTGACTCTTCCTCGTTCAAACGAAGCTCAAAATCACCCAATGTGCGTTTTAATGTTTCCTGCTGACGCGTTAAAAATTCCTTCTCCCTTAACTTGTCGACGAATTGAATCTCAAGCGAATCAACCTTGTCCCGCTTCTCATTCAAACGGGTTCGGGACCCTTTAAGCAATTCCAGAAATCTCATCTTTTCATCTGAATAATAATTTAAAAGATTACCGGAAATCTGATTTTTAGGGGCCTCTTTCAATGTTCTGACATCAAACGATGTCTCATTAACGTCTTGCTCAAGAAGATTGCGTTCCAGCACTGTTGTTTCAATCTGTTTTGTCAATGTATCCCGCTCCAACTCTAAATGCCTTTTTTGCTCTAAAACATTGTTTAAACGTTTTTCCTCGATCTTTAATTCTTTTGCTTCCAATTTTATTTGGTTCTCAATACTTACTGCCTGCTCTCTTAATCGCATAATGGCATCATCGAACTCTCGCGCTTCCTTTTTTAATAAAAGAATCCTATTTCTGATTGATGAATTCTTGGAGGAAAGATTTTTATTCTGCTTAACAGCTCCATCCATCTTCTCACGAAGAGACTCCAGACTGTATTCCAAAAGCTGGTCTGTAGAAAGAAGCTGTGCAATACTTCCGGTAACAGTGAAGGAAGAAAGAATGAACACAAACATAAAAATTCGGTAAAAAAATTTTTTCATTCTCACCCGGCTAATTGCGTTATTTTCATAATTGGCAGAAACAATGCAATAACGATAAACCCGATAACAATCCCCAGAATACCGATGATCAAAGGCTCAATGATGCTCGTAAGGCCGGCGACAGCAGCATCTACCTGATCATCATAGAATTCGGCGATTTTGTTCAACATTTTTTCTAGCTGCCCCGATTTTTCTCCAACCAGAATCATTCGTATCACCATCGGAGGGAAGACGCCGCTTTTCGATAAAGGAAGAGCAATCCCTTCACCTTCCTTGACATTGGTCTTGACGTCCTCCATGACATGCTCGATAACCGCATTCCCGCAACTCTTGCCGACAATATCTAACGATTCCAGAATGGGGACGCCCGATTGAAGAAGAATCGCTAACGTCCTGCTGAACCGGCTGATGGCGACCTTTCTCATTAAGGCACCAAAGATGGGCATCTTGAGAAGGAGGGTATCTATGGCCATCCGCCCTGCCTCTGTCTTATGCCATTTAGCTAAAAGGAAACCGGCAAGAATAACCGCGCCAATAAAAAACAGAATATTATTTTTGAGAAAATTGCTAATATCGATCAGCATCTGCGTCAGGGCGGGAAGCTCTCCTCCGAAGGATTCAAAAATTTCTGCAAAGGTTGGGACAACTTTGACAAGAAGAACCGTGGTAATCACGGTCGCCATGAAAATAATGACCGTCGGATAGGTCAAGGCAGATTTTACCTGGCGTTTGAGCTTCAAACTTTTTTCGAGATAAGAGGCAATACGTTCAAGGATGGTATTTAAAATACCTCCCGTTTCACCGACCTTGATCATGTTAATAAAAAGACTGTCAAAAACCCGAGGATGTTTTGCGAAAGCCGCCGATAAACTGCTTCCTTGCTGAATGTCTTCCTGCATTTTTGAAATGACGGTTTTAAAACCCTGGCTCTCCATCTGCTCTTCCAGGGCCTCCAGGGACTGCAAAATCGGAATCCCGGCTTCGATCATTGTCGATAACTGTCGGGCAAAAATAACTATCTCTTCCTGTTTTACCTTCTTCTTTGATCCGGATCCAATCTTCTTTTGCAAAGCGTCTTTGACCTGCTCTACAGACACGATCATAAGACCGCGATCACGTAACTGCCGAACAACGGCTTCTTCGTTTTCAGCATTGATGGTCCCGGTGACACTGTGGGACTCTTGATTTTTTGCTAAATATTTAAAAGTTGACAATTTCCCTGCTCCTGATAATTATTATTAATAATATCATCAGATCCGGCATTAAAAATTATTTTCATAAAAATTTTCTCAGTCATCTGAGGTGACCCGATAAACTTCTTCCAGTGTGGTTTCGCCGGCAATAAACTTTTCTACAATATCTTCCCAGAGTGTCAACATGCCTTGCTCACGACGTGCATATTCTTTGATCGCATCCGAGCTTTCACCCTTTAAAAGCAGCTCCCGGACTTTATCGTCAACTTCCAAGATCTCCGTTACCCCCAAACGGCCGCGATATCCTGTCTGCCGGCAGGCCTCGCAGCCCTTGCCATGATAAAACTTTATGCCCGGCTTGATCAGACCCCCAAACTGTTTGAGTACCTCTTTAGGAATATTAACCTCTTCTTTACAATGCTGACAAATACGCCGGCATAAACGCTGAGCCACAATCATTACCAGACTTGATGCGACCAGAAAAGGTTCAACCCCCATATCGACAAGCCTGGTCAGGGCACCAGCGGCATCATTCGTATGCAGGGTCGATAAAACCAACTGACCTGTTAACGCAGACTTAATGGCAATATCGGCTGTTTCAGAGTCTCTGATTTCACCCACCATAACGATATCCGGACTCTGACGCAGAATGGCCCTCAGGGCCGAAGCGAAAGTAAAACCAATCTCCGCACGCACCTCAATTTGGGCAAGACCATCAATCAAATATTCAACTGGATCTTCTGCAGTAATAATATGCCTTTCTGTGGTATTTAATTTATTAAGAATCGAATAAAGAGTGGTCGACTTGCCACTTCCTGTCGGCCCCGTAACGAGAAGCATACCAAAAGGTTTAAACATTCCTCTGCCCAGAATCCCGGCGGCCCTTGGAGAAAAACCCAAACCATCAAGCCCAATACTTAAATTCTTTTTGTCAAGAACGCGGAGGACTACTTTTTGCCCGAATGTCGTCGGTAATAATGAAACGCGAAAATCAACTTCAATATCTTGAAATCTTAATTTAAACCTTCCGTCCTGAGGGCGACGCGTGGTTGTTATATCGAGTCGTGACATAATCTTGATACGGACGATAACCGGGTTCTGGTTCTGTTTGGGAATGTTCATCACATCCTGAAGAAGTCCGTCAATTCTGTAGCGCACCCGGACGCAATCGGTCATGGGTTCAATATGGATATCAGAGGCTCTTTGTTTCAACGCTTCCTTAATGATCAGGTTGACCATCCGGATAATCGGCGCCTGTTCCCCTTCCTCCTCAGAAGTCTCACCTCCGCTTTGAACCTCTTTTTCTGAAATGATAGAAAAATCTTCCGAAAGATTCTTCGTCATATCTTTAACCCGGCTCTCAATATTGCTTCCGTAATACTCCTCAATGGCAGTTTGAATATCAGTTTCAGTGCTCATCACGGCATCAATCTCTTTACCTGTAATATTTTTTAAATCATCAATAACAAAAATATTAAGCGGGTCAGCGATGACAACAGTGATCGTATTTTTCAGACGGGATAACGGGATTATCTTATACTGGCGGGCTACTTTTTCCGGGATCAGATCTTTCAAATCAGGGCTGATTTTATACTTTTTTAATTTTATAAAAGGAATTCGAAGCTCTTTAACCAGGGATATTAAAACATCCTCCTCTTTAATCAAACCCAAATCAATTAAAGCGCGATCGAGAGTAATGCCTTTCTGCTGACGAAGGGCTTCGGCGTCTTTAAGGTTTTTTTCAGAAATATCAAAGGATTCGATCAGGGCCCGGATTATTTTCTGTTTTAATGTCTCTGCCACTTTTTCCTTTCCTCTTTCTATCTTCGCGTCCACTATTCTTCATCTGGAGCTGTGACTCTCAGGACCTCTTCAAGTGAAGTATGGCCGTTAACCGCCTTAATTAAAGCATCTTGTCGCATAGTAACCATCCCTTCCTCTATCCCAACCTTCTTTATCTTCAGTTCATTTCCTCCTCTCAAAATCTCCTCCTTTACTTTCGGAGTGAGGGACAGAAGCTCACAAATAACGACTCTGCCGGAATATCCCGTGCCAAGGCATTTATCGCATCCCTTCCCACGATACAAAGGAACTTTTTTGCCGCGTGCCAGGATTTCCAGACCCACCCTTTGGGAAACTTCTGGCGGGACTGCATATTCCTCCCTGCAATGAGGGCAAATGCGACGGACCAGGCGCTGTCCGCTAATGGCGATAACCGAAGAGGTCAACAAAAATGGTTCAATGCCCATGTTCATCATCCGGATGATAGAACCTGCGGCTGTCGTCGTATGAAGACTGCTTAATACCAAATGCCCTGTTAAGGCGGCCTTGACTGCGATATCAAGTGTCTCTGAGTCACGGATTTCACCAATCATGATAATGTCAGGATCCTGACGAAGGATGGAACGCAAGGCTGCGGCAAAAGTCAGACCGACGCTTGGTTTCACATTAACCTGATTCATTCCGCGCATTTGATATTCTACGGGATCTTCAACAGTGATAATATTCTTCTCCGGCGAATCGACAAATTTCAAAACCGAATAAAGGGTCGTTGTCTTACCGCTTCCTGTCGGGCCACAGGCCAAGACCATTCCATGAGGTTTTTGGGAAGCTTGCCGGAGACGCTCCAGGATGTTTTCCTCAAGACCGAGTTTTGCCAGATCCAGCATCCCTCCGCTTTTATCAAGTACGCGAAGGACAATCTTTTCTCCCAATGCCGTCGGAAGAACATTGACACGAAAATCTACTTCTTTCCCTCCTGCCGTTGTTCTAAAACGCCCGTCCTGGGGAAGACGATGTTCGGAAATATCAAGATTTGAAATGACCTTGATTCTTGAAATAATGGGCTGGTGAAGGACTTTGGCCATCTGATCAATCTCTCTTAAAACCCCGTCAATACGATAACGGATTCTCAACGTCGCTTCCATAGGTTCAATAAAAACATCGCTGGCTTTGGCCTGAATCGATTGTTGAATAATAGCGTCTGTGAGCTTGATCAACGGGGCATCCTGATTAATATCGATTACCGAAAGCCCATCGTCCGACGCCGCTTTGATCAGCTCAACTTCCTCGGTTCCCTGTATATCCTGAATGATGTCTTCAAGGGTCTCTTTTGAATCTTCGGCATAATACTGTTCAATGGTCTTGGAAATTTGGGCAGACCGGCCAATAATGGGGATAATGTTCATGCCGGTGATGGTTTGAATATTATCAATAACAAAAATATTGAGCGGATCCGCCATGGCAAGCGTCAGATTATTTCCCATTCGGGAGACGGGGATAATTTGATTACGTTGAGCTGTTTCTTTGGTAATAATCTTTACAACATCGGGATCGATTTTAAGACGGGAAACATCAATGGGCGGGATTCCAAGTCCCTTGCTTAATAAATGGGTCAAGTCATCCTCGCTGATAAGCTTCATTTTAACAAGAATATCGCTTAGCTGCCCACCGGATTTTCGCTGTTCTTCAAGGGCACGGGCAAGATCAGCCTCGGAAATAATCTTATCGTCGATAAGTATACGTTGTAAACGTTCTTTTAGCGATAGCATTAATTAGGAATTCCTGTAGTACTTATCAATCGCTTCTTTGATGTCCGTGCCGGTACTGACGAAGGTCTGGACAGTGCAATCAGTAATCAACTCAATATCGTCGATAGCATTCACGTTCAAAGGATCGGACATGGCCAGCGTAAGACTCTTGCCGATCTTATCAATCGGAATAAGACAAAACTTGCGGCAAACATCCTGCGGCACTGCGTTCAAAATTTCAGGATCAATCTCATAATTGGCTAATGGAAGATAAGGAAATCCGTACTGACATGTCAACGCCTGAGCAATATCTTCTTCCGTCGCAAACTTTAACTGGACCAGCACCTCTCCGAATAAACCGCCATGTTCTTTTTGATAAGCCGCCGCCATGGATATTTGCTCTTGATTGATGACATTCCTTTCAACAAGCAATTCCCCTAAATGTTTATTTGTCAGTCGTTTAAAATCTTTCATGATGGATTCATTTTACACTAGAAATTTCATATTCTCAATACACTAAATAATAATAGTAATATGAATATTAGAAAACAGTGCGCCTTCGGCTCAGGTTTAGAAGGAACCCGAGCATAATCATAAATGTTATAAAAGAGGACCGCCCGAAACTTATCAATGGAAGCGTCAAACCAACCACCGGACATAAACCCAGGACCATCCCGATGTTGATGACAACCTGAAGAGTAAAAATGGCAATGATCCCTACTGTCAACTGCATCCCGAATTTGTCTTTTACCTGTTCTGCGATTTTCAATCCAGACCATATCAGCACAAAATAACATCCCAGCACTATAATCGTCCCGATCAAACCCCACTCCTCTCCAATGACTGAAAAAATAAAATCAGTGTGCCGCTCCGGCAGAAAATTAAGTTGATTCTGCGTCCCTGAAAGCCAGCCTTTACCCAGAAATTTTCCTGAACCAACAGCAATTTTCGACTGAATAATAGTGTACCCGGCGCCTAAAGGATCGATATTCGGATTCAAGAAAACAAGAAGGCGATCTCTTTGATATGGTTTTAAAATATGCCAGGCAAAGGGAAGAAAAAACAGGCAGACGCCTAAAAAGCCGGCAATATATTTATACTTCAGACCGCTCGCAAAAAGCATGATGAAAAAAATGCCTACAAATAATAACGCCGTTCCCAAATCCGGCTGCTTAAAGATCAACAGCATTGGAAACATCGTTATCAATAACGGGACAAAGAGATCCGGCCACAAATTTCCAAAGGGATCAGTTTCAAAGGACACCGACGGATTTCGCGTGGAAAAATATCGTGCCAATGTCAGAATCAAGCCGAACTTGGCCATCTCCGAAGGCTGAAAGCTGATTCCTCCGATACTGAACCATCTGGTCGCCCCTAATGCATGGCGTCCTGAAACCAGAACGAGAATAAGCAAAATGACGGCGCCAGCATAAAAAACATAGGCCAGCTCATAAAAATTGCGATAATCAAGCTTGCTTATCAAGAACATGATTACAAGCCCGACAATGGCAAAAAGAAGCTGATCATAAAACACTTCATTTGAAATCCTGATGTTATGATAAGAAGCGCTGTAAAGGGCTAAAAGACCTGCCACGATAATCACTATTGTCATCGCCCAAATAACCAAACCAATATTTTTCCCCATTTCCTCCTCCACCCAAGAGCGGCTAAATATTCAGGATTCACCGCGAAACCATGACAGCCCTTCCCGCCGCTCACTCAGCTAAATCAGGTTTTCCTTTCTCAAAGCTTTAAACAGATCGCTGGTCACCTGGACTGCATAATAACTTGAACCGCCGTATTCCAGAAAAACACAAAAAGCCATCCTCCTGGAACCTTGTAAATTATATCCGGCGAACCATGCATGTGTTTTCTTGCCCTTAACTGTCTGGGCAGTACCGGTTTTCCCATACACTTCAAAACCAGCCATATTCATTTGCCGTGCACTCCCGCTTGAAGACACGACAGCGGCCCGCAGTCCTTCATGGACCGTGTCCATAACATCCTTCCGCAAACCAATAACTTTTATAATCGAGTTTGTCACCAACGGCTCATTTTCGATCATTTTCAACAGATGTACCTGGGGGATGCTCCCCTTTGCGACCGCAGCCATCATCCGCACCACCTGTATCGGCGTCACAAGAACCTCTCCCTGTCCGATTGAAAAATTGAGGGTATCCCCTTTGTACCACCCGGTTTTCTCTCCACGCCTGTTTCGTGGTCCAGGGATAAATCCCCGTTCTTCCGACGGCAAATCAATATGTGTCAGCTCTCCTAACCCCAATTTATGTGCATATCGGGTAATCAATTCAGGCCCTATGACAAGCCCAAGGTTATAATAAAAAACGTTGCACGAGTGCCCCAGGGCTTGAATAATATTTTGACTGTAATGAATATGGGCGCACTTAAAATTCCGATTCCCTAATTTATAAAAACCTGGACAATGGTACGTGGTATTACGATTAACCTTTTCCTCAGATAATCCCGCCACAGACATCACTGTTTTAAAAACCGATCCCGGAGGATATTGCCCCTTAATGACACGATTTAAGACAGGTGATGCGGGCTCGATAAAAAGCCGGTTGCGTTCTTTTGCCCTTTTTAAATCAGTGAATACATTTGGATCATAGCCGGGAGAACTGACCAGACAAAGAATCTCGCCGGAATCCAAGTCCATCAGAACGATCGACCCGGCCTTATCCTCCATCACTTTGGAAGAAATTTCCTGCATTCGCACGTCGATTGTCAAGTGAATATCCCGTCCTGGTTCCGGTTGCCGGATCCCGAGAAGCTGCACCTGCTGCCCGCGGCTATTGACCTCAATCTGAAGCCCGCCTTCTTCCCCCATCAGATACTGATCATAATACTCCTCGACACCCGAATATCCCACAATGCTCTGCTGAGAATAACCGTAGTTCTTCAATTTCTTGATTTTCTGACTGTCAATTTTTGAAACGTAACCAACGACATGGGCAGCTGTTTTTCCTGAAGGATACCAGCGTTGAAAAGTTTCCTGGATGTATAAACCAGGAAACCTGAACCTGTTTTCCTCAAGAACCATTGCGGTTTGTTTATCAACATCTTCGATAAGAACAACCGGAGCAAAGGGGGTATACATCCGCTGTTGATAACGCGCCGCGATCTCTTTTTTGTCTATCTTAAGCACTTGTCCGAGATAGGTGAAAAGCATGTCCTTATCAAGCACGTCTTGCGGAATGACGGTAACATCAAATGACAACCGGCTCTCAGCCAAAACATTGCCGTTCCGATCAAAAATCCGCCCGCGTTGAGGCTCAAGAGGAATAACCCTGATCCGGTTATTAACACTTAACCGGTAAAAATAATTTCCTTTAAGCGCCTGAACATAGATCAAATCCATAGCCAGGATCAAAAAGAGAAAAATTATAACTACGCGAATAATCTTAAGGCGCATTGTCTCAATCTTTTCATTACGTATAACGCGACAACGGCTGTTGCGAATGTCTGCGGTAACAGCTGATATCGGAAGGCTTCACCAAAATCCACAGAAAACAAAACCATCCGGACCAAAAATTCCATCAATCCGAAACATGAAGTGATGAAAAAAATCAGGAAGAAACGGGATGCAGAAGATCCGGATTCATAAATATACATTTTTAAAAAGGTCGTGAGATAAGCACTCATCATGAAAATAAAAATATTAATGCCAAAAAAATCAGGGGTAAATGAATCACTGATGAGGCCTGCGAAAAAAGCAACAAGAAGGCTATATCGAATGCCTCGATATAAATTGAAAAAAATAACCAAGAGAAGAAGCAGATTTGGTCTGAACCATGGAGAAAACAGTTCTGAAAAAAAATATTGAATGATAAAACAAATCCAGGCTCCAAGACCGATAAGGATAACGTTTTTCATAGATCTTATTTCTTATGAACCACGAGGACTTCCTCGAGCTGCGACACTGCCGCTGCCGGACGTATTTTACAATATATGGTCAAGCTGTTATCATCCTTATACTTCTCAACAACCTCTCCGATAATAAGTCCTTCAGGAAAGGATGAGCTTAGTTTTGACGTAATAATAACATCTCCAACCTGAACATCGGAATCCCGGGATAAATATCTCATCTGACTCATCCCCTGCAATGTCCCAGAAACAAGGCCGACTTCCCTTGAACGCTTCACTAAAGCAGCCACGGAAAAATCAGGATCAGTCAATAGAATGACTTTGGATTTCTCTGCATCAGCTTCAGCAACTTTTCCGACTACGCCAAGCGCACTGACAACAGGCATCCCTTGCGCCACCCCATCCTCCAGACCTCTATCAATAATAATCACAGAATTCCAATTGCTCGGGTCCCGTCCAATGACATTTGCGGCTATTGAAGAAAAGATCAAACCCCTTTTAAAATCAAGCAATTTCGCCAACCGGTTATTTTCTTTCAGCACTTCATCCATTCCGATTAATCGTTCACGAAGAATATCATAATCCAACTTCAGCTTTTGATAACGATCATGGGTCCGGTGATAAGTTGCGATTTTCTTCAATTCTTTAAAGGAATAGGAAATGACATGAATGGGCATGCTGACGATATTGACGACAGTACCTTTTAACGGAAGGAAAAAAGAAGGCGGAAGGAACAGCAGAAAAAAAACCGCCAAAATCAGCAGGCCATAAACGATAAATTTACTTTTTCTGCCAGGCACACGACAACCATAATGTTAAAGTTTGATAAGTTTGTTTAAAAAATCATTCATTTTCAAACAATTAGAAGTCAAGTTTTGTGGGAACTACTATCCGGCGTCTCAACCTCGCAGGCATATTCAATGTCTGGCCCGTTCCAAGGACAACAGCTGTCATCGGATCATCGGCAATGTGAACGGGCAAGCCGGTTTCTTCTGCAATCCGGCGATCCAGACCTCTAAGTAACGAACCCCCGCCAGCCATCACAATTCCGCGGTCAATCAAGTCGGATGCAAGTTCAGGAGGCGTATTTTCCAAAGTGACTTTAGCCGCATCTACAATAGCCTGAACAGGATCATGTAAAGCGTCACGAATTTCTTCAGAAGTAACTGTGATCGTTTTTGGTAAACCCGCAATCAAATCCCGGCCGCGCACATCCATCGTCAGCTCTTCTTCAAGGGGGTAAGCAGAGCCTATACGAATTTTGATTTCCTCAGCCGTCCTTTCCCCAATCATTAAATTATAAGTTTTCTGCAAATAATCTATGATCGCAGAATCCATCTTATCTCCTGCGATACGAATCGAATTTGCGTAAACCAGCCCGCCGAGAGAAATAACAGCATATTCTGTTGTTCCGCCGCCGATATCGATAATCATGTTCCCTGCAGGTTCTTCAACCGGGAGCCCGACGCCAATAGCAGCAGCCTTGGGTTCCTCGATCAAATCCACAGAATGGGCCCCGGCTCTTTCCGCTGAATCTTTAACAGCCCTTTTCTCCACCTCTGTAATTCCAGAAGGAATTGCAATGACCATGGGGGGTTTTGCCATCAAAAGAAATTTTCCATGATGGACTTTTTTAATAAAATAACGCAGCATCGCTTCAGTAACTTGGAAATCGGAAATAACGCCGTCTTTCATCGGGCGAATCGCAACAATATTACCAGGAGTTCTTCCCAGCATTCGTTTGGCCTCTTCTCCAACGGCAACAACACGATTGGTGTCTTTCTCAATTGCCACAACAGAAGGCTCACAAAGAACAACTCCCTCACCTTTTACATAAACAAGTGTGGTGCATGTTCCAAGATCGATACCCATATCGTGGGCAAATAATCCAAGGACATAATTTACAACCCTTTTAATCACTTTAATCAGTTTTGGAAGCATATTGTCCCCTTGGCTTATAAAGTCTGTATCTCAAAATAAATCATTATTAAAATTATTTTTAGAGAATTATGAGTATCTTATATAAAAAGCCTTATAGAGTCAACGCTTTTTGGAATTATTTTCTATAAAAACTACTAATATTTTTAATTTTGACGCCTAGAGAAGCGAGGGCATGAAAAAAATCGGGATAAGATTTTGCAACACATTCAACGTCTTTCACTTTTGTTCCTATCTTAAGGCCCAGAACAGTAAAGGCCATTGCCAAACGGTGATCCTTGTGAGGATTCAAAAATTTACCATGTTTACATTCTGTTTCCTTTAAAGGGTAAACCTTGAGGAAATCACGTCCCTCCTCAATCTTTGCCGCTATTTTCAATAATTCATGACGCAAATCAGAAATGCGATCTGATTCTTTTGACCGGGCATGGGCGACGTGATAAAACTTTGACGGTTTATCGGCAAAAAGCGCCAGGACAGATAAAATCGGTAATAGATCGGGACAATCTTTTAAGGAAAACTCACCTCCCCTCAATTGAAACGGACCTTTCATCGTAATCCTGCGGGAAGTCTTTTGGAAAACGACTCCCATTCGGTTTAGAATCGAAAAAATATGACCATCCGCCTGAATCAAATCATCGCTCAATTCTCCTTTCAAAACTACTTTCGACGTTGTCAATGCGGCTGCGGCCATCATAAACGCAGCAAGGCCATAATCAGACGGCACATGAAAAGAACTCAGGCCTTTAAATTGCTGACCTCCGCGAATCCTGTACTCTCTGAATCCTTTTCTCCTGACGTCTATTCCAACCCTGTCTAACATTTGGAGAGTCATCAAAATATAATCTGTCGACACTATCTTCCTGCCCATTACCTTTATGATGGAATCTTGCAATAATTGAGGACAGGCGATGAGTAATGCGGAAACAAACTGGGAGCTGAGAGAGCCTTCAATCCTGATTTCGCCACCCCGTAAAGCCCCCCCTTTGAATTTAATAGGAATACTATGGTTTTCTCCATGGCCGGAAACATTGACGCCCAGCTTCTGAAGCGTTTGGATCAGATGATGATTAGGACGCCCTCTGAGTGTTCCTTGACCAGTCACTGTTCTCGTTTCATTATGAAGGGCGACCAATGGTAAGAGCATCCTCAACACTGTTCCTGATTCCTTTACATCAATTACACCCCGATTGAACTTTCCTTGACGGGCGATGACTTCCCAATGTGCGTTCTTTTCTTTTATAACGGCACCTAATTGCCTGGCTACTGCAATAGCGGCCAACGCATCATCACATGTTGACGGATTAATAATACGGGATTTGCCGCCGCAGCTGGCGATCATAAATGCGCGGACGGAATAAGATTTCGAGGCGGGAAGCAAGAGACTTCCCTTCAATAAATCTTGCGGAAAGACTTCAATGTTCATTGTTTGATCTTGACTAGGTTACCTTCACCGACATCTTGACTGGTTAACGGGGAAATGAAATCTGCAGCTGACATCTCGGGTAGAACACGGGTTACCTTTACATCCCCGAGGTAAGAATCGCCCTTGAATATTGAAAGTTCTGTACCTACATTAATCCCGTGTCTTTCCCCTAAATTGATAATAACAAACGCGGCTTCCTGATCCACGGAAATAACCTGACCTTCACTGCCATCCCCCGCGCTTACAACAATTTTTTCCAAATCAACATTCGCAGCTAAATCTTCCGTCGCAGCTTCCGGAACAGGGGTTTCTGCAGATTCAAGGCTCTGGAGCTTTTCTTTAAGTTGCTGAAATTCCTTTTCCAACTCTTGACGTTTTTCTTCAAGACTCTTATTTCGCTCCAAAGAAACATTCAGCTGCTCTTGAAGCTCGCTTACTCTTCGTTCTGTTTCTTGTTCCTTCTCGCTCATCGAAGCTTTCATTTCATTGTTTTCCTGTGTCAATAATTCCATCGAATCTTTAAGTTCACGATTTTCTTTTTTAACCTCATCCCTGATGCCTTCTGCAAGATCGAGTTCCTCTAATAAATTCTCTATCTTTGCTTCTGCTTCCTTGGATTTGTTTTCAAGAATTTCCTTTTGTTTTTTGACCTCGGCAAGCTCCGCCCTTAACGCATTCTCTGCCGTCTGAAGTTGGGATAAACTATGTTCGGCGTTCTCTCTTAACTGAACCTGTTTAATTAATAAAAAAACTGAAATGGCTGTCAAAGAAACTAAAATAATAGCAATAAGGACCAGAAAAATTGTTACCGCTTTTCCGGAATTCTTCCCCATAAATTCCCCCCTTTTTATATAAATTAATTTATAAAACTTATTATATGGCAAAAAGATACGAAGTAAAGAGAATTTGGCCCTTTAAGTGGCTTACTCTGAAACAAGCTGCTCGATATTTCTGAATTTATTGGGCGGAGGGACGGAAAATTCCATCAAATAATATTTTTGAGGATGATAAAACCTGATAGCCTGGGCGTGAAGGGCCAGGCGCGGAAAACCCCTTGCAATACCGTACTTCTCATCCCCTAATATCGGATGCCCTAAAAATTTCATATGAACACGAAGCTGGTGAGTCCGACCTGTTTTAGGAAAGAGAGCGACCAGGGATGCCGTTGTTCCATAACGTTTAATGACCTTATAAAATGTTTTGGCCGGACGGCTTGATTCAGCGTCAAAAGAAACAGCTTTTTTATCGAAATAAACAGCGTGCCTGGCGATCGGAGCATCAATCTCACCTTCATCCAGTTCAACACATCCTTTGACCAACGCCAGGTATTTCTTGTAAACCTTGTGTTTCTCAAACTGTTTGGCGAGATTTGCGTGAGCTTGATTATTTTTAACAGCAACAATAAGACCGGAAGTCTCACGATCCAGACGATGAACGATCCCCGGACGGTTTACTTCGTTAAGGGTTGATAACGTTTTGCAATGATATAAAAGGGCGTTAACAAGGGTGCCGGAATTTTGTCCTCGAGCAGGATGAACTAGCATTCCTTCAGGTTTATTGATCATCAAAATGGAGTCGTCTTCATAAAGAATGTCGAGGGGAATCAATTCCGGCTTTACCTGAGCATCTTCGGAAACGGGTTGCGATTCAAACAGTATTAAAACTTGTTCCCCTTCCCGGACCTTGTGATGAGCCTTGACGGTCCGGCCATTGACCTTGACGCACTCCTTATCAATAAGACGATGAACAGCGCTTCGGGAACCGGCTTCAGGAAAGCATCTCGCAAGA
>JBFMEN010000055.1:0-9362 GCA_040753435.1 Candidatus Omnitrophota bacterium | reverse complement strand
AAAAGGGGAGAATTTACATGGGACTCAAAGCTGTTTTTCTTGACAGAGACGGCGTGATTAACGAATTTCCCGGAAACGGTCAGTATGTCACCCGGGTTAAAGACTTTCATTTTCTGCCTGGGGTGCTTGAGGGCTTGAGGATTCTAACTGAAAACGGCTTTTCTATTTTTATTGTTTCAAACCAGGCCGGAGTAGGGAAAGGGATTTACTCTAAAGAAAAACTGGACCAGATTACGGCGAAGATGTTAAACGGGATTGAGAAAGCAGGCGGGAAAATTACAAAAGCCTTTTTTTGCATCCACCATCCTCATGATGGATGCGACTGCAGGAAGCCCAGAACAGGTTCGATTGAAAAAGGTTTAAAGATGATCGGCAAAACATTAAGGTGGGCTCACAACACTTATTTTGTGGGTGACACGAAATCGGATATCGAAGCCGGCAAGGCCGCAGGATGTAAAACTATTTTTGTGCTGTCTGGGCGGGAGGACCGCCGTTATGCAGCCAGGAAATGGACTGTTAAGCCTGATTATATCGCTCATGATTTATTGGATGCGCTCAAAATCATTATTCCAAACGGGACAAAACTACCCAAGAGGTTTTACTATTCTAATGGCAAGAAATGAAGGGTGTTTTTAGCTCTTTCAGACCATAGCCAATTTCAAGCTTATGAAAATTCTTATTATTTATGCCACTGCCGGAGCTGGCCATAAAAAGGCGGCGGAAGCCCTTTATAACAGGCTGTTGAAGGAAAACAGGCATGAAGTTGTCTTTGCCGATGCCCTTGATTACACCACGCCTTTTTTCCGTCAATCGTATAGCCGGGTATATACCTTTTTAATTACAAGAATTCCATGGCTTTGGGGTTTCTTTTTTGAACTGCTTAATCAGCCCTGGATGTCTCTTGTGATGGAGGGAATGAACAGGCTTAATCAGGCGGTTAATGCCAGAAGTCTGGATCAATATTTGCGCGAGCAACAGTTTGATTATATTTTTTCCACCCATTTTTTCCCTTCCGATGTAGCCGGTTATTTAAAAAGGATAGGGAAGATCAAATCCATAGTCATCACCGTTATTACGGATTTTGATGTTCACCGCATTTGGTTAGCGAGGGGAGTTGATCGTTATGCGGTGGCTTCGGACTGGACAAGAGAGAAGACGCGCCTTTTGGGAATTCCGAAAGACAAAACCATTGTTACCGGGATTCCCACTGATGAAAAATTTTCAAGTCATCGGGATAATTCTCTACTTAAGAAAAAGTTGGGATTAAATGAAAACCTGTTTACTGTCCTGATTGCGACCGGTTCATTCGGTATCGGCCCCATTGAGCAGATTGTGGATAAACTTACAGGGATGCAGGTTCTTGTTGTCTGTGGCCATAATCGTCGACTCGCTGAACGTTTGGCCAAAAAAGCCGAAAGCCATGCGGCACTTAAGGTATATGGTTTTGTCAATAATATGGATGAGTTAATGTCCGTTGCGGATGCCATGATCACCAAACCGGGGGGCCTTTCGATCGCCGAAGCCCTGGTTACCAGTCTCCCGTTGATTTTTTTTAACGCGATTCCCGGCCAGGAAGAAAATAATGTGAAAGTCCTGGCCGTCTATAGAGTCGGAGTCAGTGGCCCAGTAAGCGGAATCGTTTCCGTTCTACGCGGTTTTCAGGATTCCCCGGAAGAATACCGTTCCGCAAGGCTTCGCGCCCAACAGTTAGGTAAACCCAATGCCGCAGCCGATATCCTCTCTTTAATTAAATAAGAGCCAGATAGCCGTTTTTACGTGATTTTTGCTCATTAAAAAAATGACAAGCTGTGATACAATGTCCTATCATGATCAATAAATCAGTCGCGAAAATAGTAGTGGGCCTCCCGGTGGAAGGCCCTTTTGATTATTTGGTCCCTGAAAGGCTTCGGATTTCGATCCGGGTTGGGCAAAGAGTCATTGTCCCTTTTGGCAAGCGGACAATAACTGGATTTGTCACTGGTTTAGACAGTCAAAGTTTACTTTCCGAGCTGAAAGAAATCATCGCCCTGATCGATGACCAGCCGCTGCTCTTACCATATCATCTTGCGTTATCTGCCTGGATGTCAGGTTATTACGGTTGTACGCAAGGCGAGGCGATTGAGACGATGGTCCCTTTTGTGTTGAGGAAGAAAAAGGGACTCTCATTTATTCAAAATCAGGCGAAAGAGTATTCGGGAGAGGCGGAAAAGTGGCTTTATCTGTCGCAAGATGAAGTTGCGGCTTTTCATGCTATAAAAGAGAAGATCAACGCCGCTCTTGGTAATGGACAGGGCGTTTTGCTACTCGCTTCCAATCGCACATTACTGACAAAAATTCATGAACAGTTTTCTCACGGAGTTGAGGAAGGCCTTGTTTGCCTTAATACCGAGGCGGCAAAAAGTCAGGTTGAGGAATGGGTTAAACTGCGTAATGGAATGACTCGTTACGCAATCGGCCTTCGCTCGGCGGTTTTTGCGCCAGTCCAAGACCTGGGACTGGTCGTTATGTTTGGAGAACAGTATTATGGTTATCAGGAAGACCAAACGCCTTTTTATCATGCCAGGGATGTTTTGTTAAAACGCGCAGCCATTGAAAAATTTTGCGTTATCTTTTCTTCCGCTGCGCCGTCTGTTGAATTATGGTCCATGTTCACGGATCACCCTGAACGCATAATGCATTTTAAAAAGAAAAATCTGTCGAGGCTAAGGCCTATCGATTTAACGAATTACAAACCGCGCCGTGAATCTTATTTGTCCTTTCCGCTAGCAGATTCGATCTCGAAGGAACTGGACAAAGGGGGGAAGGTTTTGATTATTTATAATAGACGCGGCTTTCATACCTGTACTAAATGCGGCCATTGCGGACACGTGCTGGCCTGCCCCAGGTGCAACACGCCTTATACGTTTATGGCTGAATCTAAAAAAATGATTTGTCCGTCGTGTAACTATATGATCGATCCAGAGAACAAGTGCCCTGAATGCGGGAAGCAGCAATTGCGGTCTTTTGGAGAGGGGATTGAACGTATTGAAAGTTCTTTGGCCCGATTTTTCCCGCAGGCCAGTCTGGCCACTTTTGATAAAGAAACCAGGGCTGTCCCGAGGAAGGCAAACTTAATTGTCGCGACCCAGGCTGTATTGCGGGTAATGGAAAAAATTTCTTTTAGCATGGTTGCTGTTCTTGATGTGGATTCCGCATTGAACCGTTTTGATTTTCGCGCCCATCAAAAACTATTTTCTTTATTAACGGATTTAATTTTGAAGGGAACCGGCGAGGTTATTGTTCAAACAAGAAATCCTTTGCAACATACCTTTCAGTGTGTTATTAAAAATGATCTAAAGAGCTTTTATGATCTGGAACTTTCGTCGCGGAAAGATTTGAATCTGCCACCAGCCGGTCATCTTGTAGCTATTGTGTTTAGGGGTAAAAAGGAGATTGCAGTGACCGAAGCGGTCGATAGTGTTTATGAATATTTTCTTGAACACCCGTTGAAATCAATCGAGGTCCTTTCTCCGCAACCGGATTTTCAGCCCAAGCTCCGGGATCAATACCGGCTAATGATGATGATTAAAACGAAAGATGTCGAAAAAGCGGTGAGTTATGTCAGAGCAGCCCTTGGCCAGGTTAAGAGGCGGCGAGGGGTGATTGCGACGATACAGGTGGATCCTTAATAACCTGCCTGACGGCAGGAGACACAAAGACAAAGGACACAAGCACAGGAAAATCAAGAAAAGACGCGAAGTTTTTTGTTTACGTGTGTCTTGTGTCATGTGTCTTTTTATGAAAGTCAATTGTTATGAAAATCGTTTTTTTCGGTTCAGATGATTTTGCGGCGACAAGCCTGGACAAGCTTATCAGGGAAGGGCATCAAGTCGCCGGTGTAGTGACCAAACCTGATCGCGCACGAGGGAGAGGTATGAAGATTACACTCCTTCCCGTTAAAATGATTGCGCTGGAGCATCTGATCCCGCTTTTTCAGCCTGAAAATCTGGAAGATCCGGAATTCAAGGAAAAAATTTTTAAACTCCAGGCTGATTTATTTGTCGTGATTGCTTACGGCAAGATCCTTCCGCCCGCGCTTCTTGCAATGCCTGAAAAATACTGTGTGAATGTCCATGCATCCCTGTTGCCAAAATATCGGGGAGCAGCGCCGATAAACTGGGCATTGATCAACGGAGAAACAAGGACCGGCGTGACGATCATCAGAATGAATGAAAAAATGGATGCGGGTGATATTCTGGCCCGGCACGACACTGACATTCCATTCGAGATCAACGCCCGGGACCTTCGTGAGAAACTGGCAGATCTTGGGGCAAGTGTACTGGCTGAAACGATAAGTCTTATAGGCCAGGGGCTGGAAAAACCGACTCCTCAAAATGAAAAGGAAGCAACCTTTGCTCCAAAATTAACAAGGGAAACCGGCAGGATCGACTGGGACGACCCGGCCGGAAAAATTCACAATTTGGTGAGAGGTCTTGTTCCCTGGCCTTGCGCCGAAACAGATTTTAAAGGGAAGAAACTAAAAATACTGGAGACCGAAATCTTTTCTGAAGAAAAGTTTACTGCTTTACCCGGCACTGTTATCAAATTGATTCCTGAGGGGATCGTTGTTGTTTCCGGACGGGGTTCTCTACTTTTGAAAAGAGTTCATCTTGAAGCGTCAAAACCCATGGATGGCAGGAGTTTCAGTGTCGGTCATGCTATAAGGATTGGGGACATCTTCGGCGGAGAAAAATGATTTGCAAGCCCCCGTCGTTATGCTATAATCCTACGGTTTTTAACCTATAAAAAGCTAAGAGCGTTTGATTTTCGCTCCTGGCTTAATCAAAAATAATCAAATACAAATATGCCGGAATTACGAAAAGATCCAGTTATCGGACGATGGGTGATTATTGCCACAGAAAGAGCCCGGCGTCCCGGGAATTTTGGATTATACCAGGAGAATGTTTTCGGAGACCCAAAGGACTGCCCTTTTTGCAACAATCATGATTCTGAAATTTTTTCTATTAAAGGTGCGGATGGCCAATGGAGGGTTAAGGTAGTCCCCAACGGGACCCCGATTTTAAGCTTAGACGTAAAATTCAAAAGACGCGGGTTCGGCGTTTATGACGTCATTACCGGATATGGAGCCAATGAGGTTATCATTGAAACCCCGGAGCACACTCCCAACATGGCCGATCTATCAGTCGAACAGATTAAGATGGTTTTTCAGGCTTATGTGGCGCGGTTCAGGGATCTGGAAAAGAATCCCAATTTGCAATATGTTTTTGCATATAAAAATTACGGAGAGGCGGCCGGAAGCCGTCCGATAGGACATGCTCGTTCCCAGATTATTGCCTCACCGGTCAATCCCCTTCGAGTAAAAGAGAAACTATCCGGAGCAAAGCAATATTTTGAATACCGCGACCGGTGTTTATATTGCGATATGATCAGACAGGAGCTGGAACAAAAGTCACGTCTTATCAAGGAAACAGAGCATTTTGTCGTCCTTACGCCGTTTGCCCCCCGATTTACTTTCGAGTTGCTTATTCTTCCCAAAGCTCATTGTTGCGATTTTGCCCAGGGAGTAGAAGGCAGGGAGGAGGATTTGGCTGCGGTTCTGAAAGATATTTTGATGAGATTTAAAATCGGGCTTGAAGATTGTCCATACAATTATGTCATCCAGACGGCTCCGTTACGCAACAAACGAAGAGGGCATCCGAAGTGGGATACTATCGAGGAAGATTACCATTGGCATTTGGAAATTATTCCGCGCTTGACGAGACCGGCTGGTTTTGAAAAGGGGTCGGGATTTTATATTTGTGCGATACCTCCCGAAGACACGGCGGAATTTTTAAGAAGGGTGAAGATATAACTTGATATGAAAGGGGAAAAGCGAAAAGGAAATGGCGATTATTGAAAAAGGTCTTTCGCCGCTCGTCCTTAGTTCGTCGCTTCTCCAGTCAAAATTATTATGGGTGAATTAAGAAGAGATCCAATTATAGGACAATGGGTTGTTGTAGCCACAAATCAGGAATCACTGACACCGATGGCGTATGAAATCGAACCTCACAGGCGCGGACAGCAAGAAGTCTGTCAATTTTGTCCGGGAAGAGAGCGACAGACTCCTTCTGAGGTCGACGCTATCCGTTTTGATGGTTCGGCATCAAATACTCCCGGATGGGTTGCCCGGGCTGTCCCTAATAAATTTCCTGCTTTAAAGATTGAAGGCTCGCTTGATAAGCGCGCAACCGGCATTTATGACATATCTAACGGTATCGGCGCCCATGAAGTTATTGTTGAAACCCCCGACCATCAAAAAGATCTTGCGGATCTGTCTGTCGAAGAAATTTCCTATGCCTTAAGGCTCTATTTGAACCGTGGTTTATCCCTTGCCAAAGACAAGCGTTTCAAGTATATTATGATTTTTAAAAATTACGGAGAGTCTGCCGGCGCATCGGTCGTTCACGCGCATTCTCAATTGATTGCTCTTCCTATGGTTCCAAAACTTGTGTTGGCCGAGCTGGAAGGTGCACGAAATTACACTAAATTCAGAGGGCGTTGTCTGTTTTGCGATATTCTTGAACAGGAGTATGCTGATGAAGAACGGATTGTCGCCCAAAATGATAAGTTTATAGGTTTTTGTCCGTTTGTTCCCAGAAGTCCTTTCGAAAATTGGATTATGCCTAAGGAACATGAAGCGGATTTCTTTGAGTTGAAGGATGGGGACATGAAAGATTTGGCCGCAGTGATCAAAGAGATGCTTGCGAGGATGCAAAAGTGCCTGGGATGCTCTTATAATTTTTATATTCATACGGCCCCTGTGAATTATAAAGACAAAGAGATGTATCATTGGCATATTGAAATAGTGCCGCATCTGATTAAGATTAAGGGATATGAATGGGGGACTGGACTGTATTTTGTCCCGACTTCGCCTGCCGTTGCCGCAGGATATTTGCGGGATGTCGAGCTTTAACAATCCTCAAGCCGCCAAGGTCTAATAAATTTAAAATCAGCGGTTCAAATGACAGAAATTTTTTAATCAATATTTGGTAATTGGTTCTTTTGGATTTGATATTGTTCGGGTTTCAGTGTTTTGGATTCAGGGGTTAATTTGAGGGGAAAAAGTAATAGGGTTAAACTTATAAGGAGGTAGGATATGGCAGTAAAAATTGGTATTAACGGGTTTGGCCGTATCGGCCGAATGGTATTTCGGGTCGCCAGCAAGAACCCTGATGTGGAGGTTGTCGGGATTAATGATTTGACTGACGCCGCGACATTGGCTCACTTGTTGAAATACGATTCCACCCAGGGAAAGTTCGAGGGGAAAGTTCAGTCTAAGGAAGGCGCCATCATTGTTAATGGAAAAGAAATTCCGATTACTGCGATTAAAACGCCGGCAGATCTTCCATGGGCAAAATATGGCGTTGATATTGTTATTGAATCGACAGGTGTTTTTGCTAAAAAAGAACAATGCATGGACCACATCAAGGCCGGAGCTAAAAAAGTAATTCTGACGGTTCCTCCCAAAGATGAGATTGATAATATGATCGTTATGGGCGTAAATGAACATGCATTGAAAGACAGTGATAAAATCGTTTCAAATGCTTCCTGCACCACCAATTGTCTGGCCCCGATGGTCAAGGTATTGAATGATAATTTCGGAGTGGTGAAAGGGTTGATGACCACAATTCACGCTTATACCAATGATCAGCGCATCCTTGATTTTCCTCACAAGGATCTTCGTCGCGCGCGTTCGGCGGCTGTTTCCATGATTCCGACAACGACAGGTGCGGCACGCGCTGTTGGAAAAATTATTCCTGAATTGGCCGGAAAGCTCAACGGCATGGCTGTTCGTGTTCCGACGCCGGATGGATCTTTTACGGATTTTGTTGCTGAACTGAAAAAAGAGACCTCGGTCGCCGAAATTAATGCTGCCATGAAGGCTGCGGCAGAGGGACCGATGAAGGGCATTATGGAGTATACAGAAGATCCTATCGTATCAATCGATATTGTCCGTAATTCGCATTCATGCATATTTGATGCAGGCACAACCATGGTAATCGGGAATATGGTCAAGGTTTGCGGCTGGTATGACAACGAATGGGGTTATTCCACCAGAGTTGTTGAGTTGGCTCAAAAATTGATCTAGTTCAATGAAGCGAGAAATTGAAGGCAGGCCCGCTCTTTTATGGGCCTGCCTTTTTTTTAAGGTCTTATGAAACGCACAACAAGTTCGTATATAGCCGTCAGGAAATCAAATATCCATTCCCGCGGGGTTTTCGCCAGTAAGAATATACCTGCGGGAACGCGCGTCATTGAATATGTTGGCGAAAAAATAACAAAAGCTGAATCTGAACGTCGGGCAGAGATTGTTTTAAACGCCAATAAATGTGATAGCGCCAAGGGCGCTGTGTATATTTTTACTCTTAACAAACGTTTTGACATTGATGGCAATGTTCCTCACAACACCGCGCGCCTGATCAATCATTCTTGCGATCCCAATTGTGAAGCCCAACTTGTCGCCGGACATATCTGGATTGCATCTATTAAGGATATCAAGAGGGGAGAGGAGCTGACTTATAATTATGGTTACGATTTTGAGGACTATGAGGAGCATCTTTGCCGTTGCGGCGCCCCTCATTGCGTAGGATATATCCTTGCCGAGGAGCATTGGCCTAAACTGAAAGCCAGGCATTTGACCCGTCGTCCCAGACGCAAACTTCTGCATGAAGAAATTGTTTCTCAGCAGGAAAAGAACCGCAGAAAGCCCAGAGTCCCGTTGATTCTTGTCCTTGATAATATCCGCAGTGCGCATAATGTGGGTGCTGCTTTCAGAACGGCCGATGGAGCAGGTATAGAAAAGATTTATCTATGCGGGATTACGGCTTATCCTCCCAACAGGCAAATTGACAAGACCGCTCTTGGCGCCCAGGATTATGTTTCATGGGAATACCGGGCAAACGTTGCCGACGTTTTGAATGACATTAAACGGCGCGGTTATCAGATTGTTATCCTCGAGCAAACCGATACAAGTTTTGAATATGCTGATTTCGAGGCGAAACATCCTGTTTGCTTGATTATAGGAAATGAAATAGAAGGGGTTTCCGATGAAGCTGTAAGCCTGGCGGACAGGGCTATGGAGATTCCGATGTTTGGTGAAAAAAATTCTCTTAATGTCTCCGTAGCTTGCGGAATCGCTCTTTATCATATCAGCCATTCCTTGAGGGCCCATTTAAAATCCTAGGGGATCCAGCCAGGCCAGTTGACTCATAATTAGATGTTACTCGTGAAGAGGGAATTTAGGATTCGTTGCCTCAGAATTGATGTTACCGGAGAGATAGGCAAAACGCATGGCGTTGGCGATTTTTGTTTCCATGTTTTTT
>JBFMEN010000054.1:0-41199 GCA_040753435.1 Candidatus Omnitrophota bacterium | reverse complement strand
AGTCCTTTGGAAACCTTTACCTCGGAACTTAATGCCGTCAGGATAAACAGGCCCCACGATAATGCAAACAAAGGAACTTTTAATCCGAACAGGGTGTCGGCTGGATCAAAGACACAAACTGTAATTAAAGCAATCAATGCTATGTTCAATATCTTCCTCATCGAAAGACCCCTGTCTCCAGCTCTTCCTGTGAAGGATACGTAATCAGAACCGCCCTCCATCGTCCGGTGAAAACGAAAAAAGCTCCGGCGGCAACGGCAGATGCGCCAGCGTCGTGAGTCGCTTCGTAAAAATCCCGCAGACTGCCTGCTCCTCCGCATGCGATCAATGGAACTGAAAGAGATTTTGAAACTGCCTTGATGACGTCTAAATCATACCCGGTCATTGTTCCGTCGCGATCGATCGAATTCAAAAGGATTTCGCCCACACCGAGGTCCTCCGCCCGCTTGACTGATTCCTCCACGCTTAAACCTGTATTGAGGCTGCCGGAACGGATATGGACAATTGATTTTCCAAGAAGATTCCGGCGATAATCAATCGAGCCGACGATAGTTGAGCTTCCGAAAGTTGTTACCGCCTGCCTCACCAATTCGGGCTGTTCAACAAGGGCCGAGTTTACAGAAACTTTTTCGACGCCGATCTTTAAAATCTTCTCAATCTGTTTCAAATTCCTGATCCCGCCGCCATAACATAGCGGCATAAAGCACTCGCTCGCGATATCACGTAATTTCTTGCAGTCAGGTTCGCGATTCATGACCATCGATTCAATATCTAAAAAGACAAGCTCATCGACTTCTTTTTCATTAAAGATCTTCACCGCATTAATAGGATCGCCGACATATTTGGGATCTTTGAATTTTACGGTTTTACACAAACCTCCGTTCCTCAAAAGCAGCACAGGGATGACACGGTATCGTTTCATAAAATCGCCTCGTTGGTTACAGAAATCTCCGCAAATGATCTTAAGAGCGCCATGCCATATTTATGACTTTTCTCCGGATGAAACTGAACACCGAAACAATTGCCCGATTCAAAAGATGATGTAAAATCGTAACCATAATGCGTTTGAGTCAATACATCTTCGGAATTCTGACAATCAAAATGATACGAATGAACAAAATAAAATCTGGCTTTGCCGGGAACATAACGAAATAAACGGCTGGGTTTCCTCAGTGTTACTTCGTTCCACCCCATATGAGGAACCCGGTACCCTTCCATCGCCTGCCGCGAAAAGAACCTGATCGTCCGCGCTTTAATCCACCCCAAACCCTGTTCCTGGCCCTCCTCGCTGGATTCAGTCATCAATTGAGCTCCGAGACAAATTCCCAGGATCAACACACCGTCCTTCGCCACTTTCTGATGAAGAACATCCACCAACCCCAGGCGGTCCAGATTTTTTATCCCGTTATCGAATGCCCCCACTCCCGGTAAAATAAGCTTGTCCGCTTTTAAAATGTCGTCTGGCCTTGACGTCACCATCGCCGGCACGTTGATCGCCTTAAGCATATTGGCAATAGAACCGACATTTCCGACATCATAATCAACAATTACGATCATTGAGTTCTCCGCTTTATCTGAACAACCGCTTTTCAATCCCCAATAGCTGACACGCTGTGGTTCCTAAAGAAATCAACCTCAGATTATTCTTGTAATTACGAAATGATTTGTTCTCGCCTTCAAAAATTTTCCGGAATTCTTCAACGGTCAAATCCAGCTTCTTGGCCACATACTCAAACTCCCTGGCCATGGTTTGCTCATCCAGCTCGGGCTTGGAAATCTTCTCAAGCGCCTCGTCCCGCGTCATCTGTCCGGTAAGAATCAGACTGGAAAGATACGCGCGGCGCTTATCATAACCGAATTTCTTAGGCGTCCAGAAGCTTTCATAAAATCGTGTAAACCTGGACTCGTAATGCTTTTGCTGGTACGGTTGCCATCCAAAACGGCTGGTAAGTTCCCTCATCGCTTCCTCTTTAATATAGGGAGCGTAATCAAGCAATTTGATCACCTGCATGCCTTTAATGAACCTGTAATAAATTTTATATTTAAAAATATCGCAGGTGGGAAATGTCTGTAACTTACGGGTCCCGAAACGCCGGTGGATATCTCTGACTTGCCGCATGTCGGTGGTATAATACGTCCAGTCCAGACATTCCCGCACGCATTCCGTCGAATAATTTCCTCCGGTAATAATATATTTAAAATTATTTTTGGCTGCGAAATTATAAATGGCCGAAAACAAGGCAAGGTCCTGGGGAGTATCCACAAATGGGACCTGGGATTTAAAAAAAGCCACCTGCAAATCTTTCATTTCTTCCCAGTCTACCACTTCCGTATGAAGATCAAGGCCCAACCCTTTCTGAATTTTTTGAATATTCTGGGAGCTAATATCTGAATTCCAGCCAGCGTCACAATGAAACAGCAACGGCCTTAAGCCGAATTTTTCTTTCGCGACATAGGCGACATAAGAGCTGTCGATCCCGCCGCTGATTCCGATCAAACTGTCATAATCTTTCCCTTCCCCCTCTTTTTTGATCTTTTTAATCAGGGGGGCGAGGGTTCGTTCGCCCTCTTCGGGATGCCAGTTTGGTTTGATGTTGTCATAAAAATTGCGGCAGTAATCACATCTCCCTTCCCTGTCAAACGCTATGCCCGGGTCAGATGTGTCCATGATACAATTCGAACAAATTTTGTATTCCCTCTTTTCCATATTTTCTCCTAACGGCAGTTAATCGCCTCCTGCTCAAACTCTGTTTTAAGGCCTTTTCCCCGCCACGCCCGAAAAACCGTGCCAAACAGAGATTAAAAAAATTTTAACATATTCCATTTTGTTTTTTTGAAAAACAACCAGTGCGACATAATGGACTAACGCAGAAATTGTTTCCCTGATCGCCAGCTGAAAAGGAATATGTTTTTTCCTGAATAATAAAAAACAATTGCGAAGTTTGTAATAACTGCGGTCCGGACTGTGGATAAAGCCCCGCATGAAACCAAAGTCAATGGAGCTTTCACCGACCGAATGCCTCATCTCTGCAATGGGAACTACATGAATCGGAACATTCTTCCTCCGGCAGCGGAGACACCACTCTGTGTCGACGAAATCGATGAAGAAATCTTCATCCATCATTCCGGCGATCTCGAAAGTTTTCGCGGTAACCGCCATGCCTGATGAGATAACGGCATCAACTTCATAAGGCTGGGCGGCGTCTTTCCGGTAAACCCTGGCAAAAAGCCCCAGCCGGTTTAATTTCATCGAAGGAAACTCATAGCCTTCTTTTCGATCAAAGAAAACAGGCGCTGCGATTCCTGGTGTTCCTTTTTTAAGAACGCTGATCAGCCGGGATAAAAATCCGGCTTCAATAGATGAGTCCTGGTCAAAGAACACAACAATATCCGCGCCTTCATCAAGCGCCTTCCTGATGCCGATATTCTGGGCCCGGGCAACGCCGAGATTCTCGCCCGGGCTGATAATGCCGCAATCTTTAAAACCGGAATATCGAAAATCCCCGGAGCCTCCGTTGTTAACAATAATGACAGCGGCATTGCTGCCGATGATCGTCTGACAAAGACGGCGTAAATTCTCAACATCAGGAAAATAACAAACGATCACCGAAACAATCTTCAAAGCCAGTCCTCCCGTCACCAGAGCGATTTTGTCCTCAGACGATAATAAAATTTCAAAATCGCGTCAACATGGCATCTCCAAAAAGGCCCATTCAATATTTCCAGCGCCCTGACTTTCGATGACCCGCGAAGATCTTCTCCCGTCCGTGCCGCGGTCTTGATTAACGACGTCCCGATCTTTTGAAAGACAGAATCATCGATCTTCATTTTATGACGACAGGCATCCAAAAGGGCATAGGCATAGGCGCTCTGGTGATAACGCAGAAAAAATGCCGACGCGAAGTCATGGTAAACCTTCGCGGAATCCGGATCGCTTCGGATAAATTCTTTCAGAAAATCTGAAAACTGGCCAAGTCCCTCTATCGTCGATTGCCAATCAGGCAGGGACGAAACGCTCTGATCATGAATCCTCACCGAAAACGCCTCCTTGACATCGGCAGCTTTCCAGGAAATTTTCATTAACGAAAGCCACAGCGCGTCATCGGCAAAAAGAAGTTTTTTAAAAGAAGGGATTCCCCCCAGACGATCGTAATCAGATGAACGCATGACAAACCCTGTCCCGACAGCATCGCGCCGATAAGAGAATCTTTCCTCCAGATACCTGGAGGCGGTTTCGCGTTCCGGGATCGAACTGCCTGAACGGATAGTCCTGCCTCTCGCATTAATCAGTCTGAAGCCGGTTTGATAAAGAGAAGCGTCGGGATAACGTTCAATCAGATTTTTAACCGTTTCCAGAAAATACGGATCATAGAGATCGTCATGTCCCAGGAATGTCATGAATTCGTTCTTGGGAAGCCCTTTCATCCGGGACCAGTTTTCTTCAATAGAAAGCGCAGCCGGCGCGTTGGACCTCCAGACGCGGATGCGCGAATCCCTGAATTCCTCGACCAGCTCAACAGTCTTGTCCGTGCTGGCGTTGTCCAGAACATGAAGTTCAAACCCCGGAAAAGTTTGAGAGAGTATGCTTCCAACGCATTCTTTTATGTATGCCTGGCCGTTACGAACTGGTAAAAAAATACTAAACAATGCAGACATGCCGTCCTTCTTCCTGATCATCAACATATTGATGCATTTGTTTTAACATGAAAAATCCTTATAACCTTTATCTTTATCGGAAATATTCGTTACTTCAAGAGGCCAGGAAATATTAAACGCCTTGTCATTCCAGCGGACCCCGTTTGAGGCTTCGGGATGATAAAACTCCGAAATCTGATACAGAATCTCCGTCCGGTCTTCCAGCGTCTGGAACCCATGGGCAAAACCTTTCGGAACATACAACATCTTGTGATTATCGCCGCTTAATTCAATTGCATACGAGTGACAACAGGTCGGCGAGCCTTTCCGCAAGTCGATGATGACGTCATAAATCTTTCCTTTAATGCATGCGACAAGCTTTGCCTCTTCATAAGGGGCGGACTGAAAATGCATTCCGCGAACCGTTCCCTTTTTCTTATTAAATGAAATGCTGTTTTGGACCATGCTGAAATCAATACCGTTCAGACGGAACTCCTCTTTGCAGTAAGAGCGGGCAAGGAAACCACGTTCATCTTCCTTCGGTTCCATATCAATGACGAAGGCGCCTTTTAACCTGGTCTCATGAAAGATCACCCGATCACCTCCAGTCTTGGAATGGGGACAATGAATTTGCCGCCCCATGAACGTATAAACGACAACTGCTCGGTGATTTCCCTTTTGATATTCCATGGAAGAATCAGGACGTAATCCGGTTTTGTTTCCAAAATCTTTTCAGGCTTCTCAATCAAAATGCGGCTTCCGGGCAAATAACGGCCTTGCTTATACGGGTTCTTGTCCATGACGTATTCCAGGAAATCCTTCCGGATTCCGCAATAATTCAGCAGCGTGTTTCCTTTCGCGGCTGCCCCGTATCCGACAATCACTTTCCCTTCCTGTTTCGCCTGAATAAGGAAGAGCAGTAGATCCCGCTTGATCTGCCGGACCTTTTCGTCAAACTTCAGATAATGGTTGATATCCAGGAATCCCATGACCCGTTCGCGCTCCTCCATTTCACGGACCCTGTCGGAAACAGCTTTGGCGGTATCGCTTTGATGCCGTGCAAAAATTCTGATCGAACCTCCGTGCGTGGGCAATTCTTCTACATCAAAAAGAACAAGTCCATGGGCAAGAAAAACTTTTTCGACGGTCAGAAAAGAAAAATATGAAAAATGTTCCTGGTAAATCGTATCAAACTGATTGTTTTCCATCAACCGCAACAAGTGCGGAAACTCCATTGTAATAATGCCTTTCGGTTTCAGGATAATTTTCATCCCTTCGACAAAATCATTCAGATCCGGCACATGCGCCAGGACATTGTTTCCTAAAACGAGATCGGCGCATTTACCTTCTCTGCGAAGCCTCTCCGCCTCTTTCGTTCCGAAAAAAACCGCTTCGGTGGGAATGCCCCTCTCCCGGGCAATCTGGGCGACATTTCGGGCAGGCTCAATTCCTAAAACAGGCACGTCCTTCTGAATAAAATATTGAAGAAGATATCCATCGTTACTGGCAATCTCAACGACAAAAGATTTCTGATTGATCCCAAACTCCCGCATCATCTTCTCAACATACGCCTTTGAATGCTTGAGCCACGTATCCGAATAGGACGAAAAATACGCATAATCGCTGAAAATGTTTTCAGCGGTTTCAAATTCAAATAATTGAACCAGAAAACATTTATCGCAAACATATGCTTCCAAAGGATAAAAAGGCTCTGTCCTGTCAAGCCGTTCTTTAGTCAGATAGGAATTTGCCAACGGGGACGAACCCAGCGAAACAAACAATTTGCTTACTTCTTCATTGCAAAATCTGCATTTCATATCGCCTCAACTTTAAAAATTAGTTTCAATTGCTTTACAATAATTTTCCACTGAACCCGGATTTTCTTTCTTCTCAATAGACTGGCAAATTTTCCAAAATACATGCGCGTTCCTCGAAGGAGTCAGGTTCAGAGCATACTCCCGGCCGGCTTTACCCATTTCACTGGCCATTTCGTGGTTCGTCAATAAACTGCTTACCGTCTCCGCGACAATTTCATGATCCGTGCCGTTAATGATAAAACCTGTTACCCCGTCTTTGATTGCATCGGCTACCCCTCCCGCGTTCCCTCCCACCACGGGTTTACCGTGCGCCCCGGCTTCAAGAAAAACCGTCGGACAACCTTCCGTATCCAGTGTGCCGGGAACCTGACGATGCGGCATAACAAAAACCTCGCAAATCTCATACAAACATGTCAGCTCTTCTTCATTAACCCGTCCGGCAAAGATGACGTCATCATTCAATCCAAGATTAACCGCCTGTTGCCTCAATTCATGTTCACACGGACCTCCTCCCGCGATCACATATTTCACTTTCGGATGTCCGCTTTTAATCAAAGGCAAGGCCTCAAGTACTGTGGCATGCCCTTTTCGCGTGATTAATGCCCCGACGGTCAATAAAATCCGATGACCATCGAGATGATATTTACGGCGGACTTCAGCGATTTGCTCTGCGCTAACGGTTTTCTTTTTCTCGGCCCCGACTGCAGGAATAATTTTAATGATTTTATCAGATGAGACCCCGCCTTCGACGAGCAAAGACCGTGTATATTCAGAAACTGTGATTACTGTGGCGGCATTCTGAAGTATTTTAAAATGTATATGCTTTCGAACAGGATAATTATTGACTATAGTAAGTTCTTCCGCATAAGTAAAATAAATATAGGGAACTCGCCAGATACGCCACGCGATCCAGGCTGCGATTGCCACAAAATTTTGTTCTCCGATACAAACAATATCAGGATGTTCTCTAAGAATCAGAAAAAGGGCCTTAATTGGCCAGAAAAGGAATTCCCTCAGCCTGGGAAGTTTCCGCTTCAAAATAAGCCATAAATCAGGTCCGGTATAATATCCTGATAAAACATGGAGAATAAAGTTATCGCGGATGATCCGCTGGGAAAACGACAGGTCAAAAGCCCTGGCTTCAACAGGATCTGCGTTTGCCGTATGTACCACCACGCTGTTTTTGGGCAGATTGCCAAAAATATGATACAAATATTCAACTGATCCGGCTCCCCGCGGCGGCGGAAAGCTTGCGGCAAAAAGAAGAATTTTCATATCTCTCCCGTCCCACCTTTGATAGTTCGTTTTAATCCTTCCCTGAATGCAACCTGCGGTTCAAATCCCAATTTATTCAATCGGGTAATATCCCCGTACCACTCCTGAATATCGCCCACGGCCTCTTCATTGGTACATATCAATTCAACATCCTTCAATCCCATCTCTTCTATGATCATTTTCGCCAAATCAATAATCCTGACAGGAATACCTGTTCCCACATTATAAGCAGTCCCGGATTCTCCCCTTTCTGCGAGTAAAACAAAGGCCCGGACAACATCATCAATGTAGGTGTACTCTCTCACCTGCTGACCAGTCCCCATAATCGTTAATGACTTCGGATTTGCCTGTAATTTTCTAATAAAATCATGAATGACATATTTATTCATCCCCGGGCCATAAACATTAAATAATCTCGCCACTACTGTACGAACGCCATAACAATTTGTGTAGGCATAACAATAATTTTCTCCGCCGATTTTAGCAGCCGCATAAGGGGAACTGGCGTGAATCTCCGCCTTCTCCGAAATCGGTTTAGCCGAATCTTTGGCATAAACAGAAACGGTCGACGGGAATATCACCTGTGCCTTCTTTTCCCTGGCGAACTCCAGCACATTCAACGTGCCCTGCATATTCACTTTGAAATCTTCAAGAGGCCGGCGGACAGAAAAAGGAACGTTTGCCGGCGAAGCCAAATGATAAATAGTATCGACCTCGCAGGACTCAAGAGATTCAAAAACCGCCGGATCCGTAATACTCTTTTCAATAAATTCCGCCTTGATATTCATCAACTGAAGATTATCGGGTCCCCTGAAAGTCCCGTTGTCAATGGCGACGACGCGTTTACCCCTGTCTGATAAATAGCTGGCCAGATGCGAACCGATAAATCCCGCTCCACCCGTCACTACAGTCACTGATTTCGGCATTCTTCTCCCCTTTGCTCTCTATTTCAAAGCTACAGTGATAGAAACAAGCGATAAAAGCAACGCAAGCAAAGAAATCCAAAGACTTGTATCTGCCTTGAAAAATTGTTTCTCCCGACGATCTCTTTCCAGGTTCGCCACAGTATCTTTCGATTCCTTGACATCAGATGCTTCCATATTTGATTTCAAGGCGACAGCCACAACCTGTTTTTCAGAATGAGATACCGATAATATAAAATTTTTAAATGTTGGCCGTGCACTGTCATGATGCGCGATCCCGATCTCGCTAAATGGGATGCTTTTGTAATAATTATCCGCCTTAATGATTGCTTCTTTGGCAGCAAACATTCCCGCAAAATGCTTCCGCGGGTCTTTCTGACGGATACAATAAGAAATCTCATCCTGTGAAAAATTTTGCCTGTAGAAAACATCTTCCCGATAATCATTTGCAGAAGGCATGTTGCTAATTTCTTCTATATCGATTCCAATTGAAAAACCATCGACAGAATCAATATCTGGAGTTGGATTCTTTAAATCAGTTTGAATTGCTTCTTTGGTCATCGGAGATACCGGCTCCTTACCTAAAATAATCAGGAGTTCATTAAAAGTCTTGCTGGTATATTTTCCGCCAACATCATAACCTGCCGAATGCAATGCAGAATACATTCGATGAATTAAAACCGAGCCCCGGATAGCAGTGTGATCAATCCTTGTGTCCGCCGTAATCCGGGAAGGATCGGTTTCAAGGAACACCGCAATAATTTCCCTCAATCTTTGATAGTCTTTTGTTTCGACAGGTATTGTCATTGTTTTACCAGCCTTCCGCGCAGAGCCGGCAGATATAGTTTTCTTTTCCGTCATGATCAATAATTCTAATTAAACCAAGGCCTCTTGACATCCGGTCCTCTTCAAGAGATTTAAGACATCTTTTACATACAATGTTATTGTTCAATCCACGCTCTATCGGTGATCGGCTGTTCCTCCAATGGCTTTCCATGCGCTCCTTTAATTCATGGAGAAAAAGACTGGCCCGGCGGCCCTCAGTAACGCGGTGATCAAAGGTTAGTGTCAGGACAAAACGCTTTAACTGAACATCAATCCCGGAGATGCCAAGAATTGCCGACTGATTTTTATTAATAAGCGGGGTAAAGAAAGAAACGCCATGAGATGAGAGATCGGTAATAGTAAACGTTGATCCCGCAATGTCATCACTCGTCAAAGACTTGTCAAGATACCTGCTGATTAATTCAAAAACCTCCTGTTCCAATACGAGAAAATCCTTTATGTCTGCCTTTGAGACTCTTAAAACTTTTAACCCGTCCTCAATATCGACAGCCAATCCAATATTAATATCTTTATAAAAAGCGATATTACTATTCACGAAATAGGCGTTAAGCTCCCGATATTTTCTTAGAAGCCGGGATGTTTCATACACGGCAACCGATAAAATAAAATTTGGGTTTTCTCTTAATTCATCCGCCCCATTAACATCAACATAAACATTCACTACGCTATTTAAGCCAGCTTGTTGAACCTGGCTCAACGCGACGATCTCCGCACTTTTCGCTTTACTGAGTTTTTTCCATTCTTCATTATTATTTGTCACCGCAGAAATCTTGCCGGATTTAGCATTCTCCACTTCTACCGGTAAGGACAAGCCCCCCCTGTTTCCAAGATATTCCATAACATCATCCAATCCAATTAAACCCTTTCCCTTAAAAACACTTTTATCAAGCTTATGATCTTCGATAGCCTTTAAGGCGGATTTGGAAAAGCGGTCTTGTGAAAAATTTCCTACACCACGACTATCAGTTTTTGTTTCCGGTCTTTGAATACTTTCTTTATCACTGTAAATCTTGACAATAATCGCGCCGACCTCAACCTCATCACCTTCTTTGCAGAAATACTCAATAAATCCGGCCTCCTCGGAGTAGACCGAATATACTGTTTTCGATGTGGCAATATCTGCCAACGCAGCGCCTGATTGAACCTCGTCGCCTGTCTGGAAATGGACAGCGACTATCGTCACAAATTCATCGTTAACAATTTCCGTGGATATAAATATTGATTGTTTTACGCTCATTTTAAATGTTGAATCACGGTTCCTATAATGCTGCGTGAACTTGGAAGAACCTGATCTTCCAATGACTTCACATAGGGAATCGGCACTGGCAGCGCTGCAATACGTTTGGCCAATATCCCGCCATCAAGCTTTTCAACAAGTGAAGCGATGATCTCACTGCCGATTCCTCCGCACTGAGTTCCCTCTTCTGCCACAAACACGCGTCTTGTCATGTTTGCCGATTCAATAATCGCCTCATATGATACAGGATGTATTCGGGTTAGAATAATAACTTCTGATTTCAAATCGGTTTCAACAAAGATTTCATCGATTGATTCAAGGAGAACATGGGCCATTCCTCCGTACGTCACAAACGTTAGATGCGGTTTTGAATTCATCGGCGTAATTTTGATGACCGGAAAAGCATCCCTGGTTTGAACAATTTTATAATTGGCATTCTTCACATAGCCAATCTTCCTGCCGTAATCAGTCTTGTTTTCTATAACAATCGTGGGGCATTGATTCTCCCGGTAAACAGCTTTATAAATTTCTCTGGGATCAGAAAAACTATTCAAAGCAATGACTGAAACATTATCAACGCCTGTCAAAAATTTATCCAGGGTTTGTGAATGAGTTGCTCCGTATCCCCGTCTTCCTCCCATCGGTGTCCTTATGACAACCGGACATGTTTTTTGTTTATTAGAGAGGTGGTAAATTTTTGAAGCGTGATTAACCAATTGATCCATGGTCAACATCATAAAATCCCCAAACATGATTTCCAGATAAGGCTTCATCCCTGCCAAAGCCAAACCGCTGGCGATACCGGTAATCCCCGCTTCACTTATTGGAGTAGAAATAACCTGATCCGGGAACGCATCCGAAAGGTCTTTGGCAACTTTAAACGCTCCGCCATAGGGAGACAAGACATCTTCTCCAATAAACAAGACCTCCTTGTCTTTTGCCATAATCTCCTTGAAAAACTGATTCAGCAAGTCCACCTGCCGCTGATCGATGGCCTCAACAGGTTTCCATTCAAGCGGCTCAGACACCGTCTTTTCATTAAAATATTGATTCAAGTCTTGTTCTTTTTTGTGATCAACATCATTTACAATCTGCGCGACTCGACCCTCAACCCGCGCCATCATTTCACTGAATTGTTCCGGATGTTCTTGTTTAAAAACATTTAATGGATCTATCTTGCTGAACCGTTCAACCTCTTCTTTATCCCTTGTGTCGTCCCCTTTTGAATGCGGATTAAGCCGGTAGGTATCAACGAGAAAAAAGAATGGAGCCTCTTGCGTTCGAACATATTGAATCGCATTGGCAGCCTCTTTCATAAGATTTTTAAAGTCCCAGGTGTCAGCCCTGTTTGTTTTAATACTAAAAGCCTCTGCCCGTTTTAAGATGTCCCCAGCCAGATTGACATGCTGCGGCGTGGATTGAGCATACCCGTTATTCTCACAGACGATTACAAGGGGTATATGCCATTTTGAAATCATGTTCAGTGTTTCGTACAACACTCCTTGGCCAAGTGTTCCGTCTCCGATATAAACCACTACAATATTTTTATTCTTCTGTAACTTATTTGCCAGGGCCAGGCCGGCAGCAACAGGAATTAGTCCACCCTGAATGCCATTTGAAAAAAAGTTGCCTCTGCAGAGATGCTGGGTTCCTCCGATGCCTCCTGACACCCCTGTTTCTTTGCCAAGCAATTCAGCCATCAAACCATAATAATCCTTGGTGTACGCCAAAAAATGTCCATGGCCGCGATGATTGGATAAAACAAAATCGTCTTTTGTCAAAGCCCCTGCAAAGGCAATAGCTGAAAACTCTTGACCTGGGCATGTGTGTAAAGGGCCCCTGACTTTTCCCTCTGAAAAAAGCGCCAACAGTTTATTTTCGACCGTACGGATTAACAGAGCCTCTTCCATAAGGCTATAATCTAAAATATCCGGTGAAATTTTATGTCCAGTCTCTGTAACCATGACCTTCAATCCCTCTTCATACATCATCAATATTTACGAATTCCCACAGCGATGCCGTAACCAAGTTCCTTATATTCCCAAGTGCTGTAACGATAATCTCCGGCAACATAGCGGTGCCAGACATCCTGCAAATATTCTAAACGAGGTTGAACAATATCATCAAAAACGATTGCGCCTCCAATTTTTAATCTCGGAAGAACATCCTTCAGATCCAGACTCGCCCCCCTGTTTGTGTGATCTCCATCGACCGTGATTAGATCAAAATACACGTCGGGATTCTCCTCAAAATAACACGACAGCGTTTGATGGCTGTCTCCATTGACAAAGACCAGATTGCCTTTGAAGCCAACTTTTTGCATCTCTTTTCGTACGAACTCAGGGCCGGGATTTTCAGCGTGTCCATACCCGTCAATCCACATGTCAAATCCCACAATGTTGCAGCGCGGACACGCCGCCGCGACCATCGCCATACTGCGGCCCCGGCGCACCCCGATTTCAAGATAATTTTCAGGATGTATCAAGCGGCCGGCCGCAAGCAGCATGGTCGTAATATCGGCGTATTTCCAGTTATTCCCGAACCGTCTTAACCCTTCTTCATAATAGGCCAGCAGATAACGCGTATACGGATCAGGCTCCAGGCGTTTCAGAATTTCGATGACGTCGTTAATACACGCTGCGCTGCATGCGTAATCGCCGATTGTCCGCGGACTAATGAGGACCGGGGAATACCATTCCCCCAGTTCTTTATTATCATTGAAACAGGTTGTCGTAGTTAATGGGGCATTTCCAGGATATTCTGGTTTTCCGACCGGACGCCACAGGTGCTCTCGTTCACAGACTTCCGCTTTGAGTCTATCAAGAATCCTTTGCACTAATGATATAGACTGCCTTCCTTCCATTGTTTACTCTCCTATCGATTTTATGATTTTGGCTGGGACTCCGCCTGCAACTGTATAATCAGGAACATCGGAAATGACCAAACTGTTAGAAGCCACAACGGCATTCCGTCCGATTCTCACACCGGGCATGATCACCCCCCCAATCCCAATCCAACAGCCAGAACATAATAAAACGCGTCCTTTAAATTCATCCCCCTGTTTGATAATAGGCTTTGACCTGTCGCTGTAACAATGGTCCGCGTCAGTGATCAAAACGCGGTCGCCAATCAGCACATTAGACTCAATAACAACGTCTTGCCAGGCGTTAATCTGAATACCCCGGCCGATATAAGTGCCGTCGCCGATAATCAACGCCGGTCTTCCGTCGCCGCGTCTGCCTTTTGTGTTAAGCCACGCCCCTTCCCGGATCGTCACATCGTTACCGACAGATATCCCTTGAGGGGATTCCAGAACCGCCCAGGGATAGATCCTGGATTTCCCGCCGAAAGCGCCAAACTTCGGCCTTTGGCATATTGTGTAAACAACCTTGAAAAGGTTTGAAAGAATAATAGAAATTTTAATGTAAAATCCCTTGAGCATTGTTTCCTTCTTGTTCTCTTTCCTTGATCAACGCATCAATAACTTCAAGCTCCTTTTTCACACAATGAAAAGAACTTATTTCATCACGAACATATTTTTTGTGCCGCTCTAGAATCCCGGCGTTATACTCCTCATCCTCAATCCTGTCTTTCACTTCTTGAGCAAGCCTATCAACAGGGATCAGCAGATCGGGAATATCTTTAAAAAGCCCTCTGCCATGCTTCTCATTAAGAATCAATTCGATAACAGAAACTCCGCAGATCATCGCCTCCAGCGCGGCGGTTGACAGACCCACAACAATTAACAACTTTGACTGATAAAAAATTTCTTTGTTCCCGCTCGAGCGAACCTCCCACGTCATGTCAAAACAATGCTTTCTTGCAATAACCTTCATAAGCCTTTCCCATTCCCTTGAATTTAACGCCGGGTGAAGCTTCAACATAAAGGTGTACTTTTCTTTTATTGCATCGGGCAGAACTTTCAGGGCATTGATCACCTTCGAAATAATATTGATGTTTGTCTTCTTTATTAACGTATTGATCGCCAAAGTAATATAAATTCTTTCACCAGGGCCGGAACAGGAAAGAAGATGATCGAATTTTGAGGTTCCCATGACAATCAAACGGTCATCGCTATAAAACCTGGCGAAACGCCTCCGATGATTCTCACCCCACAACATAATTTTATCGGCAAAGACATGTTCGAAAATACTAAAACCGCTGTCATTAATCACTCCGTGCATATGAGTGATTGTCATGATTCCCTTATTCCTGGCCGCATGGACAAAACACTGATCAAAAGCCCAGCAGTCCTGGGTTGTCATGACAACCTTTGGAGAAAATTCATCATAAAGTTTATCGGCATAATCAATGAAAAGCTCGGCCCGGGACATCATGAAAGCAGTATGCGGACCATTCTCTTTCCTGACAATTTCAGGGTCAAAATAAAATCTTGATGCCTTAAGGTAAATTACTTTTAATCCCCGCCCTGAATAATATTCATAAACATCTCTTTGATCTGTAACAACAAGAACACAATCTTTGTCTTCTATTGCTTCAATGAGATCTGCCAAAATCGAAAAAACATGATTGCTTTTGGCAAAACCGCAAACAAACAGATACTTTATTCCCCCATGAAAAGAATCAAAGCTTCTCTCTTCTCTTAATAAAGAATCCCGATTTCTCCATCTCATTAAATATGAAACGGCTCTTCGAACAAATTCTCTTGGCTCTTTATCCTCATTTTGATGAAAGATAACCCGAAAAAGGGTGTCATTAAGATATATATTGCGCAAATTGATGTTCTTGTAATAAAAAGGCGCTTCTGCTACATATTCATTCAAAAGCCTGCTGGTAGAAATGTTCTTTTCTTTCATCTGCGAGCGCTTCATACTTCTTGATGTCTTTCTTTGATAAATGATTCAACAATCTCAATTTCTTTAGCTGAAGAATGGAATAAACTGATTTCTTTTTGAACAAACATTTTATGTTTATTCAGAACTTCTGCACTATAGTCATCATCTTCTATCCGACGGCATATTTCCTCCGTCAGCCGGGCGATTGGAAACAGAAGCCCGGGGGTGTGCATAAAGATTCCGCCCCGATCTTCTTTATCAATCAAAACTTCAATCACGGAGACCCCGCAAATCATAGCCTCCAGGGCGACTGATGATACGCCTGACACGATCAACAACTTCGACCGGTAAAGAACCTCCGCATTATCGCTCAATCGGACATCCCAGGACATGCCCAAATCCGCCCTCTTGGCTAAAATCTTCATTGTCTTCTTCCATGTTCTCAAATTCAATGCCGGATGGAGCTTCAACATGAAAGTATATTTTTCCTTAATATGAGCGGGCAACCGGCTGAGCGCTCCCATAACCTTTAAAACTATTTCTATATTAGTTTTTGGTATAAGGGTGTTGATCGCCAATGTTATATAATTTCGTTCCGGACGGCCAGGATAGGAAAGCAAATAATCATACTTGGAAGTACCAAGAATAATCATCCGGTCATCGTTATAAGTTCTTCCAAATATTCTTCTGTGATTCTCTCCCCAGAGAACGATCTTGTCCGAAAAAACATGGTCAAAAATATTCAAGCTGCTGTCCCTCACCACGCCATGCATATGGGTCACCGTCAAAATATTTCTTTTCCTGGCCATATGGACAAAACACTGATCGAAAACCCAGTAATCCTGGGTCGTAAAAACAACTTTAGGGGAAAACTCATCGTACAGCTTTTCAGCAAAATCCATGTAAAGTCTGGCCTGGGACATCACTGAGGCCGCATGCGTGCTTTTCTCCTCCTTGCCGATGAACGGATCGATATAAAATCCCGATGCTGTGAGCCGGATAACACTCAGTCCCTGTTCCGCATAAAAGTCATAGACATCACCCTGATCGGTCACGATCAAAAGAGATGCTTTGTCTTTTATTTTTTCAATAAGGTCCGCCAAAATAACAAACGCATGATTGTCTCTCGAGAAGCCGCATACAAACACATACCTTATCTTACTGGCCCCGCTGAAACTTCTCTTCTCTTTCAAAATATTTTCGCCCTTCCACTGCAGGAAGCAGGCGATCACTTTCCGCGTGAATTCCTTCAGCAGAAAAACATACTTTTTGCTTTCATAAACATGGAAGAGAATATACGCATGGACCAGATACACATTCCTTAAGTTCACGCCTTTATAATAAATGGGCGTTTTGGAGACATAATCATTAAGGAATTTGTCCAACGGAGTTTCGATCTTTGCTTTCATATTTTGATTTGTCATTTGATCTTCAACGCCGTAAATCTCGAATAAATAAGTTCGAACAGGCCGTAGTTAAAAATTTTATCAGAGACATAAAAACTTAAAAAATACGCCAAGCCTCCGGAAATTCCAAGCGAAATAAAATTAATCAAGGAAACCTGGTTGCAAAGCATGACTCTTAACGCTTGAATAACAGCTATCATAATAACCGTGTTCAGAAAAGAGATCGAAAAAATACGCAAATGCTCCCAAACTCTAATCTTATAGACTTTAGTAACCATATATAACTGAAGCGGGAAAACGACAGCGGTACTGACAATAGAAGACATCACAACCCCCGAAGCGCCCCACAGGGTTATAAAAGGAATTAACGACAAAATAAAAACGCCGTTGATCAGAAAAGATAGTTTTGTGCTAATAGCAGGTCTTCCTGTCGATTGGAACAACACGCTAATGGGGGTCACCATAAACAGGAAAAAAGAAAATATGCCGAATAACTGCATCAGCGGGACGATCATCAGCCATTTCTCCGTTAAGAGAATAATGGTAAAATCTTTGCTTAAAACAAGGAGCATACCCGCCAACGGAAAACCAGTAAACAGAAGCAGCTTCATTGTGCCAAAGTAAGTTGTTCTTAACTTTTCTTCTTCATTCTGAAGTTGAGAATAAAGAGGAAACCCCATTCTCCAAACAAACTGAGTAACTTGCTGCGAGATCTGCTTCGAAAAAACAGTGGCACGGTTATAGTAACCAAGCACAACCATTCCCAAATATTTGCCCATTATCAAGGTTGTTATATGTTCAGAAATCATAACAAGAATCCCTTGCACAAAAATCCATTTCCCAAAATGAAAAAGCTTTAATGCTTTTTTGGATTGAAATGCAAGACGGGGGCGGTACGGATACAACATATAAGAAACTATACAGGTCACCAGACTGCTGAAAACAATACCGAACGCCAGCGCCCAGACGTTCTTCAGAAGGAACGCTAACGGAATAACCAGCAGGATATAGGCAATGGCAGGAATAACCTCGCTTAAAAATAAACGGTAGAAATCGAGTTCTTTTCTCAGGCATACCAATCCGACGCTGTTTAAACCCTGGAAAAAAATCGATAACGACAACAAACGTAATAAACCGGTCACTCCCTCGTCTTTAAAGAAAATGCCGAATAACGGCGCTATCGCGATCAACGACAGAGCGATGGACGTCATCCTCAATAACTCAATCGTCCACGCCGTGTTTAAATACGAGTCATCCACATCGGCCCTTTGAACCAGGGCGGAAAGAAATCCCATGTCGGTCGTGCCTTGAACAAATGTTACTACGGCCATACAGACTGCGACTGCTCCAAAATCTGAGGGCATCAACAATCTCGCAAGAATGATTGCAGAAATGATCTGAAGCCCCCTTGTCAACACGTTGGAAACAGCAATCCATGCCATTCCTTTGCTGACTTTCCTGGATAAAGAACTGACCGCTTCCGCCTTGCAACCTGTCTCGGTATTGCCCATGACAATCTCTTTATCAATCACGATGTTTTCTCCCTTTAATGCTCAAACTAAACCGACCGACAATCTTCTGATATCCTTTTGAGGTATCGTCGATTTCTTTTAATGAATGACAACATCTTAAAAAATACGGGTTCAAAAAAGGCCGGTAGGTCATCATCGGCGAAGAAAACAAAGACGCCTTATCCGTCCTGATTTCGACACTCTTCTCTCCATCCCCTATTTCAACCCACCCTTCAGTTGCGCCTAAACAACTGTTCGCCGATATAAGTTTGTTTATAGGCTCCACATGATTCACCGCCCTCTCTCGCAATTGAAAAACTTCTGGAGAGTACCCCCCGTTAACAGTCTTGTAATATAACTTTTTCTGATCAAAAGAATCCGGAATTATAGTAACAATCCCGCTTTTAATCGAGACCGGTTTCCTGAACAGCAGGTCGAAATCATACCGAAGTTCGATTCGCGGCTCGATAATGAAAAAATGAAATGCTTTATTAATACTTCCGCCCGGAACCGGGATGTCTGCCGAAATAACAACCTTGCCCTCGCCTGGAAGTTTTTTAATCTCAAATCCAACGGATGCCAGATCAGTCACCTTCTTTCTTCCCGCCTCCTCAATAATGGTATGCCCGCTGAAAAAGTCCGCACCGAAACTGATGTCATCATAAAAACCATGCGGGATGGTTCCAATCAATGGTTCAGGACTTATTTTTTTAAAAGTCAATGCTTCAATGGCCAGCCCTTTATTGCAATTGAGGATTAACCGGTTGTGACTGCTTTCGACAATTATCCTTGAGTTTTTCTTTTTAACCGTGGCCTTCGATGTATTTTTCTTGTTTGCCTGGCTGCTTTTTCTTTCTTCCGAATTGCTCATATTGGCGGTCGATCTTGTTTTCGCCAAATCCTTGTCTAATCTTTTATTAAATCTGACCCAGCGATTTTTTTCGATATGTGTCCTGAAGTCACTGCTAAAAAATAAACATAACTCTTTCCAATCATGTTCGCCGGCCGAACTCCCCAGCCTTTTCAAACACTCGTAATACTCATAGCATTTTGCATTAATGCCCGTGTCATCGCGTCCAGTTAAGGCCCATCGAATAATATTATATTTTTCCTGTTTCTTGACAGGGACCGGCTGCTCAGCAGATTCCAAAGATATCTCATTCAGCCCGACACCTGATTTTTTGAATTCCAAAATATCCGCTGGCAAGATCAATTCAAAACGCCCGTCTTGTTTTATTTTTTTAAAAAGGCGTTCAATCCTTTTCCATTCTCCCTCCGGATGCAACTTCGCTTCCGTATCATATCGCCCAGGACGGAAATCAAAAATTTCAATATCATTCCCGTACAAAGGAAAAAACCTTTTTTGTGTTCCGATATGTCCTTCCAGATACTTAAGATATTCGCTCATTTCGATTTCACCATGAACATAACGCTGAAACTTCTGGAAAGCGATCGCGTGAGTCCATATAACCGGGATCATTTTCTTATGCTGATCGCACGCCTGCTGAGGGTAATACCGCCACTCCTTATTCCAATGCGGATGATACCGGTGAGGATTGTCCCATTCCATCACAATCGCATGATAACCCGCATCAAGATAATGCTGAATCAACCCGCAAGAATACGCCTGCTCGTTGACAAGCGCGATGTCCGGTTTCAATCCGAGAATCTCATGATAAATTTCATGACCTATCATCAAATTAGCAGCATTTACATCGGCCGGAACTAACGGGCCGATGATCTGGGCGTATCCGCTGCCGACAAATTCACAGATCCCTTCCTCCAGCAATTTACGCAGTTCTTCAATCCATGCGGAATCAATCGACCGGATTGTTTCAAGAGTATATCCTGTGGCTTCGATACCAAAAGGAAGACGATATTTACGGATAAGCCGCAATAACGGCCAATAACAACGCGAGACAACCTCAGCGCGTTGCCCTTCAGCGATTGAAGAAAAGGCCATGTTAAGATGAAAGATAGAGAATAATTGAAGCGTTTTTCCAGCCATAAATTTTTAACCCCAAAAAACTTTACTTTCAGGCGCCGGGCTCATCCAGCGGCCGTTCACTTTAAATCTCAATGTCCCGTAAATCTCATCGATGTGCGATTGAACCCTGTCCCTGTTATTGTCGACAACCACTGCAACCCCAACCCTCTGTCCGTGATGATTGATCTCAGGGATTGCGTCTCCCTGGTTATAAAACAAACTGAACTTTTTCACACTTGGCATCGCTTTAACGCGCTCAATTCCATCAATCTCTTCCAGCCGCCCTGATGGAAGAAAGAAATAACGGTTTGCCACAGCCTTATTCCACTTCGGTCGCATTTCGTCCCAGTCCGGTTCCTCTCCCATAGCAATCTTTAACGCTGCCTTGACATAATTAACCCCGATCCCCAAAGGCACAAGACTTTCTGAAAAATCGCCTCCGCTTAATCTCGCCGCCATTTCGATCATCATCGGACCTTTCTCAGGATGAATGACCACATCTCCTTTGGCCACACCCCTGGTAATCCCCAGCGCCCGCGCTGCCCGCTCAACAAGATCAGAAACCGACTCCTTTTCCCTTTCGCTCAGGATGCTGGGCACCCATCCTCCGTTTTCCATGATCTGCGGCCAGAAAACATCCATGCCTTCATAAACCCGGTCAGCAAATCCCGGCGTCATCGCATGTATTTCCGTGAAAATACTCTCCGTGCTGATCTGCAGCCCGGGCAGATACTCCTCAAGAATGACACCGCCTTTTTTTGAAAGAGACCTCGAGTATTCATAGGCCTGATGCAGGTCGTCATTCCGTGATAATAATCTCACGCCGCGGGAGCCTGCCCTGTCAGTCGGCTTGATGATAACGTTTTGGCAATTCCATTTATCCCAAAGACTGCTTATATCTTCGGCGGAACGAACAAGGGCGAAATTAGGTATCGCGATACCCTTCTCGGCAAAACGGCATTTCATCTCATATTTATCAGTAGCCCATCTGCCCGTCTGAATGCTCGGGCCGGCCCAGTCAAATCTCTCAGCGATGCGGGCGACGATATCGGGAACATCGCTGCCCATAACGCAAACTCCGCAGACATCCACGCCGTTTTTTTTCAACCCGTTAACATAATCAACTACCGCATCAGTATTGCTAAAATCGACGGGGGCAGAGTATGTCGCCATGGCCAAGCCGGGCGCCTCCCTGTTTCCGTCAATCACAGCAGTCTCCAGTCCCATTTCATGAGCTGAGCGGATAATAAACAGCTGGTCCTGGCTGGCGCCAAGAAGAAGCACGCACTTTTTCTTTTCTAAAACAGATCCGGCCATCGCTGCTCCATAATTTTCAGGATCGATTCCGCATCGATCCGAACCTCTTTACAAAGATCGTCTTTATCGCCGGGACCGACAAAACATTTTTCGATGCCGCTTCGCAGCAATTTGCAGCCGGGCTCATGATCCGAAATGAGTTCGGCAATACTTCCTCCGAAGCCGCCATCCAGGACATTCTCTTCCAGAGTGACGACATATTGGACAGATTTCATCAGTGACAACAATTGCTCTTGGGGCAAGGGGCTGATCCAGCGTATATTCACTACGCCGAAATCAACATTCCTGGATGCCAGCAGTTTTCTGAGTTTAAATGCAGTTCCCAGGGAATTCCCGACAGACAAGATATATCCCGTCCGGCTTTGATGAACAACCTGGGCTCCCTTCAGCGACTTATCCCGGGGTTGTTCCTGATCCTCTTCAGCCCGGACTTTTTCATAAGGATATAAAATGAGCATTGGTCCATCCGGAGACTTACCCCGCTCTTCAATCATTGTTTCCAATTCATAAGCCGTACCCGGATAAAAGATCTTAAGGTTCGGAATGCACCTTAAATACGATAAATCATAAATGCCGTGGTGCGTCGAACTGTCGTAACCCGCGAAACCTGACCGTACTCCCATAATCGTAACGGGAAGATTCATGAAAGCGACGTCATGGATCAATTGATCGAACGCTCGCTGCATAAACGTGGATTGATAGCAGACGAATGGTTTCAAGCCGGCCATGGCAAGACCCGCGGCCTGCCCCAGGGCATGCTGTTCCGCCATACCGACATCGATCGTCCTTTCCGGAAAGCATTCAAAACAATGATCGATGCCTGAGGCATAGGGTGTCGACGGAGTGAAAATAACAATATCTTCGTTTTGTTTCATCACCTCGCACAATTTGTCTCCGGCAACGACAGCGTATGTTTTTCCGGCGGGGACTGGGGATGTCCCTGCTCCAGTGCGCGGATCAAACGGCATGGAGAAATGGAGTTTGTACTTATGATTTTTAGCTATGGCTAGTCCCTTGCCTTTTTCTGTCTTGACATGAACAACAACCGCATGATTCCGGGACGCCTTTTGAGCTTGCTTCAAAACCGTGACAAGACTCTCCATGTCATGTCCGTCTTCGACACAAAAAAACTCATAGCCCAGTCCTTCGAAATGATTTCTGGATTTCTTCTGCCAATCCTTTCCGGAAAACAAAATCCTGATCCCACCGACATTCACAGGAATCGACATGCCGTTATCATTGATAACAACCACCATCGGCAACTGGACTTCAGGAATATAATTCAATCCTTCAGCAGACATCCCCTCAACCAGCGAGCCGTCTCCCACTACGGCCACGACATTCTCCTGTGTGTGTTTTAAGGCTTTTTTCAGCGCGAATCCGCTCGCGATTGAGATAGCGGTACCGGCATGAGAGGCATCAATGACGTCATAATCGCTCTCATCTCTCGTGAGAAATCTTGACATTCCTCCCCGCTGATTAAGCGTTTTAAACAACTCTTTGCGATTCGTGAGCAGTTTATGAGTATAGCCCTGATGCCCGGTATCAAAAATGATCTTGTCTTCCGGCATGGAAAAGACATAATGCAGCGCCACTGTCAGTTCAATGACCCCCAGATTCGCTCCGATATGTCCGCCGGTTTTGGAAATACTATCTATTAGGAAATCCCGGATTTCTTCACTTAATGAAGCGAGCTCATTCACTGAAAATCGTTTGAGGTCTCCGGGCTCCTTCACTTTATCCAAATACCCACTTTTCATAATTCCTCCGTATTAAAAATGCATTCCACCGTTGACATTCAACACATGTCCGGTAATGTAGGACGATTTGTCAGAAAGCAGAAAAAGAACCGCGTCCGCAACTTCCTGAGGCTCGCCCATTCTTTTCAGAATGACTTTCGACGCAGCCTCCTGTTTGAGCTTTTCAACGGTTTCAGCGCCCAGGATCCCGGTAAGAATCCATCCGGGGGAAACAGCGTTGACTCTGATACCCAGGTCCGCTCCAATGCGGGCCATGGACTGGGTGAAACAAATCAAGGCCGCCTTGGAAGCGGCGTAATCCGGAGCCCTCGATCCTCCGGTTTGCCCTCCAACGGAAGCAATATTCACGATCGCAGGGCTCTCTGTTTCTTTCATGAGGGGCATGCTTTCCTGGCATAACAGAAACGGACCTTTCAGATTAACCGCCAGAGTTTGATCCCATTGATCTTCTGAAAGCTCAAAAAAGTTTCCCTGTTTAATGATTCCGGCGTTGTTGACCAGAAAATTGGGACATTTGTTCCACTTCTTCTTCAGGGTGTTGAGAAGTTCGCGCACATTGTTACGAGCAGAAACGTCCGACTTGACAACCAGAAACCGTTCATTGGAAAATCCTGCCGCTTCCCAGGAACGCCTGGACTCCTCAGCGCTCTTCTCGTCACGGTTGTAAGTGACCGCGACCTTGCTTCCGGCTATCAGCAACTCCGTGGCAATGGCCTTTCCGATGCCGCGGGTGCCGCCGGTCACAATCGCGATCTTGCCCTGGAAAAATTTCTCATTCATCGCTGACCCCCAATATTGCATTGATTTCACTCCGGGACCGTCCCCATGACCAGGCCAGGCCCGCAATCTCGTCATTATTCCGGACTTCTTTCCGGTCTTCAAACCTCTTCAGGAACTTTCCATCAACATGCGACAATGCCGCGGCTTCATTTTGATTAAAAATAGTTTTCCATCCTCCCGTCCGGTCATCCGTTTCCTCGACAGATAAAAATTTTTTCGCCTTTCCATCCCATATCCATTGCAGTAACTGATAGACAGGATTCTTCCTGCCAAGGAAACCCATGACATTGGAGGTAAAAATATCGCCATGAAACCTCGGAGAGATTTCATAAACATAAGCAATATTCCCACTCATGACACAATCAGCCTTGACCGGTCCCCAGGTAATGCCCATGGAACGCGCTCCCCGTTCAAGCAAATCATATAAATCTTTTTTCCGGGTTTCATCAAGGGCGGTAGGGAAATATCCATGATGCGGCACGCAATAAGGAAACGGCGTAAAGAAACGGTCGCCTATACCGCAAGGATAAAAAATACCGTCCCAGAATAATCCGTTCACATCATGGTGGCTTCCCTGGATAAACTTTTCTGCGATAACATGGCCTGTCCCCGAATACTTTTTTGCCTCATCAAACAATGACGCGGCCTCCTGCCGGTCTTTCGCCAAACCCACCCCCTGGCTTCCGGAAGCGGATGTGGGTTTAATGATGATCGGCCATCCCCATTCCTGTCCGAGACTGATCGCATCCTTCTCAGAATGAACAATGCTCGATTCAGGATAATGAATACATTTATCATCCGACCAGCATTTCTTCATCAGGTTCTTGTCCAGCCCGTTGATCACGGCCTTCGCTGAAGAATGCGGGATATTTAAAATATCATGAATAGTGGTCGCGGTTAATAATCCGAAATCGCTCCCGCACCAGCAATAACAAATACCATGGGATTCATGATGATTTAAGACCCAGGTTGATAAACTTCGCACATCGGCAGAATCAAAATATATCCTGACGTCAGCGAGGGCAGAGCCGGGAGCGTCTTGATTTTTGTCATTAACAATAATATTAAATCCAATCTCCCTGGCCCATCCAATTACAGGCATTCCCAATTTTCCGCCGCCTAAAAATAAAATCGATTTCATTGTTTTCCCTTAACCAGCGCCTCTCGCTCTTTGATCCATCTTTCATGTTGTGGCATGACTCTTAAACCAAGGTTTGAACTCTTGATCAAGCAACTTAACTGATTAAGGTTGCTCGCTGCCGAATTCCCCTGAAAATAAAAAGAATCATTGATCGTTTCAACTGCTCCGTCTGGAGTTTGATCAAACTGACTCCTCCCATACGCTAAACATGCAGGGATCATTTTCAGTCTGACAAACGAGATGTCCCTATTAAAAGCCGCGTCAATGGCGGTTTTAAAAAAATCAAAACCGGGCATCGCTGCCGGCAGCAAGACATCGGCAATAAGGTCTCCGCCCAAATCCCCATGTATCTCGATCAAATAAGGCTCCCCGTCAAAATCGATTCTGAAGGAAAAAATCAACAGCGCGTTGACTGTTTTAAACTGACGAGCGAACCGCCCTATGATCCCGTTGACCGCGTTCACAACGCCGTCATTTTCAATAACAGAAGGAACGCTCAATCCCACCGCCCTGATCCTGCCGTCTTTTTCCACTCCCACCAACTCATCCCAAACATTTAGAATATCGGACATGCCGTTTTTAACTAAACAAAGAACGCTCACATCAATACCTTCGATATACTCTTCAACTTCCGCAAATCCGTTATATGATGAATTGACAGCTGCTTCAACGGCTTGTCGCAAATCCACATCTGCAAAAATCACCCGGACGTCTTTTTTACCTGTAATTGGAAAATCCGGCTTAACGACCAGCGGGCATGTTAAAAAACCGCCGCCAGCATCAATAGTCTTTAGTCTCTGTCCTTTCGGCATCGTAATTCCATGTCTAAAACAAAATGTTTGTAACCGAGATTTCTCCGTAATTAAAGGAACAATCTCTTTTGATAATCCAGGAAGATGAAATTCTTCGGCGACAGCAGCGGCTGTTTTCAGGGCCGGACCGGAAGCGCGGCTCACCAAACCTGCAAATAAAAATTTGTTTTCAATAGCATGCAATGCTTCAATGACTTTTTCAGTATGATATGTGCTCTCAACAATTCTTTCATCCGCTTCCTGCATGCCCGGCGCTGTTGGATCACGATCGACTACAATAACGGCATGCCCCCTTTTATGAGCCGATCTGATCAACGGAAGCTGAGCTGTTCCCCCGGCCAGACATATTACCGCTTCATTTTTAGTCACTCCTGTTCTCCTAACATTCACGGCGTCCGTTCTTTCTTCCCAGGACAGTAATCTGTCGTCCCAATCCCAATTCAGAAAATTTTTTATACATATCTCTCCTTAATTCGGCGTTGCCGGATTTTTCCATGGCCAGCTCAAAGTTTTTTCTTCGGGCATGAATGATCTGGCCGGTCTCTCTGTCCCCGACGTAATCATCACCCATTAACACAAACAATTCCAATGGAAAACTCGAGGTAACATGAACAATCTCGAATCCGGCTTGCCGGACCAGATTTGAAAGAGATTCGCGGTTAAAATAATTCAGGTGGGCTTTTACCTGAACCCACCACTTTTCTTTTCTAAAATAATCAGCAATGATCTCCTGCAACGGATTAAAGTCATTTGGAACAGTCACACAAACCAGTCCGCCGGCTTCAAGAATTTCATGAGCGTAAGTCAGTGTTCGCTTCGGATACAGAAGGTGTTCAAGGACATTATTCATGTGAATGACGTTAAAGGTTCCGAAATTTTTATATGTTTCCTTCCTGAAGAAGGCGTTGTGAACATCCAGACCGAGTTCCGAAGTTGAATAAAGCCACGCGTCCTTCCCGGGCTCAACCCCTACGGTATTCCACCCTCGCGCCAATCCGGCCTTAAGAAATAAACCGGGGCCTGAACCTATATCCAGAATCCGTCGGAGATCTTTGCCCGTCAGAAATCTTTCAAACAAATCATACTTTTCATGGTGCTCAATATTGTGCCACTCCATATCATCAAGATGCGACTTGATGTAATCACTCCGGTAGTCCTGATAAAAGGAGTTTTCATAAAAATCAGAATACTCCTTCTTGTCAGGAAAAGGCATAACATGGGCAAAACCGCACGCGCGGCATTCGATGATGTCATAACCGCTATCAGACAGAATTTTTTTTCCGTAATGGTCGTTTGTTTCCTCGGTCATTCCTGGGCGCCTCCTTTTTAATGACGATTATCAGCCAAGCCTTTCATAACATCTAACTACGGCAATATTGTTTTTGTTGAATTTCGCGATCGTCTCAGCTATCTCCTCCTGATAGTCATGGGAGGAGATTAAAATTGCTTTTGATTCTATTCTTGGTATCTCTTGCGGGGGAACAACAAGCCAATCCCGAAACTTTGTAAAAGCTTTGGCTGGATCAGAGTCGATAACACATTCAACAATATCGGCCATATCAATAATATCCAGAAGTAAATGCGTATGGGCGCCAGCTCCATAAACAGCGACCTTCTTGCCGTCCTTCCTGATCTCTTCCAATTTTTTTTCAATCCTGCATCTGATACCACCTATCAAAACCTCGCGTTCATTTTTATAGCTGGCGACAGGAATTTCCAGTTCATCACGGTTTTTACTGTAATCGGCATCAACCAGCCGCTTTTCTTTCCTGGCGACGCAACGGAGATTAGGCACGCTGAGATTCGCATCGAATTCAATAGCAGCGAACCCACACTGATTCAGCATGATTTCCAGAGTCCTTTTTGTAAAATGTGAAATATGTTCAAAATAAAAAAATTCTGCGATTTGCGCCTTCGGCGTGAGCGAATCCGGGATTTCAATAAAAAGGATCCCTTCATCATCCAGAAGATCACCCATCTTCTTCAAACATGCCCGCGGTTCTATTAAATGCTCCAAAACACTGATACAGCTAATCGCCCGGTACTTTTCCCGGGGAACAAATCTCTCCAGGGTAACAGGAAAAACAGTAAACTCACTCACCCCGATTTCTCTCGCGGACCACAAGGGCTCAACGCCATCCTTTTTCCAGTTCACCAAATTGAGCGCCCGCAGCAAATCCCCCTGCCCGCATCCCACATCAAGATAAGCCCCGGGAAACATCTCCTTCAAATGATGCTCAATAAAAGCCTTTCGCTCTTTACTGAGTTTCCCATGCCGTGAATTCTCATGGCATTCATGATAGACCGCTCCGGAAGAATATTTAATATAATGTTCCGAAAAAACCGATTCTTTAAAACGGGGATTCATATACATAAAACCACAGTTTAAACAGATCACATCGGTCACGACGGCTTTTTTGACATCATCATTTATAAACTGGACGGCGGAATAAATCTCCTTCTCCTTTCTCAATCCGCACAAAGGACAATTAATATCTTCGTATAAATTCTCGCGTTCCAGCTTTCTATCCATCACTCCTCCCCCTCGAGGCACTTCCATAAAAATAAATTCAACAGCTTTTCAACACTTCCGGGCAACCGCCAGCATGCTTGAAGAAAGCATGTTGTCGGCAAGGAACCGCTGAAACTTATAACCCAGTTTCTCCCAGTCATCGACCAGGACTCTTTTTAGAAAAGGATTGCCGCTGACGTCGAATTTTCCGTCAAGTATCTGATTTCGAACGATATCAGCGTCGAGTTTCCCGGGAGTAACAATATCCAGGACACTGAACCCGTTTTTTTCAAGCAAGATCGACATTGACCCGGGATTGAACATATTGATATGCTCCAGGCCGAAATTCCCCGCCTTCTCTTTTCCCAGTACCATAAAGTCAAAACCTTTAACATTGGGACACTTCAGGAACAACAATCCCCTTTTCTTCAAATAAAGATTGCTTCTTTGGATCAATTCTTGTGGAGAAAAAACATGCTCGATGACCTCAAAGGACGCAATACAATCTAAACTTTCAGCAGGCAGATCCGTTTCTTCAAACGGCGCCTCTATAACTTCCAATCCTTTCTCGCGGCACCTTTGTGCAAGATCAGGGGTTGGCTCAACGGCAATAACCCGTTTGAAAATCCTTTTCTTCCTGATTTCATCACAGAAAATGCCGAAGCCGGCGCCGATCTCCATTAGAACACCCGCCTTTATCTTGCTCTCCTTAACATACTTTCCGACCCTGGCGGCTAACGGCCGAAAAATGCCTTTTCTCCTCGCCGCTTCACTTTCAGGGAAGATGTGTTTCGCCCAAAAAGTGTAACTTTCAGCGTTTTCATAATAATTCTTCAGCTGCTGCTGAGTTGGCCGGGGATTATAAAAAACAGTTTCACAACAGGAGCATGTATCAAAGATCATCCCCCTGACATCAATGGTCTCTTTTGCTGTTGTCCCGCCGCATGCCGGACATTTGACCCGGACAAAAGAATCACGCCCGGCAAGCCACCTTTCCCGGTCTTTTTTTAGGAAGGCCTCAAGCCGTTTAACCGATTCTTTTGAACGAATGTCATTCACCTTCATGAGTTGCTCCTTACCATTGTTCCTGCCTTCTCATCAAAATCAATTCCTACTTTGAAAAGAGGGTGCCATTTGCCGTCTTTATCTTTCTTAAAAAGTTTCTTGTTAATCCAGTTCTCCTCCATCTCACGCCAGAATTCATCAACTGTAATACCCATATAATCGCAACACTCTTTGATATACTTCTCATCGCAATAACCGTCCCATTCCTGAACTCTTTTTATCGCTTCTTCCCGTGTTATTTCTCCCGTTCGGATTTTCATGCTGTAATACTCGCTCCAGTTCGACTGACCAAATTTATAATATTTAACCATCGGGTTGAATAATTGAAAATCACTGTCAACCGAGGCATATCTGGAGTACTTGCTCATTCTGCGCCAAGGGTAATCCTCCCGGCCATGCAATCCCCTTGCAACAGAAAACTCGGAATTGTGATCGGAAGACCACTCCTTGACATAATACTGAAGATAAACTGCCTTTATTCCCGACTTCTCCCACTCTTCTCTGTCAGGAAACTGATACAACAGCAAATCTTTTAATTCAATCCCGTCACCGACCCAATCAGAGGCATTGCATCCTTTCAGTGTATTTCCTCCTGCGATACTGAAAGCATCTCCGCCCTTCCCATATCCTTTTGTGCTGCCCAAAGTAAGGCCGGGATTCTCACCCTGAATAACCATGGGAATTTTATAGGCCAAGGCTGTCTGATAAGTGACAGCAAATAAAGGGTATTCCGTTGGTTTTACCGGGTTTCCATATTCATAAAAGGACCGCTTCACCAGGGCCCTCCAGACTTTAGGGTTAGCCCGCCATGAAACCATATCAAACCCATGATTCACCAGGTTTTCCAGATTATGTTTTCCGGCCTCGGTTATCCCGTCAGGATAACAATTTACCAGAAGACAGTTCAAACCCAGTTCGTCCCTGGCATATAAGGCCTGAAACGTGCTGTCTTTTCCCCCGCTGATACCAATGGCGCAGTCCCATCCGCCATGATTGTTTTCCTTCGCCCATTGTGCAATAGCGACAAGCTCTTTTTTTCTTTGATCCCAATCAATTACAGTATTACTTTGTTTTGCAAAAACACAGGCCGCGCATATCCCTTCTTTGTTAAATTCGATATCCGGTCTGGTGTCAGGCATAAGGCATGCTTTGCAGTATTTCATTAAAATCTCCGATTTTTTGACAAGTTCAAAAGGATTAGCCGTGCAACACGCTCCACCCCCTTTCCATCCACTTTTTCCCTGGCCAACCGAGACATTCTTGAATGATGAAGAATGTCCGACATAAAGTTTTTTACCGTGTCGGCCAGAACGGATTTTGTTGCAGGTGTGAACCTTTGAGAAACTGCCACCCCCCCCTTTACAAAAATTGATGCAGATTCATGGTGATCTTCAGTCAGACACAAATAAAGAGCCGGAACCCCCATCGCGGCCAATTCGTACGCTGTGACCCCGAATGACGCGATAGCCAGATCGCTTTCATACATTAATGCTGCCATATCAACCACATCTTTTCTCACTTCAAAAAATTTCCGGCTATCTTGAGATAAAAGCTGATCAAGTTCATCTTCATACTGAAATCCGCGACCTAAAGCGATCACCGCTTTGAAATCTTTATCGAGGCCTTGAAGCGCCTCTACTGCCGCCAGTGTCATCCCTTCAGGATCGCTTCCGCCCATCGTGACAAGGATCTGAAAATGGTGCCTGCCCTTCTTGATCTCCGGTATTTCTGAAAACTCCTTTCGCAAGAGCACCCATTCCCACCCGGCAAAAAGTTCTCCTGAAAAACCCTCCCACGACATTCTTTGGACCTGAGGAACAGGCGGATAAAACACCAGATCCGCTTCCAATCTTTTATCTTCAGGATCATCAATATCAATGATCAGACGACTGCTGTCTCTTAATTTTTTAACAACCTCTCTCTTCAATCCATCACGAACATCAAAGACAATCACTTGAGCATTTATTCTTTCAACGCAATCCAGCAGCCAAATTCCATAATCGAATTCTCTGTCTTCTTCCCGGGAAACAATTACCTCATGCCCTCTTTCCTTAACCAGATTAAATCCCAAAGGGCCTTTTCTCATGGCAAAAGAAATTCCGCAGCCGTGAACGCTGCGAAGCTCATCTGCGAGAGCAAGGCAACGGGTCACATGACCAAGTCCGATCTCAGGGCTGGCATCACAACGAAAAAGAATATTTATGGTTTCCATTCGTGCACACCAGCCTTTGGCTCCCGGACCCACTGATTTCTTTTTTCTTCCAATTCAATATTCAGTTTTTTATGAACGACTTCTTCATTCAGGAGAGCCACGTCCTGATGGTGATCGAGCCATTTGATCGCCTTAAGAAAATCAATCGGTTTGCCATCATATAAATTCTCATAAAGCGTTTTTATCAGCTGATAATCTTTCTCTTCATCAACGGTCAATCGGTACTTCTTTATGATTCCTGCGATCGGAACTATCAGCTCCACGATCCTGAACTCGTTGGGATGTTCAGCGAAATATCTTGAACCCACATGTTCAAGATTTTCTTTGCTTGCGGTCTTTTTTCCAATATAAAATAATGATCGCGCTGAATGAGTTCCTTGTCCTTCAAGACAGGGATGAGACTCTTTCATCCAGGTCACATCACCGTCAAACTTTGCCAAAGCCGTCAACTGCTCATCGATAAATGCCGGCCAAATCAGAGGACAATCTCCGGTAACGCGGACCAAATACGCATAATGATTCTTTTCCAATATATCCAAAAACCTGCTTAAAACATTATCTAAATCTCCCCGAAAGACATTCATTTCATTCTTTTCACAAAAATCCGCCAAAGCATCGTCAGTCTTTTCCTTTGAGGTCGCCACAACTACTTTATCCACCAGACGACAGGACGCTGCACGCTGATAGATGTGCCAAATCATGGGCATGCCGGCCAAAGGTTTCAGCACTTTTCCCGGAAGCCTGTTTGATGATGTCCTTGCCTGTATAATGGCAATCGCCGGTTTCTTCACTGTTAAAACGTCTTTCTTGTTTTTTTCAAAGGCCGCAATCCGTCTTCAGGATCGGCGCGCCATTCACGCTCTATCATTTCCTGACCAACCGGCTCCTTCTTTCCCTTGCCGTCGGCCCTCTCGTCGCCCTGAAACAATATTCCCCGTTTCACGTTCCTGATGACCTCGCCGATCTCTCCGGGAAGCCAGCAATGGCCGGTCTTGTATTCATCACCGGTGCCGTCCAAATCGAGATGAAACTCGACCATCCCGGCTCCCCAATGATTAATTGCCCGGTAAATAACGCCGGGGTTCACACTATGATCGGACCACCCGAATTTAATTCTTGCGTCCGGATGTTTTTTCGACAGTTCATTTCGCATAGTCCCAATAGCGGAAAGATTGCATTGATCGGCGGGAACAGGATAACCGGAAACACAGTGAAGGAGCGTCATATCTTTTGATCCCGCAGCAAGCAGTGCATCAACAGCCCGTTCTATTTCCGGCATCGTCGCCATCCCGGTCGACAGAACTACAGGCAGTCCCGTGGCGCCGCATGACCGGATAAGATCAGTCCAGAGCAATTCATAGGAAGCGACCTTCAGGAAATCCGCATAAGGCCTGAGTTGATCGACAGCCGCAAGATAAAAAGGAGTGCAGGAAAATTTAATATCCAGATCACGGCATTTTGCGGCAAGTCCGGGAATGAATTCCAGAGGAAGCTCCCAGGCTTTTCGCTGACGGTGCCGTTCACTCTTAGCAAGTATTTCAGGAGAAAACAATTCTTCGATCCGGAAGAGCTGGAACTTCACAGAATCGCAGCCGATATCCTTTGCCGTTTCAATAAACCGTTCGCACCGTTCCAGGCTTCCATGATGATTGCTTGAGACTTCTGCCACAAATTCTGCCATCAAAAATCCTTATTAAATTATTTTATGACTTCATTAATATTTCTGATCACATACTGTTGCCGCTCATCATTCAGATCATAAAAAAGGGGGATGCTTATTTCACGTTCGTAAAAATCTTCCGCTTCTGGACACGTCCCTTTCCTGTATCCCGACTGTTCATAATATGGTTGCAGATAAACCGGAATGTAATGGACCTGGACGCCGATACCTCGTTCTCGCAGCCGCTCAAACACCATGCCGCGCCTTCCTTTATCTTTTAAAATAACCGGAAATAAATGCCATGCCGACAAACTGTCCGCCCCTTCTTTAAGGACGGAGAATGCAAGGTTGCCGCAAAAAGCGTCTAAATAAATTTCAGCTATTCGCCGGCGCTTTGTAATAAACTCGTCGATTCTTTTCAGTTGTGAAATCCCCAAGGCGCATTGTAAATCCGTGATCCGGTAATTAAAACCCAACTGCTGCATTTCGTGATACCAGCCGCCCTCGCTTTCAGCGCGTCGGGGATCAAGCAGCGACCTGTCTTTAGTAATACCATGCTGCCTCAGCATAATGAGTTTTTCATAAAATTCTTTATTATTCGTGGTGATCGCTCCGCCCTCTCCGGTCGTAATTGATTTGACGGGATGAAAACTGAAAACCGTCATGTCGGAATATTGGCAGGAACCTGTTTTGGCCCCCTGATATTCAGCCCCAAGCGCATGAGCCGCATCCTCTATGATGGTTAAGTGATGTTCTTTGGCGATTCGAGAAATTTCTTTCAGATCACAAGGGTGTCCTGCAAAATGTACAGGGATCAAGGCCCTGGTTTTTGATGTAATGTTTTTTTTAATTTCTTCGGGGTTTATGTTTCCTGAATTTATATCAACATCAGCGAAAACCGGTTTGCCGTGACAATATAAAACGCTGTTTGCAGTGGCGACGAAGGTGATGGGAGATGTAATCACTTCATCCCCTTCTCTAACGCCAGCCGCAAGGCAGGCCAGATGCAAAGCCGCTGTCCCTGAAGAGACCGCGACCGCGTACTTTGCCCCTGTATACTCACAAAGGGCTTTTTCGAACTCATCGACTTTGGGCCCCTGGGTTATCCACCCCGAACGAAGCGCTTCGACGATAGCATTTATATCGGATTCGCCGATAGATTGGTGGCCATACGGGATTAATTCCATTTTCCCTCCCCCGTCTTTAATGCTTACTCAACGACTTTCCGCAACTGATCTATAGAAAACCATTGATTGTTATTATCACTGCGATAACCTTCAAAATCCGCATCCAGGGGGATGCCTTCCTGTTTTTGTCCTTTATGGACGACATAAGGGTAAATCACAAACTTGTTCTCATATTCATATGTGTATAAACCATCATCCTCCGAAACCAGGGTTTCATGCAGTTTTTCCCCGGCGCGGATACCGATGATTTCCTGCTTGCAATCGGGACAAATCGCTTTAGCCAGGTCGGTGACTTTCATGGAAGGAAGTTTCGGAATAAAAATTTCGCCGCCGGCGGCTTCCTGCAGACATTGAAGAACGAACTCCACTCCCTGTTCCAAAGTGATCCAGAACCTGGTCATCCGCTCATCGGTAATCGGGACAACGCCCCTGTTGCGGCACTCCTTGAAAAACGGAACGACGCTCCCCCTGGAGCCAAATACATTGCCATACCTGACAACACTGAACCTTGTTCCCCGGGGCAAATAGTTGTTGGCTGCAACGAACATTTTTTCCGCGCAAAGCTTGGTGGCGCCGTAAAGATTAATCGGGTTAGCGGCTTTATCCGTGCTTAAGGCGATAACCTTTTGGACATTATTATCGATCGCGGCATTGATCACATTTTCAGCTCCAATCACGTTCGTCTTGACGGCTTCAAACGGATTATATTCCGCGGTTGGCACAATCTTTAACGCGGCCGCGTGTATAACGTAATCGACGTCGTGAAAGGCGCGATGCAGCCGTTCGGAATCACGGACATCGCCGATAAAATAACGGATGTTTTTCTGATTAAAAACCTTGCTCATCTCGTATTGTTTCATTTCATCGCGGCTGAAAATGATCAGCTTCTTGGGGTTGTACCGCTTCAGAACTATTTCGGTAAACTTCTTTCCGAAGGATCCTGTTCCTCCGGTGATCAAAATCGTTTTGTCATCCAACATTCACATGCCTCCTTTAGACATACCATAATTAGAACTTAGAACTTCAGATTAACTCTTCTCTTTTTCCATCCCGAGAAACCGCAAGACGGCATCCTCCCATTCGGGAATCTTAACCCCTAAAGCGGCCTCAAGTTTTTTATTGCTCATTGCCGTGAAATATGGCCGGTTTGTTTTTGTCCTGAAATTTTCGGCTTTAACTGCATGAACCTGAATATCAATTCCTGCCTTGGAAAAAAAATGCTTTGCAAGCTCATACCGCGAGGCCATCCCGCTGTTCACCAGGTGATACAGCCCTTTCAAATCCGCAGCCAGGGCTTTCAAAGTCATGTCCACAACATCATATGTGTAGGTCGGCGCAGAAACTTCATCCGACGCGATACTGATTTCGGTTTTCCCCTTGACCCACTCCCTTAACTTGTATAAAAAATTCTGCCGGCCCTCTCCGAAAACCCAGCTCAGGCGGAAGATCAGGTACTTGCCGCCGGCCAACTGGACCTGTCTCTCTCCCTCAAGTTTGCTTGCTCCGTAAATGTTGAGCGGATGGGGCTTATCTGCTTCTGAATAAGGTGTTTTTTTCAGCCCGTCAAAAACATAATCCGAACTGTAGTGAACGAAAAAAATATTTTTCTCTTTGCAAATGCCGGCCAAATTCCCGGCTGCCGCGGCATTGACGGCAAAGGCCCGGTCAGGCTCATCTTCCGCCTTGTCGACGGCATTATACGCGGCGCAGTTAATCAGGACATCCGGCTTTGTCTTTTCGATAACGGCCCCGATATTTTCCCCGCTCGTGATATCAAACTCACCTTCGGCCGGCGCGAAAATTGTTACCCCCTTTTTGGATAAAATATCCTGAAATGCTTTCCCAAGTTGTCCGGCAGAACCAGTAATGAGAAATCTGGAATTATCGATATTCAAATTCATTCTCCGCGTTCTTCAATTCCGGAAGCCGCTTGTCCTTTTCAGACAAGACTGGACACGATGTCGGCCATTTAATCGCGATATCGGCGTCGTTATACACAATTCCCCGTTCAGAACCGGCAGAGTATTCGGCTGTACAATAATAAATAATATCCGCTGTTTCCGAAATCACGCTGAATCCATGGGCAAAACCTTCAGGAATATAAATCATACGCCTGTTTTCAGACGATAAAATCTCTCCGGCCCATTGACCATAGAACGGAGAGCCTTTACGGATGTCAACGGCGACATCAAATATTTCCCCGCTGATTACCTGAACAAGTTTTCCCTGGGCATAAGGAGGCAGCTGATAATGCAGCCCGCGCAGAACATTTTTGCCGGATTGGGAATGATTGGCCTGAACAAATCCCGGAATGCCCTGCTTCTCAAAGTCCGACTGTTTATAAAGCTCCTCAAAAATCCCCCGGTGGTCCTGAAACATATCGGGAGTAATGAGCACGACGCCGGGAATAGACAATTGTTCAAATTGAAAAGCCATTGTCTGCCTTTCCTGCCAGAGCCTCAAGATATTTCCCATAATCATTCCTCATCCTGGCCGCCAGCTGTGATACCTGTCCTTTGTCGATATATCCCATGCGAAACGCCGCCTCCTCAATGCACCCAATCTTGAGCCCCTGTCTTTCTTCAATGGTTTTAATAAACATCCCCGCGTCGATCAAAGACTCATGCGTCCCCGTGTCAAGCCAGGCATAGCCCCTACCGAGCAGTTTTGCTTCCAGCCGGCCTCTTTTCAAATACTCATTAATTACATCCGTAATTTCCAGTTCCCCCCTGGCCGATGGTTTAATATTTTTAGCGATGCCTACAACCTGGTGATCAAATAAATAAAGCCCTGTCACTGCCCAATTGGATTTGGGCTGCTGCGGCTTTTCTTCCACGGACAAGACCCGGTGCTGAGCGTCAAATTCCATCACGCCGTACCTTTTGGGATCACGGACGTAATAACCGAACACCACCGATTTTGCTTTGTGCACCGCATCCTGAAGAATCTCGGTCAACCCTTCTCCGTAAAAAATATTGTCTCCCAGAATCAGGGCAACATTGTCTGCGCCGATAAATTCTTCCGCAATGATAAACGCCTCGGCGATTCCCCTGGGCTCATTTTGTTGTTTATAAGAAAACTTGACGCCCAGATCTTCACCCGTGCCGAGCAGTTCCTGGAACCGGGGAAGATCGTGCGGCGTTGAAATAACAAGAATATCCCTGATTCCAGCCAGCATCAAAACAGACAGCGGATAATAAATCAGCGGCTTGTCGTAAATCGGAAGAAGTTGTTTGCACACGCCTTTTGTAATCGGATAAAGCCTCGTTCCGGCGCCTCCGGCTAGAAGAATACCTTTCATATCACTCCTTTATGCGTTTTAAGATTTCGAATTTTCTGGAAAATTCAACACTTAAAACAAGCATGCCCACGATTAAAAACGCTGTTATCCCCACCAGCACAATTTTCTTTGCCGTTCCCCGCGGCAAGGGCTCTTCCGGAACAACCGCACGATCGATGATTTGAACGATCTGTTTTTGGGGACCGATCGATAATTCATTATTAAAAAAGTCAAGGTTATCCACGTAAGCGTTGGCGATGTCTGCAGAAAGCTGGGGAGATTTTGTCCGCACGGACATTTTGATGAGCCCGTTTTTCTCAAGAGAAATCCGCGAAGCCATCCTCAATCGCTTGCGCACATCAGATATAGCCTTTTTACCCCAAACCGTCTTCAAGTCAAGTTTTTCAATGACCCGATCCGTCATGGTCCGGCTTTCCAAAATGGAAACAATCAGGTTGCTTCTGCTAATCGCGGGTCTTTCAATGCTGCCTCCCAATGTCTCCAGATCATATTCCATCTCCGTGGTGAAAGCGGACGTCCAGGCTTCATAGAGCCTGGGCTGACGCAACGCCTCGATCCCGGACACAAGCATCGCGATAAACGTAATAAGAATAATGCGCCAGATATTCTTATAAAAAATCTTTATCAACAAAGTTAATTCGACCTCATCTTCTTGCGGTTTCACCAAAAGCTCCTTTCTGAAATGATTTCTCTGTTAAAACTTCACATCCTTAAGCCAATTCCTGTTTTCCACATACCACTTCACCATCCGCCGGATTCCCTCCTTGAAATTAACCCTTGGTTCCCAATGAAGCAATCGGCCGGCTTTGGCAATGTCCGCCCAGGTGCAAAACAAATCTCCCTGGTGAAAAGGGCCATAAGAACATTTTGCCTTTTTCCCACAGCTTTCTTCGATCAACTGAATCATCTCTTTGATTGAAAAAGGATTATTGCCTCCTCCGAGATTGATAATCTCGTAACCCAGCGGCTCCATCGCGCTGATTGTGCCTTCAGCAATGTCATCAATAAAAGTAAAATCCCTGGACTGGCTTCCGTCTCCATAAACCTCAAACGGCCTTTCTTCATAAATAGCCTGTGTAAAACGAAGCGGACTCATATCGGGCCTTCCGGCCGGTCCGTAAACGGTAAAATAACGAAGAATGGAAACGTCAATATGATACAGGTGATGATATGTATACGCTAAAAGTTCAGCAGCCCGCTTCGAGGCCGCATAGGGGGAAATTGGTTTTTCAACAATTTGGTTTTCATTGAAAGGCGGTTCCTGGCCGGCATAAACCGCGGAAGTAGAGGCCAACAAAACTTTGGGAACACCGAACTCACGCGCCAGTTCAAGCACATTCAACATGCCTTTCACGTTGGTTCCAATGTAAATATCCGGATTTACCAAACTCGCCCTGACCCCGGCGCGAGCGGCAAGATTAACAATCGTTTCCGGTTTGGTTTCCCGGATTACTGAACGAAGCGCTTCTTTGTCTTCAATATCAATTCTATGGAACACGAAACGGCTGAATTTTAAAAGAGAGGAGATTCTTAAATCTTTCAAGGCCACCGCATAATAGTCATTCATGTTATCGATTCCGATAACCGTATGCCCTTTTTCCAACAATAATTCCGAGGTCCTTGCGCCAATAAACCCGGCACACCCTGTTAATAAAACTTTCTTCACCGCATTTTTCACTTTTAATTTTTACATTAAGAGTATAAATATTACTAATTAATGTAGTTATGATTATTTTAATATAGCAATATTAGGGAAAAATATGCTTTTCGTCAAGGACAAAAGTAGATAATACCCGTTCCAGCCAAATTTACTCTTTGTTAACATTACGCTTGGGCCAGGCACGTAATTTCAATCGGGCATTTAGACAAATATCAATGGATTTTTAATAAAAAAGGCAACCTTTCAAAGAAAGATTGCCTGATTTAAATTCACCCTGGTTTTGGGTTAAATTTTTACAACATTTTTGGCTTGCGGACCCTTGGGACCCTCGGCCGCTTCAAACTTGACCTTCTGGCCCTCATCAAGAGATTTATACCCATCGCCTTGAATTTCACTATGATGCACAAATAGATCTTTTCCAGACTCTGAGGTAATAAAACCAAAGCCTTTTTGGTTACTGAACCATTTTACTATTCCTTGTTCCATTATTAACTTCCTCCTTTCAACTAAAATTAAAGTAAATAATGACCATAAAAAAACCGCCAGGTCAGAATCTTCGACCTCGCGGTGCTGATTTCTTTTCCTATTATTTACTTCGAGCATATATTCTATGCATTTTTAGCAATCTGTCAATATAAATTTAATATGCGGTCGGCAGAGGGCCCCTGTTAATAAACAACGGGAACGGCCGGGTATCCTGTTTCTTTTTCACCAGCCGCGGATATGATCTGTTACGAAACCCTCCGGCGCTGCCAGCCATATTTTCCTTTACATTTTTTTCTTGCATTGCCGCCGCTAACATCGCCACTCATTTCATAACAGAAGAAAAAAAATCAAAAAATAAAGCTGCTTCCGGAATGAAGGAAAAAAATTATCAGGTTTTCGCAAACTTTAATGAATTTTTCGCACGATCAGTGATATTTTTTACCATGAAAATAGGACCTTGCATTTTAAATCGTTTATGTTAGAATAGCCAAAGTTCTTACACAAATTTGAATTTTTTTGCGGGGAAACCGGAAAGCTTATCCTCGGCCGTTCATGCAACGGCGGGGTGGAGCAGCCTGGTAGCTCGTCAGGCTCATAACCTGAAGGCCGTAGGTTCAAATCCTACCCCCGCAACCATTTAAAAAAGAAACCCCGGCTCCGACAGGAGCTGGGGTTTCTTTTTTAAAAGATTTTGAGGTGAATGAAGAACCTTGTCGCCTGCCTGACGGCAGGCAGGAAGACAAGGTGGTACAAACTGGTAACATAGTTTACAAAACAGACCGGGTACATGGTTTACACTTAATGGCAAGGAGGAACCCTTATGCCATGGAAAGTGATAAACCAAATGGAATTAAAAACCCAGCTTGTAACCGA
>JBFMEN010000053.1:0-8251 GCA_040753435.1 Candidatus Omnitrophota bacterium | reverse complement strand
AAAAAACATGGAAACAAAAATCGCCAACGCCATGCGTTTTGCCTATCTCTCCGGTAACATCAATTCTGAGGCAACGAATCCTAAATTCCCTCTTCACGAGTAACATCTAATTATGAGTCAACTGGTCATTTTTTGTATATTTTTTTAAAAAAACATTAATATTTGGCCGAAAAATGGTTAATATGTTGTAATTTTTAAAAAATTTTGTTAATATATCTCAAATTCTGATTCTAACCAGCAATGCTTTCACAATTAGCGATCAAAAATTTCGGTCTGATTGACCACATTGAACTTGCCTTCTGCTCCACTCTGAACATCCTGACAGGGGAAACAGGTGCAGGAAAATCGATTATTATTGATGGACTTCGTTTTGCTTTGGGAGAACGCCTGCGATCGTCCCAAATCCGGGATGAAAACATGCCGGGCGTTGTTGAAGCTGTTTTTGAACTAAAACCAGGACTAATCAAACAATCCGAAGTCTTTAAGGAATTTATCAGCATGGATGATTGTCTTCTTGTAATTCACAGGGAGGCTTATGCTGACGGGCGGACACGGATTAAAGTAAATGGAAACAATGTTACTGTTTCTCAGTTAAAAGTCCTTGGGAATCACCTGCTTGATCTTCACGGTCCCTATGATCACCAAATGCTGCTGGCAGAGGACTATCATTTGGAGATGTTGGACCGTTTGGTGAATTTTGGAGAGGCCAGGCAGAAATACGAAACACTTTTTAAAAGCTATGTGGCCTTGACCTTGCAGATCAATGAGCTTAAAGAATTGGCTGCCAATCGGGAAAGAGAACTTGATCTTTTGATTCATCAAATTAAGGAGCTTGAACAGGTTCCGCTAGACCAGCAATTTTATGATGAGTTTATCCAAAAGCATGTTCGAATGCGCAATACCGAGCGGCTCGCGGAAGCCGCTTCCTCCCTTCTTGATTTGTTAGAGCATGAAGAAATCGGCGCGACTGAAAGCATACGCAAGGCCTTTCCTTTTTGTCACACGCTTACCCAAATCGATGAAACAACCCGGAGCTTTGAAGAACAGCTTGATCATATTCAGGAAAATGTTCAGCAGTTGACGACGGATCTGCGTAATTATTTAAGCAGCCTGGAATTTGAGCCAGGGGAAGCGGAGTCAATGAACCGGAAATTCGATATTTATGAAAATATCCATCGGAAGTATGGGCCTACATTGGAAGAGGCGAAAAAGTTCTATGAAAGATCCAAAGAGAGATATCATTTGCTGGCTGACCTTGAGCATAATGACGCTGAGTTAAGGCAGCAGAGGGAAAAAACAGAAAAAGAATTGGCCGTTTTGTCTAAAAAATTAACGGATATTCGAAAGACAGCAGCTGTATCCTTGAAGAAAACCATTGAGATTGAACTTCATGATCTTGGTATTGAGCATGTCGAGTTTGAGGTTCGTTTTGAAAAAACAGAGTTTCATAAAGATGGGGTTGATAAAGTCGTGTTTTTCATCAGTCCAAATGCCGGAGAGGAATTAAAGCCTTTGGCCGAGATCGTTTCATCCGGCGAAGCCGCACGGCTTATGCTGGCCCTGAAAAAGGCATTGACGAAAGTCGATCCAATTCCTACGCTGGTATTTGATGAAATTGATGCCCAGATCGGCGGGCGTTTAGGAACGATTACGGGTCAGAAATTAAAGCAATTGGCTGCAGATCGTCAAATTTTATTAATAACCCACCTTCCTCAAATCGCTGTTTTTGGAGAAAAACATTACAAGGTGACAAAAGTCGTCCGGAAGGGGCGAACTTTTACAGATGTTGTTGAGCTTTCCGGCGACGATCGCATTGCCGAATTGGCTCAGATGATGGGTGGAAAAAAGCAATCCGGATTGTCTGTGGATCATGCCCGGGATATGCTCGATCGCGGACAGAATTCTTAGTTGATATTTGGCAAAGCGTTATTCAAATTTTATAAAAGTTTATTGTGCATCCTCTCATTTTGTGATTTAATTGCAGGGATTTTAATAAAACATTTTGTTGTAAAGAACATCAATGCTGGGGGTAGAGACATCCCCGGCGCTGCCTGCCGGGCAGGGGATGTCTCTACAAAAGCAAAAGGAGTAATCAATGAAAAAGATCGGTGTTATTACAAGCGGCGGTGATTGCGGAGGACTGAATGCCGTCATTAAAGGTGCCGCCCAGATGGCCAATGATAATGGCGTGAAATGTTTTATCATTCCCAACGGATATGCGGGATTGTACAACCTCATTGAGTTCGACAAACTTGTTGAGCTTACTCCCGACCGGCTTGATCTGATCAATAATGTGCTCGCCGGTTCTGAAGCTGGCCATTCACGCGTTAAAATTAAAAAGATTGAAGACCCGGATAAATATGAACGTATCAAAAAAGGTCTTGAAAAGTTTGGCCTTGAAGGATTGGTAATTTCCGGCGGGGATGACACCGGGAGCGTTATTGTCGATCTTTATCAAAACAATATTCCCTGTATTCATGCTCCGAAAACCATGGATCTTGATCTTCAAACATATTCCGTCGGCGCTGATTCCACTATCAGCCGTATCGCTCAATTCGCTGAAGATTTAAAGACAACTGGTCGGACCCATAACCGGATTATCGTCGTAGAGGTTTTTGGCCGTTATGCCGGGCATACCGCGTTTCGCGGAGGTGTCGCCGCCGATGCCGACGCGGTTTTGATACCTGAGGTTCCAGTTGATTTTGACGTTCTTTATAAGGACGTGAAAAGGGTCTTTTGTAACCGGGTTTCGAAAAGCGATGTGAAAGCGGGAACGTATTTGATTATCGTCGCTGAAGGTTTATGTAACGCGGACGGGTCTGAAATTGTCGATGAAACCGCGGGAGTCGATGCCTTTGGTCATAAAAAATTGGCGGGCGCCGGTAAATATGTTTGCCAACAATTATCCAAACGGTTTAAAGCCGATTCAGACATCAAGGAATTCATGAAGAAAGAAATGATGTATGTTCAGAATATTTATGAAATTCCTGAAGTCCGGTCTGTCGCTCCGGGACATCTGGTCCGTTGCGGACGCGCTTCCGCTTATGATGTCAATTTCGGTCGTGAAGCCGGTGCCGCGGCAGTCTTGTTATTGCTAAAAGGATTGTCGGGAATGACGGTTGTCAAGGTGGAAGGCAATGAAGTTCGCTATATGGAAACAGCCAGGGCAATACAGCAACGACATGTGGACCCTGATACGATCGCCCTTCATGAGCAGTTGGGACTATGCTTTGGCCGTAAACCTGTAGCCTTCGCCCCTGTTTTCAAACAGGTTGAGGGCAAGGTCGAACGACATTTATAATACTTTTTTCGTAGAGACGAGGCCAGCCTACCGGCAGGCAATGCCTCGTCTCTACCTGGACTGAATCCCTTTATGCCTGAGATTTCAAAAAAAATAACTATTGCCCTCATCGTCGGCGGATTATGCGCAGCTTCCTTTTTTATTCTTTTGAATAATTTTAAAAAACCAAATCCCCGGACTGTCGACGAAGTGGTGTATTACACCATGGCGCGTCAAATGCAGGATAATATCTTTGCTTACAATACAACGGGTTTGGCTTTGCATGATTTTATGACGCAGGGGAAAGAATATCCTGATTATTTTTATAAACCTCTGTTTAAACATCCTCCCTTATTTACACTTCTGATCATGTTGTCGGTGAAAATGTTCGGGCCCACCGCTTTGGGAGCGGGATTTTTTCCGATCTTTCTGGGAAGTTTGTCTATCGCATTGGTTTATCTAATCGGGCGCATGGTCGGCGGACGCATCGCCGGCTTATTAGCCGCTGGTTTTATGTTTATTGATCCTGTTCTTATTATGAGTTCACAAAAAGTCTGGATGGATGCGCCGTTAATGTTTTTTATGCTTTTAACCGTTTATTCGTATTGGAAGGCCATACGGGAGAAGAAAGATTCGTTCTTTTTGATGGGAGGCCTTGCGGCCGGAGCGGCTTTTATGGTGAAATATCCCGGCATTCTTACTTTTTTGACCGTCATTCTTTTCGTCATTCTAAGCGCGCCGGAAGTTTTCAGGAACCGAAAGTTTCTGCTATCGCTCGTTCTGCCGTTCCTTGTTTCCGTCCCGTGGTTTGCTTTGAATTTTTATGTTTACGGGCAAAAGTTTATTACAGACCAGCTTGCCGTTCATGATTTTAATTCTGTTTTCTCCCTCCCTGTCCTTGTATTCGGGATTGGAATGGCTATTTTGATTTTATCGGCAACGCTCATGTTTTATCATCCAGATATGATTTCAAGACGATTCACCCTGTTTCTCCAAAAAAAGGGCGTTTTCTATTTGAAGATGCTGGCATGGGTGGCTACGATTGCGTTCGTTCTTGCCAACGTCCCCAGAAGTTTGGACTTCTTTGAAGTTCCTGCAGTAAGCTGGACTCAGGGAGCTTTCGCGGGCAAGCCCAGATGGTTTTATTTTGAACGTCTGCTCAGGTTCTCGCTGACGTATGGCTTTGCCTATCTTGCGTTTTTTGATCCTTTTCATAAGACGGAAAAGGGCCTCTTCCTGATGAAACTCAATGCCGTTATTATTATGGTTTTTTTTGCTGCCTGGGGAAATTTTCAGTGCCGGTATATTTTACCATCTCTTCCATTTTTGCTGGTTATGTCGGGGGATTATGTTTGGAAACTGTTCAAAGACTTTGCAGAGATCAATATTGTATTCCTGCGGCTGACGCTTCAGTCGCTGCTACTTGTTTTTATCGTGCTCGCGGTCAGTAAAACAATATTGATCAATTTTGAGGTTAGTTTTACGAACTTCATGTGTTACTTCTAGCCTTTCACTCGGGAGGTCTGCAGACCCCGTCACTTTCCTCATTTATCTCCGCTCCGCAATCGACTTCATCAATATTCTGGCTTTCCCGGACGTGAAATATTTTTACAGCGGGATTATTGAAAATCAGGGTAAACCGGGAGTCGCCGTTCAACAGCCGTAACTTATTATTGACCGCCTCCCTGCCGTACTCCCAAATATCTCTTGGACTGATAATTAAGACTCGATAATTTGATTTAATAAGATTCCGGTACAAATGGTCCAAAGGTTGATTAAATGCATCCTTAAAAGCTTGTTTGTAATTTTCGCTCCAGAAATCGGTGTGCATGTCATGCCCTAAAACAAGAATATTATCCGTAAATGAGAAAACTCTAGTATTTGTCTTAAGATTTTTTCTCAGCCAGACATAGCCGTTAATATCGTCATCAGACGCCCAGTGGATTCCATAAGACCATTTCATCGTATTAAATTTCCATTTAACGGGTAGGTTAACGCGCAGGATGGCGAGTATGAACAAGATGACAACCAGAATTTTGTTCCATTTAAAATTAAGATATTTATTAAAAGAGATAACGGCTTCAGCGCTCAATATAGAGACGGGGATCGCAAAAAGCATCCAGAATCTGAAAGCAAACAATCCGATCGGCAGGTTAAACGTCATGGTGTTCATACCGATAAAGGTGAAGAAAAGCCACAGGAATATCGTCAGTAAATAAGACCTTTCGCGGGGATCTCTTTCCTTGATAAAATTCAGGACTCCGAGAATCAATCCAAGAAAAAGAAGCAGACAGAACATTAATCCCAGGCCGGTGGGATTATTGATGAGGTTGGGATCACGAATAAAGCAGTAATCTTCCCACATATAGGCGCGCGTGGCGGTCCCTCCAGACGGGCTGAAAAGGCTTTTTGAAATTTCAATCGTGTCTCCCACATGCCCGGCTACTTTGGCTCCGGCGCGGATTGCAATTTCGGAACGGCCCTGGATTGCATTTAAGATAACAGGACCCCACCAAAGAAGCGACAGTATTGAGGCTCCTGTGACGACGATGCCAAGATTTTTCCAGCGGATCCCCCGGGGGATGAAACTGATGATAAGGAGAACAGACATGATCGTAAATTTTATGGCCTGGGTCGGTTGGGTTAAAGCGACGGCGGCACAGCAAATGATAGCCGGCCAAATATATTTTTTCTCTTTAAGAGATTTTAGAAGAAAATAAAACGCAGAATAAAACAGCGTGATGACCAGCGCATGGGACCAGATGAAATGTGTGAGGTAGCACGGGATCATGGCCAGAAAGAATGTTGCCAGGACTGCTTTGTTTTTGTCGCCCCTTAATTCTTCGGTGAACATATAGAAAAAAAGAAAGCCCAGACAAATGAACAGGCCGTTGAAGAATTTCATGGTCCAGTAAATGGATGGATTGATTTGGTGAAGAACACCAAGAATAATAGTATATCCAGGCGGATACGGGTTAAGATACTGGAAAACTCCGCTTGGGACATTCAGGTTTTTTTCAACTGCGACATATTTAATACTTGCGGCATGGGACCAGGGATCATCATCTTCAAACCAGGGATATTGAAAAGGCCCCCAGCAGTAGATTATCAAAGCAAAAATAAAAACAAGCAGAACGATCATAGCCTGCCAAGACGGCCTGTGAATACGCAGAAACTTTATCCCCCCCCTTCGCCATTTAATTAGATCATGCATCGGGATGATAAGGGCGGCAACCAGGAAAATTCTCCAGTCGACAGGGATCCGCAGCAAGTTGATGGTTATGCCGAAAACGATGATGGAAGAAAGACCGGTAGAAAAAATTTCCGTGATTGCTTGGGATTTGCCTGCAAGCGAAAGTTTGCCGAATCCATAAAGGTAAAAAATAAAAATTAAGATAGATAATGTTTCAATCATTTTGGACCTTTGAAAGAATTTATTTTAAATAAATTTCCAGTTTCGTCTACCCAGAAAACCCGATCTTTATTTTGATCAAGGAATTTGATCTCTTCAAAATTTATAAAACTCAGGGATTTCCTTCTCGGAGTTTCAATAAAAGTTCTGACGATGAGCTCAGTGTCCACGTTCCAGTCAACATAATTATTAAGGAGACTCCGTTTGACGATATATGTCCTGGCTCCTTCATCAAGATTGAGATGCCGTATATGCTTTAAATAATTACTGGCAGCCGCATTAAATGTTATCCAGTCTTTATAAATGTGGTCTAACTTTTTCACAATGAACATAATATTTAACAACAGCGTCAATGAAAGAAACGTCACAAGAATGGATTTTAAAAAAAGTTTTCCGTCTAATTTAAGCAGTTTTATATTCGAGATTAAAATGGCAAAACAGCCTGCGATTAAAGGTCCTGAACTATAGGCATAGCGCGACCTGCTGACAAACCAGTAAAAGCCCCATTGAAGCCGTGGAAAGATGGGAATGGCAATCATTAAGAAAGCGGTAAAGGCTAAAGGAGTGATAATTTTTACTATTTTTTTCCAGTTAACCCTGTCTTGTAGAGCGATCAAAGCAAGAAATGACAGAGCGGCATAGATAATGGCCCCTTTGAATGTCAGCGATTCAATTAGGGCTGAACCTCCGGTATTGGGAAATATAAATAAAAAAAAGATACCGCCCAGCCAGAAAATAACCGCAGAAGGCAGATTGATGAAGATTCCCTCGATTCCGCCGATACTATTTAACAGGCCATGTGATGAGGCAAAAATTCCACGCAGAACGAGAATAATCATAATATTGACCAGATAAGGGATGGTAACGATCGAAGCCCATTTTAACTTTTTATTGTCTGGAGTGTCCGTCGCATTCAGTAAGTAAATTAAAAAAACAAACAGTGGATAAACAAATCCATCTGTGAACGAAAAAAGCATCATAAGATGACTGATGATCGATCCAAAATAGCAAGAAGCTTTCTTTGTTTTTAAAAATGCCAGAAAAAGCAGCGAGCTGACAAGCATCCAGAAGGTTGCCAATTCTTGTCCTTGAGTCGTAATCCACATCGGAACCCGCCAATGAGCGGCTGAAGCTCCGAAAATCAGGCCGGCGACAAGCCCAATTATTCTATTGGAGGTCAAAGAACCAATCAGGAAAACCGTCAACAAAACATTTAATAAATGAAGAAAGATGTTAACCAGATAATAGAACATGGCGTCATAATGAAACATGGAAAATTCTAAAGAGAGAACAAGCCGGAAAAAAGGAACGAGATGCTCATTGACAGGAATGAAGAGAAAGTTCAGAGAAAACGGGTTTTCTTTTATGCCACACAGGAGTCCATAGTCATCTGATGTGAATCCAAGGTCGATCAGCGGTAAGAACAGAGAGAAAATGAATGCAAGGATTAATAATAAAGACAAATTATAATGGGTTCTTGTCGTGGTCATATTTCAATGTTTTCGGTAATCTTGGTTACAAAGTATTTTTTCTAATAAAATATATAAAATAATGAATAA
>JBFMEN010000052.1:0-74257 GCA_040753435.1 Candidatus Omnitrophota bacterium | reverse complement strand
TCTCCTGTTCTTTATAAAGTTTTATTATTGCATTGTAGTAAATTTAATTGTTTAAATCAAACAGAATAGAAAACAGAAAGGCCCGTCCCTTAATACCTAAGGGCTGGCGCATCTTTTGATATCCGCTGGTCATGCAGTTCTTCCCCGTTTATTTTTCCCTTAAGGCATCAAATTACCCCACAAAGACACTCGGTCAAATCAATCACCCGCCTTGATTTTAACCGTGCCAAACCAACAACATTTGCCGGAATTTCAAAAATATTTATCTTTTCACCGTTTAGACCCGGAGAAGGACATTTCTTTCTCGCTTCTCGGGTTGCAATATTTATTGTTTTAAGGACTACGGAGGTGGCGCGCGCTTGTGCTATAATGATTCCACTTTTCTAAATGATGATTAAAAACTCGCCCCCAAAAACTGTCCTTTATTATGGCTTGACTCTGATTATTTTTACTGCGTCAGCGCTGCTTCGCCTTTATTTTACGACAGGGGACTTGTGGCTGGATGAGGTCTGGCAAATCGTCAATATAGAAAAAATATCTTCAATCCGTGAAATCTTCACCTCAATCAACTCTTATAACAATCATTACCTGAATTCAATTCTTGTTTTCTTCACCGGCCCGGACGCGCCTTTCTTCGTTTACCGGTTACCTGCCGTTATCGGCGGCATCATCTCCATGATATTCGCCTTTCTTATTGCCGGCCGGGAAGGACGGGTTAACGGGCTCATCGCTCTGACGCTGATCGGGTTCTCCTATTTTTTTATCATATTGTCTTCGGAGGTTCGCGGTTACGGGCTCCTGATGGGTTTTGCCTACGGAGGGCTTTTTTATTCGATAAAGATTCTTGAAGAAAATGACTGGAGACTGAAAAATATTCTTGTCCTCTGGGTTTTTATCATCCTGGGGTTCCTGTCCCATCTGACATTTCTTCACTTTTATACCGGGCTTATCGTCTGGTCCGCTTGCGTTATCCTTCAAAAAAATGCCGGCGCCAGAGACCGGGTGATAAAACTTTTAAAGCTTCACTTCATCCCGGCGGCATTTCTGATTTTTCTGTACTTTTTCTCAATTAGAACCATTATTCACGAAGACGGTCCGGTCCGGCCGCTGGTTTTGACAATACAAAGACTCTTTCACTTCTCGTTCGGCCTTCCTCTCACAAAAGGCCTTCAGTACCCGGTTGCCCTGTCCGGACTCGCGCTGACACTCTTCAGCATTTATATTTATAAAAAATCGAACCGGACTATCTGGATATTCTTTATAACCGTCATTCTGATTTCGCCCGTTATCGTTTTTTCGCTGATGCATATCACTGTTTTCGCATCGAGGCACTTTCTGATGAACGCCCTCTACTTGCCCCTTCTCTTCAGCATGCTTTTAAGCCGCTTGTTTTACAAGAATCAACAGTCCCGAATCCTGGCGGCGGCAGCCATCTTTATTTTTTTATGCCCCCAGTTTGCTCACTTCCTGTATTTCTCAAAATACAAACGCGGGACATACCGGCAGGCCATGGAGCATATTGTTGAGCTATCTGAAGGAAGGGATGTGACTGTGGCTTCTGATCATGATTTCAGAAACTTTTTTTTGTTCCATTTTTATCAATCAAAAATTAATAACGGGAATACGCTTCACTATATAAAATTTACACCTCAAAGCAAAACCCGTCCGGATTTTTTCATCCTTCATGATTTTGACTCAAAGACCTTTCCCGAAACCATCACTATCGCCATGCCCTCCGCCAAACAGGATTATCGTTTATCAAAGGTCTTTCCCTACGATGCCCGGGGGCTATCGGGATACGACTGGTACATCTATAAAAAAGTCCGGCCCTGAGACCATTCTTTTTTCTTTATCGCGACTCCCCGAAAAATTTAAAAGAAAGAACTTATGCTTTCCGGATATATGCCCAGACGCCGGTTTGATATCCAGTTAACGATAAAAATGGATGAAAAGAGAAGAAAACAAACACTGTAGATAACAAAAATTACATTGGGGTGCAGCTGTTTTGGACGATATGGATTGGCAATTTTCCTGAAGATATAGAAACAAATCGGCAAATAGGCAATCGCGAGTGAAGAAAAAAACACGGCAAAAACGGAAATAACGATTTCGTCAATTCCGACCTGCATCTGGTATCTCTGAAGCCATCGAAAAGCGAAAATAACAGAAAAAACCAACAGGGCCGCGCCATACCCCATAAAGATGCAGGTCAGACAAGCCCCTTCTTCCCTGTTTTTCCATGGATTCTTAAGGGCAAGGTACATCGCAAAAGGCAAATACGTTACAAGGGAAAACGCAAACAAGATCACAGATACGGTGGACAAGACATCAAAAGGTGCGACTCCGGTTTTATTTTGAAGAATATTTAAAAAATAAACAACCGATAAAAAAACCGCACACAATCCATAAATAACCGCGAGCGTCTTCGTCCTGACGGCCTCGCGCTTGCGCGTGACAACATCCTGACCGATGACAAAAATACCCATGTCCCTCATTCTTTCGGCTTTTAAAATCGGCGGATTCTTGATTAAAAGATAGTACGTTACGGGGACAAATGAGAGGACTGCTGACCAGAAAAGAATACGCGGAAGAGCCATTAAGATTGGGAAAAGATTTTCCATGATCCAGCTTAACCTTTATAAAATTAATCCTCCAGAATCTGAACGGCTTTCCGGATCATTTCCCGCCCTTCCTGGCTCAAAACAAATGCTGAAGACCTGACGCCTTCCATATTTATTACGTCGCTTTTTTCACCGATATTTGTATAAATGATAATAGGAATTCTCTGAAACCGCGGGAGGGCCTTCAGGTTATTGGCGATTTCTTCGGCATCGATCTTTTTAAAAATATTTTTCAAAATAATCAGATCCGGGACAAGACGGTTTGCCTCTTCGACGCACTCCTGTTGATTTGTTACCAGCTGAAGAGTGGCAGCCCTGTCGGCAAAAATTCTTTCCAGCTCATGAAAAGCATCCATATTATCTTCGAGGACGATAACTTTTCTGCCTTTTAACGCCGGCTGTTTAGAAACTGTCGCGCCCTGGGAACCTGCCGGGGCGCCAGACCTGGAATCCACCGCATCAGTTCCATCCTGAACATTTCTTTCCTTTATCATCTCATTTTGAATAAGAATTTCCGTTCCTGAATTTTTCCCGCTTATCTCTTTTTTTGTTTTTTCCTCTTCGAGGGTCACCGCCCCGTTTTTTTTAAGGACGCGGGCGACTTTCTTGATAACCTCGTCGGCCTGGAAAGGTTTTTCAATGAAATCATCCACATGGACCATTTCAAAATAATCATGCATCTTAACCCTGGCGGTGAGGACTATAAAAGGTATTTTTTTTCCAAAATCTGTTTCCCTCAAAGCTTTAAATAATGTATTCCCGTCGATTTTGGGCATCAGCACATCAGAAATAATGAGGTCCGGTTGAATTTCTTTGGCCATAAGAAACCCTTCCTCTCCGTCGCAGGCCTGGTGGATTTCATAACCTTCCGTACCCAGTTCCATGGACAGCAGCTGTCTCATCTCAGGCTCATCTTCAACGATAAGAATTTTCTTAGCTGGAGCCGGCATTTTTTCCCTCCATTTTCTTTAGCGTCAAACCTATCCGCTTGATCAGCAATCCGGCATGGAACGGTTTTGTAATATAATCGCTTACGCCCATGTCCAACCCCTTTTGCATATCGCTCTCCTGACTTTTTGCTGATAACATAAAAACAGGAACGTCCTTTGTCCTGGCGCTTTCCTTCAACATTTTAAGGGCCCCGTAACCATCCAGGACAGGCATCATAACGTCCAGGAGAATTAAATCAGGCTGAACTTCCTTCGCGAGCTCGACTCCTTCTTTCCCATTATGAGCAATAGAGACATCGTAACCTTCGGTCTCCAGCTCAATCTTTAAAAGCAGACACATATCGATCTCATCGTCGACAATAAGGATTTTGTTATTGCTGTCCATGGCAGCTCCTTTTCGATTATTTTCCTGTTATAACAGTCGCTCCATTCTTTTCAAGAGCAATGCAGTCTGAAGGGGTTTGGTAATATAATCATCCGCCCCCATTTCAAGGCCCTTTTGAACATCGGTTTCCATGCTTCTGATCGTCAACATCATAACGGGAATGTTCTGGGTGGAAGGGTCTTCCTTAAGACACTTCAAAACGTCATATCCATTCATTTCAGGCATAATAATATCTAAAATGATGATGTCGGGCTGTTCCCTGCGGGCGATAATCAATCCCTCCAGGGGGCTATTAACACACACGACTTCATATCCGGCTTCTCCCATCTTCGCCTCGAGAATTCGCAATATAGTCATGTCGTCATCAATGACAAGAATTCGTTTCTTCCCCATAATTAAACCTCCTCTGGGAATTTACACGGTTGCTTTGGGAATGGTGAAAGAAAAATTAGATCCTTTTCCTGACTCACTTTTTACTTCTACTTTTCCGCCATGCAACAGGACCAGGGATTTCACGATGCTCAATCCCAGCCCCGTCCCCTTTGCTCCAGCGCCTGATACACGGCCCATCTGCTTAAACTTCTGGAAAAGGTTGGGGATATCCTCACTGGCAATTCCGTGGCCAGTATCGACCACGGAAAATTTCACGGCATAGGGCATCTCCTCAAGCAGGACGCTTACAGATCCTCCTTGAGGAGTAAACTTGAACGCGTTGTTCATCAGATTTGACAGAATCTGCAGAAACCTCGCCTTATCAACACAAAGAATGACCTTTTTATCAGGCACACCCAGCGACAGTTTTACCTTTTTAGCCTGAGCTTCCAGTTCCCATTCTTTACAGCATTGTGAAACAATCGGTATAACATCAACCTCTTCTTTGCGCAACTCCATCTTTCCCGCTTCAATCTTGGATATATCAAGAATGTCATTAATAAGAACCGCCAGTCTGTCAATATTCGAACCGGCCATGCTTAAAATTTCATGCTGTTTGTCGGATAAAATTCCGACCTTCCCTCTTAACATCAGGGATAATGCCTCTTTTGAGATCGCCAGCGGAGTGCGCAATTCATGGGAAACCGTCGACACAAATTCATCCTTGACAGCCAGGGCCTTTTCGGCTTCTTCCTTGGCCAGTCTCAATCCTTCCTCTGCCTTGATTCGTTCAGAAATATCGACAAATGTCTCCAAAAGGACTTCTTCTCCCTCAAGTTCCATCGGCAAAACACTCTTAAAAATAGGCTTCTTTCTGCCGCCCCTGGTTAACAACATTTTTTCAGCGTTATTGACACTTTCGCCCAAATCCAGAATCGGGCATTTACCGACTTCTGCCGGACAAATACATTTATGACAAATATTCCCAAGGATCTCCTCTTCGCTGTCAATGCCGATCATATTAAGGGCGGCTTTGTTTATACGACGGATTTTTTTATCTTTTCCGACGATGATTACCCCGAAAGGCATCTTTTCAAGGATGAGCTTCATTTGTTCCAGAAGTCTTCTGGCCTCATTCTCCGCCTCCACGCGCTTGGTCACCTCCAGCGAAGATTCCAGCATTTGAACAACCTTGCCCTCACGATCAAATATGGGGTATCCATGAACTTCAAAATAACGGGCTTTACCACGTTCATCATCATGAATGTGTTGCATGACAACCGGCTTGCCGGTTCTCTTCACTTCACTCAAAGGACATCCATGGGAACCCCGGCAGGGCTGCCCGGATTTATGCGTCAGGGCGTAGCATGTAACGTCCTGGCCCGCAGAATATCCGCTCGCGGAATTTCCCATGACAATTTTATACGTTTCGGCATCGACTACATAAAAAGGATGGGCCAGCGCCTCCATAACGTTGTGCAAAAATTCATTTTGTTGAACAATCTGCCTCTGAAACAGCACCCGGTCCGTAATATCGCTGACCACCCCGTCATAAGACTGCAAAACGCCCCGCTCATTATAGTGAGGAACTAACGCGCTTCTGATCCAGCGCTCGCTTCCGTTCTTATGGATTATGCGATGTTCCAGCGGCTCTACCTTCTCTCCCGCGATAAAACGCCCGATTTGTGTTATTAAAAATTCCCGCTCTTCCGGAGGCACGATCTCCAGCCACAACATCGGGGAAGACAAAAATTCTTTCGGCGTATAACCGGTCACGCTTTCGGAAGTCGGATTATGAACCGTCCTGACAGCCCTGCCGTTTTCCAGATAAACCGTGTAAATGTAATCGGTAATTGAAGAGGTGACCATCCGGTAACGTTCTTCGCTTTCTTCAAGGGCCCGTTGAGCCAGCCGACCTTCGGTATTGTCCCGGAAGACCAGGACGACCCCCTGGATCTCTCCTTTGGAATCCTTTATGGGAGCGGCGCAATCCGAAATGATCCGTTCTTTTCCCTCTTTGGAAACAAGAACCGTGTCATTGGCCAGATCAATGCTCCTGTTCTCCTTCAGGACTTTAATGACAGGATTTTCACAGGCCAGCCGCGTCTTTTCATTGATAATATTAAAAACTTCACCGAGCGGCATGCCCATCGCCTCATCCTGCGACCAGCCTGTCATTTGAGAGGCAACCTTGTTGACCAGGATAATCTTTTCTTCTTTATCGACCGCGATAACCCCGTCCCCGATACTGAAAAGCGTAATGCCGAGCCGCTCTTTTTCATAAAAAAGCGCGGCCCTGGCTTTTTTCAACTCTTCAATCATCTGGTTAAACGTGTCGGCCAGTAGCCTGATTTCGCCTTTAGAATTAACAGAAACCCTGCTGTCGAGATTCCCCCGGCCGATTTCTGCCGCCGCATCCCTTAGACTGAGGATATCGTTGATAACCGGCGTAAAAATCAGAAAGCCGAAAATGAATAAAAAAATCCCCGCGCCGATGTAAGAAACAACCTGCTGTTTTTCCATCTCAAGCATCGGCTTTAAGAGCTCTTCTTTTTCTTTTTCTAAAAGCAATATCCATCCCAAACCCGGAAAATTCTCATGTCCTTTCGAAAAACTAAAAGCAAAAAACTCCTCCCCTTCACCGGCAATATCTCCCGCGCTTACAAAATATCCTCCTCCCTCCGTTGAATGTCTTATTTTTTTCCATAGATGTTCTGGCAATGCTTTAAAAATCTCATTGCTGCCATGATCGGAATAAAGAACGCGCCCCTGACTATCAATTAATTCAATTTGTGAACCGGCGTGCTCATGCAAATTTGCGAAAACGTCGTGAATATTAAGAATTCCTTTAACAACGCCTGAAAAATTACCCTGGGAATCATCCGCCCTGATCCCGATTGTCAGCGAGTACACTCCCGAGCTATCATCAAAGGCAAGATCGGAAATATATATTCCCTTCTCCTTTGTCTCCTGCCACCAGGCCTCGTCATCCTGCCTGTAATCCGAAGTCCTTCCGGTTTGGGCGACATTAACGCCGTATCGATTGGTGATAAAGGCCTCGGGGAAAACTTCGTAACCGTGTTTTTCCTTCAAAAACCGCGTTCTGACCCTGAGCTCATCGGATAACCGGTTATTAATCAACTCTTTCATCAGGCCGGATTCTTCCCCAAGGGGGAAAGCAACCCAGTCTCTGTCCTGTTGATCGATATAATTCTGCCTGTCGCCGAGCAGCTCGAACTCCTGATTGGATACGGCAAGCGTTTCCTGAACGGTGAGGCCTTCCAGAAACAACTGGACCAGTTCGACTTTGTTATAAATTTCCGATTCGATATGACTTAAAACATGGTCCGCCTCCGCCGTCAGGTTTTCGCCCAGGGCGATCTCCATTCTCCGTTTGCTTATGCCATTTGTAAAATAACTGCTGGCTAGAAATACTGCCGTAAAAATAAATATTCCTGCGATGAATTTGTTTTTGATTGTCATGGATTGAAATGGACTCCGTATTTAAAAGATTGGATGTCGGGATCGGAAAAAAGAAGCTGTGACGGCATGACGCCTCCCCCCCAAATAAGAAAAAACAACAACAGTCAGAAAGCCGGAATATTTTTATTTTATTTCTTAATGCTCAGCGCATCAATTACATTTTCCTGTTTCTCATTAGCCTTTTATGCTCACATTAAAATTTCTGGGAATACTAAAAAATATTTCTCCTCCCGGGCCGGTTTCTATATCAATAGTCCTTCCCCGGCGGGACCCCCCGATGGTTCCCGGGTAATCGGGTTGCTCCGTCGACGGATATTGGCTAAAAAAATTAATAATTTATTATAACAACTTTTCCCCCGCGGGGGATAAAATTTTTTAACTGAAAGAACCTTGATGGAAAAAAGTTAAGAATAAACAGAAAAATCCTGTTTTAAAAACATCCCCGAGTTTTATAACAATTTAAGGGAAGACGCGTGACAAACAAAATAGAAAGGAGAACGATGATGGCAGCAAAACAAAAAATGGTCGATCCTGTCTGCGGAATGAAAGTGGGTGAAGACACCCCCTATAAAGCCGGCTTTCATGGAAAGACATATTATTTCTGCAATGAAGATGATAAGCATATATTTCAGGAACGTCCCGAAGTCTATGCTCGACGGGCTGAAAAGGGAGAATTCGAAAAGGGAGAAACGGGCGAAACTTCCGAAGACGAACCGGAAGAGTAGGGAATGCAAAACGGGCAGGGAATCTCCTGCCTGTTTTTTTATTTTAACTTGAAAACTGTCATTGGACACCTTTTTACCCGCACTCCTACCCGTCTTCCCGCCTGGGATTATCCAGCTTGAAAAAATTGCTCGGCTTCCCGCTTTTTAAATGTTCCTGAAACAAAAACACCAGATCGCGGTCATCAAAAGACTTAAACCAGTTGCTCCAGTCGATCTTTTCGAGTTCCTGTCCTCCGTAACCGGGAAAATCAAAACGCAAAACCCCGGGCCTGTTTTCATGTTCAGTCCCGTGAATAGTCGCCGGTTCCGCCTTCCTGTCCTCAGCCCAATGTTTGATCACTTCATGATTCCTGGTGGCGAGAGATTGTCCCGGACAATCCTCATGTTCGTTCATGGAATTGATCCACTTGGCATATTTCAACGCCCGGGCAGAATCTTTTGGGAAAGGCTTCTGCCGCCCGCGTTGTCCCATCCCCTGATTGGCTTTAACTGCTTTTGGCATAGGTTTCTCCTTTTTAAATCAGCACTACTTTAAAGAAAAGAAACCTTTCAACAAACAACCTTCGCCTGCTTTTTTATTACCGCCTTCCCCTTTTTTCCAAAAAGATGCCGGCCATAATGCCTGGCGTAAGCCCAGTGATCAGGATTTCCTTTAATGAGTCCGGATATTAAATCCATCATAAAGCTTGACGAGGATAATATAAAATCGGGCAACCAGAAAAAAATTTTAACGGAAAGTTTTTTTGCCGCAAATAAAGGCAGCACGGTTAATGCCTTGAAACAGCATTCATACGCGAGATAAAAATGCTTTTTGCGGGCATCGCCCACCTTGCCGCTGTTACGGTAATGATCCGGGACCCTTCCTTCCTCAATCCCGTCCTTCTCATTATGGGAAATGGCACCCATGGCCAATGCGTAGTCGACAATCGTTGTCTTCGGAAAATAATTTGTCCAGAAAGTCTGCATGCGGTAAGGAGGATACCTGCGGTAGAGCTCCAGGGCTTGCTCCTGGGCATGAACAGGTTCTCCCGGAAGCGCGAACATGTGATCGATCTTCGCTTTCAGGCCGTAACGTTTCATGACGGCCAGGGCCCGTTCGACCTCCTCTTTCGTTTCCGGCCGGCGCATAATTCTGTGTTTGTAATCATCGTCAAGGCTCTGAATACCAATCTGGACATAGCGGCATCCGGCCTCAGCAAGCGCCTTCGCAGTTTCCTCGTCCATGCACCTGGGGTGCGTTAAACACTGAAACGGAAGGTTTATCTGTTCACGGTACAAGAAAAGCAGTCTTTTCAGCCATTGTTTATTTAACGTAAAGACATCGTCTTCAAACTCAATCAGACGGAGGCGGTAACGATCCTTCGCCCATATCAATTCTTTCATCACATGTTCGGGGCTGCGGTAACGCACATATTGGCCTTTTCCCAGTCGCGAGAAATAATCATTGAAACAGTAAAAACACCTGTAGGGACATCCCCGGGATGCCATGGTGAAATAGATATCTTCATAAGAAATGAAATCTTCAAAAAGCGTCTTGTCAAAAAAAGGCAGTTCGTCCAGATTTTCAATAAGTCCCGCATGCGCGCCCCTGACCACGGCGCCGCCAGAAGTTTTAAACCAGACATTTTCAATCGGCGTCTGCGATCCGTTCCTGGAAACAGCTTCAAGGATTCGCAGGAAGGCACGATCCCCCTCCCCGACACAAAGATAATCAACCTCATCCCGCAAGATAACCCGCTCGGGGACGGCGCTGACATGAACTCCGCCGAAAATCGTTTTCACTCCCGGCAGTACAAGACGGACTTCTTTAACAATCTCAAGCGTCCATTGATATGTGGAAGTTAAAGGCGAACAAACGAGGGCATCGGGTTTCTGACGGATGATTTCTGAAACGACATCGGCGTCATCATTAAAACAGGCGGCAAGAAGAGGGATGTGTAAATTATAACGATCATTAAAAAGACCGGCGCTGAAAGCAAGGCCGGTCTGGTGCCCGTGTTCCCGGGCAATTGCGGAAAGCTGGGCGAGCCCAAGCTGCTCCCAACCCAAACCTAAGAAAGTAAGACGCATAATAAAAACCAAGTCCCAAACTTCGAAGCATCAAGCCTGTCCGTCTGCAGACAGCCGAAAGAAACGCATTCGTGGTATTAATGGATCAGAGCTTCAATCTTCTCAATTAATTCATTCATATCAAACGGCTTTGTCACATACGCCTCAGGCTTGACCGTTTCATCAAAAACGTTGTCCGCATACCCGTCTCTAGCGGTAATGACAATAATGGGGATGGAGTGATAAACTTCATCTGCTTTGAGCATGCTGCAGACCGTGAATCCGTTGACTTCGGGTAAATTAATATCCAGCGTGATCAGGTCAGGCATCGCGTTTTTCGCCAGTTCCAAACCCTTGGCGCCGTCAAATGCGGTCAAAACTTCATATCCCTGGGAAATCAGCCTGTATTCAAGAAGGCTCACGATATCCTGATCATCTTCTATAATTAAAATTTTCTTTCCCATTATACTCTCCTGACTGTCAGTCGGCGGCTTGCTTATTCTTCATAAACTTTTCATAAACCAAAAGCCCGACAGCCATTGATGCGGGGATTGCTCCCATAAAAAAATACATGAATAAATTTCCCCAATGAACAGGGAGGAAAAATAAAGTCTGAAAAAACTTAAACCAAAAATAAGCCATTCCCATAATAAATAACGGCATTGATGCCAAAAACATCCTGGCGCCGGAGATAACTCCCATGGGCAACAGCAAAAAAAGCCCATAAATAAAAAAAGGGAAAGTCATGATCGCTTCAGAGCGTTTATCAGACCATGGCCCTCCCAGAGCCACAAGCATGGCTAAATTAATAAATAAAAGAAAACTGGCATAGACATAGACATAAATCCGTAGTTGGTGAAGGATTTTATCCCTGGTTGTTTTAGTCTCCATTTCCAATGCAGGAGCTTGAGCGTCCTTCCATTTAAGCAATATGGCCGGATCCACATCGGGAAGATCCTCTTCGCTGCAAGAATCGCGAAACTCGCGTTTTCCGCCAAGACACTGCCGATAATATTCCAGGACTTTCAGCTCATGATCACTAACCTTCCGATCCTCATTTATATCCACCAGCATTTTGATGGCTTTGCTGCCCACCGCATCTTTCTCTGAAAAATCTTCAAAATCTGCTGTTAGCGCCGCGCTCAGGGCCCATTCATAAACTTGCTGGGCAGTCAAAGAGCGCTGCATCAAGTCATTTATTTTTTGAATGATAGCTTCTCTGTCAAAACTCATCGATTTATTTCTCCCCATAAACGGGGGCGTTGGAATAAAGGCCCACCTGTTCTTCAAGGAAAAGAATGTGCTCTTCCTTTTCACGAATCATTTCGTCGACAATCTTTAAGCGTTTCTGGTGTTCTTCCAGCCTCATTTTCAGCATATCCTGCTTTTGCCCTGAAAATTTAAGTTCTTCTTCCTTCTCCTGGATTTCTTTTTTCAAAGATTCGATTTGATTCGTCAGTTCCAGGACCTGCCCGCTATTATCGCTTTCAGCAAAAGAAGCGACTTCGTCTTTAAGGATAATCAGCCGGCTCTTTAAATTAACAATTATGTCATCCTGCCGTTTTATATGATCAATCCACTGATCGCCATTGATTTTGACAGGGGTTTGCTTCTTTGCCAATTTTATTTTATGTATCTGCTCTTTCAGATCGTCTGATTCCTGCGAAAGCCGGCTTTTCTCCTGCCGGAGACTTTCCAGTTTAGTGCGTAAATCAAGGACATTCTGCCGCTGTTTCGCCAATTCATAAGAATTAGCGACAGATTTATTTTTCTCCAAAAAGAGTTCAGCATTTTTTTGTCGCAGAACATCCTCAAATGCTTTCATCTTTTGTTGTTTATCGTTCTCGACCGTAAACACCTCATGTTTCAAGTCATCCCTCTCTTTTTCAAGAGCCAGCCGCTCTTGTTCGATATTCATCTGAACCTGACGGTATTCTTTCTCCGCGGATTCCTCATCTTTTTTATATTGTTCGAATTCAATCCTGATCTGTTCCATTTCCTGTTTTTTATTAATAAGTTCGTCGAGTCCTCCGCTTAACTCATTTTTGAGGGAATATAAATTTGTATGCAGCTTGACTATTTCCCGGGTTTTCGCCTCTTCGCTTGCTGCTAAAACGGCCAGCTGTTCCTGCTGTTCTTTCAGCTTCATTTCAGCTACAGCCCGCAGTTCTTCATGATCATTCAATAAAAGTTCTTTTTCGCGTTCTTTTTCAATAATAAGATTTTCCAACCGCTGTTTCTCTTCCTGAAGATGCAGCGAAAGAGCGTCCTGCTGATCGCTCAACTCCCCTACCCGGGTCTGATAGGCCGCTATTTCCTCGCTCAATTCATGAATCTTGTCCAGTTGAGATTCCGGTTGGCCATAAACGCCGCCGCTTAAACCCATTTTTCCTAAATATTCCAGTGCTTCCTGATTTTTCGGCTCAATCAGAAGCGCTTTGCTGAATTGATGGATGGCTTTATCATGATACCCGTTTTCATAATATTTTTTTCCGCTTCTGATCAGGTCCTCCGCCACCAAACTTTTTTGAGCGAGACAGTTACCGGTCAAAAAAAGAAAGCAACAGACAAATACTGCCCATTCAAATATCCCAACCTTACTGGTATTAAAAGGATTCATGACCTTCCTTTTTTTAAAATTATAACTTATTAAATTTAAATGGATTATATCATCGGGCTGTTTTTAATTCAACCTGTACGCTATCTTTGTTGTTTCCTCTTTTTCTCTTTTTATGGTATGATAGGCGCAAATTTCAACCCCTTATTCTTAAAATGAATCCGGAATGCCGGCAAAATCAAATATTTGCCTCCCATTTTGTGATTTCATAATTGCCTTATGCCTGTTGAAACAGAAACCCCGATGCTGAAGCAGTACCGGCAGATCAAAGCAAGGCACAATGATTGCATTTTGTTTTTCCGCCTTGGTGATTTCTATGAAATGTTTTATGAGGACGCTAAAACCGCCAGCCGTCTGCTCGATCTTGTCCTGACTTCCCGCGGAAAGGGCCCATCCAATGTTCCCATGTGCGGTATCCCTTACCATGCCGCCGATAATTACATTGCCAGGTTGATCAAATCAGGATTAAAAGTCGCTATTTGTGAACAGGTTGAGGATCCTGCGTTAGCAAAAGATATTGTCAGGCGTGACGTTATCCGGGTTATTTCCAGCGGGACATATCTGGATGAGCAGTCCTCCGATACCCGATATCTTTTATGTCTCAGTCCGGGAGAAAAGGAAACAGGCATTGCCTTTATCGATCCGGCAACAGGGACCATTTACACCAATCAATATCGCGATATCCGTCAATGCCTGGAAATCCTTTCCCGGCTTCCTGTTTATGAGTGTATTTATCCAATTTCCTTTGATGAAAAGATCAAAAAGCTTTTTGTCAATCATCCCCGCTTCAAAACAAAACATCTTATGTTAACCGCCCATGAGGACTGGTGCTTTAACGCGGAGATTGCGGACAAAAATCTGAGGGAACATTTCCGCCTTGCTAATCTGCACGGATTCGGGATCCAGGATATGCGAACGGCGGTATCAAGCTGCGGCGCCCTTCTCGAATATCTGAAACAAATGAACCGGCAGCCGCTGCGTCATGTCGACCGGATATCCCTTTATTCCGATTCAGATTACGCTTATATCTCGCCGGCAGCCGTTTACGGTCTTGAAATCGAATCCCTTTTCGAAACGATCAATAACACCCTTTCTCCTGTCGGTAAACGAACATTGAAATTCTGGCTTCTTCATCCGCTCAGGGAGCCGGCCGCGATCCTCAATCGACAGGATGCCGTGACCGTATTAAAAAATAATTCGCATGCCTGTAAAAGGCTTCGGGAAACTTTAAGCCGAATGCCTGATCTCGAAAAGAGTATTTCACGTTTATCATGCGGCTATATCAATCCCAAAGACATTTTATCGGTGCGTAACGCCCTGAATCTCATTCCCGAGTTACGGGAAATCCTGAAAAATGTTGAAACAGATAACAATCTTTTCCGGATCAATGACATTGAGGATCTTCGTTCCCTCCTGGAAAAAGCCGTTAATCCGGATATGCCGCTCACAAAGCACGAAGGCAAGGTCATTCATAAAGGATATAATGCCGAGCTGGACGAGCTGCGCGAGATTCAGGAACACGGACGGGAATGGCTGAGAAATTTCCAGCAGAAAGAAATTCAACGGACAGGCATTAATTCCCTGAAGGTCGGATTTAACAAGATCTTCGGATATTATATTGAAATTACCAAAGCCAATCTTGCCGCCGTTCCCCAGAACTATATTCGCAAACAAACCCTGGTTAACGGAGAGCGTTTTATCATCCAGGAACTTAAAGAATATGAAGACAAAATCCTCAACGCCCAGGACCGGATTTTGAAGATCGAGGATGAAATCATACTCCGGCTTCGCGCCCGGATCCTTGAACAAAGCGACGCTCTTCATGAATTCGCCAGGCAGGCGGGACAAGTCGACGCCTTGTACTCATTGAGCGTTTTATCAGGCCTTGCCGGCTACACAGCTCCGGATATCAATGATACGACCGTTATCGATATCAAAGACGGCCGTCATCCTGTCGTCGAAAAAAGACTCGACACTCCGTTTGTCCCGAATGATACGCTGCTCGATCGCGCAGAGAATCATCTTGTCATTCTGACAGGCCCGAATATGGCCGGTAAATCCACGTATATCCGCCAGACCGCGATTCTTGTTATCCTGGCCCAAATGGGGAGTTACATTCCTGCGACCTCTGCCACAATCGGCTGCGTCGACAAAATCTTTACCAGGATCGGGGCGCATGATGACATCGCCAAAGGCCAAAGCACATTTATGGTGGAAATGAACGAGATGGCGGACATTATCAACAATCTCACTGACCGCAGTCTTGTAATCCTTGATGAAATCGGACGGGGGACGTCTACCTGTGACGGGCTTAGCCTGGCCTGGGCCCTTGCCGAATATCTGCACCAGACGAAAGCGCGGACTTTATTTGCCACTCATTTTCATGAATTAACAGCTCTTGCCGAAGATCTCCCGGGGGTAAAAAACTATAACGTGGCCGTGAAAGAATGGGAAGATCAAATTGTTTTTTTGCATAAAATCGTTCCGGGAGGGACTGACGACAGTTACGGGATTTATGTCGCCAAACTCGCCGGCATCCCTCAACCGATCATTTTAAGGGCAAAAAAGATTTTAACAAAGCTCGAGTGGAGCCAGGACGTCCGGGGGGCCGTCGGGGCAACGGATCAGGAAGCCCAAAACCCCCAGTTTGATTTATTTTTACATCCAGGAGACCCGGTGGCTGAAGAGTTAAAAAAACAAATCGAAGCAGCCGACTTAAACACCATGACGCCTCTGGAGGCGCTGACTTTTTTAAACCTATTAAAAACGAAAAGCGAAAGGGAAAGAACGAAAAGCGAAAAAACCAATCGCAAATAACTTGTCTTGTTTAAAAATCGTTTCACTTTAAATGCATCTTTCGAATGACAAGGCGATTTCAAACCTTAAATTTTTTCACTTTTCGCATTTCCTTTTTCCTTTAAAAATTAAAACCATGCCAAAAATTAATATTCTCACGCCTGACATTATCAGCAAGATCGCCGCCGGCGAGGTCATTGACCGTCCCGCTTCCGTTATAAAGGAATTGATCGAGAATTCAATCGATGCGGGCGCGAATTCAATCTCGATAGAACTTGAAGACAGCGGGAAAAAGTTAATCAGGGTCAAGGACAACGGCGCCGGAATAGCAGAAGAGGATATGACAAAGATTTTCCTCCGTCATTCCACCAGCAAGATCCGGTCCGCGGAAGATTTATTCGATATCCATTCGCTGGGTTTCCGGGGAGAAGCCCTTTACAGCATTTGTGCCGTCTCCGACATCATTCTTCGCAGCAGATCAAATGAACAGGAACGCGGCCCAAAAACCGGCTCGGGTTGGGAAATTCACATGCGGGGAGGAGAGCAGCTAAACCTCTCGCCCTGTTCTTTGCACGACGGAACTGAAATCGAGGTCAAAGAGCTTTTTTTCAATACGCCTGCCAGAAAAAAATTCTTAAAATCCGACTCGGGCGAAATTAAGCAAATCCTGAATACCGTCATTCCCTACACCCTTCTCAATCCCGAATGCCGCTTTCAGTTAATGAGTGACAGGAAAAACATTCTGAATCTGGAACCTTTGGCGGATCTCAAGGCCAGGATCGCGGACGTGTTAAATCTTGAAGAAAAATTTTTACTTGAAACATCCCGTGAATTTTCAGAACAGGGAACTGGTGTCCGCATGATCCTGGGGGACATCAACATCATCCGCGCCAAACGCGACCTTCAGTTTATTTTCATCAATGGACGACCCGTTGAAAACAAAAACATTTCATTTCACCTGAATGATGTTTACCGCCTGATCCTTCCGCCGAGGCATCATCCGTTCTTCTGCCTCATGATCGATATGCCTCCCAAAGATATTGATGTCAATATCCATCCTACCAAACGCGAGGTTAAAATCAGAGACGAGCAGGAGCTCGGGAAGTTGTTGCGCCGCATATGCGAAGGGGCGTTAATGAGCGCCGGAAAACCTAAGCAGATCTGGGAGCCGCTGGAGAATTCCAAAGACTCGCCCCGTCCGGGAATACGCCGGATGATCGATGAGGCCATTAAGGAACGCGGAAAACAGGAGGCTGTTTTCGAAAAGACCGCCGATGAATTTTTCACTTCACAGCAGCAACAGCCCTTGACCGAACAATATTCCTATCCGCAGGACCAGACAGCCGAAGATTTTACCGGACTTTTGTTTCAACAGAAACGGCAGACATTAAAAGATAAATTGGGCAGCTCTGTCTATGTCGGCAGCTTTATGAACAAATATATTTTCTTTGAAACCGGAAAAAATCTCCTGGTTGTCGATCAGCATGCCGCACAGGAAAGGATTATGTTTGAACAATTCATCGTCCAACTTAAGGAAAGCCGGCTTGAAGTTCAAAATCTGCTGGCGCCATATTTGCTTAAAGCATCTCCGCAAGATCTTTTGTCATGGCGCGATAATCAGCAGGAGCTGTCGGCCCTGGGATTTGATACAAACCAGTTCGACGATGAAACTATCGCTATCCAAAGCCATCCTGCCCTGATTAAAAATCCCATTGATGCCGTGCGCGAACTTCTCGCCGGCGGCCAAATTTCACGGGTTGATCATGAATCGATCGCCCGGCGCGCCTGCCGCGCTTCTGTCATGGCCGGCGATCCTTTAAACCGTCAACAGGCTGAATTCCAGCGCGAACAACTTTTACAATGCCGCGATCCATTTACGTGTCCGCACGGCCGGCCGGTGGTCGTTGAAATCACATCTGATTTTCTGGATAAACAGTTTCTTCGTACGTAGAGACGAGGCAATTTATGGTGAGCCAAGCCAAACCATGCCGCGTCTCTGCATTTTCCGATACATTTCATCCCTTCCCCAATTCGCCGGATTATTCATGATGAATTTTCGACAAGGGTTCGTTTATCCCCATGTAGAGACGTCCCGATGGGACGTCTCCCTTCCAGCAATCTCCCGTGCCCCGTCACGATGAGACGTCTCCGTCGGAAGAACCGACTCATTGCCGTTTGAGATGACCCGCCGGGTCATCTCTACATCGACGCCATTGCCCTCTTGCCTGAAGACGTCCCGTCGCCTGCCGGTAGGCTGGCCCGCCTGCCGGCAGGGGATGTCTCCGTACAACTCACAAAAAAACCCCGGACCAATCATCATCCGGGGATTTTTATATTTTATGTTTTTAAAAATTGCTCACCTGTATAGACGAGGCCAGCCTACAGGCAGGCATCGCCTCGTCTCTACGCACGATTCTGATACGCCTTTACCAATTTCTGAATCTCATTCCCGATCTTGTCGAAAGATTTTTCCCGCAGCCATTCTTTTTTAAACACACTCGCGCCGAAGGCAACGGCAGATGCGCCGCAGCGGAAAAACTCGCCGATATTATCAGCATTAACCCCGCCGCAGGCAAGAAGTTCGATTTGATTAAACGGCCCCTTGATCTCTTTAAAATATTCCGGGCCGAAGAAACCGGAAGGAAAAACTTTGACCATGGCGGCGCCGGCCTCCCAGGCCTGAAAAATCTCCCCGGGGGTTAACGCGCCGGGGAAAAAAAGAAGTCTTTGTTTTTTGCAAAAATCAGCGACGCCAGGATTAAGATTGGGAGCAACGATAAATGCCGCGCCTGCATCTTTTGCTTTTTGAGCATCTTCGACCGACAACACCGTTCCGGCGCCGATAGTCAATCTCCCCGCGGCTTCCTGAATCATTTTTTTTATCAGGGTGGGAGCGCCGTCGGTATTCATGGTAATCTCGATCGTTTTCAGACCGGACAAAACACAGGTTTCAACAACAGGAGAAATCTCTCCGGTAGAAATTCCGCGAAGAATCCCGAGGATAGGAAGGTTTTTAAAGTCCTGAATTTTCATGGCGCTTTATTTCAGACTAAGCCCGGTTTTCGGGAAGGTTCTTCACCACCCTACATATTCGTGGCAAGATATCCGAGCGCAGTGATCGTTGAGACGGTTCCAAACCCGAGTCCCACCAAATTCTCCGGAACATCACAATAATCTTTGCTGCTAACCGATCTGAAATTTCCAAACCCGCACAAGGCGATCATTGTCTCATTGACTCCCAAATAAATAAAATTAATATTTTCCAATAAAAGTGCCCCACTATAAGGACTGCCATTATTGTTATAATTACGCACTGCCGCAGAAAAAAAAGACGCTTCACCGCCTATCATACTAATACTTGCCAGGTAACCAAAATTCGACCCGGGTGAAGATCCGGGATCATCCAGTCCCAGCATTTCAAAAGTCTCCGTCTGGTCTGAAGATGCAAAGACCTCCTCACCCGGATGCATCAGGTAATACCGCTCCAACGCGCTGCGAATTGACGTCAGCGCTGAAATCGCCTCCGCAGAACGCGATCCCTCAATCATTGAAACCATCCGCGGCAAGGCCAGCGAGGCCAATACCCCGATAATGATGACGACAATAACCAGCTCTAATAATGTGAACCCATTTTTCATATTATTTTGCTGTTCATCAGGCGTTTTCTTTCCTGCTATATTTTAAAACCCCAAAGCCCCACCAGATTCTCCGGAGCCGCATCACAATAATCTTTGCTGCTAACCAGGAGAGATACTCTTCGGGCGTCGCATGTGCTAAATTTAATCCAGTCCCGTATTCGTCAGGCTTTCATAAAAGTCCCTGTAATTTTCTTTACGTTCAGTCTTGCGCAGGGCCAGGGCCGCGCGGGGATGCTCGTTGAGCATTCCGGCGATCGCGTGAGGAATAATGTATCCCCACTCGATCTGCTCACGAAGAGGAACAAACCGCGTTGAGATAAGATCGAGAATGGGACGAATATCAAATTTCGGATTTTTTAAAAACCCGATCAAAAGCTCAAGAGGACAATTCCCTGCCGCCCGGCCAATCCCGTAAACCGTGGCGTCCAGATAATTCGCGCCGTGAATGATCGCTTCGATTGTGTTCCCGAAGGCAAGCTGCTGGTTATTGTGCCCGTGAAAACCAATCTCACGCGTTTTCATGATACCCTTGTATAATTTAACAAGATACTCGATGTTCTCCTGATAGAAATATCCAAAGCTGTCGACGATATAAACCACGTCGGCCCTGCTTTCTTTTTCGATCTGATGCAGCGCCGCTTCCAGTTCCGGCCCCTGATCACGGGAAATCGCCATGATGTTGATCGTGGTTTCATATCCCTTGTCATGAAACTCATTAACCATAACGATCGCCTTGTCCACTTCTTTAACATAGCACGCGACCCGAATCATATCGACCGGACTCTGGCTTTTCGGCTTGACGTCTTCCATCCTGACCCGGCCGATATCGACCATGACCGAAACCCTGGCTCCGTTTTCAACGCCGTCGGTAATTTTAAAAATTTCCTCGTCCTCACAAAATTTCCAGGCGCCGTATTCCTCCGGCGAAAATAGTTCCTTGGAATTTTTATACCCCAATTCCACGTAATCCACACCGGCTTCGGACAAGCCCTGATAAACCGCACGCACAAAATCATGATCAAACAAATGATTATTCATCAGTCCGCCATCCCGAATGGTGCAATCAAAAACGCGTATTTGTGGTCTGTACATTTCAGCTCCTTTTTAGCCGGTCGTTAACTCAAAACTCACAATCCCAAAAGGCCTTTTGTTTGCTAGCAGCCGTCTGCTCCGTCTACAAGATAATCCGCCAAGACGGAAGCTGCGAGATGGCCATAATAAAAATTTATAAAAAATGTTCGTATATCATAGAAAAATTCATGAATTTAGGCAAGGAGATTTATATTTGTAGGACTCAAACCCCCAAGGGAGCCGGCCTATCCACCTTCAAATTAAGTCAAATTTTATATTTTTGGGAATTGCCGTTTGAACTCAGGAAGTTTTCATTGGAAAGATGACATAGAAATATAGAAATTATATATTTGTTCCTGAAGAGTTCCAAAAACATCAGCTATTTTTTATCTAACGCCGGTGGTTTCAACTGATTGAATACCAAGTAATATTGGAACGTTTGAAATTGGAGCGACATCAATGATAACGGGAACAAATCCATTAACGGAAATTTCATTTAAAATTCCGGGATAAGGGCTCATCTTTACCTCATCACCCTGAACATTTAGTTCTAAATTGTTAGAATTTAAGTCAATGCCTCCAACGTCACTACTAATAACCTCCCTGTCTCCCAAGTTTACACTTTCTATGTCCTCAGCCTTCATGGCGCGATTAAATCCTTTTTGTGGTCCTATCGAAGAAAAAAATAGGCGAACTAGCTGATTTCCTCTTCTTTCAAAAACTGAAAAAGGATGAACATAAATACCGTCTGATACAGGTCCAAGACCAGTTCCAAGATATGATTCATTAATGACCAACACCAAACCACCTTCGACCGTATTTAACCCCGCAGACTTAATACCCTCAACTAATTCACTCTGGCTATAATAAGTAGGAACTAATACATTTGAAAGTATTGTTAAATGCCCCTGCTCTTGAGTCGGCACTTTTTGGAAGATGTTATGTTGAGACAACTCAAAGCGCTCATCAGTCTTTGCTAATTTTTCGACTTCAAAATCAAAAAGCCCAACTTCTTCAGTCACATACTTATCTGATAATCCACCTTCTTGTTTATACATTTCAAACGCACTCCGAACCTCTGCGGTAAACGACGCAGCGTCTTCCCCCAGAACACGAACAACTCTATTTACTCCTTGAGGAGTATAAATTCGGTTACCCTGTTTAATCTGAATAAAATTATCCGTATGGCCATCTTGTTCATCGGTAAAAACGGCCGTATATCCCTTTTCTGAATTCGTAATATAAATCAACTTTGTAACCAAATCAGTAGCAATATATTTAAATTCTTTTGTCTTTGAGGCGACATGACGAAAAAGATTTTCAGAAAGAGTTCCTGTTGATACACCTTCATCACGTATCCTCAATACTTCATTCGGAAATCGTTCCAACAAGGTCGGCAATAACTGATCCAATCTTTCCTTCGTATCTTTCAGCCGACTGTTTCCTTTCCTTGTTATTCCGTAATATTCGCCTGTAACCATCGCTTCCTCTCTGGTAACCCAATAGAATAAAAAACGAACTAATTTTTTCATAGCAATACTCGCCCTTGGATACATTTCCTTCAATAGCTTTGCTTCTTCCAAGTCATTCGTTTGTTTAAGCGCCATATATGCTCTTAAGCGTCGTACTGGATTTAAGCTAAACAACGCTTTTGCATTCGAATTTGTCTTTTCATTGACATCGATTTGGCCGGCGAATAAGACATCTTCGAGTCTTAGAATGTTTTCATATCTGGTTAATTCATTTCTGGCTAATGCTTTAGCAAGAAACTGTTTGGGTACACTTTCCCAATCCAACGATTGAAAAGGGAAATACCCAAGGGCTTTCGATATCCAGCCGCGAACTTCATCACCGCTCCGATTTGCAGCTTGGGCAAAAAACTTTCGATCGCTTTTTATTGCTGTTTCAATGATAGGATAAGCGATCGAAGAAGGCTCGTTTTGAAATAAAAATTCTGAGACGCCAATTATGCTATCTGTAGAAATATAGTTGATATTATAAGGATTTTCTTCCAGCAAAACTGTTTCTCCCTGAAATTTAGTATCATACCAATCAGCCACGCCCAGAAACCTAAGCGCTCCAGCTTCTAGATGTGCACCTTTGACAATCTCATTTTTACTAACAACTTTTTTAACCTTTACGCTTATTCTCTGAGTTTCTCCTTTATTGTTTCCTACGCTAAAAGTTATAACCATTTTTTCTTTATCAAACTCAACCTGACCATCAATAATTTGTTCCCAATGAGATAAATTTCCGTCTCTCAAAAACCATCTGTCGTTGTCACTAACGCTTATTTTTTTTATTTTCGTCCACAGCTTCTTCATTGTTGCGCCGGTATCAACCAATCTTTCACTTGGATTTTTAGGATTTCTTAGTTCAACAGTAATCAGCGCTTCATCCCCAACAAAAACCTTTTCTATTTCCGCATAAGACATAATCCTTTCCCCTACATTATCAGCTCCTTGAATTCCACCAGAAAAATATCTCCTCGGGATTCTTTCCTGCGCAATTGGGTCATCATCCTCTCTGATAAAATCAAATACCCCTTTTTCAAGCGCTTTCACATATTGATTGTAAATCTTTTCTTTAACTTGTTTATCCTTCAAGTCAACGCCCTCAACTTTATTCTGATTCACATAAACCTGTCCGAGCAAACTTTCTTTCAGATTCTTCTTATACCAAGTCGCCAGGATCATAGAATTAAATATTTGTCTTAGGCTTGCGAAATTCTTCCCCTGATTCACTTCTTTCTCAATTTCTGGAATTAAGATTTCCCGAATGACTTGTCTAGATACATCACTGGTTTCTTCTATTTGGTCTTTAGGAATTATTCCCACGCCATGATTAGCATGCTTCAAATTCGTTTCTAATGCCAAGTAATCCTCTTCCAACATGACTTTTAGATAGCTATCGACAACAAAAATATTATTGCCATGAACGTAGACATTCGCCTTCTCCGGAACAATCCAAACCTTATTAAATGTGTTCACCGGTATTTCCGTCGTGCCAAATTGAACCTGTGCTTTCGCGTAAACCATTTTCCAAAAATCATCTCCCAGCTTTTCTTCTGGATACATTAAAGAAGCGGTGACCTGCTTGAGAATATAATCCTGGGCCAGCAAATCCCGCCCTAATTCTGTTTGGCTTAATCCATCTGCGATAATGCGATCTTTTTCATACGGCGAAAGATTCACCCACATTTCATCGGCCGGAACAGTTAAAGACGCCATAAAGTATTTAATGAGCTTGTCCGCTTCTTTCTTCAATGCATCACCCTTAAGATTGTCATCACCAGGAGAAACAATAAAATCAAACTTCAATGGATTATCGGGATAAATGGTGATGCCTTTGATTATAGGGGGGTTGTAGGCACTACTTAATGAAATCATTGTCCCTGGAGCAGGCAGATTAAGCCCTTCGATGACGCTTGGGGTAAGCGCGCTCTGAGCCTGAGCTGGGACAGAAAGCGTCACTGCCAGAATAACGATTAAACAAGCAGAAACTACGCGGTAAATTGTTGATTTGGGATTTTTCATAGTGTTTAATTCCGCGCAGACAACTGCGGGTCATCCACTATCCCCTCTGCACGACTCAAAAGAGGGAAAAAATCAACGATCGGCGTAATGTTGATGATCATAGGAATGATCCCTTCAATGGTATTCACATCGATATTTTTTAAACTTGTTTCATCAAGTTGAAAATCAATTTCATCCCCTACTTCATCAAGTCTCATATTATTGGAATTAAAATCAATACCGCCGTTCTTGGCAGAACGGTCAGCCAATGATCCTTCCCCTAACATAGCCGAGTCGTAAATCGTGTTCGAAAAAGATTCCCGGGCTTTTAAGATAATTGATTGAAGCGTCTTTTCCTCAAAAAGAGGCGTAAACGGTGACTGTTTAACCCGGGCAATAATTGCGCCAAATAAAGCACTCGTCCCTTGCTCCATATTACCAATATAATTTTTGCGCAGTTCCACAGGATTATTCTGGAAATCTTTTGAGGAGACGCTGATTGCCTGGCTCAGGCCGACTTTTCTAAACCCGGGCATATCATTACCAGCCAGCTTTTCATCATCTCCCACATAAACGACATCCAAATCCGTAATTTCATCCGCACTGTTTTCTAACAATGACTGACGTTTATATTGATCTATCTCGACGAGATCGCCATTCGCATTTAAATAACCCATATTCGCACCGCCATTTCCAACGATAAGAAACCTGTTTCGCACTTCAACAGGTATCCCCCTGCCGGCCAGGAGTCTTTCTCTTGTCAATTGAATGTCATTCCCTGATGTTAAGACATAAAACCCGCCAACCCTTAAATATTCCATTAAATTATCATAAGCAGCGCTATCATTTAAAATCGGATTTTCTGTTGCCGTTGGCTTGCCATATAATGTCCCGTCGCCGTCCGTTGCAATAACTGTTCGCGTGGCACGCGCATCAATATATGTTCCCGGGGTATATCCCAACATGTCAAGAATTTCATTGAAATGCTGGGCAAGATAGTTTAAAGGTAACGATTTATTGACACCTCCTACATTCGCTTCAAGCGTCATAAAACCGCCCATTCTGATTGACAACGAATCTGCCTGATCGATTGATTGAAAGCCTTCCAGAGGAACCGATCGGTAATTCCCAGGAATACCTATAATCGCGACCTGCGCGACTTCCCCTGTTTCAGGGTTCAAATCCCTCAATTCAATGCGGGGGATTCCCGTCTTCTCTTGAATCAACTTTTCATCCGTAAAATTGTCTGGATTGGCTTCAAACTTTTGCGCCGCCTCCCATAAAGGCTCAACTTTAGCGATATCAGCAAAAGGAGAACTCTCACGATTACCAACATAGGGAACAAGCCCTCCAAGGAAATTTCGTATGGCCTTGCCGCCCTCCCGTACCATGGCATCTTTCATCTCCGCGGGAATGACTGTATCGGTTAACATAGCTGCGTCATGATTTTTTAACTCTGCGTTAAACGCCACTTTCCTGGCACCAATTTCTCCTCTTTGCGCACGGGAGATTTCAGCGGTTGATGATAAATCTTTACCCGCAACAACATCTTTTTGTCCCCTGAGGCCGCCGGAAAAATATCTTCTTGGAACCACTTCCTGTGTCCTTTCATCAAAGTCTTCTTTAATATAATTGTAAACACCTTGCTTGAACGCCTGGATATATCTATCATAGATTTTTTCTTTAACGTCTTTATCGTCAAGATCGATACCGTCAATCTTGTTCTTATCAATGTATACCTTGCCCAGAATGCTCTTTTTTAAATTCTTCTTGTACCATGTCGCCAATATCATTGAATAATAAATCTGGCGGAGGTTTGCAAAATTTTTACCCTCATTAACCTCCCGTTCTATTTCAGGAAGAATTATTTCCTTAAGGATTTCCTTGGCGTCCTGACTTATAGCCTCAATATCGTCCTTTGTCATCTGTCCCAAGCCATGGCGTGTGCTCTCTTGATTGCTTTCCAGAGCCAAATAGTCCTCCTCCAGCATTACTTTAAGATGGCTTTTATTGACAAAAACATTCGCCCCATTCACATAAACAACAGCTTCCTCCGGAACAATCCAAACTTTGTTGAAGGTGTTCGCAGAAATTTCCGTAGCGCCAAATCTTGACTTTGTTTTTTCATAGACCCTTTTCCAAAATTTTTCTCCTAATTCCTCTTCAGGATACATTAATGACGCAGTCAGCTGTTTCAATATATAGTCTTGAACGAGCATGTCACGACCCATCTCCGTCGTCCCCAAACCATCTGCAATAATGCGGTCTTTTTCATACGGAGAAAGATTAACCCACATTTCATCGTCGGGGACAGTCAATGTGGCCAGAAAATAGTTAATCAACCGCTGCGCCTCCTTCTTAAACGCCTCTCCTTCCAGATTGTCATCTCCCGTTGTGACGATGAAGTCAAATTTCAAGGGATCTTCGGGATAAATTGTCATTCCGGCCATAAGTGGCGGATGATAAGCCGCACTTGGAACAACTTTTGTCCCGATAGCAGGTAAATTGAGCCCGGTTAAAAATGTGCCTTGAGCCTGAACCGGAACCGAAAAGGACAACGCCAAGATCAAACTTAAACACATTGACAATAACCTATAGGCTCTCGTTCTTCTGTATGTCATAAGACAGATTCTCCCTAAAATGTTTTTGGTGTTCTTAATGAATCATTTAAATTAAAAACGCTTTTTTACCCTATACCAGTAAAGATTGAATCAATTCAACCTTGCCATCTTATCAAAGACATCCAGATGGCTTAAACGATTATTGGTCGTCCCATCCTCATTTTCAGAACTCACATCAAGACCCAGCGCCATCGGAAAATTCTGGATCGGAGTCACATTAATAATCACAGGCAGAAATCCATCGATCTGGCGCAGTTGCTCAATAGATTGCTGAGACATGGGAAGCGGCACGCCATTTCCATCGCGCTTAATCCTAAGATCTAGATAGTCCGGATTAAGATCAATACCGCCGACTTGCTCTCCCCCTGTTTTTACTGCTTTTTGATCTCCGGCCTTTACCGGTGTCACCTGTAACGATTCTTTTGTCAACATGGCAGAATCAGCAAAGACCTCAGGCTTAATACTCTTTAACACCTCGTATAAATTATCGTTATCATACAAGGGTTTCCCTTTTTCAATCCCAGTGATATCCTTATCGCTGATTTCTATAATCTTCAACCCCTGATTCATTACATATTCTTTTTCTTCCTGAGTAACTACAGGCTGAATCCCTTTCAGGAGCTTGCTTACCTGGGCACCACCTTCTCTTAAGGCACCAATCTCTTTTTCTGTCAAACTCTCTTTCTCTTTCAAAATCCGAATCGCCTCCTTGCTTAGATTCGCAATAATGGCATGGGAAAAAACATCTTTAAGCTCAATATCATCCCTGCCGACCGAACGTCTTATATGACGAACTACGGCCTTCAGCTGCTCAACAAGATTCATCTGCTCTAAATTAAGAACTAATTTTCCATCTCGCTCCAAAACCTCTGCTTCCCCTGAATCGTTCATTTTGATGGCGGCCGTCTCCAAATCACTCTTGATCTTCGCAATAAACACTACAGGCGCTCCTTCTGCGCGTTTATCAAGTACTGCCTGCGCCACATCCTTATACATCAAAACCGGCATCAAAGATGTCCACAATGATCCATTCCCTGAAACCAGCATTTCTGAATTTTGGATAATCTCAACAGCCTTTTGAGCTGCTTTGGGATAAGATTGATCATCTGAAGAATCAAACCGCTTCATTCGCTCTTCTGCTGTCCGATGAGAAAAATAAAGATCATGGGTAAGCTTATTATGCGCCTTATCAGTAATCCTGGTCTGAGTTGTTTCAAGAACCTCTCCGCCTTTATCAAAAGCAATCAACGCGCTACGCTCATAATCATAACTTACAGGAACAGGCTGAGCATCTCCTAGCTCTAACATTTGATGAAGAAGAAACTGTCTGGAATCTTTATCAACCGGCATTCCTTCACGAATAACCCTGGAATCGTATGCATCACCTATCATCAGCAGATTCGCTGTCGAGGCATTATTCAAACCAACAATCCCGGGGGTAACCAAGTCTCGATCTACAAGATCGCCCAAAGACAGCAGACTTGTCAAAAATACCAGGTGGCGTTGACTCTTATAATCAATATTAATTTCACCAAGTCCCAAAGACTTTGCCAGTGCTTTCTCAATCTCTTGTTTCTTCGCTGGATCGCGCAATGCTTCCAGTTCCTTTAAAACTCTTTCTCTCCATGCCGGATAGATGGAATCCGCAGTTATACGAAATTTCCCGAGGTCTTTCTTTTGGGCACTAATTAAGACCTCGTCCGGAAGATCTTTTCCTTGTGATTCCAACCAGAATAGTGTAAAAATTTTAAAATTATCATTCGATAAAAAGATGTTCAATCCTGCGTCATCCCCTGGGGGAATAAAATAAAATCCGAATCTCTTAAACAAACTCATCATAATGTCTTTGGAAGATCCACCATCATCAGAAGAAGAAATAATACAGGCGAGTTCTTTGAATTTTTTTTCCATAAATTTTTGAAGAAGAGTTGTCGTGGCCACACCGCCACCACCTAAATAAACAACTTTCGAATCCACCGGAGGCGCTCTTGATTTAAGCGTTTCAAATAATGGAGTTTTGTACCGAAAAACGTACCGATCCTGATAGTAGCCGCTCAAGACCCTAGCTATACTAATATTCATCGAATTTGCAGCCGCTATCACATCATTCTTAAGTCTTTCTTCGTCGCCGTTATAGGCCTTTAGCAAGGTATTAATGTTTCGCGCGGCTCGAGGATCAACCCCTTGGTAAAACGTCTTAAAATCAACATCCCTCTTGTAAAAAATTATATCCGCCTCTTTGAACAAACTTTCAACACTCTCAACTTTATAAAACACATCACTAAATTCATTCAATGCGTCTTTCACTTTATCAGATAATTCGAAGGCTTCTGTATAAATAGCCGTCCAGGGCGCAGGCGCCTCAGAAAATGTCAACGCAAAACTTCGATAAATCTCATAAAGATTCTCTATGGCATCTTCTGTTTCTCTTGGGAACTTTTGTCCATTTTTGCTCTCTTCAATATATTTTTTAGCTCCTACTAACGATGGGTGCCGGGCTGTTTCTTCATTATAAGCGGTCACTATCTCGCTAACACTTCCAAGATGTTTCTGTAAAAGAAAATGAAGCCAGTAGTAAATACCGCCTAACCCTATCCCCAGCGATTTAAAAAATTCATCCCCCTGTCTTTTTGAATTGATAAATCGAGTAATCTCTTCAACATAGCTCATTGGCTGATCACCCGAATACTCATCCAAACTCCAGAAGGATATTATCTGTGATGGTAGAACCCCTTTTTCCATCATGTACTCCCGAAGAGCAAAATCCTTCCCGGTGTTCCTGCGTCGGAGATCAATGGAAACCATCCCGCGCATATTTTGAGTATATTGCCCATGGGCCCATATATACGGATGAATCTCTTTAGAAAGCCTCTCCTTAATAACTTCAAAAACTTTTTTCCTAATATCTCCTATGCCCTTATTTTCTGATGGATTATGAGCTCCAAGTAAAGCTGAAGGTAAATACAAGACAGTCAACCCCTGAACATAATCACCATTCTTGTGCAGGACAACCTGGGGTTCATACCCTTCAAAGGTATAAGCAGGATAAGCCTCACGGTAATCATGAGGCCGCTTCTGATAATCGCTCCAATACACTTCCTTCACAATAGCTTCAATAGCTTGTTTTATCTTTTCGGCGCTTCGGGAATCCATAGAGTTGCGGATATTATAAGAACGATCCTCTATTTCCTCACCGTTTTCATCAAAAGTTATTTTAAAAGTTCCTGCTGACGCATATACCGTTAAATTTTGTAATGCGCCTGGTGCCGCTTTTCGCAGGGGCTCAACAAGTCGAGCTTTCAGTCCTTTCTCCCCCACAAGATTCGTTAACAGATCAGGATTCTTCTTTCGAACCAACTCAACAAAGTTAGGACGCAGATCCATTTCAAGGATTTTTTTAGACTGATCCCCCCAATCTTTCAAGCTATTCAAAAAATCTTTTTCGTTGTTGTTTATTATTGTGATCACTTCCGACGCTTGGGAATCACTAAAGTTCCACCCTTGGGCGCTTAAAGCTTTGCCTAATTCAGGTTTCTTTTTATTGACTAATTCAACCAACTTGTACTCCAAAACCTCATCGGGAATTTTCATCCAATCAAAATAACGTTGATCGCTGATAATAACAACATCAACCCCTTTATTAAGCAGTTGCAAAAACTTGTTAAAAGTGACCGCATCTTCGAAAGATGTCTTGTGCCATCGGTCATACTCAAACAATACGCCGTCAGGACCGCCAAAGGCAACGACCACCGGTTTATACTCCGAAAGCATCGCCGCATCACCCTGGCCTGCAAACTTCTTTGCCTTTTCCTCTATGGAGGCAGCCTCGTTCTTTGTTTCCGCTAAAACAATAGAAGCATCACCAATCTTGCCATCACCCTCTATAACATCAGCAACTTCATTACGTAATGCTGCGGTGTCCTGCCTTGTTCCGGCATAAACTGTTTGCTGTACAGCAGGCATGTTCCCACCATAAGCCCCTCCAGAAAAATAGTGACGAGGAACAATCTTTTGAAAATTCGGATCATAATCTTCTTTAATATAGTTATAAACACCGTGTTCAAAAGCCTTCACATACTGCCGGTAGATTTCTTCTTTAACTTGCGGATCGTCAACATCCACACCCTTAACTTTTTTCTGATCCGCATATACCTGTCCGAGAAGACTTTCCTTAAGATTCTTCTTAAACCAGGTGGCTAAAATCATGCTTTGAAAAATCTGACGAAGTTGAGCGAAGTTCTTTCCCTCATTAACCTCTTTCTCGATTTCAGGAAGGATGATTTCCCTCATCACTTTAGCTTGAAGTCTGGTCAACCTGTTGTCAGATTCTGCTGATTTTTTCTCTATATCATACCCATAACCATGCGCCCGTCGAAACGCGTAATAATCCTCCTCCATCATCACTTTTAATTTGTTACGAACAACAAATGCTTGATTGTCTTTCTGATAGACCAGTGCTTCCTGAGGCACAATCCAAACTTTATGAAAATTGTCGAAAGGTACGGAAGTTGTTCCTAACTCTTTATAAGCGCGCTCATAAACCCTTTTCCAGAATTTCTTTCCGAGTTCATCTTCCGGATACGTCAGACTCGCTGTCAACTGCTTCAACATATAATCTTGCGCCAGCAAATCGATGCCCATTTCTGTCAGTCCGAAAGACTGGGGAATCACTCGATCTTCTTCATAAGGAGACAAGTTAACCCAAAGCTCATTAGCCGGAACAGTTAACGACGCCAAAAAGTATTTCACCAGACGCAAGGATTCCTGCCTGAACCTCTGACTTTTAAGTTCAATGCCAGAATCGCCTGTATCTATAATAAAATCAAACGCTAACGGATTCTCAGGATGGACGGTAATGCCTTTGATTAAAACAGGGGCATAACCGGAGCTTTGAGAGACCATCATTCCTGGCGACAAAAGGTCCGGTAATATTTGAGCTCGAGCGATATCGGGAGGAAATGTTACTCCCAAGCTAAATACAAAAACTAAAAAACCAGAAACTAACCGTTGGAAAAAATTATAGGTGTTTGCCTTTTTAGGGTGTCTCATTAGTTTCTCCTCGTCTTCTTATAGTAAGAAATAAACTTTCCCAAGTCGCAAAATATATAAAAATCAGATTTGAATTGAAAGAAATAGAGCGGGAGATTTCTTTTTTTCTCTGATATAAGTATAAAAGATATAGAACAAATTGGCAAATTTAATAAAATATATAAATATAATAAAATCATATGTTTATAACAAATTTAGTTAAAATAATGTTAATAAAGATTCAACCTTGCCATGCCCTTTCAAATTCGGCTTCTTAATCATTTTTTCCTCCAGTCTTTAATATTGTTTTTTTCTAATCCACTCAGTAACACCATCAAGATCTTCTTCCTGGCTATACGCCATAACCCATCAACTGAAGTTCCGTTTCAGACTCCTCCTGCCCAACGTCTCCCTTCCAGCAATCTCCTGTGCCCCGTCCCGATGAGACGTCTCCGTCGGAAGAACCGACTCATTGCCGTTTGAGATGACCCGCCGGGTCATCTCTGCATCGACGACGCCATTACCCTCTTGCCTGGAGACATCCCGCCAAGACGTCTCTACATTAAATTTTTTCACCACCATAAACATACCCCCCCCCCGGACCAATCATCAAAATTACCGCAAACCCTGCCGCATCAGCGCAAGCCAGGGATCGTCATCCCATTTATTCTTTTCGAACTCTTCTTCATCTTCTTTCAAGATCAGCTCCGCGCGGAACAAAACGGCCTGTTCGCGGCGATCATCCCGGTCCTTTTTATCTTCTTGAGAGACAGGACCGGACGCGGGAACCGGCGTCGTCGAAACCGGAATAAACATAACCGGAAAAATCGAAAACGGTTGAAACTTTTCGGATTGGAGCTCTTCCGGCGCACCTGGTTCTTTCAAATCTATCCCTTCTTTTCTGTCCAGTTCATCAGCATCGGCCGCCAGCTTTTTAAACCAGGGCCTCTTCAAATATTTTTCGGGATGAGCGCTGATGTCGAGTCTGGTCGCCTGCCACACTTTATTGTTCCTGTCCCGCATTTTCGTGAGACATTCCATGTAATGGAACCTCCCGCTCTTTCCGGCCTGGTCGACTTCACCTTCCGGCATATTAAATTTCGCTTCATAATAATCCAGCCATGCCTCTCCCAGTATCTCCTGGTCTTCTTCCCTTATTACGGAAGTTCGTATGACTGAAGCCTCGAACCTGCGACCGCTGTCTTTAATCATGGCCGGTTCCTGCTTTTTCACGCTGCCGGCCATCATTCTTAACATCAAGGTCAGACTGAAAAAACTCAAAACTCGGTTATAGTTTCCGGAAAAAGCCGCGACCTTGTCGATCTCGCCGGTTGTTTTCACTTTTAACAATAACCAGTAAATCGCATCTCCCTGCGCTGCCCCCGGGCTGGCCATAGCGCCAGCCTCAGCCGCCAATTTTTTGAACCATTCGGAATATTTCTCAGGATGCGCGTTAATATCACGCCGCGTCGCCTGCCAGGTTTTATTGCCCTCATCGCGCATCTTTATCAAACACTCCACGTAATGAAAAGCCGCGCTCTTTCCGGCCAGGTCGACTTCACTCTCCGCCATATTGAATTTCCCATCATAATATTTCAACCATACATCGCTCAACATCGCCTGATCTTCTTCACGAGTGACTGTCGTTCGTACGACAGAGGCATGGCCGGTGCGCCAGGGATTTGATACGTTTTCAGGACCGGCATCTTTGTCTTTTTCCTCAACCGCCCGATCAAGATTTCCGTGCGTTTGAACCCTGATTTTAAACCACCATTCAAGAAAATCGGGAATGCCTCGCTGGAACCATGGCCAGGAAATCTCACGAACATTTCCTCTTATGGATAAAACATACCGTGCCCGCAGCTCGGAAACCCAGTCAAGCAGATAAAGATAGTTGACATATGCTCCGGCGCCCCAGAACACCCACAAGCCCAGGATCTTTCCTTCAACGGCTCCCGGAATGCGGACAATCACAACCGGTTCGTTTCCGGAATCAGTTCCCGATCCATTTTGATCTAAAGGAGGCAGCCCGTCTGCCTCGCGCGCCAGTTTTCTGAACCATTCGGAATACTTTTCAGGATGAGCGCTGATGTCGAGTCTGGTCGCCTGCCATGTTTTGTTTTCCGGATCCATCATCTTGGCCAGGCATCTCGCATAATGATCATCCGCGGTCAACATAGCCTGATCCTTCTCTCCCGGCGCCATATTAAATTTCGCTTCATAATAATCCAGCCAGGCCTGACCCAGCATTGCCTGATCTTCTTCACGAGCGACTGTCGTTCGTACGACAGAGGCATGGCCGGCGCGCCAGGGATTTGATAAATTTTCCAGACCGATATCGTTGTCTTTTTCCTCAACCGCCCGGTCAAGATTTCCATACGTTTGAACCCTGATTTTAAACCACCATTCAAGAAAATCGGGAATGCCTCGCTGGAACCCTGGCCAGGAAATTGCGCGAACATTTCCTCTTATGGATAAAACATAACTCGACCGCAGCTCGGAGACCCAGTCAAGCAAGTACAAATAATTCACAAGCGCGCCTTCTCCCCAGGAAATCCATGCGGCAATAATCTTTCCGTCAGCAATTCCCGGGATACGAACAACGATCACCTGCGCCCCCGACGGAACGCTCTGTGTATTTTGCGCCGAAGAGTCTCCGCCGCCTGCCTCGCGCGCCAGTTTTCTGAACGATTCCGGATACTCTTCAGGATGAGTGACAACGTCTTTTAGTGTCGCCTTCCATGGCGCATGTTGGGGATCATCATCAGTCATCTTGATCAGGCAATCCCGATGGTGGTCGTGCGCGCTCTTTCCGGAATTATCGACCGTCCCTGCCGGCATGGTCAGCTTCCCGTCATAATACTTCACCCACGCCTCTCCCAGCATTGCCTGGTCTTCCTCTCTCGCAACTGATGTCCGAACAACAGACCCGACACTTTCTGTCTTTCTATAAATAACCTCATCAGAATCTGATTCTTTCTCTTTTACCGTTACCTCCCGGTCAATATCCCCCGAGGTCAGGACCCTGATCTTGAGCCAGGACAGCATTCCAACCATTCTCCACAGGCGCAGATGTTTCCTGCCACGGAAACTTTCCTGAAGGAACAGCCAGGACCAGATCCGCGCCTGCAGTGAACGGTAAAAATCCAGATACGACAAGCCCGATACGTATGAGAAAGGTAATCCCGTTACCCCCCGCGCCATTATCCTGCTCCCTTGAACGGTCGATAACTTGCAGAAACAAACGGCATCTCCGGGCGCAAAAGTTTTCATGAATCCATCGCCGCCGGTCGCCCTGACTAACATGGCATGATCGCGCCTCTTCGTTTTTTGCTTCAGTTTCGAAATATCTTTCAAAACATCTTTCGGCGCATTACTCATCGCGATGATTACATCGAACTTCGCTGACGCCGGCAACTCCTTCTGAAATCTTCGAATCCCCCTTGTAATAATATTCTTTCTTTCCCGGATCACGTCGCCGAGATAATGGCGGGCTCCCTGGGCCCGTGATTCTTCATTAACCAGTTTCAGGACGTCTTCGCTCGTTAAAAAGTCATTAATTTCGTTTAACGAAAACTTTACCGACAACCCCTTGTTCACAATGTTAACGCGCGGCAAGAGATGACGCCTGTTCACCAGGAACGCATGGATCGCCCTGGACACAAACCCGTAGTCCACTTCGCCGAAATAAACAATGTTTCTGATGTTATGGAACCGTCCGGCCTTGCGGATAATCTTTAAATGAGACGCGCCGGCGGAATCGATTCCGAAAACCTGCTGGTACAGTTTTCTGAGGGTCAGGTGGAACTTAAATTCAAAGACCGTATTATTGCTGATCGCGTCGAATTCTTTGACCGCCACGCCGCCCACCCGGATGATTCCGTTCACATCCGAGAGTTCCCCTAAATAAATCCCTTCCAGTGTCGTCCCGCGCTTGATAACGACCTCATAAAGACCTGATATCTCGCCTGAAATCCCGAGTATTTTCGACGCCTTTGTTTGTTTCCCGTTTTGCAGAGACGCGGCTGCTGAATACACGGCCTGCCGTACGGCCTTACGCACGAGATTCGCCCCGGGACCACGATAATCAAGCAGGGCGAGCATCTTTTTCCTCATGCAGTCCGAACAGAAATCCCTGAGCAGAAGGCCGTCCAGGGCAGATATAACCCGATCAATATCGTCGCGGATCCCTTCCTCATTAACATAATCATTTACAAAAGGCTTCGTGTTTTCCGTAACCATCGCCGAATCCGCAAGTTTTTCCGTCCTGTTATAAGGCGCGCCCGGGACCGCCAGTCTCACTCCCGGGCCTCTGGTTGTGATGCCAAAAGAATATTTCGGCTCAGTATCATCTTCTGCATCGCCAAGAACAGCATTATCCCGGGAAGAGGATTCCGATCGCGGCTCGCTGTCTGATAAGTTTTTCACCGTAGCCTGATCCGGCACAGGCGTCTCGATGGCGGGGGAAAGAAGGAACTTTCGGAAATCGGTCGACGGTAAATTTGTTCTTTGTGAACCAATCATCGCGTAATCAGCCCATGCCATATGAACATTCGCAGGTATCCTGGGTCGACCGAAAAACTCAAACGCATCTTTATTCCATAGCAGGGAGTTATCAGCCTTGGTCAGGGCATAGGGGAAAAACTTCATGTCAATTATTTTACCCGACGGAAAGACAACTTTATCTGCAAAGAATTTCCGGAAGACGTAGGCGTTATGAACCCCTCTGGTGCGGCAGGAAATTTCATCAAAGCCTTGTCTCAACGCCAACAACGACAGCCAGGCTAAAAATGTCTCACTGATGCCCCGGTTCCTGTATCTGCCAACGGGGTTGAGACCGATAGGGGCATATGTCCAGAGATCCAGCTTGCGATTAAAAGGCATGAAGGAATCTCTGGCAAGCTTCCTGGTTTCACGCACCGCCGTGGTCCCGGACATGAGCAAGAAATCTCCGGTAGTCTCTCTGGTTTCGGACAACCCTACGATCCCGGAAATAGTCATATGATCCACTTGATAAATCAGCTTGATTGCAGGTCCTGTTTTAACATTTGGAACGATGACATCATTCTCTTTTTCAAAAGGTGTCAAAATCTGCGAAAATACCGGATCGTTACCTTCGGCAATCATGGCCCTGTCGCCATTAGCCAAAATCACCTGATCTTTAAGCGAACCGGAAATACCGGAAGAAATTGCCGCCGTCGACTTGTCCGGTTGCGCATCTCTCTTCTCCTGCAATCCCGTCAGCATGGCCCCGTCCATTTTTTGCCGGGCATGAATAACAGCCTCCGCGATCTTTTCTCTGTTCTTCGCGTTCAAATCAATTTCTGCAAAGACTCCGGTTTCATTCCCGTCCCAGACCGTCAATTTCCTTGAGACTGTTCCTTTCTTCTTTTCACCGTCAACGCGTAACCGGATCGCCCCGCTTTCTTTTTTGGCCAAAAGATCTCCGTTTCCGATGACCGCACCGTTGAGCAGAATGATCCCGTTAAATCCTCCGTTTTCAAGGATCTTCCCGCCCCCGTCAACCATAAATGTTTCCAGCAATGTCTTAAAGAACGGCATTCGAACGACCCTTTCAAATATGACTTTCCTTCCGGAATCCTGCCGGTAAGATTCCTTAATGACGTCTTTCAACACTCCGGACAGATACAACCCCTCACTATTTCGGTATTCTCCATGAATTTTGATCCTTAACGGTTCCCTGCTATAGTCGACACCGTCTTCTCTCAAATAAGCGGAGACAAAATCTTCGATCTCGTTGATTTTCTCTGTAATAAACGCATCAATCGCGTTTTCATTATCCATGCTGATTCCGGCCTTCTTTATTTCCGGCAAAAGCAATTCTTCGATCAGAACATAAATGACCGCCTCTTCAAGGAAGCGTGCGTTGATATACCTTAAACCGAGCGCTCCGGACAGGTATCGGGCCAGCGCCTTCTTGACCGGGGCATCTTCGCCGCTTAACATGTAAGTGCCCGACTGTTTCGACAACGGCAGCCCGAGAACGGCCGGCTGCGCGCTTACCGGAAGACTGACGATAAACTTGGTCGTCACGCCCCTGTTTTCGATGCTCATGGTTCCGAGCACGCCCTCAACGATCCGTCGAAGGGCAAAAATACCAAAGCCCGTCCCTCGCCCGCGCCCCATGGATCTCTGCAAAAACATGCATTTCGGATCAATATAAGAAACCTTCTTGCGGTTATCCGAGAACTCTACGGTCAGAATGTTCTTTTTCATTCCGACCCTGATGTTTATCTCCGTCGCGCTTCCACGCTTCACTCCTCCCGATAAAAGCTCTTCAATAATCGTCATGATGATGTCGGGATATGAGAAAACAGGAATATATGGAAGCTCCCCTTCCTCGAACTCAAGATTGATCTTCAGACTGCCGGTATCGATGCCGGAAAATCCTAGCAGCTCTTTGGCAAAAGAGACGCTTCGTTCAATGTCCTTAAACGGTGTCATAGAATTCATGGAGTTGCCGTAATGCCATCCCAGCGCCCTTTTCCCGAATGAAAGTGTCCTTAACAGCAAATCTTCGAGCAGTTTCATCTGCTCATAAACAGGCTGCTGCCGGCCTTTGAGAATCCCGCGGCGATAGTCTTCCAGCCGATCCTGCAACGCGGATAAATGGGAAACAACCTCATCATAAACAGCGCTGCCTTTGAGCGAAGCGTCGCTGTAATACCGAAGGCCGAAATCAAATCTCTCTCCGACAAAGAGCGTGATGTCCTCGAGAACATCCCTGATTTCCCCGGGCTTGATATCTTCCGCGGCCCCTCCCGCGAAGAGTCTCTGCGTCACGCTATGGAACGAGTTGATATTTTTCGACATCTCATAAAGATTGACGACGAGTTCCGGATCGTCGAAAATCAAAGGAAACTCAAGAATGAAGCGGGTATGGTAACCGGCGACGCCTTGCCTCAACTCCTGGATTTTCCCGACAACTGCATCAACGGTCCCGCCGCTGTTTATAATCTTTTCCCTGATTTGAGGAACGGAAAGCGCCGTGAAGATCTCTGCTTCTTTAAGCTCGCGAAGCCCGAAGGCCAACATCGCCCGGAATGCCTGGGACGGAAGCATCCACTGCGCCGATTCTTCCAGGAGCGCCAGAATTTCAAAATCGGAAAGATCGGGAATGCTTCTCGTAAATTCCCCGAGGATCTCCCTGCCTGTCTTCCTTCCATATCTGACGGATACTCTCTTCTGGATAATTTTTTCGGCGACGTCCGCGACGTTTTTGACTTTCCCTTCAAGGAGATCAACAAGCTGATCGTAATTAAGTTCGCGCAAAACCAGAACGCGGAGGATGTCCTGGGCTTCCTCCCTGCCCCTTGCCGCCCTGGCAATCGCCGCATGAATACCGGGCTGCGGCCAGGCTTCACTAAAATATTTTCTAATAAGATCCGCGCCGGCAATATCAACGGACAAATTACCTTCCATCGCTTTTAATGAAGACTGAAGTCTGCTCAGGAAAAGAGACCTGGTGTAAAGCCGCGAATACAACGGCAAAAAGAGCCTTTGTGCGTCGGCCTCAGAGATGCCCGAGCCGTCATCCAGAACTTCAACAATAAGCCGCCGCCCTTCCTCGCGGAAGGCAAGGCCGATATTTGACGCGTTTGCTTCCGCGGCATTTTTAAAGAAGTGGAGCAATATCTCCTTAAGCGCTCTCGGCGCCATCACTCGTTTTTCTCCTGTCCTGATCCTGGGATCGACATAAAGAATCCTTTTGGCCAGGGGAGCCCCTTCCCTGACGCCGTCCGTTTCAAGGCCGGAGATTTCTTCCTCCACATCCGCGACGCTGGTTTCCGTAAAATCCAAATCCTTGTATTCCGACATCGCTCTCAACGAATCGAATATTTCTTTGATCCGGCCGCGTTCCCTGTTTATCGTTTCCATCGCCCTCGTGATCGACTCGTTCTCCTTAATATAAGCTGGCGCGGTTTGAGCCGTTAATTCCAGGACCTGCGCGTTTAACTCACGCAGCATACCCTCCATGGCGATGAATTTTTCCGAAAGGACATTGAGCGCTCCCGACAGGAAAATAACCGACGCATCCAGCGCCGATTCATCCTGTTCTTCCTGATAGAGGCAGATTTCGTTTAAATCTTTTTCGATATCGGTCATGGCACCGATAATCTCTGCCGTCTTGCCGGCAATCCTGGTTTTGCTGGCGGCTCTTTGAATATCCGCGTCAGGATCAATCGCCTCAGGACCGGTTGTTTCTGCCGGACGGGAGACCTTGTTTCCTATCCTGTTGATAAAACCTCCCATACCGGTTAATGGATTGCGCAGATGATGAGCAATCAGCTCCTGCAGGTTTTGAACAACAAAGCGGGCCCCCGCAATCGACGCAAGGATGCGGACCTCCTCATCAGGATCATCAAAAAGCCTTGCAATGATATTGATATCCGGGTTCTCGATAAGCTTCAGCGCCAGCGCAATCTTCTTTCTGTCGTTACCTGCGGTCCGCTGCCCTTTAACGGATCCGGTCGCCGCGTCTTTTCCGTTCTCTTCTCCCTTCGTCAACATCGCCCGGTCTTTCGCGTTCTGTTCAAGATCTGAAAGGCCCGCGTCTGTTCCGGCTTGCCTCTCACTACCGGCGATGGCAGGATCCGACGATCGGTTCTCTTGAGTCAACGGCTTTTGGAGAACAATTCCATAGGCATAGGGCAGGACCTTTCCGCGCAGAACCAGAGATCCCGTTCTCTGTTTCAGCGCCCATTCCCGCGCCGATCTTTTCAGAATGACAAGCGTGTCGTCATCTTTATCAAAATCCGTGCTGTTTGACGGTCTTTCATCCGCCTGGACAAAGGGAACAGACTTGTTATGTCTCCCGGCAAAGTTTGTTATGTCGACATCAAACATCCTGACCGGAACAAGCTCCGCCAGCGAAGCCGAAAACTCTCCCAACCCGGATCCCAGATTGACCACCTTCGCCGGGCGCGGATAAAATCCATTGTTCAATATTCTCTGCAGGTTTTCCCCGATGAAGCTCCGGGCACGGCGAGCGCGGGAAGTCATGATTTCAGAATTTCCATATTCCCATACCATCTGTTTTTCATGAACAAATGATCCAGGCCCGTTTGTGTTCCGGGAATTTTTATCGTCCGCGAGTATCGCTGCATCGCCGCGGATGTTCTGCCGAACTCTCCCGGCCGTTTCGTCAGCGAGATCTGCCGTTTGAGCAAAGACCTTCGATCCCCGAGAAAGAATATTTAGTCTCGCAAGTAATTCATCGCTGGTGTCGACAATCTGTACAATCTCGCGGCCTCCCGGCGAGAAATAGGACTCGAGAGTTTGAAAAACGGTTTCCATGATCGGATTCCAGAACCTTCTCCCAACCAGAATCAGCGGCGTTTGGGGCCAGACCCTCTTGTTCGAGAAATAATGAATATGCCGCACATCCATGATATCGGTCAAAAGATCCACGGTTCCCCACGTCCCGGGGAAAATCACATGACCCAGGACGTTTTCCTTCAACAAGAGTTTATGGATGATCCGGTCAATAGTTTTAATAACTTTACCGTTCCAATATAGTTGCCTTAGAACATCTTTATCCCTGCAGCAGCCCGTATCTTCATCTATGAGGACGGCTTGAATCCGGCCATACCAGCTTCCCATCCCCTCAATCGCGGCCTTTGTGACCGGGCCTGTCCCGCCGAAGCGCAGCGGCATCTGGTTTCTAGCCGCCCACGCTCCAAGCTTCCGGGCAATTACAATCTCATGAATATGTGCAGGGTTCGAACTCCCCGCGACAACAATCCCCTTCTCGAAAGATGCCAAGCTGGTCAGCGCCCGGTGCGCTTCACGGATCATCGCTTTTAATGAATTCAAATCGGACGGAAGCTCCATATTCTTTTGATTGAATTCGTAGTCCATTTGTCCAATCAGATCAACAATGTTAGCAGAGATCTCGCCGGCGTCGTTCTTTTCCGGGTCCTCGCTGAAGGAAATCTCTTCTGATATCGTCTCTCCCCAGCCGCGGTTCGCCCAGGCTTTTTCAATCTGCTTAATAACGGGTTTCCAGAAGGGAAGGGCTACGATATGCCCGTCGGTCCGCATGGACTCAAAAAGCTCGTCTAATGTCCCAAAACCACCGGACAAAACAACGATCGCTTTAACCGCACGCATTAACGAAATCTTTCTCGGAATAAAATGCGTGAAATGCGCTGGAATCTCGACATGCGGACTCAGCGGCTGGTCGGGAATGTATATCTTGAATCCCTGGTTTTGCCCCGACAGAATTCGTTGAGAAACAGACGGCGGGACGTACTTCAGGAACGGCAGCAGCGTTCTTGCGACAGAAAGTCTTATTTTAACCGGGAGAGAGGCTCCTCTTGCCTGGATGGCGCCCAGAAGAGGACCTTCCATAACTCCAGGTCCGCCTCCCGTCCGAAGAGTGAACCCTCGCCGGGCCAAATTAAATCCCAGGATTGAACTTAACAGGTAAAGTTTTTCCCCGCTATTGTTTCCGCCGAAAATGCTGACGGCCGGAGGGACCCTTTCCAGAAGAGTTGAAACCTCGCCCAATTCCCTTACCAGGCGATCTCGCAGATCAAACAATCCCTCTTTTCTTTCTTTTCCGTCCGCGAGTATCGCTGCATCGCCGCCGGTTTCTTGGATCTTGTATCCGGGAGCCTGTCTGAACCCTTCGATCCTCCAGCTCCTGAAATCACTTAACACCGCCTCATCACTCCGGGACTTTATTTTCAAAAGCCGCGTGAATAATGTTTCAGGCGTCCTGTTCTTCCGGGTTAAATCCGAGATACCGGTCCACCTTTGATCTGATGATCCCGGCCGTGTTTGAGCTGATGTCGACCCAGGAATCACCGGACGTCCTTCCTTTGATCTCGCCGTTCTGATGAATAAAGAACCTGTACTCGTAGGTCCATCCATCGTAACTGGCGGCCACAAATCGTCCCTCGCTTCCATCAAAGACGCTTCGGACCTGAATTTCATTGAATGTTTCCATGGACTTTCCTCCGTTATGTCCGATTGAACAATATTATTTTTATCAATTCCGGTCGCGACCTGCGAGACCATGGCTTGGTCGCGGCGGGCAGAATCAAAAGATCTTTCCGCATCGGTCCGCTCGACAGGTTCCACCTTTCGGGTTTTATTTTCCGGAACCTTTCTCAACGGTTCCTTCATCGCGGCAAGGATCTGGCGGGCCGCTTCCATTGATCCGGCCAGACTCAGGACAACCGGATCGTTCATTAACAAACGAACAAGTTCATCAATATCCGGCGCCGCGGGCCGTCCGGCGAGCAGTTGACCGGCCCTGTGCAGAATCTTTGCCTCGACGCTGATTTCAACTTTGTCCGTTCCCGTAATCATCGGCGAGGCCGCGGACCCGGTCCCTTTGGAGTTTCCAGCCACGGAAGTGTTCGCTGCAGTGACTGGTCTCACGGCCTCAACAGAATTTAATTTCGAAAGCATGGATTGATCGCGGACCGGGAGAGGCGAAATAAACCGATCCTGAAATTCCTTAAGAAGACTGTTGATGCATCTGCTCTTGACTGCGGTGGAGACGCCCGCAACGATAATGACCCTCGGCTGGGCGGTGAGCGCGGCTGCATTTTCTTCAATCGCGGAAATCATCGCGGCGTCGGAGGGAATAGTGTTAGTGTCAGTGATTGTGTCAGTGTTTGTGTTAATGGCGGTGTTGGTGGCAGCCGGAATCGTTTCCCCTTTGATCTCTTCATCATCAGGTGCGGCGGCCGATATTGAATCATCTTTTCGCGTTTCGCTCTTCGCCGTTCGCTCTTCGCCTTTCGCTTTTCGTGCTACATTTCTCCAGAACTCGCTGTATTCACTGTCAGGTCCGGCCATCATAGCGGAGTCGCGGACTTCCGGCTGGGCGTTAAGAAGCTCGATAACTTCGGACATCATGGACGGATCCTGCTCGACCTTTCCTTCAAAGTAATCGCGCCAGACCCTTAAGGCCAACTCTTTTCTGGACGAAGCGGACGTATGAACGACCGATCCGACAGGCGTTTGTTTGTTAATGGAAGGCGTTGCTGTAGATACTATGGAGTTGTCCACTTTATTGCGCTCGGCTTCATCGGCGGCCAGGTCGACTTTGCCGGAAGTCTGAACGCGAATCTTGAGGACTCCCTGTTCATAGATGAAGGCAAATTTGGAGAAAAGCGCTTTGGCAAAACTCAACGGGCTGAATGTTCTCAACGGAGTCTTGAACGCGAACCAGGCGGCGAAAGCACTGAGGCTCAAGAGGCCCGCGGCAACGACCCCGGTGTCGGCGGTTGTCATTCCGGCAGCGATCACCGCGGTCGGCAACGCGAAGGAAAGAACCGTCGAACCGTTGTTAAAATTCTTTTCTGAATCATTTTTGATATTCTCTTTCCCGATCTCGATCACAGACAGTTCTTTCACATCAAAAAATTTCTCTTTTGTTATCGCGGCTCTTCCCGATTTCACATCGGGGTCAATATCCCATCTGTAAGTCATCGCTCTATCAAAAGCAAACTCTAAATTAAAATCCCCTCGATACTGTTCAATAATGTTTACTAATTCTTGATGTTCTTCCTGTGTCAGACGCGTCGTTATATATCCAAGGGTCAGATGGAACAACGGCAAGGCAAACATCGGTTGTCGATTTAAGGAGCGCTGCAGCTCTTGATGAATTGCTGTTAAGGCACGCAAAGATTCATCAGATTTGGGATAGGCCTCAATCATAATAGCTCCGCCTTCAAACACCCCAATGCGCTTCAACTCAAACGGCGTCAATCCCTGTCTTTTCTGAACAATCTCTGCTGCCGCCCGAACTGCTTTTTCAGAATCAGTTGCTTCATTAAAAAAGTTTACGCCTGTAAACGTAACATGGAAATCATGCGGCTGTATAAGGACGAATTTTTGCTGTATCGATCGCGGTAACCGAAGGAAAAACTCCTGCTGAATGGACAAGATTTTTTGCGCAAGTTCAGGTGAGGGATTAACAAAAATAGCAAAGTGCGGCAGTGCAGCTTCTTCGGTCAAGAACCAGTCTGTCGCCAATTCCGGATTTTCAGGATTAGTTCCAAACGGCCTCGAAATTGATTTCTTGTATATCTCCTCATAAATTTTTCTATACCCTTCAAGGATTGGCGGTTCTTGAACCTTGGCCTGCGTCCTCTTGTCCGACTCAATGTCAGAAGATTCAGTCACCATGGCGTTATCGGATTGTTCCATCGAAAAAGCTTTTTCGGTTTCAGCATTAATGTGCCCAACGCGGCTATCTTCTTGATTCTGATCGTCATCTTCCGGCTGGGCGGCGGTGGCGGCTTCAGCGGCCTTGCGGGCTGCGTTTCTCCAGAACTCGCTGTATTCACTGTCGGGTCCGGCGATCATGGCGGCGTCGCGGACTTCCGGCTGGGCGTTGAGAAGCTCAATTACCTCGGCCAGCATGGCCGGATCCTGCCCGACCTTTCCTTCAAAGTAATCTCGCCAGACCCTTAAGGCTAACTCTTTCCTGGAAGAAGCAGATGTGTGAACAACGGAGCCGACGGGCGATGATCCCGTTCGGCGCTGAGCAAATGCTGTCTGTAAAGCCGCTTCGGCTTCCCTGGCCGCTTTCTCTTGCCGGGCAATGGTCTCATCGGCTTCCCCGGTCGTCTCTACGCGGATCTTGAGGACCCCCTGTTCATAAATGAAAGCGAACTGGGAGAAGAGCGCTTTGACAAAACTCATCGACCGGAACGATCTGAGCGGAGTCCTGAGCGCGAACCAGGCGGCGAAGGCGATGAGGCTCAAGAGACCGGCCGCGACGACGTTGGTGTTGGCGGTCGTCATGCCATAGGTGATCAGCGCAGCCGGAAGCGCGAAGGAACGAAGCGTTGTATCAGAGCCTTTCTTCGCGTCTTTCCCGGCGTCTCTGCCTTCCGGCTTCATGATTGCATCTTCGGCGTGGTCAAAAACTTGTCCGGCATCGCGCAGCAATCCATCTTGATCAATATGATCAACGAGTTCAAAGAAGAAGTTGCGGATCATCATTTCTTTCTGACCTTTTATAGCTTTTCCCTCCGTATCACACATCTTTAATTCAACAATTATCTGTTCTTTTGTTTCCAAACCATTCCAAATCTCTGCTGCCTTTTCTTTCATCTTTTTGGCAAAAATCAGCGGATCTTTCTTAGCAAAAATTTCTTTTATTTCTTTTTTATTTTTATTATCTTCTGCCTTCCTTGCAACCAGTTTTCTAAACCTCTTGTCATTTATCATTTTCTTAACCCTTGCATATAAATCGAAGGGCATATCCTTTAACGCGAAACAGATTCCCAAAACAGAATCTCTCAATCCCAGCCCTATTCGTGCCAATAACTTCGGATGGTAGTTAAACAGGAACGGCGCGAAGATCCAGCTTAAGGTCATGGTAAAGAAGAAAATATTAATAACAGTTGCCACGGGATGGAACGGCGCCAACAGCAGGAACGCCCAAATTATAATTCCCTTCTGAATCGAAGGCTTAAAGCGCTTATAAACTTCTTTAGCAGGATGACGTATCGAATCACTGATACGCGGACTGAGAGAGAAAATAACCTGGCGCTTCAATCCTTCCATTACCTTCTGATCATGCACCGGAATGAAGGCTGTGTAATAGGCAAGGTACAACCAGAAGAAGGCGAAGTAAACAACAGCACCGCGTAACCATCCGAATCTGTATGTATGAAGCGATTGCGCGGAGGCGTTGATGGCGTTAGCGAGAGAAAGACCAAGCCCGATACCGAAATACGGCAATGCCAGGTAAGCGTAAATATTAAGCGGCAGAAAATACGCGGCAATGACCATTACGATATTGGCCCAGATGATCCAGGTCTCGTTCACATAAAAACCGTGGCTAAACAGCGTTCCGAGCTTGACTGTCCAGTGAGCCGCTGAACTCAGGAACTTCTGATATGGAATGCCGCTGATCAACATTTCAACAACTGACGAACCGAAACGGGTAATAAACCCATGGGCCTCCATTTGTGTCTTTTCAACCGACTGCATGATGCGGATCTTGTGGGTGTAGTGTGACTGCTTGCCTGCCGGGACTTGATTATTGCTCATGGCCGTATCTTCAGAGGTATATTCGCGGCCGGCCATATCATCAAAAGCGCTCTTTCTCATAAGACCTTTACCCACATTCACATCCGTATCGACCAGGTCTTTAGCGGCGCGGACAATCGTATTGAACCCATGTTCAGACAAAGCCGTGATCTTGGTCACCCAGCCCCATCGTTCGCCGTAGGTCGCGTAATCAAACGAGAGCCAGGCCAGCTTCGGATCCTCAAACTTGCGGAACTCATTAGGCAGGCCCCACATATCACCGATCGTGATACGATGACCAACGTCAAGAGCGAACATGAGCTCATGTTTGGTGTAAGGTTTACGCTGAGCCCATCCGTTGAACTTGGTTCCCATTAACGGGAAATTACCCTGAATAAGCACAATGTCACCCGGGTTTTCTGGAGTGGCAAAATTACTATAATATTGTTTTGTTAGTTTAACTAATGCGTCTTTCTTATTTTTCGCAACTTCTTCTTTTTCAATAATATTCAATAGTGCTTTCTTTAGATCTTCCCAAGTTGTCTTTCCCGGATTCCCCAGAGATTCTCTCTCTATCTCTGTTCCTGCTGATAATCCTGTCGCTTTCTCCCAGATAAGCATGAAATTCTTCTGGTGATCGAATGTCCATCGGAAACCACCTTCCAGAGTGTCCTCCTGATGTTCAGCCCAAATCCCAGCCAAATCTTCTGGGAAAGCCCCTCCATCCATATAAACCGTCATTTGAATCCTGGAACGAACCCATTTGTTAATCTCGTCTTCACTGACATCTTTTAGGTTTATTGAATATTTCTTAGCCAATAATCTTCGCGCCAAGACACGATATCGCTGGATGATTGACTGATACGTTGTCATGATAGTTTTGTAATAGTTCTCTGTGCGGAAGTTCGCAAATTCTTCCATGAGAAAATCGATATTTTTAATCTTCTTGCCCTCTTCGGCCTCCTCATTGAATAATTTATTAAGAATTCTCCATGTCTCTGCCGCAGAAGTCTCCACAGCAAGCAATTCTTTGTACTCTTCTTTAGGAATTGACTTTCCGGCTTTTTCCGCCAAGGATTCAAGAAAATACTGCCATTGATTCATATGGGTTTTCTTAATGCGGGTAAACTTGGTTTCTACAAGGAAAACCCCCTTCATACCTCCGACCGAGCCTCGGCTAACCAAAGCATCAAGGTCATTGCTTAAATTTTTAACATACTCGTCAAACCTCTCCTTGTTTTCTTTGAGCGCTTCCAACTCTTGACGGCTCATCACCTTCAGATCTTCCTTGCTCTTTACCTTAAAACGTATCCGCGCAAATTCATTAAACCCGGAAAGCTGGATGGTGAACGGATGGACCTGATCTTCGGAGGTAATATCGATCTGATCAATGAGATACATATTAATCCAGTTAATTAGATACTGATCCGCTTCAGCATCGCCGATCTTCTTAACATTGAACAATTGACCTGCTCCTGATTCCGGACCATCAAGCGTCTTCAGCTCATCAATGTTTCTCGTTCCATCCAGAATACCTTCCAATAACTCTACTTTTTCTTTTGAGATATACGGCTGATGTGTGTATGAGCCCTCGGAGGCCAGCCACTTGATCGCCTCATTAAAGAATTCTCGGCCTTCGTCTGTTTCAAGAATTTCCGGCAGTACGCGACGAACATCTTTCATGGTTCTGACTTCGCGGTATTTCATAATTCTGGACAGCACCCTTTCAGCCGCCGTATAATTCAAGTAGAAAATGCCGCGGAACGACAACTTCAGGTGCAATCCCAGAATCAGGGCCGAACCGACAAAAACCCAGCCGTCGATAATGCCGAAGCCAAAATAAACGGAAGCCCAAATCAGGACAGCATTCAAAAGCAACCACTCACTCAATCCCGTCATCCAGAAGCGCCGGGCTACTTTCAGCTTGGCCTGTTCAGAGTCAGTCAGTTTTTTATTATTAAATTCCTTACGGGATGTGAACACGCGCAAAATCAGAGACGGATAAGTAACAAAATTAAACCAAATCCGAGTCATCGGATATTTGAAAAGTGTAAACTTGGTGCGCACACTAAACGTCCATTTTAGAATCCGAACATCCCGCTTCTCTTCATATTTTTCCTGGAGATATGCGCGGATAAGGTCAACAATATCTTCGATCAAATACTTCTGTTGATCTGGGACCATAGACGAGATCGGGGCTTTAAAAATATCCATTTCGATCAGCTCACCTAAAGTCTGGCCGTTTCTCAGCTTGAAATTCTCAACATCTTGTCCCTTTTCATTATGATATCGAATCAAGAACTTCAATTCAGTTGGAGTGAAGATGAAACCTTTACGGAATAGATACATCTGACCTGATTTCATATGGACAAAAAGGCCTCCAAGCCCGGCGTGATACCAAATCAGGTTAGTCCAAAAACGCACTCTCTTCTCAACAAAGCTTTTCTTTTCTTCTTTGCTCTTGTCTTTAAACTCATCACTATTAATTCTGCTTTCCAGATAATCGATAAACGTTTTCTCATAATTGAAATCTCTAACCCACACCTCCAGTTCCTTGCGGGTCACTGTCTGCGACGACGCTGCTTGAGAATTGGCAACTTCTTTCGTCTCGCCATGAATCGTCTTTCTGGTATATTCGCTCAACCGATACCGCAACCTGGCTGTCTTAGCCAGCACAACATCCTTTCTGCTAGTGACAAAAATCCTCATCACCAGTTCCATAAAGAGTGATGTCATTCGCAGCAGCATCAGTGTCAGAATCGGAATACCGACAAGGCCGCCTAAGATAAAACTAAACGACGTCAGCCATGTATCAAGCAATCGGAAGGAGAAATTAGTGCTGAAGCTGTTGTGCTTAACATGATTAATTTGATTTTCAATAAACTCCCAAGAACTGAACTTTTCACTTTGCGGTAAATAAACCCGCGGAGTATAGCGGTTGTCTTTACGGAATTGCGGCATGTCGTTCTCATACAATGTTCCATTACGTTGAGCAACGGCCTCTGCCTGTTTTTCATCCATAAATTGAATAAATGGCACTTCCTTCCTTATCTGATGACCTGCCACAAACTCATTATCCATAAAGGCCGTATTATCACGGAAAGAGTAGACGCCCCATTCAACATGATCGCGAGCATCAATATCATAAACCCAATATTTAGCGGTTTCGCCCTTGATCAATACGGTTTTATGTTCCTTATAGGCGGAACGGTTTTTAATCGATTCGAGACCGTGTTCAAAAACAGGCTCTCCCTTTTTCATAGTTAAACAATCAATGCGTTCAGTTGAAACCGGCAACTGCTGACCATTAAAGAGCACGATTAATTTATTATCACGCAGGGGCTTGCCGGTATGGAATTCAGCGAGCAGTCGTCCATCATCAAGTCTTACCGCGCGGTTCGTAATGCTCTGCTTGGAACGCCTCTCATCATGCGTACTGGTCACAATAACCGGAACTTTAACCGCAACCTCTCGGCCTTCACGATTAATCTCGAGTACAGTTGCAATCACTATACGGGAATTGCCATCCGTAACGATCTGTTTTTCATCCGCATATGCGCCCCTGTCCTCTATGATCCCGCCTTCGTCACGCTTTACTTCATACGTCACACTGGATATGACAACACGGTCATCGCCTTTAGCCGGATAATCCAGGAATGTAATGTACTTGATCGCGCCGTCTTTCTGAAACCCGAATTGATTGAATTCCCTGGCGTCTGTCAAAAGGATCTTAAGCTGCCCTTCGCCGTCTTTGCGTTCATCCTTGGATTCCATAATATATCCAAAAGGAATGTCTCCTTCATGCTTGCTGTCTTTCAAATAATCCAATAACCACTTGCGCTTATCTTCTGCCTGGGCAAACTTTTGGTTAACGCTGTCTTCAACAAGCCCGCGCTTAGTTTTATAACGGATAATTCCATCCACCAGCCTTGTCGTGTTGGCAAAAGCTTCGATCTCCTCGACTCCGTTTTGGGTCACTGTCCGGACTGTCTTAATAGCGACATCCGGCGAATCAAAACAGTGAACAGCGCCTTTGCCCAGTTCATCAAGGTAGAAACTATAGGTCGTGTATGTATTGCTGAAGGGCTCTCCCGGCCTCATCAATTTGGCGCCTTTTTCTGACGGAGCAAAGTCTTCCCATTCCCCGCTTCCAAGACGCGTCTCGATAATCTGACCTTTCGCGTTCTTGATCTGCTGATAAGGAACGGCAATGGTTACCTCTTCCCCTTCCTCAGAAGAAATCTGATAATACTTGTAACCACGATAAAAGATGATATGTTCACCGTTAAATAATCTATAAACATCCGCTTTACTGATATCTTTAATCCGGTCGCCACTGGCATAATAGAGAAGGTTTTCATCAATCAGCCTTCCATTGACGCGGGTTTCGCCTTTGTATGAAAGATCAATCGCGCCGGCCGGACCTTCATAGAACAAAGTAGAAACTTTATCACCTTCGACAGTTCTGATCACGCGTCCTTGCCGATCCTTTTCTTCTTCCAGACTCAAGTTGATTGTCTTATTTTCAATATTAGAGAAAATGTGGCCTTCGGTATTTTTCTTTGCTTCTGTTTTCTCCAATGTCGTTGCCCGAGAATCGAACTCTGTTTTCAAATCCTTCTCATCAAGAATATTTCCTTTAGCATCCGTGATGACACCCTCTCCATTTGTGAAATATGTCGTTGATGTACTTGGGACATTATGGAATCCGTTGTAACCGAAAACCGTCACCTTCCTCGGGACAAAGCTGCCGTTTTTGTAGACGCCTTCATATTTTCTCACTAGCCGTGAATAGTTTGTCCCAGGATGATCCGGATCTTTGCGAATCTTCTGAATTTCCTGACGAACTTCGCCGTTAAAACGGTTCTGGATTTCGAGGATTTGGTAATAAACATATTTATTATCGGTTTCTCTGTAATCCTTTCTGATAAACTCGGCATCGACAGCTCTCGGAGTTATTTCATCAAGCTTTTCGCCGCCGCCGTCCAAATCCGCATACGACTTCTTGCCGATCGGAGCCAACGTCAGCCCTCCGTGCCAGACTTGTCTGCCGCCTCTTAGAATGTTGTCCCATTGATCAAAAATCGCACGGCCTTCATCATTCATCGTAATCGGGTATTCCTTTGTATCAACTTCTCCAGTAAAGTTTCCGTCTTCATCATAGATCGGAATATTTTTGACCTTGGCGGTTCTTAAGGGTTGGTATCCCTGCGCCAGCAATTTTTCATCCTTTTCTTGAATGTCACTATACTTAAACTCGCCTTCGTCGCCTCGATCGTTCATATTCTTATCAAGGAAGTAAACATACTTGGTGTTGAATTTAAATATTTCGTGCCGGTCTAACCGGTACATGCCTTTTTCACGATAGTCTTTAATCATCCTCGGCGTGAACGGAAGGAAGAATTGCATATTATTATTGATTGTTGCGACAACCCTGTCTTCCGGATTGCCTGTATATGAGAAGTTGCCCTTCGCATCATAATATAACTTGCCTGCCTTGAAAGCCGCGCTAAGATCAAGCAGCTGCTGAGATAATCCGATAATCTCCCCCGCCTTGTTTTTTAACTTCCAGTCGCTAGCAGCTGTATCTCCAGGCTCCCAGTTAAGCTTTTTACCTAAAAGCGCTTCGGCTTCTTCCTGTCTGAGATATTCGATTCCGTTTTCACCGGGAACAGCGAATTTATCCCGCATAAACTCCTCAACCGCGGGAATGCTGTAAGCCGCGGACGGAGTTTTTTCTTCGTCGCCGTCATCGGGTTCGCCTATGATTGGCCGGGCTTCTCTTTCTTCGGCGGATAATTTCTGACGAATGTCCTCAATTTCAGCCCTGAGCGTCTGCCGTATCCGCTGTTTGGCTTCAAGGCTGGAAACATCAACCGGCTCGGTTTTCTTCAGCTCGGCCGCTTTTTCCGCCTGTTGTTTGACCAGATCCGCGCGCTGGGCCTTTAACTGTTCCAGTCTCTTCTCGATCCCGGCCTTCGACATCGCATCAAGATCTTTCTTCTCTTCGCCCAAACCGCCCCACAACTTCCTGAATTCTTCGAAAACCCGGCGAGGATTACGGTTCACATCGACGAATCCCCACCATTCTTCATTGGTCTGGCCGTCTCCGGAGACGCTTAAATCGGAGCCGTGCGTATCATGCGTCGAAGCGTTCCCGGACTTCCACCATTCATCGGCGAATGTCATAAATGTCACGCCGAGGAAGATTTGAGGATCGGCCTTTGCGAAAATGTTCTGCCAGATCTGCCTGGCCGTCTCTGCCTGATTTCTCTGATCTTCACTGCCGAATCTGCTGTCGAAAGCGTCCGTTCCCGTTTCGGAAATATATAACTGAAGTCCTTTCCTGATCTGATTGCCGGCCTGCATGCGCTTCCAGGCATCATAAATTTCCGTCGGATCACCGTTTCTGTATACGTTTACTCCCCAGACATCGACTGACGGAGCCATTTTAACCGCACCGGCATCCGGAAGTTCGCCGTGAGCCGTTGCCACTTTACGGGTCGGATCGATTTGTTTCGCGGTCTGCGCAGCATTTTCCAGAATCCTGTACCAGTTATTGATATTTCCGCCAAACCATTCCGGATGATAATTATACTCATTACCGAATTCCCACATCAGGATGGCCGGATGATCCTTAAACTGTTTAATATAATTTTTATAAGTGCCGGTACTGATATCCGGACCGGAAACTCTTCGGTCATCATAATTCGGAATATTAACAATCGCCTTGATATTATTCTTCGCCAAAGCGTCGAGGAATTTTTTCGATGTGATCGGATAATACGTACGGATCGTATTAACGCCCATCTGTTTCAATAAGGTGATGTCGCTCAAATGATTATCCCAGTTAATGCCTTCCATCTTCTCTCCGCCTTCTGGAACCGGAGAATATGTCACCCCGCGAACCGGAACTTTCCTGTCGAGTTCGGCTCTGATCGCGTCTGCGCTGGCGTCGGCAGACGGCGAGTTCTGCGCGAACGCGGAGGCCGGCGATAACAATTCTCCAACCATGCCGGCAATAGCGGCGGAAGCGCCGGCGGGCTGCGCGTTCCCCTGGCGGCTGTTTAGAGAAATTTTTCTCAACTGTTCCTCAAGCAATCTAATCTCATCATCAACTTCTTTCCGTCGATCATTCAACTCCCCGGCATCCTGTTCAAGCGCCTTCCTGTTTTGTCCTTTCAAAATCTCCTGCTCGACGGCCTCAAGCTCGTTTTCTTTTGTTTTCAGCTCTTTGCGCAATTCAGCCCCGGTCACGTCTTTTTCCGCTTCCATGACTTCTGCTGCCGGATCGGCCTCTGTTGACGATAATTCTTCAGCCTCATTCCCGACAGTTTCCGCAGTCATCCCGTCTTGTTTGCTGCTAATCGACTCGCCGGAATACCCGATCATACCTTTTCTCTGAACCGCGGCAAGGTCATAAACCTGTCCCGCCTTGACCGGCAGAGATGTTTCAAAACCGCCCAGGACTCTGCGGTTCTTGCTGACACGAAGCATGACGTCAACCGCTTCGCCGGCAGTAATGCTGCCGTTCCTGTCTATGTCCAATCCCCTGTTCTGTCTATAAGCGGCCGTCTCTTCGGTAAAGAGCGTATACTCTGGTCCCTGCCCGACTGCTTTCGGATAAAGGACAGCCATATAAGCGTCTTCGATTGTCCCTAATTGTCCTCTGAACGGCTTCAGATATTCATAAACGAAATCCAGCTGTTCAATGTCCGACATCGCGGCGAGGGCTTGGGTTGTCGTGCCGAGATCCCTGGCTGTAGAAGGCATGAATTGAATCAAGCCCGTCGCCCCTGATCCGTTCCTGTTTCTGGCTTTCGGATTCAACCCGGATTCAAAGGACATGATAGACATCAGGTCGTCCGGATTCATCCCGAGGTCAACAGCAATTTTTGCCGCCTTCGTTTCAAACGCGCTTGATGTCCCGGGATAATCGCTGACCCCGGCCTTCGGAACTCTGTCTTCAAATCCTTGCTTGACCGCTCTTCTGTCTAACGGGACAAATAAGTTAACGGCAAAAAGCTTGTGACCTTCCGCGTTTTGTTCCGCAAGCCATTCTTCGGCTCCCATTGTCATAACGCCCATTTGTGAACGGCTTTCCGAAACGATCATCTCGCCGGTATCCGGATTTCTTAAAACGACCGCGATATGATCAATGCCCCGTTCCCGGCCGGCATCCCAGCTCTTGCGGCCAGTGTCTATTCCAACCACCATGCCTTCTCTCATGTTTTCAACGCTTATTTCTTCATTTGAAAGAACCGGTTGAGGAGCCATGGCCGCGATGTGTTCGATAATACCCGCGGCATAAACGGGCATGTTTGTGGTATCAAAAATACTGGCGCCGGAGACGAAATTGACAGTTTCGGACGCGTTTTTGAGAAGATGTCTTACCCATCCACTGCAATCAACAGCGTCTGTCGAAACATTCTTTGACCGGAACTTGTATCCGACGCCGTTCTCCAAAGCCTTTTTGGTTTCGTTGAACATGCTGTCGTTTACCGCCGAGATAATTTCCGCTTCAACATGCGCAGCCCTGACTGATTTCTTCATCCCGCCCTCGCCGGTCAGATTCTTGCGCAACGAATCTACCTTTTCATTGGCTGAAATCTTTTCTCTGATCTTGTCCGCTGTGGCTTTGGTGACCAGCACATAAGGCGCCTTGATCTCCGGATCATAATTCTTCATGTTAACCAGCGGGCTCTGTTTGGCCTTGCGGACCTCTTCCTCGATCTGCGGCGGAGTCAGACCCTTCTTTGCCATATCGGCACGGGCAACATCCTTCGGGCTAACAATCAGCAGCCGCCACAACACCTGATCATCCGTCATGAAGACCACTTTGCCGTCGACGATCTGGTTATGCAGTTTATGAACCCTGGCCAGGGCGCCGGGAGAGAATTCAACTACAACATCATTTTCGCCGTCATTATCTTTGTCGACAAACGGGATGGCGCCGTCAGTCAGATCATTGCCATCAGTCAAATCATCATTGAGATGCCTGTCTTCAATCGCGAAAATTCCTTCTCCCGGAACGATATAATAGCCCTCCTGGCCTTTTTCAAGATAGCCCGCCAGTTCGTTCATCAGAATGGATTTGTCTTCAACAATGATCGGCAAGCCCGTCGTATTTCTGATGCCGGCTTTCTCGGCGTCTTCAGGAGTGATCACAAGGGTGTCATCTCCGCCAAGCGGAAGGACCCTGGTCTCTCCTCCACGGGTCAACCTCAGGCCATAGCGGCTGCCGTCCTTCAGGATCGAAAGCTCTTTTCTTTCGTTTTCATCCAGGCTGCCGAGAGTCCGGGCGAAACTCCTCTGGGTCCTGTTCCCGCCCTGGGGAAGATCGCCGATGAACCTAAAGATGCTTGTGAAATTATCGTTATTTTGAATATCGGCTTCGAGTCTCATCATTTTCAGCGTGGCCTGATATGTATAGATGGGCGAATCAAAGAGGTCCCTGTCTTCCCTTACATGATCCATGTTAAGACGCGCGCTTTCCTTCGTCATCGTCACTTTTGTCTCCACTTCTTTAAGCGGAGTGTGTTCTTCGGGCACGGACAGCGTCGCTCTGAAAGCTTCCGGAAACTCATTAATATCATGTTTCACATATTGTTCTTCTCCATTGGCAACGATGGCCAGGGCGCGGATCACTTCACCCTTGCGCAATATTTGGGCAAGCCCTCTCTGCCGGACCGCCTCATGATCGAGGGCTTCCTCCAGGCTGCCCGCCTTCAGGAACACTTCGCGCAACTCTTTAATGGCCCCGACGACCTCTTCAGGATTGTCGACCCCGGCCTTTCTCATCGCGAACAGGAAGCCGAATTCATCAGAAGTCTGGAGCGCTTTCAAAGCAGTGCTGTCAGTATCGCCGCCAAGACCGCTGACCAGTTTAAAGAGATCGACGGTCAGCGCCAGGGCGGGAGTGCGGCTGTTGAACCCTGCGTTGAATGAAAGCCAGTCATTGTATCCGCCGTTAAACGTAACATTGGGCCTGCCAAAGCGATCGACCGAGACTCCTGCTCCCATGTTTACCGTTCCATTATCGATAATGTCTGCTCCCGCTCCGTAAGACTGGGCCCCTTCCGTCCGTTGATACCTGGCCCAAACCCGTCCGACGCTTGCCTGGAACCGGGTGACATCAAAGCCGAGAGCCTGCTCCAGTGAGGCCTTGATTCTGATTTGTTCTTTGCTCAAAACGTGCTGATATACCTGGTTATAAAGTTCCTGCTTTCTATTGCTGTCAGGAATACCCTTCACCGCGAGTTGCGCGGCATATTCGGCCCTGGCTTTTGCCGTCTCGGAATTCAAAATATGATCGATGTCAACGCTTGTGACCGGGTACATCTTCTGTTCGCCCTTAATCAATCCCGAGAAATCCCCTTCTCTGATGATCTCTCCGCCAAGACCGACGGCAACGCCTTCGGCAACCGGCTTTACGAATTTGAATTTCAGATATTTGGCGCTGTCAAATGTATCAAACGAGGTGGTCCCCATGCTTCTTCCTTCCCTGTCGAACATTTCAATGTCGCCTGAATCTTTATTGGATGCGGCGGCCCCGAAATCGGCAACCAGACGAACGCCTTTTTCTTTATCATCCGTCATATAGTAAGTGACCGTGCCGGCCAAAGCGGCCGTGTTCGTCCCGTCTTTTTCCGCGGATAATTTTCCAAAAGCCACAACGCTGAACTCTATCCTGTCGCCCACCTTTGTAATGCTGTCCACGCCGATCAGGCTTCGCTCGACTTTATATTCGCCCTGGCCGTCAGGAGTATGGACTTCAAAACTTCCGGACTGTTCGACCCCGGCCCCGAATGTGTGCTCGAATTTATTAATCGCATCCCTGCTCAAAGGCACCTCAATAAAGAAGATCTGCTTTTCAGCTTCGCCCTCGCCCGCGTTTGTCGTGACTACATATGTGTTGATTCCGGTGTTCCGGTTGATCCAGGCGGCAATGCTGTTAGGATTGGAAACCCCGTCCTGCCCCTTGGCAAATTCAGACGACATGAACTGGGTCACTCGCCCGTTCTTCGGCATCCAGGCCTCGTCAACAGGTTTCCCGTTGACGAAGAGCTGGCTCCCGACGACCTGAACCGAATTCTCATCCTTGTGGAAACGACGGACAAATGTCTTTATTTCTTTCTCCTGATCCGGCGACAACTTTGTTGTTGACGTCTTGCCGGCGGCATTCTTCAGCAGCGATTCAAGATCCTGGAGCTGCCTGTTATATTCGGCGATCAAGGCTACCGACTTGCGCTGTTCTTTTTCGACATCGCGCTCCAGGCTCTTTAAATCCATCCGTTTGTCAAGAACGGCGCTGGCGGCATTAACGGCCCCGATATTGGTCCTGGCCATCGCTGTCATGGCGTTCAACAAGTGGAAATGAGGATTGTTGGCGCCGCGCCGGGCGAAGAATTTTCTCGCGGCTTCAATCGCCAATTCTTTCTGGAACGTCAGCCATTTCATGACTTCAGCAGTGTGTTCCGGCGTGTAATAATTTCCGTTAACCAGCAGTTGTTCCAGTTGCCCGAAGATTTCTTCGCGTTTGCTCTCCATCGCTTTTTCAGCCAAAGCCAGTTTCTTGTGGGCTTCGAGAATATCTTCGGGAACTCCCGAGGTAACGGCATTTGCCGCTTCTTTCAGGGCGGCGGCATAAGCATCGCGCAGCGGGAAGAACTCTTTGACATAACGATCGTACAACAAGACCGTTTCCGGAGTTAAAACAGCCTTGTTCTCTTCCATCGCCTTCCTGATTCCCTCGATCTCTTTTTCGCCGTCGCTCAATAATTGACCGGCATATATCCTTGCCTTGGCCGGATCGACGAGATAAACATTGTCGAGCCCGCCGAAATCGACAACAGGAGTGGTTGTTGAGCTGACCGCGAATTCAGACTGCTCTTTTTGCAAGGCGATCATTCTGTCAAGAAGATCAATGCTTCTTGTAATAAATTCGGAAGCCATCTGGTTCAGGGCGTCTTCATACAGCTCCGGATTGATCCGTTTAACATCATAAATCCAAAGCTGTTTATCGATATTTACAATCCTGTCCTCCAGAATAGCTTTTTGTTCCCGGGCCAGTCTGATCTGCTCTTCTCTCGCGGCCGCCAGCGCGTCATTGCTTCCCGCGAGCAAGATCTCGTTTTCAAGCCCGCCAATCAATATTGTCAGCTCTTTGATATCCGCTTCCGCGGCAACCCGCTCCGCGCGCAGGGACGACTCTTCTTCCAGCATATTTGAATAGTCCCGGGCTGCCAGCATGTCCTGCAAGTTCGTCTTCATCGCTTCAAATTCATCAATCTTTCTCTCATTGTATTCAAGGATCTGTTCAAGGCTCTGGATCCGGCCGTTTTCTCCGAATTTCAGTTCCGTATCAAACAAGGTGCTACGTTCAATCCCGACCAGGTTAAGTCTGGCAATATAGTCATCGATGGCTTTCAGCCGGGCATGTGAGGTCTCAAACGCGTCATCTCCGAGGACCATATTCATTAGATAATGCTCTCCAATCGCATGATAAACAGCCTGCTCAAGGTTCCCTGTCGCCTCAAGCATGGCAACATAATCTTCGGGCTTCATGTTCTTGCTGGCGGCAATATTTCTCAGGACATTAATGAGCATTTCACCGGAGCTCATCAACACATCAATCTGGGCGTCTTCCTTGAACATCTCAAATAACTGCCTGGCGCGTTCAGTCCACAACTGGCCTTCCTGCAGGTAAGCGCGGTTCAACTCTTTGATCATGGTCTGGTAGATTTTGCCGTAAACCTTGAAGCCGTCTTTGTGGGCTTCAATCTCGCGCGACTGAGCCTGAACCTTTTCAATCTGTGCGATGAGGTTGTTCTTCAAAGATGCCGGCCAGTCTTTAATCGCCGTGATTTTTGCTTTTAAAGTTTCAAGATCATTGATATATGGATTATTAACGATGTTCGTCATGACATCTGAAGAAGGCCCCAGGTTCGGCACCGGTTTTTCGACGGAGACGAGGACAGGAACGCCGTCCACGGGCTTGCTGTTGCCATATCCGGAGCTCTTTGTGAAGTAATTCTTTTCCTGAACTTCAGGAGCCAGTTTCGGAGCGTTTTCGCCGAAGTCCACAACCGCAATCTCTTTCTTGCCGGTCGCGGGATTAACATAGACGGCCAGCCTGGTAAATTTCTTTTTCGGATCTTCTGGATCGTTGCGGTCAAAAACCGGCTTCAAATCGACCTTTTCCTTGTCGCTGCCGAAATTCCAGAAGCGCTCGACTTTATCGATCTCGCCCGCGTCAAGGAATCCGCTGATATCCCCGGGCATAGGTTCGCCGGCGAATTGATAGAAAACCTGGGTCTCGGTGATAAATCTCTTGACCGGCATCCTGCCCGGTTTCGGAATCCAGAACCCGACCTTTGTCGCAATCGTCTTGCCGTCTTTCTTTACCGGCTCAAGGACGACGACCTTCATGCCTTCAGGAATATGGCGTTCTGCCGGTATTGAAGAAATCCTGGATTGTTTAGCCTGGTATTGCAGCATTAACGGCAGCTTGACGGTTTCGCCGCGCATATTCTTTTCTTCGCGATACTGAACCTTCACAAAATCGTTTTCGGCCGGAGCTTCCTGCCTTTCCTCATATCCGACGTGCTCAAGATAATCCTGATTATCGCCCTGGCGGACAGTGTAAACATTCATAACGCCGGCAACATTGTTGTACTGTTCGGGCTGGATTCCATATTTCAGCCAGAAATCAAGCAGCGCGTTCTGAGTACCTGCGATGAAGATCCCGTAGGCCGGAGTATTTTTATCATCCAGATAATGTCCGACACGGATCGGCACAACAGCCGTTTCCGCGGTCTTGCCGAGACGAATGATGTCGTCGGTTCTCAGGGTCAATTGAACATTATGGGTCACCGGAAGAACGCGGCCGCCGCTCAGAACAGCGATAAATTTGTTCGCTACCGGATCAAAGATGCCGCCGTATATTGATGCCTTTCGGGCGTCTTCGCCGTTTGCGATCAAGCGCTCGATAGAAGGATAATCAAAGACATCTCCATCGTTCATGTTGCCGGTCATCGCCTGGCCTTCAGGAGTGGTCTCTCTCCAGTCTTTCAGTTCTTTTGCAAAAATGCGCGTACGGAAATACTCGCGCACTTCTTTGGGATTATCCTGATTAAACACATATCCGTGCAGGTATTCGCCTTTGCGCTGCACTCTCCAGATCTCCTTGCTGTCCTTGGAGCGCATCAGGGCCTTCAGATAGAACAGTCTCTCGATATCGCCCGGAATATAAAAATTCATATTCTTTTTGTAACGCTCAATAACCGTGTCTGCGTCATAATCGCCGAACATCTTTCCGATAAGCGGCATCCGACCGAAAAGTTTTCGAATGGCATCGCTGTATAATTCAAACCAGTTGTCTTCCAATTGAACATAGGTTTCATTGGGAACATCATCGCCGACAAATTTATATTCGCCCTGGTCGTTAAGAACGATGCGCCGCTCAGCGATTTCCGTATCAATCTTGCTTACCGGTAAGGCGACCCACTGTCCTCCGCGTTTCGGCATGACGATCATTCCATGCTGCCTGTCGCCGTGATGTTTCTCCCTCATCGCTGAATTCCAGAACTCCGTCCCGACATGCATGGCATACAATGATCCTGCCACTACGCTTTCGATGCTTCCGTTAAATAATTCGTCCGGCTTGACAAGGGTATTGAAAATATCATTCGTCGAAGTAAATGCGTTTTTGCTGGACGCGCCCAACTCAAAGCCGCCGACCCTGGTTTGTAATCCCGGAATGGACCCGCTGAATCCCTGGCCTTGAGGCGCAAGTCCCAAAGTGATCCGCAGGCCGCCATCTTCATCTTGCTCCGGATTCATGTTCTTTACCAGCGTCTCAATATTCTTTAATTGATTGTCCTGCGTCTGCTCTTCTTCTCCAATAAGGGCTAAAGTATAGTTACCGGCGCTTTCTTTTACGTCCTTGTCTTCATAAATCCTTCCCTTCGTGTCAATAGACATTTGAACGGCTTCTTTTGTTTCTTCAAAATTCCTGTTAAACGATTCGACCCGCGCCTCTTCTTTCCTGGCGCCTTCTTTTAACTTCTGAATCGTCTTTTCCGCCTTCTGCACCTTCTGTTCCAGGGTAAGGACAACCGGCTTCACGGATTCCTTATTGCTGCTGCGCCCGATCTTCTGATCAGGTTTAACCTTGTCGCCCTTTTGAACATAAGCAGTTTTCAAGCCACGATAAACATGGTTGCCGCCATCTCCCGCGACCGTTACCTCAACCCCGTCTTTTTTCCGCTCGACATTAACAACTTTTCCGCTGATTCCGGATTTAACACGGTATTCATCCCCGGCCATTTCAGCCAGCATCCCGGACACATCAAAGCGCCTGCATTTGACGTCGCCCGAGAAATCACGGCCGTGATCAAAACGGGAAACGTTGAACCCGGGGAAGTAAGTAAACCTTGTCTTCATCAAAGGTTTGTCTTCTTTCCCGGCAACCGCTCTGAGTAAATTCAACAAGGTCTTTTCAAAAGGTGTGCCGTCCTGTTTCAAATTTTTGTTGATAATAAAGACCATTCCGGCTTCGGCTCCGGTCCTGCCGTCCAGGGCGGACAGTACGTCGGCAAGCGCAGCCACGGGCATAGTGGCAATCTGCGAAGCAGAGTCGCGGACCGAGACGAACAATTCGCCTTTCTCCCGCGCGCTCAAGATATTTTCGATATTGATCGCAAAATTCGTTCCATCAGAAGTAACGATAACTAATTGATCCGCCTCGTTTCCTTCTCCTAAATAAGCTGTCATCATATCCGGCATCGCTTCGCCGTTCGATTGAACGATATTCAGGCTCTTGCCGTCCTTCTCGAAATCAAGGTAAACAGCGTCAACGACCCGGTAAGAATGGATTGCGCTGCCGGCCTGAAGCCCGGGATTCCCGGCTGATTCGGCTCCGCGCTTTTGCGGTTCCCCGTAACGGGAATGTGATTTTTCATCGGCGGAAGTATCCGGTTGCATCATGGAAACTGCCATTGCGTAAGCGGACGATTTTGCAACTTTGCTGATAGAGGGATCGGCGGCTTTGTTTTCATCCGCGTCTGAATCGTTATCCTGTCCCTGGGCATCCGACGGGAAGACAGCAAGCGCGGCCAGGCTCAATAATAATCCGAATGAGAACACCCGGGCGAGGAACTTCCAGCTTAAAAAGTCTTTTGCCCCGGCATCCTCGATTTCTTCTTCAGGAACAATCGTCTCGCCGGAAATTTCGGACCATAATCCCCGCAGATAAGTCCTCTCAGCCCTGGTCCCCGCGGCTTTGGCCAGCATTTGAACAGGAGTTTCAACCGACGCGGGCATTTCAACAGGACCGAATTCATTAGCGATATCCTTCCTGGCCTTCCCGGCCATCGTTTCTGTTTCGGCATCAAATGAATCGATCGCGTTTTGCAGAATACGAATCTCGTTTTTCAGGACAATGATCTCGGCATCTACAGCGGCCCTGGCTTTTCCTGTCTTTCCGGCTGTCTTTTTCTCAAGCTTCTCAAGTCTGGTCCTGGCAGCGAAAAGCCTGTTAGCTTGTTCTCCATGATCGCGTAATGCCTGCAAACGGGCTTCACGGACAACTTCCGTAATTATTATTCTTAAATAAGAACCGAACAGGGTGTTCAGCCGCAAATACTCAATATCTTTAGAAACAGCGTTGATTTTGCGATTAATCGCAACGGCTCTCTTCTGGTATTCCTTTTTGATCTGTTTAAGCTCGCGGGAAACGGGTTTCGGATGCTTTGCATTAAACGCTTTCTGCCTGTCTTCAATTCCCTGTCTCTGCTGCTCCAAAGTCTGAAGGATCTTAAGAAGCTTTTCTGTTTTCTGCAGACGGCCCTGGAACAATTCATAAACTTTCCGGGCTCTGGATCTGGCCTTGCTCAACATATCATCGGATACCGCATACCCAAATTCATGTTGAACATATTCCCGTACCTGTCCGCTAACTGATGTTTGGCTGTATTTCCCTAAAACATCAGAAACTTCTACCTGAATCCGCATAAGATCGCGGACCATCTGATCAACTTTGCTTAATCCTGCCTTCCTTAGGGCTATGGTCAAAAGAAGGCTGACGATTTCCTCTGAAGAAGCGTGCTCATCAATCACTGATTCGTATTGCCCGTCTTCGATCAGCTTTGCCTGCTTGCGCAGATTGATTGCTTCCTCTTTATCAACCAAAGCAGCCGCCGCATGTAACCGGGCAACGGCTTCTGACAAAGCAGCCTCAATCTTAACGGCCTGGAACACTGGTCCATATTTAGACTTTAATTCCTTCTGTTTATCTTTATCAGAAGGCCTTCGTTTTTCGGCTTCGAATTTTTTAATATCATTGAAAATTCGACTGGCTATAAAGCCGCCGCTGATCAGAGCAATCGCGAAAATCGCCCAGAATTCAGCCGTACCCATTCCTATAGCCATTAATGCGCCTGATAATGCGACAACGGCAAGGAATATGCCTGTTAAGACTTTTCTGGAAACAGAGGCTGAATCTTGAGCTTTTTCGGATTGCTCTGATGAAGACGTTTTTTCCTCATCTTCACCGTTAGTTGAGGTTAAGGATTTCCTGGAAACGGTTGTTGCTGAAATGAGGGACTTGTCTGCTGCAGGCTGCCTGGGTGAAGAAAGCATGGATTCGTCTTTGCTCATCTTCAGTAACACGTTCCCAGGTTCCTTTGAGCCCGTTTCTTTCATAAACCCTGAAGTTACCTGTGGTAAAGATAAGGTATAGCTTGCTTCGGCCTGTACCCCTGTCTCTGCAAGAGCAGAACGTGCAATTGCTGCGTGGAATTTCAAGGAAATACTTGAATTCAATGTCTTCAGCCCTTCGAGTATTGACGATAACCATTTTGCGCCTCCTTTGTTTTCGGCTTGTTGTTTAGAAGCAACAAACCAAGAAGCCCGATTAAAGACAGCTTTAGCAATGCCAAAGACGCCTTCAATCGGGCTCTTTTGAATATTATGGTTAATGTTATTTTCTACTGAATTGGACGCACGAATAGAGATACTGTACTTGATTTTCTCGATTACAAACGCAAACCAAGCACCGCGTATCCTTCTGAGGATCTCTTGAGATGCTTTTGTGGCTTGACCGATTGCTTCACGTACAAACTTCCAGAACTTCATATCCTTATCTTTCGACTCGGATATCCTTCTGGTTATGTTCACAACCGGTACTTGTGGTAGAGATTTATCCTGGGCTGCTTTTCTTTCTTTTCGCAACTCAGGATTATCAGAAGCCTTTACTTCAGCTTCCTTCGTATCTTCTCTATATTTATTCTCAACAGTTACATTCCTAAATTCTTGCTTTTCAGCATAAACTTCAGGAACATTAGCTTTGGCAGATCTCAATGCTTTTCTGCCACTTACTGTTTCACTTTCATCTTTATTGGAATCCAAACTTCGAGAACCTTCCGCATCGTCATCAGCATCACTGCTATCAGATTCAGCAGGAGCACTTCTTGTTTCTCGTTTGTTTCCAGCAGAGCGAGTACTTCTACCGATACTTCTTACAACCGTCTCAGCATATTTTGCCGCATGTTTAACCCAAGCTTTCACTTGAGCAATCATCGCAGCATCTCGTACTACTTTTCGATTCTTACCCTTGGATCCTTTATTGCCAGCCAAGTTCCACACGATAAGAACCACAGGTAACGCTTGTTCTCTAGATGTATTCTCTCTATCGCTAGAGGGTACACTTCTAGAACCTAATACGCCGCCTTTAACAACATCAACAACTGCACTGACTGTACTGATCAGAACCTCCGCAATGAGCTCCCCTGCCTCCAATATATCTGAAGACCGGATCATAGCTACAACGCTCGGATTCTCTAAAGAACGACTACTTCTACCACGATTACTTCTTACAACCGTCTCAACAGGCACTTCTACTACATGTGTTTCTACTACTTGCGTGTTTTCTGCGCCAAAGCGCACAGCCAACGCTGCTGTTTCTTCCCCATTAAGCTTCGTACCCGTTCTTACGCTACCATAAGCTCCACCAACAACCTCATTTTGTCCTTTTGCTACTATTACTTCTACTTCTGCTTCTGTATCTACTGCTTGCGCAAGTTTCATCTCGAAAGATACAGTCTGCGCACCTGCTTCTCCCTCGCTAAGCGCCGCTCTAACTAAAGCTTTGCTACTTAACAAGTTAGCCACATTTTCAAAAACAACACCTTCTACTGCTGTTACAACATTTGATTCTTCAAGTCTGTTCCACTCTACTGCTCCATCTGTCTGACCCTTTGTGGAAAGGGCGACAGAGACAGAAATCGTCGGACTCGTACCAGAAGAATTAAAACGAGTTCTGTTTGCTTTATCACCATCTGTTCGAATAAAATCGGCTTGTGTTTCTTTTAAATTGCTTTCATCAACCAGCCGGGCATCTTTTGTTAATGGCTGCATTTGCCGTGCTAACTGGACAAATGGCGTTGATCCTGCCTTGTTGCCCGCTTTAGTTGAACCGGTCCCATCACCCGAACCTCCATCAGGCTCTGCAGCAGGTTCAGGAACATGGTTCTGCGCTGAAACAGGAATAGCTTTATAATCTCTTCCTGTTAAAGGAGTCCAATCACTCTGTTTATTAGAAGCTAACGGCATAACTGGCGCCATCGGAAGGTTCAAAGAAGGCGCCATTATATTAAAGACGGGGACATCCAATATGGGTTCGACAGGTATTATTTCACGAGTTGTTGCCGGTTTAGCATCTTCTTCACCCAGAAAATCTAACGTGGTTTGACCAGGAAGAACAGCCTTGTCTTCCTCAATAATAGACGGAGTAGAAATTTGTGCTGATTTTTCGGCCCTTTCTATGACAGCCCTGGCCTTCCTGGCTGCCTGTTCTGACGCGCCGACAGTCTGACCTTTCAGAACTTTTTCCGCTTGTCTGGCCATCTCATCGGCCTTGCGCTTTGCCTGATCGGACAGGACAGAAACAGTTCTCATTTCAGGAGTAACAACCGGCGGAGGTTCAGACATCTGCTGAACAACCTTGGGAGCGGAGGTCGCAACCATGCCGGCATGAACTGACCCAGCCGGAACCCCGATAAAAGCGGAATTAATCAAGAGAGTGATTCCAAACACCAGCGCTGGCAAGGCTTTCCTTATGCCATTCCGGTCCTTACGTTCACCTGAAGATCCCTGATCAAATGTGTTTTCAAAAATAACCGCCTGCTGAGACCCAGGCTTTTGTTGAACAATTTCTGCCGCTGGGGACTGCGAAATCTGCGGAGTATAAAGAACAACCTCTACGGTAAGATCATTTGCGAATACCTCTCGAACACCTTCAACCGCATCCCAAGAAACAACAGGAGAAACGACTGAAACAGCAATCTTTGACATTCCGGCTGTTGCAGCCGCCTCTCTAATCGAATCAATTTGATTCGCTGTCGGAATGACCGCACTTAAGGCTTCATTAAATACAACAATATTCGTTATCCTTGAAGGATTCTGAACGTATTCCTCCTGGCTTATAACCTGATCGGCCGGCCGCATCCCCTGGGCCACGGCCATTTGATAAATCTTTTCATCGGAAGAGGCTTTCCCTGAAATAACAGCCACATAAGGCACGGCTCCGGTCTTTTTATTGAATTCATTTACGACAGCGGCTAATCCTTCTTTGAAATCCTCTTCCGTCAGCATCGCTCGATCGCCTGGAACCATTAGCGGTTCAACAGCAAGATCTGCCAATGACCTCCTTCCATTCGGAGACATCGGATCTCCAAGATATTGATTCGTATATTCAATCAGCTTGAGATCTATTTGGTCATGACCATTTTTAAAATCTTTTGTGGCCCCATATCCAAAAATTACCATTGTTTTTTCTTCTTCGAAAATCCTGACGTACATTCTGGTCTGCCGATCAAAAAGAATCCGCTTAATCGTTACCCCATAAGCCTGGGCAAACTCTGGATGTTCTCTCCGCTTCAGGAAATTCTCAATCTTTCCTCTTATATTCGATCTCTGAATATCTCTCTGTAATTGGGTTAAATCAACCCAGTTCCTATGGGGAATGACGGCCAAATTCCATTGTTCTTCTTCCCCGTCTCTGGTAACGCTAAATTTCAAAGGAACCTGAACCTGACTTGCTTTAGCGTCTCCGGCCTCTTTAATTTTGAAAAATTCTTTCGGCGTCATCCCGATGTCCGGCTCTTTTAATCGAACCTTAACAATTCCGGGAATCTTTACCTGAACAAAATCCGCAACCGCACGGACATAATCATCGTACCGACTAATTTCCGGATTCTCCTCAATAATCAACTCCGCAATCTCGCGATCTAATTCTTCAAGTTGTGCTTTATATCGTTGATGGACAGCGGCCTCATCTTCGACGTGAAAATCCTGAATAAATGAAAGCATCGGCCGGTTCTGCTTCAGTTCCTGATCGATAATTTCAAGTTTTCTGGCACTCTTTTCATTCAAAGACAAGCCTTCAAAATCTTCGTCAGGAAATCCGTATTCTCGCGCCAAAACTTGCGAAGTAATCAATTCATCCTTGTCTTTTAAGGCAATGTAAATACGCAGCAGAGACCTGGTTCTCGACGTAATCCGCATATCGTCAAAATACGGTTCCAAATCCTTCAAAACAAGGCCGTCCTGATCTGTTTCTTCTTTTGTCTTTCTCAAGAGACTGACAAAATCGCCGCGCAGCTTGTCAAAAAAGTAATTCTTTACCGTTTGTCCGGTTTTTTCGTTAACCCCACTTGAGAAATCTTGAACCATATCCAGATTGCTTTTCAATACTTTTGAATTAAAGGCCATATCAGGGGCGCGATCGCTATCCCCCTGATCAAAAGGCTTCAATCTCTTCTCAACAAGATAATTAACTGATCCAGAATACCGTTCATCACGCTCAAGCTTTTCTATCCATTCGATTTCCCGCTGGATATTCTGCGGCGAAAAGATCTCCTGATAAACCTGCCTTTTTGATCTGGACAAAGCCCTCAAACTCGACAAACTGTTTTTGGCCTCTTTAAACCTCAGCTCTGACAATGCCTTTAAGTATTTCTCCCAGATCGACTGAATGTCATCAGGTTTTCTGCCGCGGATTTCGGAAACGGCCAATCCGGAAACAAAAGGAAACACCTTTCTTTCTTCATCGAATTTCACCCTGGTCGTCCCGTCAATCTGAGTGAGCATAGCAGCATCAGCGTCCGCAACCTTGCGGGGAACAAAATCAATCGGCGGCACAATATTAAGAGAAGTTAATTTTTTGCGCACCTCATTGATATCAAAATCTTTTCCGGCCCTCGCCGACTGTTTCAGCTCATTCACCAAAAAGTCCCGATAAGACCCGTCTGGGGTATCCTGGCTAACCTCCATCCGGACCGGCGCCGTTAAATCGGCAGGATTATGCTTAAATACTTCGTGCGCGATCATTAGCGCTGTTTCCACATCTTTCGATTCCCGGGCAACGAAAACAATATGTTCATCCGTGCTCAAACTCGTCGCCCCGGTTGCCAGCGCCAGTTTCCCTTGAACGGGGGCGCCCTTCAATTGCGCAATAAACGTATTCACTTTATTGACATCAAGATCGGCCAGAACATCATCAAAGCTGATAATGCCGCGGTATTGACTTTCTCCGCTATCAAGAGACATCAGCCGCGCGGGATATTCGTTAATGTTAATCGGCGCCTCGCCAAAAGAAGTTTTTAACTCGCCCGCCAATTTTTCAGCTTGTTGACGTTGTAAATCGGAATCAAGTCTTGCTGATTTTTCACGATAGGAAATAACTTCGCCATCCCACAAATTAACAGGCGTTGCCGTAAATTCTGCCGCGAGGCTAACCGGATTCATTCCGGCAAGATTCAGGGCTTTTTCTTCGGACATGGAAATTCGCCCTGCCGGAACCCTTGCTGCAGCAGACGCACCTGCCGGGACCAGGATGGCTTCATCTTTAGTATTTACCGCAAGACTTCTAATCTCCGCCGCCATTCTCTGATAATATTCTTTTGTCGGCGCGGCTCCGACTTCACTCGCTTTGAATTCCAGGCTCCTTATTTCCTTATCAACGGCCTTGATCGCGCCGATCGTCCGGTCTTTCCCCGCTCGCATCTGATCAATCATTTTTTGCCCGGCATCAACCTTCTCAAGCGCGAGCTCCCATTGCCCATATAATGTATCTACAGGCCGTCCCGTTCTTTCCTGGTCCTCAATATCCTTTTCAATTGCATCCGCAAGCTTGCGCGCCGTCTCAAGCTGCTTCAATGACGAAACTTCGCTGCGATCAAGCGAAACTTTTTCTTCGATCAACAAGCGCTTCTTTTCCAGGAGGTCTGATTTTTCTTTCTTCAGGAGAGACATCCTGTTTTGAATTTCTCTGCTGTCAGGCGCATGCTCGCCGAGAATCTGTGCGGCTTCGCGCGTCAAGTCATAGGCCTCCCGAGTCTCCGGAACATTTCCTTCCAGATATCTCCTGACCATTTCATTTGACGCAGTCAACAGTTCTTCACGCCTCTCGCTTGCCTCAGAGTCGAGCTTGATGCGCTTACCGATAGCTCCCTTGATTTTTGCGTCAAGGTTTTGCGCATTTCTTCTGGATTGATCGGTCACCGGCCCCCTCGCGGTCAATCCGTTCAGCGCTTCCTGCCACTTGGGAAAATCGCTGTCCATTCTTTTGACAGTATCCCTGATCTCTCCCAATCTTTCCCTGGCTGCCTTAAATTGGACCGAAGCCTCATCAAAAGAGAGCATGGCGGAATCCGCCGGTATACCGGAGCCGCTTCCCGTCGTCAGAGCCGCCCAGTTCCCTCCAAATAAATCTTTTTCTTTCATCAGGGCCTTGCCCAAGCCTAAATTTCTCGTCCCGGTCCAGGCAGTTGCCCTTAATAAATCAGATGATAATATTGCCTCATCCCGCAATGATGATGCGGTCGGAGTTGCAGCCGGTATAATAATTTCCGAAGAAACTGAAACTGTAGCCAGGTGCCGTATCCTCGAATCAAACGGCATTTCGCCAAAGACAACAACAGGATATCCCTGATAATGCCCGAGATGAATGTCTTGCGCCCCCGGATTTTTCAACAATGAAACAGTGTTCTTCAGCTCTTGAATTTTATTTCGAACATCTTCTTTCTGGTCATCGCTGAAATTCTTCATTTGCAGAAATTCGACCGCATACATGAGGCTCTGCGTGCGACTGACGATATCCAGTTTCGCAAAAGCCCCTCCTTTTGAAATCGTTCTCCCGATCCCGCGCTCAATGCCGTCGGGTTTATTTGATAAACTTTGAACCGACGAGGCTAAATCTTTGCTGTAACCCAAAATCTTCCCGGCAGCTTGTTTCGCACTCACAAGATCTTCGCTTTTTTCAATCACGTCAAATTCGGCCTCGATCTCTTCAAGCAAATTCATCGAGTTCGCGGCAATTCCTTCAGCAATCCTGACCGAGTCATCCCTGAATTGTACGGCGAGGGCCTTCCGCACATCTTCACTCTCCAGGGCTTTATTCAATTCGGGAAGATCTGCCGCCGGTGTCTCTGCATCCCCGGAAACTGTTACAGACGAGGCAACCCTCGCCAAATCGTCTCTAAGTGATTCGGGATTAATTCCGGCGCCGGCACGTACAATTATTTCTTCCGCCGCCTTCGGCTGCAAGAAGGCTCTCACGATCTCATGAACCGCCCGTGTTTGCGGCCCAGTGATCATTGCCCCGTCTGGCAGCCCTCTGTGCGTCGTCAGTATCGCCTGGTCATCAGGTATTTTTATCTGTTCTTCGGAAGGAACACTCACGTCAGCCGATCGTGAAACCGTGACCTCAACTTTTATCTCTTTTGCAGAGGGCGCTTCTCCAAACAACATGACCGGAATGCCATTATGAGAACCCATCTGAATATCTTCATTCTTTGCGCTTCTTAATAACGAAACCGTATTCTTCAATCGCGCGATCTCATTCCTGACATCCGTCCGGCTCTTTTCATTATTCCGGTCCACACCCAAAAACATACCAGCTCCCGCCAAAACCTGGGCAGACGCTGCCACGTCATATTTGGAAAGAATCCCTCCGCCTCCTCGAGTCAACGTTTGACCAAGCCGCCATCCGATCGCGCCTGATTTACTCATCACTCCACGGACAGATGTCACAATTGCATTGCCGTTTGTCCAGAGTTTGTCGGCCGCCTGTTTCGCTGTTTCCTGATCCGGCGCGTTCTCGATTCCCGATAAAGCTTCTTCTATATTTTCCAACGACGCCGAAATCTTGTCCGCCAATTCTTCGGCGGTTCCGGATACTTGATTCCGGAATTGCATTGCGACCGATTGCTGAATCTTCGCATCATTTAACGCTTTGTTCAGTTCCGGGACATCCGGCGACTCTTGTCCTCCCCGCAATCTTAACGAAACGACCTCCTCCAATTCCCTCTCAATCGCCAGCTGATCAGCTTCCGGATTAGTCCGAGCGATCGTCTCTTTCGCCGCTTCTGCCGGTAACGCTGTCACAATCTCCTGAAGCATTTTCGTTTTTTGTTCTGATGCCGACAGAATCGCCTCATCAGAGAAAGAAGGCCCTTCTACTACCGTTTGTACGACATCCGCATCCCCGGCGTTTTCTTTTGAAATTTTCGGCAGCATAGATTGATCAGAAGCCGCTCGTGATTGCAGAGCCGGAGGTGTTGTCCTTATGAATGGGTCTGGCTGAGGAACGGATGTCCCCGCTAAAACTTCCCCGGCTCTTTGAGCCTGGGCGTTCACCAGTTTAAGGTTATCTTCCGCGGAAATCGGACGCGTTTCCAAAACACCCAAAGCCTTTCCGCCGTCTCTCATCAAAGCCGCAGCCGGTTGATGCACCTCTTCATGGGTCACCGAAATTCTTGAAAGCAATTCGCCGACTTTCTGCGAAACGAAACCACCCCCCTGTTTCATTTCTTCTGAAATATAACTCACAAGACCCCGTGCGTCGCGATTAAACAGATTGCGGTCCAGTTCCAGAATCCTGATGCCATCTTCTGTCTCTCTGATCATCGCTTCATTAGTCTGAACCGTACTTGGATCAACGAGATGAACAACATCAAAATCTTCTCCGCGCTCAATTAAGCTGGCCAGCGCCTTCCCGAGAACCCCGAGACTTTCATCCTTAATCATGCTGCCGTCGAGGGCCGCAGTCTCGATATAAACATTTCGAATAAAAATCAATCCATCATTTTCTGCTTTGACCGGAACGACCCATGAAATTTTTTGATATGCTCGCCGATCTACGCCGGACATTCCGGCTAAAACTACCGCGGCCTGTTGATTATCTTTAATCGACGCAGCCAATCCGTCCGGAATAATCGCCTCCAATTCATCAGCCATCAAGACGCCTTTGGCTTCCCTTGCTTTCTGGTAATCTTCCTGGAACTTCTTGAACTCTTTTTTAATATCGGAAACACTTAACCCTGTAACAACCGCCAGTTGGCGAACAGCTATAGAATCCCCGGGCTTGACCATAACAAGCGACCGCCTGGCTTGCATCGTAACCGTTTGTCGATCTCCGATAGAGAAATTGGAATCGAAAACCACCTTGCCGTACCCGTCGTACATTTTGTGAAGACTTCGGGCGGCCATATTGTGCGGACTCAATGCACCGCTTAAAACGAGAACTATCCCGGAACTGATTTTTTCCACCTGTTGATGCTCAATATTTCCGCTCGACGTATTCACCGTAACTTTTTCGACATAAGGCTGATCTTCACTGAGATTGGCGATATAAACTCCGGTATCAGGATTATTGCGCACCCAGGTCTCGATGTTTTTCATTGAGAAGGCCTTACCGGGAATAACATAAAGACCTTGGTCTCCCGCTGTCTCTTCGATCAACGTTTGCCGGGCAACATCCATTTTCGTTTCGACGGCACGGCCGCGCCAAACATTCTGAACAGGCTGTCCTTTCTTGATCCGGTCGGCCATATCAGAAACGGTCCTCAAGCGCGCGGCGCTCATGCCTGCGTCTTCCGATGTCTCCGTTAACACGTCCGCCACCACCGTCCGGGCTATTTCGATCACGGCCTCATTTACCGCCGGGTTCTTCAACGCCTGGCTTAACACCGGAAGTCGGGTCTCAACATCAGCACCATCAATTAACGAAGGATTCGCTTCAACTTTCCTTAAATCTTCGTTTAATGCTGTTCTATTTATCGTCGGCTCAACTTCAACAATCGTTGCTTCGACGACCGTTGGTTTCATTACCTTGATCGCCTGCGCTGCCTGGGCGTTGACGATCATTGCCTGATCTGCTGTCGCTGCCGCCGGCTGAGACATATTCGCTACCGCTTGAGCGACTTTCGGATTGCTCATCGCGCGGCTTAACACCGGAAGTCGGGTCTCAACATCAGCACCATCAATTAACGAAGGATTCGCTTCGACTTTCCTTA
>JBFMEN010000051.1:0-44535 GCA_040753435.1 Candidatus Omnitrophota bacterium | reverse complement strand
TCGGTTACAAGCTGGGTTTTTAATTCCATTTGGTTTATCACTTTCCATGGCATAAGGGTTCCTCCTTGCCATTAAGTGTAAACCATGTACCCGGTCTGTTTTGTAAACTATGTTACCAGTTTGTACCCACCCTCAAACCTGCCTGCCGGCAGGCAGGCGTGCGCGTCTACCAATTCCGCCACCCGCGCGTAAAATCAAACCATTTTTCAAATTCAAACATTGAGTTTGAACGCAATATTTTCTTCCGCGGGATCTGTTTTTTCCCTGAGAACTGCGGCAAAAACATATACCGCCACCCGCGCGTAAAATCAAACCACTTTTCAAATTCAAACATTGAGTTTGAACGCAATATTTTCTTCCGCGGGATCTGTTTTTTCCCTGAGAACTGCGGCAAAAACATATACCGCCACCCGCGCTTTTTAAAAACAGTACCACATCTCTCTTAAAAACTCAATTATCTTTTCTGTTCTGAACAGCTGCGGCAATAAAATTTTTAAATAACGGGTGCGCCTTGTCCGGCTGAGACTGGAATTCCGGATGAAACTGACACGCTACAAACCAGAAATGATTCTTGATTTCGAAAATTTCTACAAGGTCCTTGGCCGGATTAATACCCGCGATAACGGCACCGTTTTCTTCCATTTTATGGCGGTATTTTCCGTTAAATTCATATCGGTGGCGATGGCGTTCGCGAATGCGGTCTTTCTTGTAAGCCTGATAGGCCTTCGAGTCTTTCTTAAGATCACACTCATAAGCGCCCAGCCTCATGGTCGCGCCCATATCCTTGATATTCTGCTGTTCTTCAAGCAGACTGATGACCGGATCGTTAGTGTCAGGTTGAAATTCCGTCGAATTCGCAGTCTTCAGACCGCAGACATTCCTGGCAAATTCAATCGTGGCTACCTGCATTCCGAGACAGATGCCGAAATAAGGGATATTCTTCTCGCGCGCGAACTGAACGGCGCGGATCTTTCCTTCGATGCCGCGGGTCCCGAAACCGCCCGGGATTAAAATGCCATCCGAATCCCCAAGCTGTCTCTTAAGATCCTTTGAATTTTCCAGATCTTCCGAATCGACTTTATTGATATTGACCCTGGTGTCGTTGGCGATACCGCCATGGATGAGCGCTTCATAGATCGATTTATAGGCATCGGGAAGGCCGATATATTTTCCCACGACAGAGATCTTCACCTCTCTGGACGGATGTTTGATTCGCTCGACCACAAAATCATTCCACCGGGTCAGGGGTTTATCTTCACCTTTGATATTTAACTTCCGGAAGATCAGGTCATCGAGTCCCTGCTTTTTAAAAAACAAGGGGACTTCATAAATATATTTAACATCGACCGCCTCGATAACTGATTCCCTGTCCACATTGCAAAAGAGAGATATCTTTTCCCTCTGCTCTTTAGTCATGTGTTTTTCGGTGCGGCACAATAAAATGTCTGGTTGAATGCCGATTTCGCGCAAACGTCCGACGCTGTGCTGGGTCGGTTTGGTTTTATGTTCACCGGCGGCTTTGATAAAAGGAAGCAGCGTGACATGAATATTGAGTGCGTATCCTTCGCCCAGCTCCCAGCGCATCTGACGGATCGCTTCAAGAAACGGAAGACTTTCGATGTCGCCGACGGTTCCGCCGATCTCGACGATCACGATGTCGACATCGTTTTCTTTCGGGACCTTCCGGATCGAATCTTTGATTTCATTTGTGATATGGGGGATGATCTGGATCGTTTTTCCCAGATAATCTCCATGTCGCTCTTTCATGATCACCGAATAATAAATCTTTCCCGCGGTGATGTTGCTCGATTTGGTGCAAACTGTATTAGTAAAACGTTCGTAATGTCCCAGGTCCAGGTCCGTCTCCGCGCCGTCCTCCGTGACATAAACTTCCCCGTGCTGAAAGGGGCTCATTGTGCCGGGGTCGACGTTAAGGTAGGGGTCACATTTGATGAACGCCACTTTCAACCCGCGCGTTTCAAGCAATTTTCCGATGGAGGCAGCGGCCAGGCCTTTGCCAAGGCTGGATACAACCCCACCGGTTACGAAAATAAATTTGCTCATGAAAAGTTCCCCGTGGTTAAGTGATTAAATTTAATCTAATATGAAAAATCACGGATGGCAAATGAAGTTTGCCATTATCCGTTTTACTGGTTTTCAAGAAGATACTTGCTCTGATTCTCCGGGATCCCGACCGGATATTTCCCCGAGAAACAGGCATAGCAAAAATGATCCGGCTTTTTCATGACCGATAACATTCCATCGAGACTAAGATATCCCAATGAATCCACCTCGATAAATTTTCCGATCTCCTCGACAGTTTTATTTGAAGCAATCAGTTCGCCTTTACTTGGGAAATCGATGCCGTAAAAACAGGGCCACTTGATCGGAGGACAGCTGATCCTCATATGGATCTCTTTGGCGCCGGCCTTGCGGATCTCCTGGATGCGGCTGCGGCTGGTTGTTCCCCTGACGATTGAATCTTCGACGACAACGACCCTTTTCCCTTTCAAAACCTCGCGGATCGGGTTCAATTTTACCCTGACACGCGCTTCACGGATAAACTGGCTCGGCTGAATAAACGTCCGTCCGATGTAGTGATTCCGGATCATTCCCGTTTCAAAAGGAATTCCCAATTCCTGGGCATAACCCAATGCCGCATAATTTCCCGAATCCGGGATGGACATGACCAGGTCGGCGTCATCCACCGGATGCTCCTGCGCCAGACGCGCCCCGAGCCTCTTTCGGACGAAATAAATGTTGTCGTCAAAAATGGAGCTGTCGGGCCTGGCGAAATAAATATTTTCAAAAATACAATGTGACGGCTTCACACCCTTCGCGCTGCCATAAAATACCGACTCCAGTTTGTCTTTATCGATAATGACCATTTCGCCTGGCTCGATCTCGCGTACAAAGTCGGCCTTCATCAGGTCAAGGGCGCAAGTTTCGCTTGCCAGAATATATGCGTCGTCGCGCTTTCCTAAACATAACGGGCGAAACCCGTTCGGGTCTCTGGCACCCACAATTTTGTTTCCAATGAGAAAAACCAGTGAAAACGATCCTCTAAGCTGCTTTAGCACGTTTGCAAACATGTCCCTGATGTGGCTGGTCTTCTCCCGGGCCAATAAATGCACGATCAGTTCCGAATCCATGGATGTCTGAAAAAGAGCGCCCTCATCCTCAAGGCGTTTAAAAAGCTGTTCGGTGTTTGTCAGGTTCCCGTTATGAGCTATGGCCAGCGGCTTCCCTCGATGGACAACCAAAAACGGCTGAATATTTTTGACATTGCTCGAGCCAGTCGTTGAATAACGGCAGTGCCCGATAGCAACGTTGCCGCGAAGGGTTTCAAGTTTGTCTGAAGAAAGGACATCCGCAACGAGCCCGCGGTTCTTGACCAGATGCGTGCTGGTTCCGTCATAAGACACAATCCCGGCGGCCTCTTCTCCCCTGTGCTGCAATGCGTACAGGCCGAGAAAAACATTCTTGCTTGCTTCTGGATGATTTGAGATTCCGACGATTCCGCACATATTGACTCCAGATTAAAGACTACAGCGAACAACAAAAAGTGGAAAACTTAAAATCTTTTATAACCAGCATCCTGTAATTTTCAATTCCGGCCTTACTCTATCACTTTTAACTCTGGACTTTAGACTCTTCGCTCTTCGCTTTAGACTCCAGTCTGCCTTTATAAAGTTCCTGCAGTGAACACACGCCGGGTTCACTTTTCGCCCGCTGATCCAGTCCGTTGACGGCAGCCCACGCTCCCTGCAAAGTGGTAATACACGGCACATCATGCATGACCGCGGCTGAACGAATGGCGCGCATATCAGACTGACTCCTCTCACCCGACGGAGTATTCAAAACAAGCTGTATCTTTCCCTCTTTAATGAGCCGCAAAAGATCCTTTTGTCCTTCGCCGCACTTATCGATGATGGTAACCGGAACTCCATTGGACTGAAGGACTTTTCCGGTGCCTCTGGTCGCCAGGATTTTGAACCCCAAATCATAAAGTTTTTTCGCCGCAAAAATAATATTGCGTTTGTCTTCATCCTTAACGCTGATGAATACCGCTCCCGATCTCGGCAGGCCCTGATTGGCGCAGTCCTGGGATTTAATAAAGGCCTCGCCGTAAGTCATTGCGATCCCCATAACTTCGCCCGTCGATTTCATTTCAGGACCCAGGACAATATCTACCCCTGAAAAGCGTGAAAACGGCAGGACGGATTCTTTAATGGAAAAATGCCTGGGCTCGATCGAATTAAATTTAAAATCTTTCAGAGTTTTTCCAGCCATGATCTGGGCTGCGGCCTTGGCAACCGGATTGCCCGTGGCCTTTGAGACGAACGGGACCGTCCTGGAAGCGCGGGGATTCACCTCAAGCACATAAACATGGCTTCCTTTAATCGCAAACTGAATATTCAACAATCCGACAACCTTCAGCCCTAAAGCGATATCACGCGTGTGTTTTTTGATTTGAGCGATAATCTCCTCGCTGATCGTAGGCGCGGGGATCGCGCATGCCGAATCGCCCGAATGGATTCCGGCGCTTTCGATATGCTCCATAATCCCGGCCACAAAGACATCTTTCCCGTCGGAAACGGCATCAACGTCGACCTCGATCGCCTCTTCGATAAATTTATCAATCAACACCGGATGCCCTTCGGAGACCTCCTGGGCCTCTTCAATAAAACCCAGCAACGTGGCTTCATCATAGACGATTTTCATGGCCCTTCCGCCAAGAACATAAGACGGTCTTACCAAAACGGGATATCCGATCGTCCTGGCTACGGCGACGGCCTCTTCAATGGAGTTGGCATATCCGTTGGCAGGCTGTTCGATCCCGATCTTTTGAATAAACAGAGAAAACAGTTCGCGGTTTTCAGCCAGGTCGATGGAATCAACGGATGTTCCAATAATGGGGACTCCGGCCTCATTCAGCCGTCTGGCCAGATTCAACGGCGTCTGTCCCCCATATTGAACGATCACGCCGTCAGGTTTTTCGACATCAACAATATTCATGACATCTTCAAAGGTCAGTGGCTCAAAATACAACCGGTCGGAGGTATCGTAGTCCGTCGAGACTGTTTCCGGATTGGAATTAACCATGATCGTCTCAAATCCCATTTCCTTGCAGGCAAATGACGCGTGGCAGCAGCAATAATCAAACTCAATCCCCTGTCCGATCCGGTTCGGACCGCCTCCCAAAATCATGATTTTTTTACGCTTGCCAGGACGCGCGTCCATCTTCCGGTTTTCAATCACAGCCTCATCTTCAGTTTCATAAGTGGAGTAATAGTACGGCGTGTGGGCTTCGAACTCCGCCGCGCATGTATCGACCTGCTTAAACGTCGCCACAACCCCGGCGGCTTTTCGTTTGGCCCTGAACTCGATCTCGGGAATTCCCAGCATCAAGGCAAGCTGGGCATCACTGAATCCGGACTCTTTGGCCTGTCTCATCTGTTCAGGTGAAAGAGCGCCGTTCTTTTTGATGGCTGCCATCAGCGCGTTCTCGAGGTCCACGATCTGCCTGATATGATCGATAAACCAGATGTCGATTTTACTGATCCCGGAGATCTCGTCAACCGTCATGCCCGACTGGATCGCATACTTCACGTAAAAAATCCTGGAGGCATTGGGCTCCATCAGCCGTTTCAGCATTTTTTCCTTATCGATGGTTCGATAATCAAGTTTATTATCAAGGCCGTTGTGACGGATTTCAAGGCCGCGCAATGCTTTTTGCAGCGCCTCTTTAAAAGTACGCCCGATGGCCATGGTTTCGCCGACGGATTTCATCTGAACGCCAAGAATATCCCGCGCTTCAGGAAATTTTTCAAAGGTAAAACGCGGGGCCTTGACCACGCAGTAATCGATCGTGGGCTCAAACGAAGCCGGAGTTTCCCTGGTGATGTCGTTCTGGATTTCATCCAGCGTATAGCCGATAGAAAGTTTGGCCGCGAACTTGGCGATTGGAAATCCGGTCGCCTTGCTCGCCAAAGCGGAACTGCGGGACACCCGCGGATTCATTTCGATTACGACCATTCTTCCGTCCAACGGATTAACAGCGAACTGGATATTGGACCCGCCGGTCTCAACCCCGATCTCGCGAATCAGGGCCAGCGACGCATTACGCATCTTCTGATATTCGACATCCGTTAACGTTTGCTGCGGGGCAACGGTAATGCTGTCCCCGGTATGCACACCCATGGGATCAAGGTTTTCAATGGAACAGACGATCACCACATTGTCCCGCTTGTCGCGCATGACCTCAAGCTCATACTCTTTCCATCCTTCAATAGACTCTTCGATCAGGATCTCGTTGATCATGCTGCTTTCGATCCCCCGGGACGCCACCGCCTCAAATTCCTCTTCCGCACGAACAATCCCCCCGCCAGTTCCTCCCAGCGTAAACGATGATCTGACGATCAGGGGAAATCCGATTTCTCTGGCGGCCTTCCACGCCTCGTCCATATTATAAGCAAACGCGCTGTCGGGCAGGTCCAGCCCGATCTTCTGAACAGCCCTTTTAAAATGTTCGCGGTCCTCCGCTTTCTTGATCACCTCATAATCGGCGCCGATCATTTTTACATTGTATTTTGCAAGCACGCCTTTTTCATATAATTCAATGGCAACATTAAGCCCTGTCTGTCCTCCCAGCGTAGGCAAAATGGCGTCCGGCCTTTCCCTCTCAATAATTTTTTCGATATATTCGACGGTCAGGGGTTCGATATAAGTGTGATCCGCGGTATCGGGATCGGTCATGATCGTCGCGGGATTGGAGTTGACCAGCACCACCTCAAACCCTTCCTGCCGCAGGGCCTTGCACGCCTGTGTGCCGGAATAATCAAACTCGCACGCCTGTCCGATCACAATCGGACCGGAGCCGATCAATAAAATTTTATGGATGTCTGTTCGCTTTGGCATAACATGTGCACATGATCACATGGGCACAAGGTCACAAGTTAATTCATGTGCTCTTGTGCTCCTGCGCACTTGTGCTCTTGTTTTTTTCCATCAATTTAATAAAATCTTTAAAAAGGTATTGCGCATCATGAGGACCGGGAGCCGCCTCTGGGTGATGCTGAATCGAATAAATCGGAAATCTTTTGTGCCGGATCCCCTCCACCGTCCGGTCATTCAAATTAATCAGGATCGGCTCGATTTCGTCGCGGTTCAAAGAATCCACATCCACGCAAAACCCGTGATTCTGCGAGGTGATCCCGATACGGTCGCACACATAATCCTTGACCGGATGATTGGCGCCGTGATGGCCGAACTTTAATTTATATGTCCGTCCCCCCAAAGCAAGGCCGAGGATCTGGTTTCCAAGACAAATTCCGAAAATCGGGATTTTACCGATAGCCTTTTTCACCTCTTCAATAACATAGGGGACAGCGGCGGGATCTCCGGGGCCGTTGGAAAGAAACAACCCGTCCGGACAGATCTCCATCATCTTTTCGAAACTCGTACCCGCCGGAAAAACATGGCATTCGCATCCCAGATCGGCTAAAATTCTTAAAATATTCAGCTTCACGCCGCAATCAAGCACGGCAACTTTAAACCCGGGGGCATCCTTGAATTTTCCCTCCGCCGGCCAAATATAAGGCTTTCTGGTCGCGACTTCTTTGACCCAGTCCGCGCCCTCCATGGAAGGAACCTTTTCCATTTTTTTTCGCAGGTTCTCCAGATCAAAATCACTGGTCGACAGGATCGCTCTCATGGCGCCTTTTTCCCTCAAATGACGGGTCAGGGCCCGCGTATCGACTCCTTCAAGGGCGATTACCTGATGTTCATCGAGATATTCGATCAGGCTTTTGGTCGCGCGATAATTGGAATGGCGCCTGCAAAACTCCTTGACGACAAAACCCTTTACATGGACCCCTGCCGATTCAACATCTTCCGGATTGATCCCGTAATTGCCGATCAAAGGGTACGTCATGACAACGACCTGACCGGCATAAGAAGGGTCGGTAAGAATCTCCTGATATCCGCTCATGGAGGTATTAAAAACAACCTCGCCTGACGTTTCTCCGCGCGTCGCTAAAGCCCGCCCGTAAAACGCTGTTCCGTCTTCAAGATAAATGATGGCTTTGTTGTTCATAGATATTTTGAGGAAACCGCTGAAAAAATCTGAAACCCGCACCGGAAGCGCCTGATAACTTCATCACCTTGATTTTTAAAAACTCATGCCATTATTCCTGCGACAGCCCCTGCAAAAGCACCAATGCCTTTTTGAAATTTTCTCCATCCTTGTCTTTCTGAAACAGCAACAAGGCCTTCTCGGCATTATTGACTGCCAAATCCTTTCGCCCCCGCAACCCGTTCGCGATGGCCAGCATGTAATAAATCTCTCCGTGATCCGGAGCGATCCTGAGCGCGGCAAGAAAACTGTCGACGGCCTGATCAAACTGATTGGCATGCATGTATGTCTGGCCCAACAAAATGTACGGTTGCAGATTGGTAGGGTTTTGCTTAATCGCTTCGTCAAAAGCATGAATTCCGTTAATAACGTCGCCTTTTTTAATCAATTCAATGCCCGCCTGGATAAAATCCGTTCCAGCCGGTGTTTGAGATTGAGCCTCCGGCGCTTTTTTAACTTCTTTATTTTCAACTGGTTGTGTTTCAGAGCGCAATCCACAGCCTGTTAGCAGCAAAGCAACAAGCAGGACAGAAAAAAGCCGGTTCATAAAAAATCCTTTCTTTAATATTTATGGGACACGGTATTATACAATAAATCGTTAAAATAACAAGATGGAATCCTCCGACGACAAAAAAGCTTTTTTTCCTTGCCTTGCCCGCCCTTTTCCGATATCCTGAATCTTATGATTTTCATCCTGATCCTTTATCTCATCCTCTTCATGGGAATCGGCGTCACTGCTGCCCGGCAAATCCATTCTCCGGAAGAATTTTATGTGGCTGGACGAAAAGGTTCTGTTTTCAGCATCACCATGAGTCTTTGGTCAACCATTATGGGGAGTTCCGCTGTTTTGGGAACCATCTCATTAAGCCATCAACAGGGCTGGGCCTCGGCCTGGCTTCTGCTTTCCGGAACGATCGGTCTTCTTTGCCTTGTCCCAATGGCTAAATATGTCTGCGCATGGAAAAAATTTACTCTTCCGGAACTTTTGGGAACCTTTTTCGGCCCGGAAATGAAACGGCTGGCTTGCATCATGATCCCTGTCGCCTGGATCGGGGTCATCGCCGCCCAAATTATCGGAAGCGCCAAAATTATTTCCTTTATGACCCCGGTTTCCTACACAGCGGCCGCCGGCGTCTCCGGTATTTTTTTTATTTCATACACCATTATGGGCGGACAGCTTTCCGTGATTAAAACCGATCAATGGCAAGGACTGCTGATCCTGGCCGGTATCCTGGCGGCCTTGACCGCTCTCATCGGTTCAGGCCAAACGCCCTCTCCCGATCCCGGAATGTCTTTTCCATTCAATGAGCAATTTTCTCCGGTTGATTTATTCATCCTTCTGCTGACATACGCTGCCACTTACATCGTCGGCCCCGATATTTATTCGCGCCTTTTTTCGGCGCGTGATGAAAAAACCGCTGTCTTAAGCGTTTTCATCACCGCTCTGTTGCTGGCGCCGATGGGGTTCCTTATTTCATTGATCGGAATTGCGGGACATGAATTTTCTTTCGACTTTCTCAAAACCGGCGTCACGCCGTATTTAATCGGGATCGGGCTTTTCTCGGCGATGATTTCTTCCGCTGACACGACCCTGTTAACGGCGTCAACTATTTTTGCGGAGCTTTTCACTGACTTGCATCAAAGATCATCCATCAAGCTGACCCGGATACTGATCGCCATCTTCGGGACAATCAGCATTATCGTAGCGCTGCTCTTGCCCAACATTATCCAGACTCTGCTGCTGGCCTTTTCGTTTTTTTCAGCGGCGTTCATTATTCCTGCCGTCGCGGGCCTGCTCGGCTTCAGAACATCGAAACATCAGGCCATTGTCGCCGCATTTTCCGGAGGAGTCCTGGCGCTGGCAGGAAAACTCTTTCTGATCTTTGACGTTCCATCCGGAAATATCCTGATCGTCACCGGCTTCGCGGCCAACGCCGCAATTTTATTTTTCCCAGTCAAAGCAACAAAAAAGGCAGCGATTTCGATTGAAAATATGGCCTGATTACTCTGCCGCTTCCAATGCTTGTTTCTTTTCAAATTGCCGAAAGTTCCAGAGACAGAGCGCCTCTTTAATTCGACTGGGGTATTACGCCTTTATAAAGATCAGACGCACACCAATATACTTTATTATCATTCACTATGGAAATAGCTCCCGCACAGGCATCCATATCATCAATAAACATCCCAAGGCCCATAAACAAACGACCAGTCAAGTTTCGACTTGAAGCACTAATGCCGTATGATTTCATAGTCCCGATCACAATATATGTAAAATGGCTGCCGGGAGACATTCCCGGATCTGCTATATCCAGACGATTAGTTCCTGCCATAAAATTCAAAAGATAATCAGGCGAACTATATTTTCCATTATTCATCAAATAATACCGTTCCAAAGACGATCTGATAGTACCTATTGCCGCCATCGCCTCTGTTCCTCTGGCAGCCTCGACAACTCTAAACATCCTTGGCAGCGCCAAGGAAGCCAAAACGCCGATAACAATAATTACAACAACCAGTTCCAACAGAGTAAAGGCGTTCTTTCTCATAGAAAAAACCCTCAAAATTTTTTCTCTTCACTTTCTCAAGTACTTATGTACGCTCCTGCCCCCTTCCAGTCCTTCGTTAATCGCCCAGACAACCAGCGACTGCCCCCGCCGCATGTCCCCGGCGGAAAAGATCCCTTCGATGCTGCTCATATAATTCCCGTCGGTCCTGACATTTCCTTTCGAGTCAAGAGCAATGCCTGATTCTTCGAGCATGCCTTGTCTGACAGGCCCGGCAAAACCAAGCGCCAGAAACGCAAAATCGCATTCAAGAACGAACTCAGAACCGGGGATCTCTCGCATTTCCTGACGGCCGGTTTTGGGGTCTTTGGGCCCGAATTCGAGCTTAACGGCCTCAAGCCTTTTCAGAACCCCGTTCTCGCCGGAAAATTTCCTGGTCATGACCGCATACATCCGCTCACACCCCTCTTCATGAGACGTGGAGGTCCGCTCGATCAAGGCCCATTCCGGCCAGGGATTATCGGCAACGCGCTCCCGGGGCGGTCTTGGAAGCAGCTCGATCTGAACCACGCGCGCGGCTCCCTGGCGATTGGCCGTCCCCACACAGTCGCTTCCCGTGTCGCCTCCGCCGATGACAACGACTTTTTTTCCTTTGACATCGATCCGTTCACCCTGAAATTTCATCTTGTTCACGCGGTTTTGCTGTGCCAGATATTCCATCGCAAAATAAACGCCTTTGAGCTCGCGCCCTTCAACGGGAAGATTTCTGGGTTGCTCCGCCCCCCCGCTTAACACAACGGCGTCGCACTGCTTTTTTAAATTCAAAAGACTGATGTCTTTGCCGACCGTCACTCCGGTTTTAAACACGACACCCTCTTTGCTCATCAAATCAAGACGCCGGTCAATCACGTTTTTATCCAGTTTATAATCAGGGATCCCGAAACGAAGGAGCCCGCCAGGCCGCTCATTCTTTTCATAAACAACGACCTTGTGGCCGCGTTTGTTAAGAAAATCGGCGCAGGACAGGCCCGCAGGACCGCTCCCCACGACTGCAACGGTTCTTCCCGTCCGGCTTTTTGGAGGGTGCGGTTTTATCCAGCCTTTTTCATAGGCCTTTTCAACAATAGTCATTTCAATATTTTTAACCGCGACTGCGGGGTAATTGTAGCCCAGTGTGCAGGCATTTTCGCAAAGCGCGGGGCAGATCCTTCCGGTGAATTCGGGAAAAGGGTTTGTTTGATACAAACGCTCAAAGGCCTCTTCCCACCTGCCCTGATAGACAAGGTCGTTCCAGTCCGGAATCACATTGGCAAGCGGACATCCTGAGTGGCAGAAAGGGACACCGCAGTCCATACATCGCGCCCCCTGGGCCTGAGCTTCTTCATCCAGCAGCCTGGTGACAAATTCATTCCAGTGCTTGATCCTCTCTTGCGCGGACTGTTTCTTCGGGTCCTGCCGGTCATATTTTAAAAACCCTTTGACTTCTCCCATTGCTAATCCTTTTTAAAGTCGCCATGTCACCCGTCACGCAAAACTTACTGCGGCAGGCGACCCTGCCGACAGACAGTCTCGTGACCCGAGGCGGCCTAAGCGTTTGTCTTGTTTTCTGCTTCCTGCAGCTTTTGCTGTTCCAGGACTCTTCGATAGTCTACCGGATAAACTTTAACAAATTGCGGCAAAACTTCATCCCAATGATCAAGAACCCTCCTGGCCACGGGGCTTTTCGTGTACAGATAATGTTTCCTGATCAGCTGAAGCAGCTCAGCAATGTCTTCTGGAATTTCTATCGGAAACAAGTCTGCCATGCCGTCATTAAACCTGCTTCTGAAGTCCCCTTCTTTGTCCCAAACATAGGCGATACCGCCGCTCATTCCCGCGCCGAAATTTTTGCCCGTCGGCCCGAGAATAACAACTCTCCCGCCCGTCATATACTCGCACCCGTGGTCTCCGACGCCTTCGATAACGGCACATGCACCGCTGTTGCGCACGCAAAAACGCTCGCCTGCCACTCCGTGAAAATAGGCCTCTCCGCAAATGGCGCCGTAAAGAAGGACGTTGCCGACAAGTATGTTTTCTTCCGGAACAAACGGCGCGTTTCTCGGCGGATAAACGATGATCTTTCCTCCCGACAACCCTTTTCCCAAATAATCGTTCGCGTCCCCCTCAAGAGTAAATGTCACGCCGTGCGCGAGGAAAGCGCCGAAACTCTGTCCGGCGGAACCGTTAAAATGAATATTAATCGTGTCTTCGGGCAGACCCTTAAGCCCGCATCTTTTGGTAATATACGAACTCAGCATCGTTCCGACGGTCCTGTTGACATTGTGAATCTCGGAATCGAAACTCACAGGCCGCCGGGTTTCAACCGATTTTTTACAAAACTTGATCAGCTCATTGTCCAGCGCGCGTTCCAGGCCGTGCTCCTGCTTTTCGCAGTGAGAAATGGCGATATGAGCGGGCACGTCGGGCTTGTGCAGGACATAGGTCAAATCAACGCCCTTGGCCTTCCAATGATCAATGGCGTCCTGGATCTCAAGCATATCGACCCGCCCGATCATTTCCTTAAACGAGCGGAATCCCAGTTCCGCCATGATTTCGCGAACCTCTTCAGCGACAAACGTAAAATAATTCACCACGTGCTCCGGTTTGCCCTCGAACTTTTTGCGCAATTCCGGGTCCTGGGTGGCGATCCCGACCGAACAGGCGTTTAAATGACATTTCCTCAGCATCATACAGCCCATTGCGACGAGAGCGATCGTCGCAAAACCGAACTCATCAGCGCCCAGCATAGCGGCAATGACGACATCTCGTCCGGTCCGGATTAAACCGTCGGCCTGGATACGGATGCGTCCACGCAAATCATTCATCACCAGAACCTGCTGGGTCTCGGCCAGACCCAGTTCCATGGGAAGTCCGGCGTACTTGATGGATGTTTGCGGCGAAGCCCCCGTCCCTCCCTCGCTTCCGCTAATCACCAGATGGTCGGCTTTTCCCTTGGCCACACCGGCCGCGACAGTTCCGACGCCGACTTCCGAAACCAGTTTCACGCTGACGTCCGCCTCTTTATTCGCGTTCTTGAGATCGTGAATCAACTGCGCCAAATCTTCAATAGAATAAATGTCATGGTGCGGCGGCGGGGAAATCAGACCTACTCCGGGTGTGGTTAATCTCGTCGATGCGATCTCAGCACTCACCTTGTGCCCCGGGAGTTGTCCGCCTTCACCGGGCTTCGCGCCTTGCGCCATCTTTATCTGCATTTGGTCCGCGTTTACCAGGTATTCAATGCTGACGCCAAAACGTCCCTGCGCAACCTGTTTGATGCGGCTTCTTCGCCAGTCTCCATTAGGGTCGGGTTCAAAACGTCCGGGATCTTCTCCGCCTTCGCCGGTGTTTGAAAAACCTCCAAGACGGTTCATGGCGATGGCCATACACTCATGGGCCTCTTTTGAAATCGATCCATAGGACATGGCTCCCGTCGCGAATCGTTTCACGATCTCAGAAACCGGCTCGACCTCTTCAAGGGGAACCGGTTTTTTATTTTTAAATTTCAGCAAACCGCGGATTGTCGTCAAATTCGTTTTCCAATCGTTCAGATATTCCGCGAACTCTCTGTACGCCTGGCGGTTATTTGTCCGCACGGCATGGTGCAGTTTGGCAATCGTGTACGGGTTGATCTGGTGTTCCTCGCCATCTTTGCGCCAATGATAAAAACCGCCGCTGTCCAGAAAATTCTGTTCCGGGGCCTCCTCGACGGGATAAGCCTCCCGGTGCCGCACCAAAACCTCCCGGGCTACTTCTTTGATACCGATCCCGCCTATCCTGGATACGGTAGCCGTAAAATATTTATCAATAAATGCTTCAGACAGCCCCACCGCCTCAAAAATCTGGGCCCCGCAGTAAGACTGAATGGTTGAAATTCCCATCTTCGAAATGATCTTGAAAAGTCCTTTGCGTGTGCTTTTTAAAAAATTCTTAACCGCGATTTCATGGGTCACACCCTCGGGCAAAAGCCCCTGTTCAAGCTGATGCTGAATGATCTCGCCTACAAGATAAGGATTAATCGCGTTGCATCCATAGCCGATCAAAACAGCGAAATGGTGCATCTCCCTGGCCTCACCCGTCTCAACGATAATGCTCGCCTTTGTCCTGGTTTGCCGGCGTACCAGATGATGGTGCAGTCCGGCACAAGCCAGTAAAGCCGGGATCGGCGCTCTTTTTTGATCGACACCCCGATCAGACAAAATCAAAATTGAACATCCGTCCTGAATAGCGCAGTCCGCTTCGGCGAAAAGATTTTCCAGCGCCTCTTCCATGCCCTTTTCAGTTCTGGAGACATCAAAAAGCATTGGCAGCGTCCGCGACTTAAAATCCGGTATACGCAAATTACGGATCTTCTCCAGTTCACGATTGGTCAGGATCGGTCTCTTCAAACGGATCCGGCGAGCATGATTTTCGGTTTCATCCAAAAGATTTCCCTCTGCCCCCAGCAGAACATTTTCCCCCATCACATTTTCCTCACGAATAGGATCGATCGGGGGGTTCGTGACCTGGGCGAAAAGCTGCCGGAAATAATGGTACAACAGCTGCGGCCTCTGTGATAAAACAGCCAGCGGAGCATCATTGCCCATCGATCCGGTCGCTTCCTCCCCGTTAAGAATCAGCGGCCGCAGGACGATTTTCAGATCTTCCAGGGTAAAGCCGAAGGCCTTCTGCCGTTGCAGCAAAGTCTGAAGCTCGGGCGTATGGAACCGTTTCGGGTCAGGCAGATCATCAAGGTCGACGCTTTTATTGTTCAACCATTCCCCGTATGGTTTGCGGGAGGCATAAAATTTTTTCAGCTCTTTGTCGTCAATGACCCGGCCCTCAAGGGTATCGATCAGAAAAATCCTCCCCGGATGCAGACGTTCCTTGAGTTTGATATTTTCAACGGGAACGGGGAGGACCCCTGTTTCCGAGGCCATGATAACCGTATCGTCGTTCGTTATCGTAATGCGGGATGGGCGCAGGCCGTTGCGATCAAGGACCGCCCCGATGTATCTTCCGTCTGTAAAAGCGATCGACGCCGGACCGTCCCATGGCTCCATCAGAAAAGAATGGTATTCATAAAAATCGCGCTTTTCTTTTTCCATGTTCTTGTCGCCGCTCCAGGCCTCGGGGATCATCATCATCAAGGCGTGGGGAAGACTGCGCCCGGCCAACACCAGAAACTCGAGGGCGTTATCAAATGTCGCTGAATCACTGACATGCGGCACCACAATCGGCAGGATTTTCTGAATCTCTTCATCGTTGAAAACACTGGAAACAAAATGTTTTTCCCGTGCGCGCATCCAGTTGAAATTTCCCCGCAATGTATTGATCTCGCCGTTATGGGCTACCATGCGGAAAGGATGGGCCAGCGCCCACGTAGGAAATGTATTCGTACTGTACCGGGAATGAACCATGGCCAGGGCCGATTCAAAATCCCGATCATCCAAATCAGGAAAAAATGTGCTGACCTGATCAGCCATGAGCTGGCCCTTGTAAACCATTGTTTTCGAAGACAGGCTGCAGAAATAAAAATAACGCTTCTCCCTCAGAATCGACGCTTCGACTTTATTAAAAAGCCTTTTTCGGATTACGTAGAGTTTCAGCTCAAAATGTTCCCTTGGCGTGTTTTCTCCCCTTCCGATAAAAAGCTGCCTTAAAACCGGCATCCCGGATCTGGCGATCGCTCCGATTTTTTCAGGGACAATTGGAACCTCCCTCCAGCCCAGAAATCTCTGGCCTTCTTCACGGACAATGCGTTCGGTCCATTCCTGAATAATATTGCGAGAATCAAGATTCCGGGGAAAAAACATCATGCCGATGCCGTAATTCCCCTCACTCGGCAGATCTATGTTTATTTTTTCGCATTCTTTCCGGAAAAATTTATCGGGTATCTGAACCAGCACGCCAGCGCCGTCCCCGCTAAGAGGATCGGAACCGACAGCCCCCCGGTGATTAAGGTTTTCAAGAATACGAATTCCGTCGCGCACAATATCATGGGACTTTTTGCCCTTAATATTGCATACGAACCCCACCCCGCAGCTGTCGTGTTCCATTGACGGATCGTACAATCCTTGTTTTGGAGGATACTGATTCATGATCAACAACTCCTTTTAAAAACCATGCGCAGAACATCGGGAACAAAGAACACCGAAATGAAGCCTGCCTTAACTCCTCGAGGCGAGCCTCGAGGTATCCTGAAAAAGGCTTCATTCCGCGCAGCAAGCTGCGGGGTATGAACCCTTGCAAGCGAAACCAAAATATAAATTTTTTCGTTTTTAATTTCAGTTTTTTCTTTAGGCCCCTACGCTCTTCACTCCGCACTTTAATAGTTCTTATATTTATTAGTAATCGGAAAACGCCAGTCCTTACCAAAAGCCCTGGGCGTGATCTTGACTCCCGGAGGCGACTGCCGCCTCTTGTATTCGCTGTGATCCACAAGCCAAAGAACCTTTTTAACCACGTCCTCGTCTTTAATCTTTTTTACGATTCCTGAAAACGAATTATGTTTTTCAACATACTCAATCAGGATTTGATCCAGCACATCATAGGGCGGCAAAGAATCCTGGTCTCTCTGGTTCTCTTTTAATTCCGCTGAAGGCGCCCTGTCGATCACCGTTTGAGGAATTAAATTCCTCCCGATGGAGGCGTTACGGTAACGGACAAGCGCGTAAACAGTAGTTTTATAAACATCCTTGATCACCGCAAAACCGCCGGACATATCCCCGTAAAGCGTGCAATATCCGACGGCCATTTCGCTTTTATTTCCGGTGGTCAGAACAAGCCAGCCAAATTTATTGGACAGCGCCATCAGAATATTACCGCGGATTCTTGCCTGGATGTTTTCTTCGGTTTTGCCTCCGGGAAGCCCTTTAAAATACTTTTCCAGATTCTGCAAGTACACATCAAAAATGGGTTTCACAGGTACTTCCAGACACTCAATCCCGAAATTTTCAGCGATCTTCCTGGCATCGGTATATGTCCCGCTGCTTGTAAACTGGGACGGCATGGTCACGCCGATAACCCTGTCTTTTCCCAACGCATCCACGGCAATTTGAGCCACCAGCGCTGAATCGATTCCCCCGCTCAGGCCAATTACCACCTTCTCGAATCCGTTTTTTTCAATATAATCGCGCGTGCCCAGAACCAGGGCTTTATAAATTTCAGCCGTCTTTTCGGGAACAGCCGTTATCCTGGCATTCACGCTCAATGCCTGTTGCTGAATGGTGCGCTCAAGGACAATGCATTGTTTTCCCTGTCTCTTTTTAACCGGCTCTGGAATGTCGATAACCAGAAAATCTTCCTCAAACAACCGGGCCAAGGCGACGCATCGTCCATGAGGATTGAACGCGCAGCTCCCTCCGTCAAATACAATCTCATCCTGACCGCCGATTAAATTGGCGTAAACAACGAAACACTGTGTCTCCTTCGCTCGCCTCGCAAGTAATTTCTCCCGTTTTTCAAATTTTCCCAAATCATAAGGAGAGCTCGAAATATTGATCAAAAGATCTGCGCCCATCTTTGCCTGCCGCTGATAAATTCCATTATCAGGCCAGAGGTCTTCACAAATATTGATGCCGATTTTAAGGTTGCCCATCATAAACAAAGGGTTGTTTTTCCCCGGAACAAAATACCGCTTTTCATCAAAGACACCGTAATTCGGCAGACATTCTTTGCGATAGACACCGGCCAGCTTGCCGTTATTCAACACGGCCGCGGCATTATAGAGGTTCCCCTCACTGTCACGGTCAACAAACCCCACAACCGCGGTAATCCCCCTGGTTTGTTTTCTCAAAGAGCTCAACGCCTTTAAATTGTTTTCAATGAAATGCCTTTTATGAAGCAAATCTTCAGGCGGATAACCGCACACCGTTAACTCATGAAATACGACGATGTCGACATCGTTCTTTTTTGCAAAAGCGATGTTGTCCCCGATTTTACCGATGTTTCCGTTAAAATCTCCGACGGTCGTATTAATTTGGGCGATTCCTGTTCGAATCATTATTTTAAATTAATTTAAATATGAGTATTAATACGAATATTTGTAATGAGGAAACTTTTTTAAATCGAACTTTTAAACTATATTATTAATTTAAGCAAGTTATTATACGTTTTTTGTGAAATTTGGCAAAGTTTTTCTTTTTTTGTAAAAAAGTCATGCCTTATTTGTCTTGTTAGAATTTGATGTTCTTTGCTCCCGGCCGGAACATAGCCATCAACCCAGGCTAAGGCATCTTCTTGCGTAATCTCCATATGGCATTGAAAACCATAAACTTTTTCGCCTAAACGAAAAGCCTGATGACGGCACCCCGCTCCTTCCAGAAGCAGTTGTGCTCCTTTCGGCAGATCAAAGGTGTCTTCATGCCATTCAAACAAATCGAGAACTTCCCCTGTTCCTTTCAACAAAGGATCCTGCTTTCCTTCGTTAGTGACTGAGAGCGGAAAAAAACCAATTTCTTTAACCGGTGATTTGTAAACCTTTGCGCCCGCGGCCTTGGCAATCAATTGCGCACCAAGGCATAACCCGACCGTCGGAATTTTTCTCGCGATCAATTCCTGAATAAACACATGCTCGGCTTTTAAAAAGGGATACCTGTCTTCTTCATCAACGTTCATGGGGCCGCCCAGAATCACAACCGCTTTCATATTGATGAAGTCCGCAGGCAAAGCATCGCCGTTAAACAATTCTATTGTCCGTGACTCAAATCCCCGGGATGCGAAAAAATCCCCCAAAGTTCCCGGCCCTTCGATATCGATATGTTTTAAATAATAAATCATACCCTGTTCCCCCACAACGTCACCAGGCCCGCCTGAATCCTACCGCCATATATTCTTGCGGCCTGTGTTATTGTAACTTTTTTCAGCCTGCCGAAAAAAGGAGGGGCGTTCCATTGCTGGAGACGCCCCGAGGGGGGTGCACCATAAGGCACACCCCAAAGCCAGTTACAAATTAAAAGTAACTAGTAACAAGAAAATAAAAAACCGAATTTAAAAATCAAAACGCTCGTCTCTTCTCACGCTCTTTAAATTTTTTTCAGGCGCCCTTAATCATTTTTGCTTCTCTTTACCCTTTTCGCTCTCTTATCACTTGTTACTTGTCACTCAATTAATACATAAACAACATTTCGGCATACGACGGCACTGGCCAGAAATCCTGGGGTACCAATCCCTCAAGGGCATCGATCGAAGGGCGAACCTTGTCGATTGCCACTTTTGTCTTGGCAGCATCCCCTTTCTTGATGGCTGCATCCAGTTTGTCAACAGCGCTCAGCGCCGCTTCCGAAAGCTCAACGATTTGCGCCAGAATTTTTCGTTGCTGATCCGCCTTAACTTTAACCACAGATTCTATTGCTTTAATGGATTCCGCCAGTTCCGCTTGATAGGCGACAACTACGGGAAGATACATCGTCTTGACCATGTGTGATGCCAAACGCGCTTCATAATCAATGACTATGTTGTACGTTTCCATATAAACTTCATAACGGCTCAGGGTCTCGACGCTGGTCAGCACTTTATGCTTCTCAAAAAGATCAACAACTTCCTTGGTCTTCATAAAGGCCAGGGCCTCGGGAGTCGTTTTTAAATTCGGCAACCCGCGCTTCTCAGCTTCCTTGACCCATGCTTCACTATAATTATCGCCGTTAAAAAGCACGCGTTTGTGCTTTTTGATGATCTTCTGGAGCAATTGCTGCACTGCGTCGTTGAAATCTTTCTTGTTGACGCCTTCAAGCTCCGTGCAGACCTCATCCAGTGAGTCAGCGACGATCGTATTTAAAATCAGATTCGGGCCAGCCAGACTCTGGGAAGATCCCGCGGCGCGGAACTCAAACTTCGCGCCGGTAAACGCGAACGGCGAAGTTCTGTTTCTGTCCGTCGCATCGCGCGGAAGCTCCGGCAGTGAATCCAGACCGACCTTCAGGATTCCGCCCTTTTTACAACTTTGCGGATTGCCTTTTTCGATCTGCTCGATAATGTCGGTTAACTGATCGCCTAAAAAGATTGAAATAATGGCGGGCGGCGCTTCATGTGAACCCAAACGATGGTCATTGCTCGCCGAAGCGACAGACGCCCTTAACATCGGCGCCCAGGTATCGACGGCTTTAATGATCGCGCAAAGGACCACCAGGAATTTGGCGTTTTCATGTGGGTTGTCGCCAGGTGAAAGCCAGTTTTTTCCATCAGGGCCTACGATAGACCAGTTATTATGTTTTCCGCTTCCGTTGATGCCTGCAAAAGGCTTTTCGTGAAGCAGGCAGGCCATGCCGTGCTTTTCAGCGACTTTCTGCATCACTTCCATGGCCAACATGTTATGGTCGACCGCCAGGTTCAAACTTTCAAAAACCGGGGCAATTTCATACTGCCCGGGGGCAACTTCATTATGTCGGGTCTTGGCCGGAATCCCCAGCTTCCATAACTCCTGGTCCAGGTCTTCCATAAAGGCGATAACGCGGCTTTTAATGGCGCCGAAATAATGATCGGCCATCTGCTGATGTTTGGCCGGTTCACGCCCAAACAACGTTCTCCCCGTCTGCATCAGGTCAATCCGCGATTCATAAAATTCCCTGTCAACAAGGAAGTATTCCTGCTCTCCTCCCAGGGTCGCGTATGCGCGGCCTTCCCCCTTAAATCCAAACAGTTTAGCCAGGCGGCAGACTTGTTTATTTAAGGCTTCAATCGAGCGAAGAAGCGGGGTTTTTTTATCCAGCGATTCCCCATGATAACCGATGAAGAATGTGGGGATGCACAAGGTAGCTCCATTAGGGCTTTCCTTAATAAAAGCGGGGCTCGAAGGATCCCAGCCTGTATATCCACGGGCTTCAAAGGTCGCGCGAATTCCTCCCGAAGGAAAACTTGATGCGTCAGGTTCTCCCTGGATCAACTCTTTGCGGGAGAATTCCATAATGACTCCGCCTTCCCGGTCTGGAACTATAAAGGAATCATGCTTTTCAGCAGTTAAACCGGTCAAAGGCTGAAACCAATGGGTGAAATGCGTTGCCCCTTTGGAAATCGCCCATGTTTTCATGGCATCGGCAACTTCATCCGCAATTTTTGGATCCAGCGGACCGCCCTCTTGAATGGTTTTAATTAAATCCGAATATGCTTTCTCCGAAAGATAATTCCGCATTACTTTCAAGCTGAAAACATTTTTCCCGTAATAATCGGGAATCTTTTTACCTTCCATCTCCTCCATCTTGCCCCCCCTTTTCCATTTTATAAACAATTAACCCTGATTATTTTTATCCGATCGCTTCAGACCCTTCTTCCTCTGTCCGGATGCGAAGGCATCTTTCCAAAGGAAGCACGAAAATTTTGCCATCACCGATGGTCCCCGTCTTCGCCCCTTTTATAATAGCGTCGATCGTTGGCTTAACAAACTCATCGTTAACGGCAATTTCCAGCCGGATTTTTTTAAGCAAATTCACTTCATGGACGACTCCCCGATATGTTTCACTATACCCCTTTTGCTGACCGCAGCCAAGAACATTTGTGACGGTCATTTTATGAACTTCTGCTTTAAATAAAGCCTTTTTTACACAAGGAAGCTTGTGCGGCTGAATCATGGCGATAATTAATTTCATATATTGCTCCTTTCAAAAGCGCCCTTGTTCCCCGGCGCCCCTGTCCCGGTTTTTCCCTTGGAACCGGGGTTCGGGGGGACAGGACTCTTCAATTATTCGGTTGTAAAAATCTGAAATCCTCCGTACGCTTCCATCCCGTGCTCTGTAATGTCGAGGCCTTTGATCTCTTCTTCTTCAGTTACCCGAATTCCGCAAGTCGCTTTTATAATAGAAAAAAGTATAAACGCGACAGGGAAGGTCACCGCGCCATAAACAGCAACTCCCAGGAGCTGGATCCAAAAAGAATGTTCGGGGTTTGTGCTGAAAATCCCCACAGCCAGAGTCCCCCAGATTCCGCACATCAAATGAACGGAAAGTGCGCCAACGGGATCATCGAGTTTTAATTTTGAATCAATAAAAATAACTGCCAGAACAACAATAATGCCTGCAATTATGCCAATGACAGCCGCCGACAAAATGGAAACGGTATCTGCGCCGGCTGTAATCCCTACCAAACCTGCAAGAACTCCGTTCAAAACCATTGAAAGATCAGGTTTTTGCTGTATCGCGTCTGAAACCAGCATCGCGCTCACCATACCCGCTGCTGCTGCGATACTGGTAGTTACCAAAACGTAAGAAACCGCTCCCGGATCAGCGCTCAATACCGACCCGCCGTTAAATCCGAACCACCCCAACCATAAAATAAATACTCCTATTGTGGCCAGAGGCATGCTGTGTCCTGGTATGGCCTTGGATTTTCCGCCGATATATTTTCCTATTCTGGGACCAAGGATTAGAACACCGGCCAGGGCTCCCCACCCTCCAACGGAATGGACCAGGGTTGATCCGGCAAAATCATAAAACCCTAAATCATTCAGCCAGCCTCCTCCCCATTTCCAGCTACCCAAAAAAGGATAAACCAGCCCTACAAAGAACAGCGAAAACCACATAAATCCTTTTAAATGGACACGTTCGGCAACAGCGCCTGAAACAATCGTAGCCGCCGTAGCCGCAAACATGGCCTGAAACAGAAAATCAGTCCAATACGTATAATGCCCGCTGGCATAATCAATTAATCCCGCAGCTCCTTCCGGAGCGGATATGCCGAATCCGGTAAAGCCCAGCCATTTTCCAAAAATCCATGATTCGCCCGGATACATCAAACTGAATCCAATGAGCATATAAGTCAAAATACCGATACCGACAACAATCACATTCTTAAACAAAATATTAGTGGTGTTCTTCGCGCGCGTTAATCCGCTTTCCAGCGAGGCAAAACCCAGATTCATGATAAAGACAAGGAATGTCGATACCATCATCCAGGAGTTGTTCGCGACAAACATCGCATCATTAACTGTTACCGTCTCATCTGCAGCAAAAGACAACGCCGGAAAAAAAACAATGACCAGCGCCGGCAGTATCAAAGCTTTCAAAACCTTTTTTATTGAAATGTTTAACATGCTTTCTCCTTGGTTTCCAAATTTACCTTCTGTATGGAAACTCCCGAGACAAGCAGCCCCCGGCAACTTTCCTTCGTGATCCTTTTAGTAAGGAAACCGAGGGCTCCGTTGCCTGAGAGGCAAAAAAAAATCCCACAAACCGTATGATTCTTGAGCCGACCCTTTACGGGCCGCCCAGAACCTCTTGGTTCATGGGACATCTATGTCCTGCTTAAACTCTCTTTACAAAAGCTTCAACGCCTTTGTTTGATTGAAGTATACAACATGATACCGAAATGTCAAGAAAAAGAATTCTATCCGGGCGTCAGGGAAGTCCGAGATAACAGACGACATTCTGCTTGAGCACGTCGGAACACAAACAAATCTTAAGATCCTTCTTTACGCTGTCTCCGTCAATGACCCTGAGAACATTGCCCCATGACGCAGCTTCCGGGACAAGTTTTTCCAATTGATTTTCCATCACCTTAAAAAATTCATGGTTGAGAAAATTATTTTCTTTTTTCGGATGGATCGCGAAATAAAGCATGTCCATTTCCACCAAATCATTAAAAAAATGTGTGCCCAGCGATACTTCCGGAATAAGCCCTTCGTGCATCGCGGCAACCTCGCATAAAACGGAAACGCTGTCGATCTCGGCGAAGGAGACCGGCACGCCAAGAGCAGGCGTTGTTGTGGCCCAGCGGCCGGGTCCGATCAACATGATCGTTTTCTTATAATATTTTCCCTTAATATGGGTCAACTCCCCGATCAGCCGCGCGACAGAATAACGATCAGCGACATTCATTTGCCCGTAAACCTCGGGGACGACATAAATAATACGGTCGATTGTCGTCGCCAGGCTGTTGCCTATGACCGGCCCGTGCGCTTCAAGGACCTGCTTGTCTTTCGAAACCGACTTCGGCACTTCCACGCTTAAGAGATTTCCTTTGACCTGAAACGGACGACATTGAACGAGGTTGATCCGATATTCATCCTGAGTCAAAAAGTTCGTCGTGAATTCTATGTCGACAGGATGTTGATATCCTTCTTGCAGAATAAAAAGCATCGAACGCATGTCATCGACAAATGTGGTATCTGACAATAACCGCTGAAAGGTAAGAATTGAAGAAAATACGTTCTCGCGGCCGTGTTCCCTGGCCCACTTTTCGGCGGACTGGTCTTTTGAAGCGAAAATATCGAGCGGGAGCTCCGGCACGGCCTTGACAACATCTTCAAAAAGCCAGGACGCATGACAGTTTTTCCTTAAATCCAGAACATCTACTTTTCGCTGAGCGTATTTTCGGAAATCTTCCGCCGCGGTCTCCGGAAGGAGTCCGGGTTCGTTCATGGCAACGATCCTCGTATAATCATCGTCAATGCGATCGACCGCCCTCGTTCCCAATCCAAAAACCAGCCGCATCATGCCTGCTTGCGGATCGATCTTGTGGTTCCAGACATAAGGATTAAACGAGAAACCCACGCCGGCAATTTGAGGGAAATAAAGGTCATGATAAACGGTACCGGACACCCGTTGAATTAAAAGGGCCATCTGTTCATCGCGATCCAGCAGCCCCCAATGTTCCCGGTACGCCAAGGCCTCATCGCTTAAGGTGCTCGCGTAAACATCCCGGACCGCAGCCATAAATTTTATCAAACGTTCTTGAGGAGTTCCCTGATTAACGCAGAAAACACTTTCATATTTTCCGGAAAAGGCGTTGCCGTAAGCATCTTCGAGGAGACTGGACGACCTGACAATAATCGGCGACTGTCCGAAATATTTCAGCATCTCCGCGAACTGATCTTCAATCTCCCTTGAAAAAGAACCCCTGAGAATCCGTTCTCGCGCCTCGCGCGAAAGGGCTGGATTCCTTTCTCCTTTCTGAAGTTTCCTTCTGATCCACCAGCATTTGTTGCGGATTAAAAAGGTGTAAAAAACGTCCGCACCGATAAAAAAGGAGTCGTGCGGCTCAAGCCTGTCGTTCCACTTTGAATCTTTCTTTTTTAAAATCGCACGCGCCAAAAGCATCCCGGCCGTTTTCCCTCCCACCAGCCCCGTTCCGATCATGCGTTTCCCGATATCAACGGCATCCGCGATATCGAAATATTTCTGAACCAGGGCCAGAAGCCTTGGCTCTCTTGTCACCGCCATTCGGAGCAGGCGGTTTAATAATTCAGCCTTTCTTTCGGGATCCTGGGGTCCGTTTCTCTCGGCGTCGATAAACTTCTGGGCCTGCAGGAAACTCTGCCTCCAGATATCGAAATGCTGCATTGAAAAATCAAGCCAGGTCTGCTGGGTGGCGCTCAATATCTCAGAGATGACCGAGCTCCTCGTCACCGGAATAAACGTTTCCCCCTCCCACTTGTGCAGCATATACATTGTCGTCGAATAACGCTTGTCGACTTTCAACGGATGAACATAGACATGCTCTTTATCATGATAGATGTCCATAACAACCTGGGCCGTGTCCTGAATCGCATCAACCGCAAAAGAAGTGTGGTGATTGCGTAAAAGCGCGAAATAAGCCACCGTGTCGAAATCGTACAGATAAGGACAAGTCAGCATAAAAAAACTTCCGAGCATGCGGTCGCTGTACCAGTCAACCGCCAGTTCAGACAACGAATCAAAAACATAGAAAGCCCCCTTGCCGAACTTCTCAATCACGTCAAAGATTTCAGAAATGAAATTTTCAAACCCCTCTTCGGGATGAAGTTTATAGACGTGGGGCTGCACTCCGTCAGGAACAACCGGATCATGATCAGCAAAACGGAAATAAATCAACGGGCGTCCTTCTTTTTGAGCGTTAAAACAGAACGGCCGGACAAAGCGCAGATAATCTTCTATTGCTCCCACCTGAAAAACTACGTTATCCCCCAGCCGGACGCCGGTCAGGATCTCGTCCAGTCCGGGGATGCCGGTGAAAAAAGCCTCTTGGTTCATAATGCTCCTTGTTATTCTTTCAATTCATATTATGCAACAGCTTCCCCCGTTGTCCATTTTTTTATAAATTAACATGGGCATGCTCCGTCCGGGCAATAAAAGCATTGATTTCTTTTTAAATTATGGTATTTTTAAAATAACAAAAACGAAAACCTTCTTAATTGGCGTGAACCATGTCATTTTTCCCGCGCCGTTAACAAAATAATCACCTCATGAAAGGAGTTTTTATGGCATATAAAATTACGGAAAAGTGCATTGCCTGCGGAGTCTGCGTTTCTGAATGCCCCGTGGAGGCCATCAGCGAAGGAAATCCTATCTACATTATAGATCCGGCGAAATGCGCTGACTGCGGTGCATGTGCGTCGGTGTGTCCAAACGAAGCGATCGTAGAAGCCTGAAAAACGACTTACTTTTATTTTGATTCGATTGTAGAGACGCAAAATATTGCGTCTCTACTTTTTTTCGGCGATAAATTTGAGCCAGACATTCCGCTGGCGCGGCCCGTCATATTCCATCAGAAAAATTCCCTGCCATGTCCCGAGCTGAACCTCTCCATTCTCAACGATAAAAATCTGGGAAAAACCAGTCAGGCTTCCCTTGATATGAGCATCCGAGTTGCCTTCAGCGTGGCGAAACGAAAAATCCGATGGAACCGCGTGATTAAGAAATGAAGTTATATCTCTTTTGACATCGGGGTCAGCATTTTCATTAACAGTAATGGCGGCAGTCGTATGAGGAGAATAAACAACAAGGATTCCTGAATCGGCCTTCTCCTGGACAAGATATTTCCGGACAGCAGCGGTAATATCGACAACATCCTGCCGGCTGGTTGTTCTGACATTAATCGTTTTCATGTCTTTTAAAACCCAAGGTCTTTTTCCTCGCTGCTTTTCACTTTATCTGCGCGGAGAAATCCAGTGTGACGCCAGTGGCGCCTTCATCTCTTTCTCCGTATATTCGATAATCTGGCGCATCATGGCCACGGCCTTATCGGGAAATTTCCCTACCGCCGTCTCACCGGAAAGCATCACATATCCTGAACCATCGATAATGGCATTCGCAACGTCGTTAACTTCCGCGCGCGTAGGACGGGGATGTTCAGTCATGCTTTCAAGCATCTGGGTAGCGGTAATGTCGATTTTTTTCTTGAGATTGCTGCGCAGCAGTATCTTTTTCTGCCAAATTGGAACCTGATAAACAGGCAATGAAACGCCCAAATCTCCACGGGCAACAATAATCCCGTCGCAAGCATCCAGGATCGAGTCAAGGTTGCGCAGGGCTTCGAGGCTTTCGATCTTGGCAATAATCTTGCAGTTCGGCAGCCTGGTTTTAACCGCGTTAACGATCCGGGCGATGTCGCTTTTGTTGCGGACAAAAGACTGCGCGACAAAATCAATCTTGTTGGCTATGCCGAATTCAAGATCGCGCAGGTCTTTCTGAGTAAAAATATTCGAATGGAGTTTCAGGCCGGGAATATTGACATTCTTTTTGGAGGTGACTGTCCCGCCGTTTAATACCTTTGTGCTTACAGCGTCGCCCGTGGCATCTGTTACTAATAAATCAATGGAACCGTCGGCAATAAAAATATGCATGCCTTTTTTAATCGCACCGGGGGCAAAATCAGAATCAAATCTCAGGATATTCCGCTTGCGCTTGCGCGATACACCCGTTCCGATCCAGACTGTCGCGCCGTCTTTTAATGTCACGGGGGCATCGAGCTCGCCGATGCGGATGCGGTAACCTTCAAGGTCCTGCATAATCAAAATTTTTTCTTTCAATGTTTTATTGACCTTGCGGATGTTATCGATGAGTCCCTGGTGATATTCATGAGTTCCGTGAGAGAAATTAAGCCGGGCCACGCTCATGCCTTCCCTGGCCATCAAATGGATCATTCGTTCGCTGCTTGATGCAGGCCCCAATGTGCAGATGATTTTTGTCTTTCTTTTCATAAAACCCGTCCTTTTCTCTTTTATGATACTCACGATTCTTTTCATGTCCAGCAAAAGAAAACGGCTGCCGAAAAATATCAGCAGCCGTTTTAAAAGCGTTAATGCAGTGAATTAAATAACACCATGATCCAGCATGGAGTCCGCAACCTTGACAAACCCGGCGATGTTAGCGCCCATGACATAATTTCCTGTGAAGCCATACTCTTTGGCAGCATCAACGCATTGCTTATGAATAGCGATCATGATGCCATGCAGCTTCTCATCCACCTCTTCCCTTGACCATGCCAGGCGCATTGAGTTCTGGCTCATTTCAAGACCGGATGTCGCTACGCCGCCGGCGTTCGCGGCCTTGCCCGGACCGTACAGGATTTTCTTTTCAAGATAAAGGTCAACGGCTTCGGGGGTAGAGGGCATGTTCGCGCCTTCACTGACAAGAATACATCCGTTATCCAGAAGCATCTTGGCATCCTTGCCGCTGATCTCATTTTGTGTGGCGCTCGGGAATGCACAGTCACACTTGATGCCCCAGGGCTTTTCATTCGCCAGATACTGGCATTTATATTTATCAGCATACTCTTTGATACGCCCGCGCTTAATGTTTTTCAATTCCATGGCAAAGGCGAGTTTTTCTTCATTGATCCCGTCTTTGTCATAAATCGTTCCGTTTGAATCGGACAACGTCACAACCTTGCCGCCCAGTTGATTGATCTTTTCAACCGTATATTGGGCCACATTACCTGAACCGGAAACAACAACTGTCTTGCCTTTAAGGCTATCGCCGCGAGTCTGGAGCATTTCTTGAGCGAAATATGTCGCGCCGTAACCTGTCGCCTCCGGACGAATCAGCGAACCTCCCCACTTCAATCCCTTGCCTGTCAAGACGCCGGTAAACTCATTCCGGAGTCTCTTGTACTGACCGAATAAATATCCGATCTCACGGCCTCCCACTCCGATATCCCCGGCGGGAACGTCCGTATCGGGACCAATGTGCCTCTGAAGCTCGGTCATAAACGACTGACAAAAACGCATGACTTCATTATCGGACTTTCCTTTGGGATCAAAATCGGAGCCGCCTTTTCCGCCGCCCATAGGAAGCGTGGTCAAACTGTTTTTGAAAACTTGCTCGAAACCAAGAAATTTTAAAATACTGAGATTTACCGTGGGATGAAAACGCAGGCCTCCCTTATACGGACCGATCGCGCTGTTAAATTCAACACGGAATCCGCGGTTCACCTGAACATTGCCCTTGTCATCCACCCATGGGACGCGGAAAACAATCTGACGCTCCGGCTCCACAATCCTTTCGAGAATGCAGGCGTCTTCATATTTTTTGTTCCTTTCCAAAACCGGCGCCAGACATTCCAAAACTTCTGTCACCGCCTGATGGAATTCAACTTCACCCGCGTTGCGCTGTTTGACTGTTTCCAAAACCCTTTCGATGTACTTATTTTTACTCATGGTCCCCCCCCTGTTAAAAAATTTTCCACAAAGTATCACAAAACCAGCCTGCTTCTTTTAGCCAAATACTCATTAATGGCCCGGGCGGCGATCCTGCCCTGCCCCATCGCCAAAATGACCGTGGCCGCACCCAGGACAATATCTCCTCCCGCATAAACCCCCTCAAAAGAAGTTTTGCAGTTTTCATCGACGATGATATTGCCCCATTTATTCGTTTCGAGATCCGGAGTCGTCTGTTTAATCAAAGGATTCGAATCGTTGCCTATAGCAACGATAACCGTGTCGACATCAATCGTAAATTCACTTCCCTTGATTTCAACCGGACGCCGTCTCCCTGAATCATCCGGCGCTCCCAGTTCATAACGCAGGCACTCTATGCCTGTAACACAGCCGTTTTCGTCTCCCAGGATTCGTTTTGCATTTTGAAGAAGATGAAAAACGACTCCTTCTTCCCTGGCATGATGGACTTCCTCCACCCTCGCAGGCATCTCCACTTCAGTCCGCCGGTAAATCAAATGGACTTCCTGGGCGCCCAGGCGGACGGCTGTGCGCGCGGCATCCATGGCCACGTTTCCTCCCCCAAGCACGGCGACCTTTCGGGATCGGAAAATCGGCGTATCCGCATTTCCGAAATCATACGCCCGCATCAAATTGGAACGCGTCAGATATTCATTGGCCGAAAAAACCCCTACGAGATTTTCGCCTTCGATATTCATAAACTTCGGCAACCCCGCGCCTGTTCCGATAAAGATGGCATCGAAGCCGTCTTTTGCCATGAGATCCGTCAGCTTTCGCGTACGCCCAATCACAAAATTCGTCTTGATCTCGACTCCCATGTCCCTAAGCGTATCGATTTCCAGCTGAACAATTTTTTTTGGCAAACGGAATTCAGGGATTCCGTACATCATGACACCGCCGGTCTTATGGAAAGCCTCAAACATCGTTACCGCATGTCCGGCCCTTCGGACATCGGCCGCGACCGTGATGCTCGCCGGGCCGCTACCAATAATCGCGACTTTCTTGCCGGTCTCTTGCCGGATTTCAGGCAGTGCGGGTTTCCCCTGGCTCCTTTCCCAGTCCGCGACAAAACGCTCCAGTCTGCCAATGGCCACCGCCTTATTAACATCCTTTAACGCCTTCCCGACCGTGCATGGGGCCTGGCACTGAACTTCCTGCGGACAAACCCGGCCGCAGACCGCTGGCAAAAGACTGTTTTTCTTAACAATCTCAATGGCTTTTTTGAAATCGCCTTCGGCAATCGCTTTAATAAACACAGGAATTTCAATCTGAACAGGACATCCGGTAATACACGGGGCATTCTTGCATTGAAGGCAGCGCATCGCTTCAAGCCGGGCCTGCTCGGCCGTATATCCCAGCGCGACCTCTTCCATATTCTTCCTTCGCGCGTCAGGATCCTGCGAAGGCATTGCCTGGGGAGGAATGGCCATACGTTCTTTTGGTGTTAGTGCAGAGGGGTTCAATTCTTTAGTCATATGCTTTTCGTAAAAATTATCGGCCTGCAGATGCCTTCTTGGCAGCCGCTATTTCAAGATGGCACTGTTCGTGCGCAACATCTTCATGCTTCTTATATGATTTCAAACGCTGCATCATATTATCAAAATCCACCTGATGTCCGTCGAACTCCGGCCCGTCAACACAAACGAATTTTGTTTTCCCGCCAACCGTCACCCGGCATCCTCCGCACATTCCTGTTCCATCAATCATGATTGTATTCAATGAAACAATGGTCGGAACATGGAAAGGACGGGTTGTTTCAGCGCAAAATTTCATCATAACGGGCGGCCCGATGGCAATGACCAGATCCGGGGGATGGATTGATTCGCAAATTTCTTTCAGAGGAACTGTAACCACTGCCTTTCTTCCGTGAGATCCGTCATCGGTGCAGACTATCATTTCGTCGGCAAGCTCCCCCATTTCCTTCTCAAGAATCATAAGACCTTTGTTTCGCGCACCGATAATAACAACAATCCGGTTGCCTGCGGCCTTCATTGCTTTTGCAATGGGATACAGTGGCGCAGCGCCAATCCCTCCCGCAACGCAAACGACCGTCCCGGTCTTTACGATATGCGTTGGTCTCCCCAAAGGGCCGACGAGATTTAAAATCTCTTCCCCGACCTCAAGTTCGGCCAGCAAATGGGTTGTTTTCCCGACGGCCTGAAAAATCAGATTAATCGTGCCTTGCTTCTTGTCGGAGTCGGCGATCGTGAGCGGAATCCTCTCCCCATTCTCGCGTACCTGCAAAAGAATGAACTGTCCCGGAAGACATTCTTCGGCAATTAAAGAAGCCTTGACTTTAATCTTGAAAACATCCTCAGACAGTTGAAATTTTTCGATGATTTTGTTCATGAAGCAGGTGTCCTTTTCCTAAAAACAAAAAACCCCTCCAAAACCTTTTGATTTTTAAGGGGTATAAATGCAGTCTCTATTAGTTTGATGACAGCACTGTCAACCTTAACTAAAGGATACCCGAGACGCCAATGCCTTCGGAATGTTTGTAATATACATCCATCGATTTTTCATGTCAAGATGAAATCAAAAATGCTCCGGCCGGACCAGCGGCGTGTTGATGCTGGCAGTTCATGATTCTTGACAGGCGCAGATTTATCTCAAAGGATATGCGCCTGTCTTCCCGGGCCGTCGAACCGAATAATGATCAGCCCGACGACCTGGGAATCCAGGCATTCTCCGGTATAATTCTGCAAACCATAAAACGAAACGGCAAAATTGCCCGCTCCAGCATCTTTAAAACGCAAACGCCATGCCCGCCCCATAGTAAAATTCATCATCATAATTTCCATCATCGTCAGCTTCAAGATCACCCAAGGGAATGCTGTAACCGGCGTTGACCGATATGGTAGCATTGTCCGATAAAGGAACGCTGACTCCCGCTTTTGTCAAGGAATAACCGCCTTCCCCCCTGATAAAATAAGCATCGTTATATCCGGCCTCCTGGCCGATATCCAGACTGATCCCGTACTTTTCTGATAAAGGGATGCTGTGTTTGACAGCTGCGATCAAATAATCTCCGTCCGCTCCACCGGTCGCTTCATCACTATAATCATGGTACCAGGTCAGAGACGGCGACAAAAACATGTCCAGGGAGAACCCCAGATAATATTCCTGGGCGTTAAAATCGGTTTCGGGAAACGTATACCAGGTATGCCCGACAGACATGCCGAGCTTTTCATAATCAGGGCTCAAAAACCCCAGATCAAAACTGTAATCAATGTATCCGTCCACTTCGTCCGAACTTCGGCTGTCTTCAGACTCCAGGTCCCAGCTTCCCCAGAAACCGGCTGTTACATTTCCTACGGATACTTTAACTCCGGGTTGCAACACCGAGTCATCATCCAGCAACATGCCTCTCCAGACATACTTACTGTAATAATCCGTGCCCGCCGAAACCTCTATCGGGATGCCTTTTTCAGAAAAATAATCGGCGATTGTGGCGGCCTGCCCCTGGCCTCCCGTTCCTCCGAGCATTACAACCGCAGTTATAATCATGGCCCGCATTGAGCTTTTCATTGTTTTCTTCCTTTCGTTTTGTTGTTAATAAAAAATCACAAGACCTTATACAAAAAAACTCCATGAATCACGCAAACGTTCACCATGTCTGCGGACTCATGGAGCATCAATGCCTCTCCCGGAAAGATTCTTTTCTTTCGAGGAAAATTTTAAAAATCCGGTCAATAAAAAACCCCCGTCCGTACTTTTAAAAACGGGACGAGGGCATCGGTGTCCTTATTCCAAATAAAAAATCCGGCCTGACTTCTATCGTCATTCCGGACTCCATTATCCTGCTTCAGCCTTCACTGGCTGACCTTAAAATAAATCATTTCTCTGGCGCTGTCAAGCAAATCTTTGTAACCGGCATTGTAACCTTTGGAAAAGGGGGCGTATCTATCGGCGAGAAATCAAGATCTGCTTCGCTTCTCGCTCCTGACTGCGACTGCCTACCTGCCGAGTTCTTCGAACAGAATAATCGACTCGGCTATGTCTTTCATGGACCGGCAGCTGTCCATGCTCTTTTTATGAATCATTTTATACGCCGTGTCCTCATCCAGATTGTGCATTTTCATCAAAACACCTTTAGCGCGTTCGATAAGTTTCCTGGTCTCCAGCGCCTCCCTGGCATTCATGGCTTCAGCGACAAGATTTGTGTTTTCGACAGCCACAGCGGCCTGATTCGCTATCATCTGAAGCACGCTGATCTCTTCATCAGTGAAGTAATGCGGCTCTTTAGTGTATACATTGACCACCCCGATCGCCTTGCTCTTGACAATCATCGGAACTGCCAGCATCGACGTCAAATTCTCTTTAATGGCCAGGTCCCTATAAACATAACGGGGATCGCTTCTGACGTCATCAATAGCGAATGGTTTGCGCGTAAGGATAACATTCCCCAAAAGGCTTTCCCTGATTTTTAAATTCGGTTTAAGCTTGTATTCATCGCTCAAACTCTGGGTGGCCCTGATAGCCAGCTCATCCCCCTTTTTCCCTTCAATTAACAGAATCGAACATATTTTGGAGTTTAACATTTCGGCAGTGACCAAAACAATAAGATTGAGAATTTCATCGAGATAAGCTTCGGAAGTAATGCTTTGACTGACCTTGACCAGGCTGTCAAACTGATTTGCCTTGGTTTTTATTTCTTCGAAAAGCAAGGCATGTTCTATAATGCCGCCGACTTGCATGGCGATCATATTAATCAGGTTCACCGTTTCAGGGGCATATTGGTGGGGTTTTTTATGCTGAACATTAATAACCCCGCTGACCTTTCCTTTATAAACAATGGGGGCGGAAAGAAAGGCCTCGTACCGGTCTTCCGGAAGGACATCAAATCCTTTAAAACGTTTATCGCGACTGGCGTTCCGGGTAATCGCGACAGGTTTATTCTGCTCCGCGACCCATCCGGTGATACCCTCGCCGATCTTAATCTTTATATTGCCAAGTTCGTTCCGGTGAGGCGTTTTTGACGCCATCAGGGTCAGCTCTTTTTTAGGTTTACTGTACAAATAAACGAAAACAGAATCTGCCCCGGTAAATTCATTAACAACCCTGACCACTTCTTTCAGGGTTTTCGACAGGTCCAGTTCCGCTGAAGCCAGCTCGACAATCTTCCGCAAAACAGTGAGTTCCTGTTCCGACGATATTTTTAATGTTTTATTGACTTTCAAGGTAAAGCTCCCGCGTTTGTCCTTTTAAAAACATGCTATTCTACCACATAAAATTACAAAATCAGAGGAACGGCACTTCATCCTCTTTTTTTCAAATGCCGGTCTGGGGGCTCCGCCGCCTCCTGTTTTTATAAAGGCGCGCGGCACACCCCGTAATATCCGCCCATGGAAGGAACATAGGATTTAAAACCTCCCTTTTCTGCAGGAATGATATCATAAAATTTTCCGCGGAAATATCTAAAATCACCGACAGGAACGCTGTCGTTGGAAACACAGAACAGGGAATAACAATATCCCTGGCACTCAAGAATCGGCGTTCCCCTCCAAAAAACTCTTACTTCCTGAAGAGGGGCATGACATTCAAAAACAGATTGGGTTTCCTGAATATTGTTGTCGCACTCCCGATCATGAATCGAAATGCATTCTCCGTCCTTGATAATATAGGGATCGCGACAGACGCATTCCTTGCCGTAAGGGGTCCAGTTTCCTTCGCATTCACATCCGTCTTTTGTTATAACGCGACGGGGGTGCGGCGGGCACTCCGCCACGCAGGCAAGCGACTCATCCCTGCACTTTTCTTCATAACATCCGGCTGCAGCGACCGCACAACCCCCTTCAGCGACATAGGAGATCATTCCATCAACAGGAACGCCGGCGTTACCCGAAGCGTTGCACCATTCCGCCGCAGGATCTTTTTCCCCGCATTTGTTGCGGCAGAAATCCGCGTCCGGTTTAACAATATGATTAAGCGCCGAGTTGGGGGCACAGGCCATTTCCTTCCATAGACGACGGGCTTCTTTTTTTATACCAGGAAGGGTCCCTTTAATGGGCGAAAAAATTACCTGGGCGACGGCAAAAACAAAAAAAATGAACGCGCCCACGGCCAATCCGTTGAGAACAATTCTTTTAAAAAGGAGGAAAAGAGCCTCGGGTTCCAGGCTCCACACGGCCTTCGCGAGGCCTTCAATCTTTAAAATCAATTTCTCGAGAATCTTTTCTGCTTCCTTCATCGAATCCCGCATCCCGTTCTCTTTTATCCAGTCCCGTATGCTTTATATTAAACGCAGCCGGGGCTGAAAAAGCAAGCCAGCCATAAGACACAAAAATTTTTTTGTTTATTAAAAACTAACGCAAATATAATAATTTACTGTCGAAAGCGCTGTTGTAAACGATCCGGAAAGAAATTTATTCGACCCGACGGGGCAATTGACTACATTGGTACAAGTTGCATCCAGCCAGGAGTTGTTGCATGAAGTTATTCCTCCCGCTATGGTCTCCGAACCTCCGCCGACAACTGTGCCGGAAGTAGTTGAAGGAACGCAGACAACTTGCGCGGCGGCATCATTCCTGGCTGAAAAATAAAAAATGCCTGAAAAAAACGCCAGATTCACAATGAAAGAAACAAGGATGACAACAAAAAGATTTTTTCTCATTTCTCCTCCTTCGTTTATAATCTCTCCCGATTCCTCCGATTAAGAACAGGGAATCGTACTCTGATCGCTGAAATCATATGTCGTATATCCATTCGGACAAGCAACGCCAATCTGGGCAACAAATCCTTGAGGACACGCTCCAGCTAAAGGCACTTCCTTCCAGTCTGCCGGACAAAAACATCCGAAAGAATCTGTGCAAAATGATGCCGGACATTCAGCCATGCAGGTCCAGGCATCGTCCGGACAATCCTGGGTAGCAGGATCGCAGGCGGCGGCAGCGGTCAGACAGCCCCCGTCAACAACATGAACAATCATATTGTTAGACGGAACATCGTAATTATAAGTAGTGGCGCTGCACCATGAAGCCAGCGCATCCTTTGGCCCGCACTGGTTCGAGCAGGTGACATCCGTTTCCCAAAAATACTGCGATACCAGAAACGGCCCGCATTTTTTAAGTTTCTTGATCATGCCGTCAAGCGCGGTCCCGTCAGCCCCGCACTCAGGAGGCACAGCCAGTTCAGCGTCAAAGCAGCACTTATACCCGCAGCCATTGCTTTGCCAAATTACAAACCCTGTTTCGCCGATCGGATACTCTCCCTCCACCACCTTGCATTCCTCCCATGTTTGAAGCGGGTCAAGCTCGTCGTCGCACTGATACAGGCCTGTTGGATAATATTTTACGAGTTCTTTCTCACAGTACGGAAAATTACAATCCGTGTCACCCATCCGCTGATTACGCGCACATTCAATTCCGTCCCCGCAAGAATCATACCCGCCAAAAGCGCAAACACAATCCGGCCCAAGGTACATGACATCTTCAGCGGCAGTTAACGGAGCATGTTCAATCCGTTCCCGGAAAGAATCCTGCGCCTGTTCCTCCGCGCTCTTGAAATAGGAATTAACGGATCGGACAACATACGGGCCCATCGCCAAAATTCCCACTATGATAATCGTCGCGATCGCGCAGTATTCCAGAATGGATTGTCCGGATATGAATCTTTTCTTAAAGAGGTTTCTCATATAAGCCCCCTTATTATATTAAAATCTTTCGCATCGCTATAGAATAAGTATATCCGATTTAGCAAATAATATTAAAAAGAATTATTAACATTCTCTAAAACTGCCGCAATCGCTCCTCCTCCACCATAACAAACACAGGCAACCCCGTAACGTTCCTTTCGTCTTTTTAAGGAATGAATTAGCGTGACCAGAACACGTCCTCCCGCCACCCCTAACGGATGTCCCAAAACAAGATCTCCCCCATAAATATTGAATTTATGCTCAGAGACTCCCAGTTCTTTCCTGATAAAAATCATCTGGGCGGCAAAAGCTTCGCTTGCTTCAAACAAACCGACATTTTGCAAAGAAATGCCCGCTTTTTTGACAGCTTCTTTAACGGCATGACCTGCCAGATAAAAGACATCGCGCGCGCTGCCTGCAATCGAAGCGTAACCGACTACCCGGGCAAGCGGATGAAGTTGGTTCTCTCTGACCAGATTTTCCCCCGCCAGAACAAGCCCGCAAGCCCCATCGCAGGGAGCAGAAGAATTCCCGGCCGTTATTGTTCCCTTGAGTTCGAAAGCGCTCTCAAAGCTGTCAAAAATTTCCCTCTTGATATTTTTCCTGATCGTTTCATCCTCATGCAAAAACTTGTTTTCAGCAAGCGTTACCGGGATAATTTCATCCGCAAAGAATCCTTTTTTTTGAGCCTCCACAGCGCGCTGATAACCGGCGAAAGCATAATCATCCTGGTCTTTTCTGGAAATCTTTTCCTTCCTGGCCATGTCTTCGCACAAAAGCCCCATCCATCGTTCCGATATGGAACACCAGAGGCCGTCATGCATCAAACTTTCAGTCAATCGGCGAATTTTCTTTATGTCATGATTTCTTTTAAATACAAGTTCTGGCATGTTGGAAACGCTCTCCGCTGAGGCAGCGATTACGAGGCCGGCATCACCTGAAAGGATAGCCTGGCAAGCATTGATCACGGCCTGTAATCCGGAAGCGCAGGCGCATCCTGTTGTATATCCGGGAATTTTCTCCGGTAATCCCGCATCAATCATGGCCTTGCGAACAAAATTCTGGCCGGCTCCGGCAGAAACCGCAGTACCGAGCACAACTCCATCCACAGCGGACTTCACCTCAGGATTCCTTTGAATCAGGGCTTTAAAAACTGAGCAGGCAAGGCCGTCGACGGAAAATAATTTCATTTTCCCGCAGGCCCGTCCCATGGGGGTCCGGACAGCATCAATGATATAAACTGGTTGACGCGGCATTCTAGAAGAATGATCAATGCAACTGCAGCTGACTGCAAATTGCCTGTTTAAAGGTTTTTAAGAATTTCTTCCACGTCCACATATTTTTTAACCAGAGAGCGCGCTTCCTGGATTTTCTCGATATCCGACCGTTGAATCTTGCAGACAAGATTGTCGATCTTTCCCGCGACTTTATAAGTTTCTTCCGATGTCACCATAACCGGGATACCGCTTCGCCGTAACAACCGGAGGATTTTTTCGTCGGGAGTTAGTCCGCCCGTCAAAATAATCCCGATGACTTTCTTCCGGCGGCTCTGGACAATCAAGTGCGAGGTCACGGCAATCATAATATTGTCCACGCGATCCCCGCTTGCGAGCACCAGCGTCCCGTCTGTAATGTGTTCGACCATATTGGAAGGCTCCATCGCCGCAACGATGGTATTGCAAACCCGCTTGTGCATATTACTTCTTTTGCCGGAAAGGAGCTGTAGTTTCATTTTCTGCTGCACCTGTTCAACCGTCGGATCGCTTAGTAAAGGGTCCTTTGGGATGCACCCCAGAAGCTTCAAGCCCTTCTGTTTAAACCCAAGGGTCAATACCCCCTTGATTCTTTCATATTTTTCCGGAAGAACCTTGTTCACAATCACGCCTAAAACCTCCACCCCTTTAATATCAAAAAGGGCCTTGTTCAGCATGACCTCATCAATACACTTTCCGATACCGCCTTCTGAAACGATGATGACTTTTGATTCAAGAAGCCGGGCGACATCGGCATTCGAGACGTCAACAACAGAACCCACCCCGGCATGACCGGTGCCTTCGATAATAATAGAATCACGCCGGAGCTTCAGCTTTTCGTGCGCCTGAAGGATTTTTTGATGCAATTCCTGGGGATTCGGAGAAATAATATATTTTTCAGTATACCCGCGCCCGATGGTCACCGGACTCATTTCCTTGACGCTTTTGCATCGATAAACAGAGGCCAGCAAATACGAATCCTTGTCGATATCCAACCCGTCAATGTCAACCGTTTGCTGTCCCACAGGTTTCAAAAAGACAGGCTTCAGCTTCCTCTCTCGAAAAATTTGATAAAGACCGAGAGAGATTGTTGTTTTTCCTGCATTTTGATAAATCGAAGAAATATAAACGCTTTTAATTTTTTTCATAAAATTTCTGTCTTTAAAGTTAAAACTTTATATTTTTTGAGGCTTTTTTTCCTTGCCGTGTTACTTATAAAATACACCGCGGCCGCCATTTTATAAACTAAAAACAGCATTTTTCCCGGGGGTTAAAAAAACAGGCGTGTGGTTGACTTCAAAAGGAATTTTTGCGGCGCATTGCAACGAAAAATCTTTCAACGGAGCCGCATTAACATTGACTGCGTGATGGGTAATCATGATACTGAACCAAACATTCTTGTATCTGATCTTGAACTGAAGCCGGTCCCATTCAGAAGGAAGTTGCGGATTCAGAGAAACACGGTCTTCGAGGATAGACAAACCGGCGTAACTTCTAAGCATCAATTCGATGGTTCCAGCCATAACTCCGACGTGAATCCCTTCCTGTGTTGTCCCGCCCTGAATGTCACAGACGTCGCTTTCCAATGCTTCATGAAAAAAAGCTTTTGCCTGATCTTCATATCTCAAGCATTGGGCCAAATAGGCGTGCACTACCTTGGACAGGGTTGAGCCGTGTGATGTTCTTTGAATATAGTAATCAAAATTGATTTTTAACATGTTGTCATGAAAAGGATAGGCCAGCATCGTAAAAACTCTTTTTAACTCGTCATGATTTAAAAGATAGAATAACATCAGCGTATCCGCCTGTTTTGTGACTTGAAAACTGTCGGGGGAAAGCCCCTCGGCTTTAAGGATGCGGTCCATCCGGGCGATATCCTCGTACTTTTTCCGGTAAGTGTCCCAGTCAAGCTCCTGGAGATCCATATACCCTTCAAACTGATGGATAAGTCCGCTTTCATCCATCGGGATAAACATTTTTTTTGTCAGATCTTCCCAACGGGCCAGCTCTTTCCCGTTAATCCGGGTTTTAAATAAAATCGCCTGCCGCTTCTCTTCGCTGAATGTCTTAAGAAGTTCCATCGTTTTGTCCAGCAGCCATACAACCATAACGTTGGTATAGGCATTGTTGTTTAACCCGCCCTTGCCGGCTCCGGGGTACTTTTCATGAAATTCATCCGGACCCATAACTCCGTTAATCTCGTAACGCTTGCGTTTTTTGTTGTATTGGGAAATGCTCGACCAAAACTTGGAAATTTCCAGCATCATTTCCATTCCATACCGGTCCAGAAAATCGCGATCGCCGGAGCTGAAATAATAGGTCCATACATTGTAGCCGATAGCCAGGGAAACATGGCGCTGCAAAAAACTGTAATCCGGCCCCCATGTTCCAGACATGGGATTTAGATGAATGACCTGGGTCGCTTCTTCCCCCGTGCTTGCGCTCTGCCATGGATACATCGCGCCCTGATATCCGCTTTGCCGCGCGTTTTCCTTGGCCGCATCCAGCCGCCGGTAACGATACATTAACAGGGCCCTGGTCGTTTCCGGAGCATGCAGGTTATAGAAAGCGAACGAAAACATCTCATCCCAGAAAATATGCCCCCGATAGGCTTCGCCGTGAAGGCCTCTTGCCGGAAGTCCCGCATCGATATCTTCATTATAGGTCGACGACGCTTGCAACAAATGAAACATGTGCACGCGAAGAAACGTTTGAACGAAAAGATCTTTTTCTACGCGGATATCAAAAACACTCCACAATTCCAGCCACTTCGCCTGATGAGGCGAATAGACCATATTAAAACCGGCGATGCCGGACACTTTTTCCTTGGCGGCGACAGTGGGATCCGCGACGCCATGGTCGCGCGAAGTATAAATACTGACCACTTTCTCAACGACATACTTGTTCTGGCGTTTGACCGGAACCGTAAACTCATGCATCAACCGTTCCCGCCCGTGAAGAAAGGTGTGCAATTCCGGATAAATCTGCCGGGTTCCGTCATATACGAGCGTCCGCTGCGCTTCAGAAATTTCTATTTTCGATTGATTGGTCTGCATGGTCAAAAACAAACCTTCTTTACCGAACTCCCCGTGTTTAAAAGGCTGGAGGTGTTTGGAATTCAGCTGCCGGTAGCGTTCGACTCCGGAATTAATGACCATGCCGTCAAGTCCGGACCTCATGGTGATTTCTCCGTCGTAATTTTCAGGCGTTATTGAAAAACGCATGGCGCAGACATGCGGGTCCGCCATGCTGACAATGCGCTGATTTTCAACAAGCGTGATCCTGCCGTCGCCGTCTTCCCACCTGAGCCTCCTGGAAAGGATCCCGTTATGCATATCGAGCTCCATTTTCCACGAAAGAATTTTAACCTTAAGCCTGTTAAACCACGGGCCGTTATCGATACGGTAATTGAACATGAGCCAGTTCGGGCAATTGACAAAATCTTCATTGACGACATTCCGCCCTGCAATCGGAGTCACAAGTTTGTTATAAACTCCGGCAACATATGTGCCCGGATAATGGACTCTGGTGGCAGCGGTTTCCGGAACAGCCCCTCTCACCCCGACATAGCCATTCCCGAGCGTGCATAACGCCTCACGCAGATTCTCTTTCTCCGGATCAAAACGATCATATTTTAATTTCCAGGGATTCATCGTGCACCGTCGTCACATTTAAAACTCAGATTATTGAACAGAAAAATTCCAGCACCTTTTTCACATCTTCGACATCATGAACAACATATCGCGCGGCAGATTCGCGAACAGGATCTGCAACAAGAACGCCCGGTCCTTTATTCTGCAAAACCATGAACGCGTCCTCATCAGTCGTGTCGTCGCCAATATACACAGGATATTGAAAATCCGGGTCAAACTGAAGATAGTCCAGGATCCACTCGACAGCCTTGCCCTTGCCCCAGTCAATCTTCGGCCGAAGCTCAAAAACTTTTTTCCCCGAACACTTCATCATCCGGGGATATTCCGACAGCGTTTCGTCAACGATCTTTTGAAACTCGCTGAAATCTTCATCTGCGACGAGGCGATAATGGCAAGATACCGAATACTTGACGTTTTCAATCAAGGCCCCGTTAATATGCCCCACCCTGATTGCGAGCTTCTCCCAAATTTCGTCTATGGTCTTCCTTATTTGTTCGGCCTGCGCATTCACCGTCACTTCTCCCCGCGGACTTAAAATTTCGAACCCGTGGCTCCCGGCATAAAAAATTCCGCCAATCCCGACCTTGTTGCGGACATCATCGACCGACCGGCCGCTCACGATCGAAACGATCCTGTTTTTAGACAGGGATGATACCTGTTCCCTCATCTCGTCGGAAATCACGGCCATATCGGGAGTGGCGACGATCGGCGTAAGCGTTCCGTCATAATCAAGAAAAAGGATCGGCTCCCTGTCTTGAAATAAATTTTTGATTTCTTCCATATGATTAAAAAAACTGACGGGGAGCATCTAAAACCTCTCTGTCAGGATTAAGGACTGCAGGGCAAGCATTAACGGCCTCACCCCTTTGATCCATAATCCTTAATCCTCTGCGAATTTTTCTTTAAAAACCATTCCTCAAGCCTTGTAACGTCCACTCCTTCAAAGTCGGTAATCACGACATCCGCCCCGTTTTCAGTCAAAGAGCTCTCATTGTTTTCCCTCGCAATTCCGATCACAAGACCGAAACCTCCCCTGCGTCCGGCCTGAACACCCGAGACCGCATCTTCCACCACGATTGATTCCCCAGGAAGAACTCCCATGTTTTTTGCCGCCGCCACAAAAATATCCGCATCAGGTTTTCCTTTCAACCCCAGCTTTTCAGAAACTATCCCGTCGACACATGTTTCAAAAAGCGCGTCCAGCCCCGCTTTTTTCAGGACCGGCAGACAATTTTTACTTGAAGATGCCACTCCGGTATGAATCCGGCGCGCCTTTAATTCCTGAATCAGCTGTACTGTCGATTTGTAGGTTTGGACTCCGTCCCTGGCAAGGATCTCTTTAAACTTTTTGTTTTTTCTGTTTCCCAAACCGCAGATGGTTTCCTTGTCGTCGGAATCAGAAGGATCCCCGAAAGGAAGAGAAATATGGCGTGATTTCAAAAAACTTTCAACACCTTTATAACGTGGCTTTCCGTCTACATAAGGCAGGTAATCGCTGGCGTGAGTGAACTCTTTGAAAGGTTCGCCGTCCCGATCTTGCCGTTTTTTCAGGTACTCGTCAAACATCTCTTTCCATGAAGCGGCATGGACAAGGGCTGTTTGCGTAATGACACCGTCAAGATCAAAAACCACGGCTTTAAATAGAATACTTGTCTCTTCGTCTCGAATATCGGCCATAACCCCCCTTCGCCTGAATAAGACCCGTTTAACGTTTATGATTTAAAGTTTAGCTCTTTCATTAATAACAGCTAAACGATCAACCCTGAACTTTAAACGCATCTTGATATCAGCAATCAACGCGACAATATTATAAGAGAAAGAAAAGACAAAGGCAAGTTTCAATAAATCTCTATAGTGTCAAGAACTCTGCTGACTTTCATAGAGCGTGCAACCTAAATCAGCCCGGTTTAATTCTTTCAATAGAGCATATAACCAGCGTTTACAGCTTTTCGGATTGGGGAAGCGTCTGAAGAC
>JBFMEN010000050.1:0-23333 GCA_040753435.1 Candidatus Omnitrophota bacterium | reverse complement strand
TATTCGCGCAAGCTTTTTGGACTCATAGTGTTACCCCTTTCGTAGAGTGAAAGGGTAACATGAATTATGAGTCAACGAATCCGCAGTTTGGATTCCACGGGTAACATTTTTTATGAGTCAATTCGTAAAGCCGAAGCCGAATTGATTTAAGCAAAAATTATGTTATATTTTAAACAGAAGTTAAAAAATTTCCCTTTATCCCTTAAGTTTTTTACCCCGCAACTTTAACTACCAATATTTGGAAGACTGAAAAAAATCAATTAATGATTTGCGCTTGAGGTTTAATATTTTTATACATATAATGTTCATAATGAAAAGACGTGCTTTTAATATAATTTTAATATTAATATTATTCTCGATGCCTGTCCTTGCCGAAAGGCCTCCGGAAAATGGACGAAATATTACGTATTATCCGGGAACAACAAAAATGATTCAGGAAATAACCTGGCGGAAAGAGGGACAGGTCGTTCGGCGTAAAATTTTTTATAAGAACGGAAGACTTCAACGGGATACCATTTATTATTTGGGTAAGCCTGTTGTCAGGCGGGTTTATTATGAGAACGGACGGCTGGAGAGCGTTTGGAGCGAAAAATCTCGAGAGATGAAAATTTATCGGGAGGACGGTTCTTATATCAAAACGATTTCAACCGCTCCCAATTACGCCATTCCTGATAACCTTCCCCGATCTTTATTTTTTTAAAACAGTCTGTCTAGCGAAAAGGGTTGTCATGCTGTTAGTGTTTATCATATTTGTGATCTGGTATTTTGATATTTTTATTCTATCCAAACAAGTAAACGTTGATCAGCCGTTTTTGAACAGAATTATTTTTTGGACAGGAATAGTCTTATTTATTTTGGCTGAATACCAGGTCCTGCCCCCCAAGCCGGTTTACTTCTTATTTTTTGTTTTTTTGGGTGTTTATCTTGTAAATCGGCATAAAAGAGAACAGATTATTTCCCGGGATTCTTATTACAGTGAACGGGACGCGTTAAAGCGCTTTTTAAGGTTTACGTTCAGCGGAATTTTACTGAAGTGGTTCTGGGGGGTCTTGTTCATTGCTACTGGCCTGGGTCTGGTAACGGCTGTTTTCCCTTCCCTGGATTCTGAACTGGCCGTGTCCGCTTTTCTGACACTTTTGTCAGGCCTTTGGATGATCGTGCTCATCAAGCGTTTTGAGCGCCAATTATCTATTTATACGTTTGGAGAGTGGCTGGGGCTTGGGGTGAAGAGGCATTCATTATGGATAAATTTATTTTTGCCGATGCTGACTGGGGTAGGCATTGCCGCAACCGCATCATATTTTTTTGTTTATCATTATAGGCCTCCCGTCACGCCCCTTTCTGAACTCCTGGATTGGACTGATGTTTCATGGGCCGTGGGCTTTTTTCTCGGCGCGGCCGTTATCGCTGCTCCTTTTATAGAAGAGGTCGTCTTTAGAGGTTTCTTTTTTAAAATGATCAGTGAATTAAAGAATGCCTGGTGGGCATTCCTGATAGTTGCAGGTATTTTCGGATTTCTGCATATGGAACAGTACTGGGGGGATTGGGCGGGAATAGCCCTTGTGGCAATGCTGGGGTTTCTATTGACCGGGTTCAGATGGTGGACGGGATCGGCCAGACCTGCAATTGTGCTTCATTATACTTTTAATATTTGCATGGTGATTATTCCGGTTATTTTTTTAACCGTCTCTCATCCGACGTTTAGTGAGTATCTTTTAGAAAAGAACGAACTTTCTGCTGATCAGAGAGTGGAGTTGCTGGAAGCCAGCATTCAGGAAGATCCTGGCAATGTCGATGCTTATGATGAATTAGCCCGGCACTATCTTGAGCAGGGTGAGAATCTGGAACAAGCTCTGCAGATGATTAATCAAGCGCTGGAAATCACTCCGAATCGAACAATCTATCAATATACCAAAGCCGAGATTTTGCAGGAGATGGGGCGTTTGCGGGAGGCCCTTGCGATTTTTGAAATGATTGATGAGGCCATGCCCGGCAATGAAGAGGTATCCCGGAGAATTGAGGAATTGAGAAAGAAGATCGGGTAAAAAATGTTAACCGGATTTTTTAAGGAACCTTTATAATAGGACGGAATTCAAGACAAAACTGCTTATATTGTCAGGAGTATTCATGAAAAAAATCATCTTTTTTTTCTTAATTGCGTTTTTCTTTAATAATTCTCTTGTGGGTTTTGCTGAGGAAGCCGGATCGGCAGTTAATTCCGCTTCAGGCAATGCCGAAAAAACAATAACGGATCCCGGGATGATTAATGCCGTTAAGACCAAAGGAGAAAATGCCAGAGTAGAAAAGGGTACCCAGATCCGGGAACAGGTTGATTCGCTGGATTTAACCAATGAAAATATTGACAGCGCTCTAGACAAAATCAGCGAGATGACAGGGATTTCATTTATTGTTCCGCAGACCTTTACCGGCAAAGTTACGTTGTCGATCCAGGACGTCTCCCTGAATGATTTGCTTAATATTATTCTTACTGAACAAGGTCTTGCTTATTATCGCACCAATGGGGCAGCGCATATCATGACCGCCCAGGTCTATCAGCAACGTTATGGGCAAAGCTGCTCTTATCCTTATTCGGTTCAGGTAATCCCTGTTAAATATGCGAATCCGGAAAATCTTATCACCCTTTTAAATGTTATTAAAAGCCCGGAAGGCCGCATCTGGATGGACTCTAAGAATAAAAAAGCCATCATGATTGAAAATGAGGAGAAAATCAAAGAGTTGAAAAGCCTTGTCGAACAACAGGATATACCTTTAGTGACTGAAAAAATCACGCTGCGGTTTATAGCTTATAACGACTTTAAGGAAGATTTACATAGTTTGCTGACGGAGAATATAGGAAAGATCGAACCTGATGAAACCGGAAAAGGATTTACCGTCACTGATTCAGAAGCGAAGCTGCAAATGATCAGGGACCTTGTTGCCTCAAAAGATAAGGAAGTTTTTATTCCTTGCCGGCTGAAGATCGTGCGCATGGATCTTAATGAGGAGCATTTGCAGGGCGTTGACTGGGAGGCGATCGTTTCCGATTTTCAAGCCTATGAACTTCAGCTGATGAGCGAGGAAAAACCTGCCAGTGAAAAGATCAGTCTCGGCACCATTACCACTGAGGATTATGATGTTCTTATTGAAGCGCTTGATACCGTCGGCAATCTTTCCCATTTGGTTTCTTTTGATGTGGATTTGTCGTTAAATGAGGATAATACGGTTGATTTGGAGACGAACGATCCCTTCTGGTCGTTGCGCCCCGGAGCAAAAGAAGGCCAGGAAACCCCTGTAGTTCTTGACCCGGAGGGATTTGAGATGCGGATTAACGTTAAGGCACGTAAAGAAGGCGGGAAGGTTTATGTTGAGATACTTCCCCGGCTCCATTGGATGCAGGGTGAAGATACCCCGAGTCCGATTCTTATCGGGATTGGACGCGCCCGGATCGAGCTGGATAACGATGAGGTGATTGTGATGGGAGGGTTGATCAGGGAGGAAGAAATCGCGCGGACGAGGAAAGTCCCTTTGTTGGGGGACTTGCCGATGCTGGGTGTTGTTTTCAGAAGGGAAAGAAGAAAAATCGAGAACACGGAATATATCATTTTTATTCAGCCAAAATCAACATTAACTGCAGCAGGAACTAAATAAGGAAAGAAGATGTCGGGGCAAAACCATTTGCTCGGGCAACGGTTGTTTGAATCCGGGATCGTTTCATTGGAAGAACTCGACCTGGCCCTTGAAGAACAAAAGCAGAGCCGCAAACTGCTTGGAGTGATTCTTCTTGAGAAAGGGTTTGTTAAGGAGGAAGAACTTTTTTTTTCGCTGCTCGCCGAGCATATAAGGTGCGGTTACGTCAATCTGAAGAATGTAGTTATCCCGCCGGAAATTATTTTAAAAATCCCCGCCCAGTTCGCGACTCATTATAAAGCGATCCCCGTAAGCCTTGAGAATAAGACACTGACCGTGGCCACGCCGAATCCTTTTGATCAATCTTTACGTGAGGGGATTCAGATTATGTGGACCGGTCGGATTCGTCTGGTGATGGCTTCGGAACAAGGAGTCAATGCCGCGATCCGGAAATATTACGGGTTAGGAGCTGAGACCATTGATGCCATGATGGAAGGGGTCCCGGCAGCCAGACAGGAACGGTCGCGGGTGAATGATGTGACCGAACTCGATTCCGAGGCCTCGATCACCAAGTTCCTTAACCAGATTCTTTTGGAAGCATACCAAAAAAGGGCGACAGATATTCATATTGAGCCTTTTGAATCTGATCTGGTGATACGTTATCGTATAGATGGAACGTTAACAGACGTTCAGGCTCCAAGAAATATTTGGCATTTTCGGGATGCCATCAGTTCCCGTATCAAGATTATGTCGAATCTGAATATCGCCGAAAGGCGTCTTCCCCAGGACGGGAGATTAAAGGCGCGCTTCGGCGGGACGGACCTGGATTTGCGCGTTTCTTTTCTTCCGACCCAAAATGGGGAAAGTATAGTTATCCGCCTGCTGACCTCGAACCAGCTTTATGATCTTGCCCAGCTGGGGCTGTGCGACCGGGATTTAAAAATAATGAAGGATCTGATCCATCGGCCTCACGGTATCATTTTTGCCTCTGGCCCGACCGGCAGCGGAAAAACAACGACGCTTTATTGTTGTCTTTCCCAGCTCAACAACATGAGTAAAAAGATCATCACCATTGAAGATCCCGTCGAGTATTTAATGAAAGGGGTGATTCAGCTTCAGGTCAACCCCAAGATCGGTTTTACGTTCGCTTCTGGCCTGAGGTCGATGCTGCGTCATGATCCGGATATTATGATGGTCGGAGAGGTCCGCGACATTGAAACGGCTGAGACGGCCATACAGGTTGCGTTAACCGGACATCTTGTTTTTTCGACCCTGCATACCAATGATGCCGTCGGCGGACTTACACGTTTGATGGATATGGGCCTTGAGCCGTATTTGGTTTCAAGTTCGGTCGAGGCGTTTATCGCGCAGCGGCTTGTCAAACGGATCTGTCCGAAATGCAAGAAAGAAACGAAGGTGAACGTGAAAAATCTTCGGGAGCTCGGTTTTGATGTGTCTGCTGATGCAGTTGTTTATGAAGGCGCAGGCTGTGAGGCATGCCAATTCAGCGGATATCACGGACGGGAAGGGATTTTTGAAATACTTGTCATGAATGATACGATCAGGGAAATGGTCGTCGAAAAGTCTTCCGCCGGCAAGATTAAGGGAGCGGCACTGCATTCAGGAATGACGCCATTGCTAAAAAGCGGTTGGGAAAAGATCAAGGCAGGAATAACCACCGTGAATGAAGTGGTTCGGGTTGCAAGAGAAGAATTGGAAGAATAGTTTTACAGAAGCTGAGATTTTGTGTCTCTGCAGGAATGAATCTATGAAATTCAGGTACCGCGCTAAAAAAGGCCCCGATCAGCCTCAGGAAGGAATCCTGGAAGCTTCCGATTACCGTGAAGCCATGGCTTCCATCAACGCCCTTGGACTGACTCCCCTGGAGATTCAGCCCATTTCAAAAAACATCTCAAGACATGAAACGATTCATCCTGCTGTCACCAAATCCCGTCTTTCTTTTGTTCACAGGATTTTTCAATCTGACATTGTTTCTTTTACCAGGTATTTATCCGATTTTATCAGCGCGGGAATTCCGATCCTTAACGCAATCGGTCTCACTCATAAGTACTTCCGTTCATGCCGCTTGGCCGTTACCCTTCGGGAAATCGAGGAAAATGTCAGGGATGGAGATTCTTTATCGACGGCACTAGAGAAAACATCGGGGATATTCTCAGAAATGTATATCAACATGATCAGGGCGGGAGAGGCCAGCGGGACTCTTGAAGCGACTCTGGAACGTCTTGCGGAATTTCTTGAAAGAGATCAGGACAATCGGGCGAAAGTACTTTCCAGTTTGATCTATCCGGCGCTGATCCTTTCTGTCGGAGCAGTGACCATTGTCGTCGTAATGACCTGGGTGCTTCCGGGGATTATGGAAATTTTTACCGATATCGATCAGGAATTACCGTTGATAACGAAAGTATTGATGGGAACAAGTTATGTTTTTTCGCATTTCTACTGGCTGATGCTCCTGGTCATAGCGTCCGGCATTCTCTTATTGTTGCGTTTGACAAGCAGCAAGGAAGGACGGCTTCAGTTCCATCATTGGATTTTCCGTACGAAGGTCATAGGGCCTTTTTTGAGGGAGGCGTCGATGGCAAGGTTTACGCGGACTCTGGGAACGCTGATAACCGGCGGAGTAGATATTGTCCCTGCTTTATCTTACGCGTCCAGAGTGATCTCTAATGTTTATATACGGAAAGAACTTGCGGACACGGCGAATTATGTGGCCCAAGGCGAATCCCTGAGCCAGGCCGCGGCCAGAAGCCAGGTGTTTTCCGACGCAGACATCAATATGATCTCAGTGGGCGAAGAAACCGGGGCATTGCCGGCGGCGTTGTTAAAACTGGCCCTTTTTTATGAAAGGAACCTTGACCGTTCAGTCAAGGTCGTCACATCGATGATCGAGCCGGGACTTATTTTAGGGTTAGGTCTGATCATCGCGTTTATTGTCCTGGCGATGCTCATGCCTATTTTTAACATGAATCTTTTAATTAAGTGATTTCATGAAAAATTTTTTAAAAAACAATCAGCACGGGGCCCTGTTGCTCGAAACCCTGATCGCGGTTATGATTCTGGCCGTTGGCCTCGTCGGAATAGTTGGTTCTTTTATTGTCAGTTTAAAGGCGGACAGGGAAAGCCGGAATTATCTTACGGCCGTGATCCTTCTTGAAAACAAGTTAACCGAAATTCTGTCTTACCGTTACCTGAGGCCGGAGATACAGGGAGAAGGCGCTTTTGATGATCCTTACGCCGGTTTTCATTATAAGGTGACGGCTGAAGCAGCCGGGCCGGCCGACATCCTTGAAAGAGTGAATGTGACCGTTCGATGGGGAGAGACTGGTTCGGAAAGGGTCCTGGAAGCGGCGACGATGATGTTTATTGCCCCGGAAGATTTCCCGGAAACGATATGAAGGATTATAAAGATCAACACGGGTTTACCTTAATCGAACTGATGCTTGCGGTCATGTTATTCAGCGTCGTGTCACTGAGTGTCTATATGGTGTTTTCGCAGGGGCTGAGGGTTGAAAGAAGGCTGAGAGGAAGCGGGATTATCGGAAAAGATTTTTACTGGCCCCAGGCGCAGATCGCGACAGATCTTGGCAAGATGGTTTTTTATACGGCCTCAAACAACAGGAGCGCAGCTCTCGTCGGAGATCAAAATCAATTATCCTTTGTGATTGAAGGCCAGGCCGGTCTGGAGGAAATCCGTTATCAGACGGCGGACCAGGAGAGGGTCGAAATTCATGAAGTCAGGGTCAAGAATTCAAAGGATTCAGGGAAGATTGTTGTCGGGGGGAAAGAAACGGAGCGGCCGCTGATGATATTACAAAGACGATCGAGACCGTTCCCTTTTTTATCAGGTGCTGATTTTAAGGATGAGATTGTGACGGCAAAACTTCTGTCCGGAGGATTCAAAATTTTGTATTTGCATGAGAAAGAAGACGGCCGGTTATTATGGGAAGGAAGCCACCGGAATGAAATTATTAAAGCGGTCCGGGTCGACCTGGAGATCGTGGACGAACAAGATAATTTGAAACGAACTGTCAGGGATATTTTTATTCCCGTCGGAAATCCAGGCTCAGGAGTTGATAATGCTCTGTAATAAATCCGGGTCAGTATTGATTTTATCATTCTGGGCGCTGATCATCCTTTCATTGCTGGCATACGGGGTTACCCGGCGGGTCAATGCCCAGATCGCCCTGGCCCGTCATCAAATGGGGAAGGTTCAGTCAAAATACGCGGCTTATGCGGGATTATTTTATTCGATAGAGCGCCTTCGGGAGGACCTCAATGATCCCCGGACAAGAGAATATGATACGTTGTATGAATGCGGTCTGTCGGAGAGAAGAGCTCCGGAAGAAAGCTGGAAAGGAACAACGGGTCATGGAAGTTTTTATGTGGCCAGAGGCCATCGGCAGGATCAGCCCGGTCTTTCCGATGAAACCGGCAGGATTAATCTTAACGGACTGAATGAACAGAACTACCATATTTTAACCGAGCTTTTGAAAATTCTTGATGTGGGTGAAAGAGACGCAGAGGAAATTGCTTCCGGGGTTCTGGACTGGAAGGATGGGGACTCATCGGTCTTTTCGACGGGCGCAGAGCAGGACTATTATCAGAATCTCAGCGAGGCGTATGACTGTAAAAACCGGCCTCTTGAAAGCATGTCGGAATTACGTTTGGTGAAGGGCGTAACGCCTGAAATTTTTGAAAAGATACATCCTTATGTAACGGTCTACCCTTTTATCGGGCCGTTAAAAATCAATTTTAATACGGCCCCGGAAGCTGTTCTTAAAGCCGTGGCCCGTTCAGTTGCAGGGATCGGAACAAATACGAATCAGACCGATGCCGATGAGATCGCTGAACAGATTATTAAAGAACGTTGCGGATCGGATGGCGAATGGGGGACAGATGACGATGTTCCTGTTTTCTTCGGGTTGATTTCGTTTAGCGCAACGAAGATTCCTATTGCGACTGCCCTCGCATCATTTGAATCCAGAAGGGCGATGGTCGTGCGAGCGGACATTGTCGGGGTTGATGAGTCCGGGCGTGTTTCATCCGCATTGACGGCGTTTATTGACACGTCTGTGATGGGAATATTATCATTAAGGGTCAATTAACGGCCAGGCGATTGATTAAAGAGAGTAATGAGGGGATAACAGATGACATCAGGGTTGACTGCTGTTCAGATCACTGATTATGAAGTGCGGGCCCTGGGGGGCCAATGGCCGAATTTATTCTTTCTTCAGAAAGAACGGTCACCGGACCAGGATTTAAGGCAGGATCTGAAAGAAACTTTCTCTAAATTCCAGGGATCGAAGTTATGTATTCTGATCCTCCCTCGCCATGAGGCTATTCTCAAAGAACTGGAACTCCCATCGACAGATCCCGGGGAGATATCCAGGATGATCGGCCTTCAAATCCCTGTAATGGTGCCATTTGATCAGAGCCAGGTCGTTTACAGGTATTTTTGTACGAAGTCCGGAAAGCCTGGATACAGCGTAGTCCTGGCTGCCGCGGTCCTTAATCAGGCAATTCAGAAATACGCGGACGCTTTAATCCCCGGGAGTTTAGGGGTCACTGATATTTTTTTGAGTTTTGAAACTCTTTCCGTATTTATCGATCGCTTTCTCATCGGTTTGGTTGAAAACGGAGATAGTGTTTTTCTTTTTGCAAACAGAAAATCTTCGGAGCTGATTATTTATCAGGGGCAGAAGGCAGTCTTTTCTTATTATGTTCCTTTCGGACAAAATGATATTGCAGACAATATGAGTGAATTCGGACACGAGATAGGGCGTTGCCTCAGTGACTTTGAACGCACGCATCCCGGCGTCATCCCCGGAAAGTTATTTTATGATCTGGAAGGTGTCGAGGCCGCTGAGTTGAGAAAGTTTCTTCAGTCAGAACATGAGGTCGAAGTGCAAAAGATCGATTTTTTCAGTGCAGTCCCCGACCAGGTCCGCGGCCTTGTCTGTAAAGAGCGCATGGATTCTTCATGGGCAGCTTTGCTGGGGTTTTTTGCTGCGGATGAACGTCGCTTCACGAGTTTTCTGCCCCAGGGCATGCATTCTTCAAAAATCCGTCATCAAAACAGAAAGATCCTTGCCGGCTTTTTTTCTTCCCTGGTTGCTATGATCGCGGCCGGGAGTATTTTGACGGGAAGCATTTTTCACCGGCATGAAAGTTATCTGCGTTCACTTAAGGAACAGATTCAGTCGCTCGAGCCGCGGCTGGAAAATATCCGGCAGGAGACAGAGTTCTTGTCTATGCTGGCTGAAAAGACGACAGGATTATCGATGGTGGAAATTATCAGTGAAATTTATATTCTGCTGCCCGAAGATGTCTTTTTGCAATATCTAGGGATGCGGGAGCAAGGGCAGTTTGAGTTGCAGGGCACGGCACTGGCAGATCAAAGTTTGAGCGCCATTCAGACGGCCCTAGCGTCTTCCGACTTTTTCAAAAAAGTCGACCTCCAGTATGCGACAAAACGGCGGCGTTTTGATAAAGAATATACTGAATTTAAAGTAACTTTTGAAAAGGCAAGATAATGGGACCTCGTTTCTCAGAAAGGGAAAAGAAAATCTTTGTGCTTGCCACAGGCATTCTGATCCTGTTTGGTGCCATTAAAGTTTTCGAAGCCCTCACGGGAAGGTGGCAGGATCTCCAGCAGAAGATTCAGGCGGCCGAAAAGGAAGTATCCGTCAAAATGCTGGTACTGGGTGAAAAAAGACAGCGTGTTTCCACACAGCGGGCTGTTCTGGATTCCTTCCGTCAAAATGATCCGGATGAGATGATACGGAGTAATATGCTTTCATCCCTGCAGAAACTATCATCAGAAAACAATGTGCGAATTACCGATATGAAGCCTTCTGTGATTAAATCAGATAAATTTTACAAGGAATTTCCCGTGAATGTGATACTGGAAGGATCTTTTACGGACATAATGCGTTTCTTTTATTATGCCGAATCGGCAGAGTTTCAGTTTGAAATTCGGGAATTCAGATTTTCCCAATCTTATGGGATGCCTGGTGGTTTAAGGTGCCAGGCCATTTTATCCCGTTTGTTTCTGCCGCTAGCGGGTGAAACATGAGATTTCCTGAAATACAAAGTTTACTGTTTTTTTGATTTACATATATAATAAAAAAGTCAAAATAATGGAATTCGGGATCACGAAATTATTACTGCGGCTGACCTTTACCTTTACGGGAATTGCTTTTCTGTTCCTGATTGCGACATTGATCGTTGGAGGCACTCCGGAGAAAAGAATCAGTTCGAATTTGCCTGATGTGACGGAGGACTCGGAAGCTGCAGATTCACTGAAAGGCGTTGTGCAAGAAACTTCGTTTGATGATTACGCGGACATTTTTAATGGGAGAGAAATATTTCAGTCTGTTTTGAAGGATTCCTCCGTTATCCAGACCGCCCCGGTCAAGTCCGCAGATTACGATAATGGATTTATGGCAGGCGAATATAAAATCGTTGGTATTCTCATTAATCAGGAGCCTCAGGCCGTTGTTGAGAAACGAAAAGACCGTTCATCGTTTTTTCTTTCTGTTGGAGATGAGGTTGACGGCGCCATCGTTGAAGAAATTCATCCGGGCAGAGTTGTTTTCAGCTCCCGGGGAAATAGAATCGAACTAATAGCTGAAGAATGAAACCCGCAAACAAACATCCCGGAATTTATTTGCCACAAGCCTCGATGATATTGGCATTTTTCGTCCTGATGACGTTCCTTTCATCGACGGCCTCAGCCCAAGTGATTGACAATTCGGGCAATCTCCCGCCGGTTATTCCCGAGCAAAAACCTCAGAACGAGATACAGGTCCCTATCGAAATGTCCGGAGTCAGTGAAGGAGAAAAGGTCGATTTGGAGGCGGTTGTTATCGATCATCTTGAGATGAAAGACATGGATATTATGGATGCGTTGAAATTGTTGTCGAACAAAAGCGGTTTAAATATTATTGCCGGAAAGACGATCCGGGGAAACGTGTCCATTTATCTGAAAAATGTCGGCCTTAAAGACGCCTTGCGGATCATCCTTGATTCCAACGATCTTGCCTATCAAGAAGAAAACGGCATTATTCATGTGATGATGGCCTCGGAATTTGAAAAACGTTACGGTTCTGTTTTCGGGGGAAAGACCCAGACCCAGGTTATGCACTTGATGTATGCCAGGGTCAATGATGTCATGAACGTTTTAAAAGATATTAAATCGCCTGTGGGAAAGATCGTTGTGGATGAAAAGTCCAACAGCATCATTTTGATCGATACGCCGGAACGGCTTAAAATCATGACTGACCTGCTGGTCGAGATTGATCTGCCGGTCGAGACCAGTGTGTTCGAGCTGAATTATGCCGTTGCCAAAGACATGGCCGAAAAGGTTGAGCGGATATTGACGGGCGGACTGGGAAATGTGACGTATGACGAGCGGTCCAACAAGATTGTCGTCACCGACACAGCGGAAAAAATCGAAGAGATCGGCGACGTGATCGAAGCTTTTGACGTGAAGGAACAGCAGGTGCTGATCGAGGCCAAAATCGTTCAGATTGAGTTGACTGATGACTACGAACTGGGGGTTGACTGGGAGGCCGTTTTTGCCGGTTTGGACAGGCTCGACGTTCGTTCCGATTTCGCCGTGATCAGCTCCACAGAATGGAACAGCAAGGGGTCGGTCACTGTCGGGACGATCACCAATAATAACTATGCGGTGATGGTTGAAGCGCTTAAGCAGATCGGCGAAACGAACATCCTTTCCAGTCCGAGCATTATGGTTTTAAACAACCAGGAGGCTAAAATTCTTGTCGGTTCAACCGAGCCTTACGTTACTTCCACAACCACAACCACGACCAGTGTGGCGACAACGGCGGATACCGTGAATTTTATCGAAGTTGGCGTTAAGCTTTATGTGACGCCCACGATTCACAAGGACAATTTTATAACGATGAAGGTCCGTCCCGAGGTCAGTTCGGTTAATGATTATCTGGAGGTCGGAACAGAAGGAAACAAGATCCCTATTGTCAAGACTTCAGAGGCCGAGACATCGGTCCAGATCAAGGATGGCGTCACCATTGTTATCGGCGGTTTGATTGAAGAATCCAAGTCCGATGTCCGTCAGAAGGTCCCGGTATTAGGCGATATCCCGATTGTCGGCGCGGCTTTCCGTAATCGGAATGCGGCTAAACGGAAAACGGAGATCGCAATTTTTTTAACCCCCAAAATCATGTCAGGTGAAAACACGCTGAGCCAAAACGGTCGCCCTGACGAATAAAAATCAATATGGAAACATTAAAAAATTGTTTTTTGACGTTGTTCATCGTCTTTTCACTGTTTTTATCAGGTTGTGTCTCTGCCCCTCCGGTTCAAAGCACCACAGAAAATCTCGCGGAACTGGCAAAGTCTATGGGAGTGGGTTTTTCTTATGATCCGGTGACGCGTTCCGCTCTCCTTTTCAAAAACGAAAGTCGCGTGCACGCGTTGGTGGGAAGCGATGTGGTGGTCATGGGAAATGACCGCATTCTGTTGAATGCCCCGGTCACGATTAAGGGCGATGATGTTTTCGTTTCGCAGGATTTCCGCGAAAAGGTTTTATCGCGAATGGATCAGAGCGTGAGCGTGGAAAAAGTGAGAAAGGGCGGCTTGCGAATTGTGATCGACCCCGGCCACGGGGGTAAGGATTCAGGGGCGGTGGGCAACCATCTTAAGGAAAAGGATATCGTCCTGGATATTTCCAGGCGGCTGGAGCGGATTCTGAAAGATAGTGGCTATGACGTCAAGATGACAAGGTCCAGCGATATATTTATTTCTCTTGAAGGCCGGACAGAAAGCGCCGCGGAATGGAATGCGGACATATTTATCAGTATTCACGCTAATTCCAGCGAAAGTTATCGCGCCGACGGGTTTGAGATCTGGGCCCCCCGGGATTTGACCCATGAAGATTTTGCAGAGAGTCAGAGGCGGAAAAACGAGAAGATCCTTTTTAAACAGATGAAGATGCGACAAAATAACAGCGCGCTGGAAAAAACCCTGAACGACATGATTTACAATTACAAACATGACAGGTCGGCCGTTTTAGCTTCCATCATTTCAAAAAACTGCACAAAATCGGTCGGGATTGGCAATCGCGGTGTTAAACAATCAGGCTTTTTTGTTCTTCGCAATACTCTGGTTCCTTCCGTTCTTGCCGAGGTCGGTTTTATTTCTAACAGGAATGAAGCCGAAAAGTTAAGAAGCAGTTCTTTTCGTCAGGAAATCGCGGAAATGCTGGCCGAAGGTATCAAAGAATATCACCGCGGGTTATGAAAAAGGGACTATTTTCATAAATCATTTATTTTAAACAACTTAAATTTGGTTTCAACTCCTGCAGTTTTTCATATGTTATGAGAGACGGCACGGTTTCTTTGCCGTTGCATGAAGAAATAATTTCAATATAATGTATTTATTTAAAGGAGAGGATGAGTTGAGAAAAGGGTTGTTACCGCAGGCTCCCGTTGGAATTTTTGATTCAGGTTTAGGCGGACTGACTGTCGTGAAGGCGGTTACAAAACTGCTTCCGGCAGAAGATATCGTTTATTTCGGAGATACGGCAAGGGTACCTTACGGGACAAAATCTCCGTCGGCCATCATCAAATTTTCACGGCAGAACGCCAAAGTTTTATTGGCTCAGGGGGTCAAGGCGATCGTGATTGCCTGTAATTCTTCATCAAGTCATGCGCTTGAGATTTTAAAAAAAGAAGTCCCTGTGCCGGTGCTGGGCGTTATAGATCCGGGTGTTCGCAAGGCCTTAAGCGTCACTGAAACTGGCAGGGTCGGAATTATCGCGACCAGGGCAACTGTTAACAGTCATGCCTATCGTGACCGGTTTAAAAAATGCCGGCCGGGCCTGGTTGTTTTTGAACAGGCATGTCCTTTGCTGGTGCCGCTGGTTGAAGAGGGATGGTTTTCCCGACAGGTTACAAGGGATATCGCGGCGCAGTATTTGGAAATGTTGCGCAAGAAGAAAATCGATGCGTTGGTCCTGGGATGCACGCACTATCCGTTATTAAAAAAAGTCTTGAGGGCCGTCATGGGCGACGGAGTGAATTTGATCGATTCCGCCGAAGAGGTTGCCCAGGATTTAAAAATGCTGCTAAAGAAGGAGAACCTTCTTCGTTCTTCTTCAAAACGAAAGGCCCGTCATTTGTTTTTAGTGAGCGATGAACCGAAGCATTTTCAGCGGCAGGCGAAACGGTTTTTGGGCAGAGATGTATTGAAGGTAAAAAAATTATTTTAACAAAGATGGAGGATGGAAGGGGGCGATTTTCCATTTTCCTTGTTAGGAGCAACTAATGTATGAGTTAATTATTACGGACTATTTTTCTTCCGCGCACTATTTGCGGGAATATGAGGGCGCTTGCGAGAAGCTCCACGGACATACATGGAAAGTTGAAATTTCCATTAGCGGCGAGAAATTGAATAAACTCGGGTTACTGATTGATTTCAGGGAAGCAAAGTCAAAATTGAAAGAACTGACGGATCGCTGGGACCACGTTTGTCTTAATGATCTTCAGGAATTCAAGGAATGCAACCCGTCTACGGAAAACATGGCCCGTCTGATGTTTCAGAATTTCAGGGAGATGCTTCCAGACGGAATTTCAATGGATTATGTCCGGATCTGGGAGTCAGAGACTGCAAGCGTTCTTTATCGGGAGTAAATCAACGTTTTATGCCTAAAAGAGAAATAAAAAAAGCGGTGGTATTATTGTCCGGGGGACTTGACTCTGCGACGACACTTTATGTTGCCGAGGATAAGGGATATGACTGCCGGTGTCTGATCTTCGATTACGGACAGCGTCACAGAAAAGAATTAAACCGCGCCGTTGCTATTGCCGTTCATACCGGCTGTCCGTATCACATTTTAAAAATCCGTTTGCCCTGGCGGGGATCTTCACTGCTTGACCGGAAAGCGCAGCTCCCCAAGGGCCGGAATATTGTTCCGCGGGAAATTCCGTCGACATACGTTCCTTCCAGGAACATTATTTTCCTGAGTTTCGCGGCTTCATTGGCTGAAACAATTCAAGCCCGGACTATTTTTATTGGCGCCAACGCCGTTGATTATTCCGGTTACCCGGACTGCCGGCCCGAATTTTACAAGGCCTTTCAAAATGCACTTGATACAGGAACGAAAGCGGGTGTTGAGAAAAAGAAAATCAAGATCGAAACCCCGCTGATTGGTATGACCAAAGCCGAGATCATACAGCTCGGAACCAGTTTAAAAGTTCCTTATAAACTTACCTGGTCTTGTTACGCGGGCGGCAGAAAGCCCTGCGGGGAATGCGACAGTTGCCGGCTCAGGGCGAAGGGTTTTGAAAAAGCCGGTTTAAAGGATCCGATTCTTAGATGAAAGCAAACATTATCGAAATTTTCAAATCGATACAGGGAGAGGGAAAATATTTAGGCTTCCCGACGGTTTTCGTTCGTTTCGGCGGATGTGATGTCAATTGCTCCTGGTGTGACACGGACCGTTTAGCCAAAGAGGAAACCGATACGGCTGAAATCATTCGGCGCATAGAAGCTCTCTATGAATCTGGAGTTCATGTGAGCCTGACAGGCGGCGAACCTTTACTCCAGGTGAAGGCGATCGGAGAGGTGGCTTCTTCATTAAAAGAGCGAAACATGAAAGTTTATCTGGAGACCAACGGAATCCGTTATAAAGAATTCGAGGCGGTCAAAGGGAATATTGATATTGTGTCCATGGATTTTAAACTTCCGTCATCCACTGGCTGTCGCGCATTCTGGGCGGAGCATCGTGAAATGCTGGCGCTGACGCGGGGCAAGGATGTTTTTGTTAAAATCGTGGTGACTACCGGAACGTCCCGGGATGAAGCCGCGTTCGCGGTCAAAATGATTGCGGGCGTTGACCCAAATATACCATTATATTTTCAGCCCGAGACTTCTCAGCTTAAAACAGGAGCGCTTGAGCAATGCCTGAAATTCCAGGAATACGCCCTGGAATTTCTGCCCGACGTGCGGGTCATTCCCCAGGTGCACCGGTTGATTGGAGTTAGATAAATTGATTGCCGCTAGCGGTTAGCTGCGATAAGGCCAAGGAGGAAGAATGCCAAAGCAAAGTTCTTATGAAGGTTTGCAGAAAAAGATACGGCAGATGAAAACCCCTGTTATTGAGGTCTGGGAGAATCAATACCCTGATCGTGAATATGAAGTCGAACTGGAAATCCCCGAATTTACGTGCATTTGTCCCAAAACCGGCCTGCCGGATTTCGCGACGATACATATTGTTTATAGTCCCGGCAAGTTCTGTCTGGAATTAAAGTCCCTTAAGATGTACATGACTTTTTATCGGGACATTGGTATTTTTCATGAACACCTGGCCAATAAAATTCTTGATGACTGCGTGAAAGCCTGTGATCCGAGATGGATGGACGCCGAGATCGTTATGAATCCGCGGGGAGGGATTGCCACGACGGTAAGAGCGGATTACATAAAATCAGTTAATACTAATAATTGATAGCAAATAATTAAGTGCATGCCAAAGGCGTGCCGGAAGGCTTAAAGGGTTCTTATGGATCGTACCGATGGTAGAAAACCGGCCCAATTGAGGGTGATTAAGGTTAAAAACAATTATTTGAAATATGCACATGGTTCATGCTTGATCGAATTTGGCGGAACACGTGTCGTTTGCTCGGCTATGGTTGAGGAAAGCGTTCCTCCGTTTTTAAAAGGAACGGGCAAGGGATGGGTCACGGCCGAATATGGGATGCTCCCCGGTTCTTGCGCCCAACGCATCAAAAGAAACCTGACGTCCGGGCGGGTGCAGGAAATTCAACGCCTGATCGGGCGTTCCCTCCGCTCTGTCACGGACATGAACCTTTTAGGGGAAAGAACCATACGTGTTGATTGCGACGTGCTTCAGGCAGACGGGGGGACGCGCACCGCATCGGTGACCGGAGGCTTTATCGCGATGGTGCTGGCGTTTAAAACGCTTCTTAAAAATAAAGTGATAACGAAAATCCCTGTGAAGGATTTTGTTGCCGCTGTAAGCGTTGGAATACGTGAAGGTGTTTTACTTCTTGATTTAAAATATGATGAAGACTCTTCTGCGGATGTTGACATGAATGTGGTCATGACCGGACAAGGAGGGCTGGTCGAAGTGCAGGGAACGGCTGAAGGAAAGACTTTTTCCAAAGTACAGCTTGATAAGATGTTATCCCTTGCGCAACAGGGGATTCGGGAACTGGTCGCGATCCAGCAGAGACTGCTTAAGGGGATTTTATGAAAACGTTGATTGTCGCGACGAAAAATAAAGGAAAGCTCGAAGAAATCAGAAGTCTTTTGAAAGATCTCCCGTTCAAGATCAAGTCCCTCTCGGATTATAAAAATTTGCCTGAAATCATCGAGGATGGAAAAACCTTTCGTGCAAATGCCTTGAAAAAGGCCTTAACGATTTCACGGCACACGGGCCAGCTTGTTCTGGGCGAAGATTCCGGCATCCAGGTCAAGGTTTTGGGGAACCGGCCTGGCGTGAGGTCGGCGCGTTACTCAGGCCGGGAAGCCACAGATCAGCAGAATAACGAGAAACTGCTGAAGGAATTGCGCGGTGTTCCGATGAAAGAGCGGAAGGCGAGATATCGATGCGTGGCTGCGCTAACCGAAGGTGAACGCGTGATCGCGGTCGTGTCGGGATCGTGCGAGGGATTGATTGCCGGGAAACCCGAAGGAACAAACGGTTTTGGATATGATCCCTTGTTCTTTATCCCCAAATATAATAAGACCTTCGGCCTGCTTCCTCCGCCGGTCAAGGCTTCCATGAGCCATCGGGCGAAAGCCATGGAAAAAGTCCGTGACGTTCTTGTGAACTACAGACAGGGTATGTAAGATGAGGCACAAAAAATCGGTAATCTTTTTATACGAGCAGATGTCAGTCGTAGCTATATTGATTCTTCTGGGCTTGATTTTTTTTGTAATGACCTTCCGGGTTATGAAGAGAGTCAAAACAGTCGAGGCGATCACTAATATAGGAACGCTGGGGGCCTCTCTTGAACGGTGTTCTCTTATGCAGGGAGCGTATGCGGCCTGCCAGGGCGGCTTTTTCTGGGAAGGGCACTGGAACCTTGATGTCAATGATCCGAACGACAGTCCGAATGCGTATTTCGAGTATGGCGTTTGGGCGGACAATCATGATTGGGTCGTAGCCGCCAGAATCAAAGGTTACAAGGAAAGCATGGTCAGGCGCAGTCCTTTTGTGGCCATGTCATCATATTCGAACGGGGAGATTCTTTTTTGCGGATTTGACCGGGATGATGAGTTATGTGACGAGCTGCGGATTATTATTCCTTGTGCCAATTTTAACAGTTCAAGAAATTAAAGCAGGAAGGGACTCTTTATGGATACCATGAAAGCGATTTTAGACCGGCGCAGCGTCAGAAAATATACTGGCCAACCTGTTTCGCGGGAAAAACTTCTTACCCTCGTTAAAGCTGGAATGGCCGCGCCAAGTTCCCGTGACACCAGACATTTTCGTTTTATCATCATTGACGAACCAGAACTGGTTGACCGTCTAGCCGAAGGACTGCCCTACGCCCGGATGCTGAAAACCGCCCGGCATGCCATCGTCGTGGCCAGCGACCTTTCTGTCGCGTACGGCGGTATGGAGACCGGATACTGGATCCAGGATTGTGCGGCGGCGGCGGAAAATATTCTGATCGCATCTAAAGCGGCGGGACTGGGGGCGTGCTGGACAGGGGTTCACCCCAGGGAAGAACGGGTCATACTTTTGAAAGAAGTCCTTAACCTTCCGGAGCAGGTCCGGCCTCTATGCCTTATTACTGTCGGCGTTTCAGCCGGAGAGGACGATAAGCCCCGGGTCAAATTTGATGAGTGCCATGTTTACTGGAATACCTGGAGCTGACAGGGTTTCCTCAAACCAGATACAAGAACTCCCGCGCTATCCTTAACTACCGTAAGGTCTTGTCTTTTTTCCTGACTAAATTTTAGAACTTGGTGATTGGATTAATTTTGGAAAGGTAAGAAAATGGAAAGTCATGGCAGCGATCGAAGAAGGGATTTTATGAATAAAGAGGACAGGGAAAAGAGATTATCGCCTTTGCAGTTTCAGGTGACCCAACTCAATGCCACTGAAAAACCTTTTGACAATCCTTATTGGGACAATAAACACGAAGGGATTTATGTGGATATTGTTTCAGGAGAGCCATTATTCAGCTCGACAGACAAATTCGATTCCCGAACAGGCTGGCCCAGTTTTTTGCGTCCTCTTGAAAAAGAAAATATTGTGGAAAGAGAAGATTATACTCACGGCGTTCGTACTGAGGTCAGGAGTAAAGAGGGGGATTCGCATTTGGGCCATGTGTTTGATGACGGCCCCCAACCGACCGGGCTTCGTTACTGCATTAATTCCGCAGCGCTCCGGTTCGTTCCTAAAGAGGATTTGGAAAAAGAGGGTTACGGCGCATACCGGAAGATTTTTAAATAAGAAAAAACAAGCCCGGATTTCGTCGAAGCTTAAAAACCCAGTCCCTGGATGATATTCTGCATTCCGTTCGATATGGCGTCAGCAGCGTCCTGGACGACCGATGACGAATCGACTCCGGAAGAATATTTTGGATTTTCGAGGGTGCCTGTCACCCGGATGGAAAGATATTTTTCGATGATATCTTCTGCCCCGGATTTCAACAAAGAAGTTTTGATGGATAACGAGTTTTTGAAATTGGGAGTGATGGTGAAATCCAGATTTTTATTGATATCGATGGTCCCAAAACCGGTTAAATCGACATCAGTGCTTTTTAAATAGATGTCCTGCAGCTTTAAACGGTTGTCGCGCAGGAACAGTTTTGCCTTTCCGTCGGTAAAGACCGTGTCTTCATAATCGTTTAAAATCAGCATCAGGACGCCTTTCAACAGGTTCGATTTGGCAAAAAAACCGTTACGCACCGTAACCTGTCCCTGCCCGCGCATCTTTTCCTTGTTTTTGAGCGGCCCCTCCAGATATAAATCTGTTGTTAAAGAGCCGCCGATTTTTTTGTTATTTTTAAAAGGGAGGTCATTCCTGAGGGATTCTATGTCGATGTCAGCGCCCTCGATCTTGATGGTAAGCGGATAATCGTCTTTCATTTTCAGCTGTCCTGCTGTGGATAATTTTCCCTGATAAAACGAGGTGGCGGCGTTAAAGGTCTCTTGCCCCGGTTCTAGCTGCGCTACTTTCAGGAAAAGGTTATCGAACTTGATCTTCTTGACGGAGGTCTGTTCGCTTTGATAATCGAGTGAGAATGTCGCGTTCTGAGGATTGGTCGGGGACCCGGTATACATAATGTCTACGTTCGCTTTGCCCCAGACTTCCCATTCGTCAAGGACAGGTTTAAGAGCAGGTATCCGTTTCAGATCGGACAGGAAAACATGCCCCCGGGCGCTTAGTTCCACAAAAGGATTTTCAAAGTCTATGGAAGTTTTTCCCATAATAGCAAGCGAGGAAAGTTTTGTTTTTAAATCGATTCGGGAAAGTTCGTAAAACTGGCCCGTTGATTGCGCTATGACGGACAAAAAGAGATCCGGCTTCTGGAGCTTGATAGTGATCAGCGGTTTATCGAATTGACGGATATTCCCCGAAGAAGTGTAGATATCCTCTTGAAACTTGAATTTGAGATCCTCCCAGAGCAGGGAATCCGCCTCATATTTTACGTATCCTTCGATGTTACTTAACGACGACAGCGGGAATCTGGCCCAGGCTGCCTGCGCGTTTTTAAACTTCGTTTCAAAAAGGATTTGCGGTTTCCCGGGAGGAACAAGAGGGCCGCGGACGATCAAATGGACGTCCGTTAAGCCTCCGATGGTTATGCCGTAGGAGCTCAGGTATGGCTTCAGCAGGGGATCCCAGTCGCCGATGTTGATCCCTTTGGCTTCAATTGCAAGGTCGGCGATGAATTTATTGAATGTTCTTAAACTGCCATTGGCACTGATGATCGTGTCCTTAAACGAAACCAGCAGTTCATTAAGCTCGATTTTGTCGTTAACCAAACGGACTCTGCCCCTGACATCATCGATAGTTTCGAATTGCGGCATGAAGTTGTGAACTTTTCCTTTGTAAAGGTCCGTGATCACTTCATAAGTAAGGCCGTCGAGTTTGGTACGGTCAAAAAGAATCCGGTAGGTGGTGTTGGTCGGAACGACGCTCCCTTTCCGGTTTTGTGAAAGTTCAAAAGAAAGCAGTTCGGTATCTGCCTTGCCCCAGATGGTGATCAGATCTTTTGTTACGGTGAGGCTGAGAAGGTCGCTCTTCAAATCGCCTTTAACGAAAACGGAATTAGGTCCTTTGAGGAAGGCGTTTTTTAAAATCACCGGAGTGGCAGCATTTGTGTTTTCTTTTTCCGCGGACAGACGAAAGTCAGGGATGTCAAGGTCTCCCGTGACGGCAACATTTCCGAAATCGAACGTGACGGCCGGGCCGGAAAGAGAGGCGAGGCATGTGATTTCATCGGCCTTCCCGTCTGCCGCCGGTTTTTTTGCGAGCTTGCCTTTCGCAATGAGCTCTTTTGCCAGAATCTGGATTGAATTTATTTTTAAGAGGGTCGGAGAGGCCGTGATGTTCCCTTCAACAGAGAAAGACCCTGCTTCCCGGGTCAGCTTGATGGTATCGATGGCCAGTGCGCCCGAATACCGGATACCCTTTTTGAAAGTCATTAAAGAATCGGGTGTTGTGAATCTGTCGATGTCCAGATAAAGATGATCTTTACCCCATGAAAAATGGGCTCCTGACAATTCAAGCAGTCCCTGAACTTTAAGATCGACAAGGGTCAGGGATGTGTCAGCAGAAACGTTACCATGGATTTCCACGGCCCCTTCTTTATAAGAGGCTTTGAGGTCAGCTGAGGTGAGGATGGCGTGATGGACCGGAATATCTGCTCCGATAAAGGGTTTGATGTCTTTGATCAGATCGATGTTGGTCAGTTGACCTTTTAACTCAAATGATTTTTTGAGAATCATATAGGCCCCGCTGATATCAGCGGCGCTTCCGGCATCTTTTTGGGCCTTTAAGGAAAAGTTGATTTTATCCGGCAGATTGATCGCGGCTTCCATGAGCTCGACTTGAATTGTTTTGGGCTCAAATACCTGCAGCCGATCCTGGAGAGAGATCTTGCCGCGGGATAACTTGACTGCTCCTATGAGGATATCAAAACTCTTTTTGTTGGAGGCGTATTGGGGCAGAAAGAGGTCGGAAATGTTCCAGGTCGTCTCGTCTAAACGTGTTAACGAAGTCTCAAATCCTTCAATATGCATTTGGGGAAGGATGATCTTTCGGCTTTTAAGGAAAGGGATTACCTGGATGTTGGACGAAATGCGTTCCGCTTTAAACAACGTTTCGTTCTGATTTTCACGCTGACTGATCCGGACACCATGGACCACCAGTCCCTGGCCAAAAACGTATTCAATCGTGTCGTAGGTCACGGTCCGGTTTAAAAACGCCCGGGCTTTTTCGTTAACAATCGTTTTTAATGTTTTCGGCAAGAAAACGGCATTGAAATAATAGATGACAATAATGACTATTGCGAAGACGATGGCGGCAGCCAGGATCAGGATTTTTTTCATAGAATAAGTATAGCAAAAAAAAGAAAACTGTATGAAATTCTCTAAATATTTTTCTATAACGGGGTCGGATAAAATAACAGGCGTTGGGGGGAATACAGATTTTTTAA
>JBFMEN010000049.1:0-10002 GCA_040753435.1 Candidatus Omnitrophota bacterium | reverse complement strand
AAAAAGGCCGCGAAAAAGAAGCCGGCAAAAAAAGTTGTCAAGAAAAAAGCTGTAAAAAAGACTGTTAAAAAAGCCACAAAAAAAGTTGCAAAAAAGAAATAAGCAACTTGTTATTTAAAAAAGCCCTCGCAACACAGCGGGGGCTTTTTTATTTGCCCCCATCTGCTGCCCATTCCATTATCACTCAGTCAGAAATTCTTTAATTTTTTTAAAAACTTCTGGACCGATACCTTTAACAAAACGCACGTCTTCCACGGAAGAAAACCGCCCCCGTTCCTCTCTTGCCTCAAGGATCCTGGATGCCCGATACTCCCCGATCATCGGAAGAGACTCCCATTCTTCACGGGTAGCCGAATTGATGTTGATTTTGCGAATTGGAGGACTGGAAATAAAACCGGTTGCATCAAAATGTTTCTTTTTAATCAATTGGAGAACGGATCCGAAGAACAGGACGCACACGAAAAAAAGAATGACCGTCTTTTCATGCCGGGTTAAGACAAGCATGGCAAATTTTCCTTGGGGATGTTGGCCAAAAAGGGGATTTAAACAACAATTGAAATGATTTTATTCGGGACAACAATAAACTTCCGGACAGGCTTGTCTCCCAGATACTCAATAATCTTCCCGTCCTTCAACGCCAGCGCTCTGAGTTGTTCTTCGGAAGCGTCGCGCGGAGCTAAAATTTTGGCGCGCACCTTTCCATTCACCTGAACGACCATCAGCACTTCAGCCTGAACCAACGCCTCCTGGTTATATGCCGGCCAATCTGCCCTGGAGACAATCCCTTTCTGATTCATTCCCTGCCATAACTCTTCGCACAGATGGGGCGCAATCGGTGCCAGCAGCAACACGACGGTTTTAACGGCTTCGTTCAACAACACCTGTTTCTCCGGGGAATCTTCAACCTGGTATTTTTCCAGTTTGTTCATCAGGATCATGATTTGAGAAATCGCGGTGTTAAATTTTAGATCCTTTGAGAAATCTTCAGTGACTTTTTTAATGGTAGCATGGATTTCCCGATACAGCTCATGGTCCATCTCGTCAAAATTTGAAAAATTGCGGATCGGCTCCTGCTTGACTTCAACGTATTTTTTCTCAACCGCCTGATAGACCCTGTTTAGAAATCTCCATGAACCGTCGATCGCACTGTCATTCCATTCAAGCTGATCTTCAGGAGGCGCAGCAAACAAAATAAACAAACGCAATGTATCTGCGCCATAATGATCTATCACGCTCCCCGGATCGACGATGTTGCCCCTGGATTTGGACATGACTTCGCCGTCTTTCAAGACCATTCCCTGCGTCAGCAGACGATCAAAAGGTTCGTCAATCTTTAAAAGGCCGGTGTCGCGCAAAAATTTCGTGAAGAAACGGGAATAAAGCAGATGCAGGATGGCATGCTCGATTCCTCCTATGTATTGATCGACCGGCATCCAGTACGCGGTTTTTTCAGGATCGAAAATTGCCTTGTTATTATGGGCATCACAATAACGGAGAAAGTACCACGAAGAGTCGAAAAAGGTGGCCATCGTATCCGTCTCGCGCCTGGCTTTTTCACCACAAACCGGACAAGACACATTAACGAAAGCCTCGCACTGTTCCAAGGGGCTTCCCCCTTCACCAGTAATCTTGATCTTTTCAGGAAGCTTGACCGGAAGCTGGTTCTCGGGTACGGGCACAAGTCCGCAATGATCGCAATAAATCATCGGGATCGGCGTTCCCCAATAACGCTGGCGTGAAATCAGCCAATCCCTCAAACGCCAATGGGCCGTCACCTTTCCGATCCCATTGTTTTCCATCCACCCTGCGATATTTTTCTTGGCCTCCTCATTCGGCATTCCATTGAACTGGTGCGAATTGACAAGCTCTCCTGATTCAACATAAGCCTCGGTCATTTCCTCTGCTTTTAAATGAGGGCGCCTCGAATCTTTAATGACGATACGCATGGGCAAGCCATGCTCTTTGGCAAAAAGAAAATCACGCTGATCATGGGTCGGAACGGCCATGATAGCGCCGGTCCCATATTCCATCAAAACGTAATCAGCCACCCAGATCGGCACCTGCTCTCCATTGACAGGATTGATCGCATAGGCTCCGGTAAACGCCCCTTCTTTCCGCTGGTCCCCGGACATTCGCAGCGACTTGCTCATCGATTGGGCCTTCCTGAGGAACTCGCGCAACTGACTTTCCTGCGGCTTCCCAGCGATCAATCGTTCGACAAAAGGGTGTTCGGGAGCAAGAACAACGTAAGTGGCGCCAAAAATCGTATCCGCGCGCGTCGTGAAAACCGGAATAACAGTTCCCGTTTCTTTCTCCCTGAAATAAATTTCAACCCCAAAACTTTTGCCGATCCAGTTTTCCTGCATTGCGCAGACCCGCGCCGGCCAATTCCCCAAAAGCCGAAGATCGTCCAGAAGCTGTTGCGAGTAATCGGTGATCTTCAGATACCACTGCTCCAGTTCCTTCTGCTGAACTTCATTTTTGCAGCGCCAGCATTTCTGATCAATGACCTCTTCATTGGCGAGCGTGGTCTCACAACTTGGACACCAGTTCACCGGCGAGGCCTTTTTGTAAGCAAGCCCTTTTTCAAACATCTTCAAAAAAATCCACTGATTCCAGCGATAATAATCGGCATCACAGGTCGCCAGCTCGCGGTCCCAATCATAAGAAAATCCCATACGGATGAAATCACGGCGCATTTCATCAATACAGCGATGAGTCCATTTGGCGGGATCAGTGTTGTTTTTAATCGCGGCGTTTTCGGCAGGCTGGCCGAAGGCATCGTAACCGATGGGATGAAGCACGTTAAATCCCTGCATGATTTTAAAACGCGCGACCACATCAGCAATCGTGTAATTACGCACGTGCCCCATGTGGATGCGGCCCGAAGGATACGGGAACATTTCCAGGCAGTAAAACTTCTTTTTGGCAGGGTCGGCTTCAACTGAAAAAATCTTGTGCTTCCGCCAGTAATCCTGCCATTTCTTTTCTATTTTAATAATATCGTGAGTAGAATAAGACATTTTTTAATTTGGGTTGTTAAATGAATTTTAAATTATACCTAAAATATGTTTAAAATGCAAAAATCTCCTTTTCACCCTGATTCAACAGCAGCAAGTCTTTCCCGTCAAAATGCGCAGGCAGATAGGGCAGCAACTCCTTATGGCGGCTCGTTTGGTAATACTGCTCGGCTTTTTCATACTCGCCCAGTTCATGATACACATTGGCCAGATTCAAATAAATACTGGCATCACGCGGACTTAAACGGTGCGCTTGTTCAAGCGCCTCCCTGGCCAATTCATATTGACCCAGGGAAAAATACACGACACCCAGATCATTGAAAGGAGAAAACCATGCCGGGGCATATCTTGAAGCTGACTGAAGCGAAGAAACCGCCTGCTCCATTTTACCCTGTTGAAAATATAAAAGTCCCTGAACATAAAAAATCTGCGGGCTGGAATGATGACGGGAAAGGCCTTCCTGAATCAATTTTTTTGCCGTCTCGGAGTCTCCCCATTTAAGATGAAGGTGAGCAGCGGCAGCGTAAACGCGGTGGTCAGGGTTAACAGATAAAATTCGTGAAATCCAGTTCCATGACAAGTCCGGTCGGCCGGCTTTCGCATAATATCGGGAAAGATTTAAATAAGCGTCAACATAGTGCGAATCTTCCTCAACCGACCGCTCATACAGTTCGACCGCCTCTTTCTGTTTACCCTTCCGTTCAACCAGAACTCCCAAATTGTTATAGGCTTCCGCAAAATGCGGGTTAATCCCGAGGCACTTTCGAAACATCTGTTCCGCTTCATCAAAACGGTTTTGTGCGATGTAATAAGAACCAAGGGTAAAATGAGGTCTGATATACGTCGGGGATTTCTTGACCGCATCTTCCATCAGGGTGTTACGATTCCGCCAGAGCTGATTACGCAGTACCGTGAGCACCGAAAGAATGACGACGATTCCTGCCAGCAGATAAAACGCGGTTCTTCCATTCTCTTTCGACACTCTTAAAATGATGTCAGCTAACAACAACCCGAAACCGGCCAGGGAAAAATAAAGGCGATGCTCAAAGATCGGGGTCAACAGCGGAATGACCGTTGAAGTGGGCAGCAAATAAATGAAAAACCACAACGCTCCGAAACAAATCAGCCGGTATTTTGACGACAAAAAAACAATCGCGGCAAGGAGCCCGACCAATCCCAGAAAACCCGAGAGGACAGATGGCTCCCATAAACTATTCGCCCAAACAAATCCGTGGTCTACGCTCTGACCAAATGGTAAAAACGTCAATTGCAAATATTTCCAGATCACCAGACATTGAGTATAAAAATAATTCCAGTCCACCCTGACATTTATTTCGAATAAAACATTATCCAGTATAAGCATTCCCGAAAACATGAGTCCGATTACCAGCAGGAATATCCCAAGATTCCGAATGGTTTTCTTTTCGTCTAAAAAAAACATAATTTCGGAAAGACCTATCAGGACGGGGGCCGTGACCACCGACCCTTTAGCGTAAAGGCCCGCCAAAAAAAACCCCGCAGAATAGATAAAAAAGCGTTTATTCGCCGTAAGGACTCTGGCTCTCCAATAGAACATCAGGGTGAGCGCATAGAATAGCCCTGACAGAATTTCAGAACGCTGCCAGATATACGTGACGGAATCAGTCTGCAGAGGATGCACGCAAAAAATGGCAGCCGCACCGAAAGCGAGAAATTCTTTTGGAAACGGTTTCTGTTTCTGAAAAAATGGAGACTGGAACAAATACAGCAAGGCGGTTGCAACGGCAACGGCAGTCAGAAAATGGAGAAAAATATTTACCAAACGGTAGCCGGCAGGTGCATAAGGCGCAATATGATAATTAATCGCAAAGCTGACCAGGGCAAGATGCTTCCGGGGCTCTATCTCCTGTCGGGAAAACAGATCCGTGAAGGAACGGACCTGGGGATTTTCCAATAACAGGGAAAGATCATCAAAATGAAAAGGCGCACGAAACACATTGGCGTAAATCAGCAGTGTCAGCAATAATAAAATGAAAATATAAAAAGGTTTACTTTTAAAAAACATCGTTTCCGCCGGAAATAAAGGTGACTAAAACATGGTGTTCTGATGCTGGGCCAGCTTAAAGACAGGCTTTTGCACGCCGAACTCCTTAAGAAGATTTGAAAGACGAACAACGCCCTGATCTTCTGCAAGGGTCACCAGATGCTTAAAAACTTCAAGCGTCAGGGTGACATCGGCAAGAGCGCGGTGAGTGAGTCCCACTTTAATTCCAAAGGCCTGGGCAAGATTGGATAACCGAAAGGTTGTCAAGTGAGGCATAAAATATTTGGCCATTTTAATGGTGCACAGCGCAGGAGTATTATCGTTCATCTTGTAGCCTGCCAGGGACAACTCGAAGCAAACAAAATCAAGATCGAACTTAACATTCTGCCCGCAGAGACAGGCTCCACCGATAAAGGTTAAAAAATCAGGAAGAATTTGACTTGCGCCGGGCGCATTTTGAACCATGTCAGGGGTAATATTATTGACTCGCTGCGCTTGTTCGGGGATATCGCGACCGGGATTGACCAAGGAATGAAATTTATCCATAACTTCAAAATTGCGTACCTTGATAGCAGCGATTTCAATAATCCTGTCTCCGTCTTTAGGAGAAAGGCCGGTTGTCTCCACATCAAATATCACAAACTCTGTATTCCTGGCCTCCATGAAAATCTTTCCTTTGAAAATACATTTAATAGGCTTTGTTTTGCAGTTTACCACGCGCTCTCGGTCATTGTCAAAAGACTTTGATTGCTTTTTTTAACAAAAAGTAATAAGATGGCATAACTTAATTAAAAGTCTTCTGATTTTTGGAAAACAACTTCTTTTTTCAATGAATATCGTCGTTAATGGGACCTCAAATATCGTCAATGAAGAAATTTCGCTAAAGCAATTTATCGAAAAACACTGTCCAAATCCGGAGCGGGTAATCGCTGAAGTGAACGAACATATCGTGAAACGCGCGGACTGGGACAGGCAATTGCTGAAAGAGAATGACAAGCTTGAACTGATTACCTTTGTGGGCGGAGGATAACTGCAGAGCGCTCTTGTTCTGCACTCTGCGCTTTATACTTTTATGGACAACAAAAAATCAGAAAACCTAATTATTGCCGGCAAAAACTTTTCCAGCCGTTTTCTTCTTGGAACCGGAAAATTCGGAAACAAGAATGATCTTGCCCTGGCCATCAAAGCTTCAAACGCCGAAATCGTGACGGTCGCTCTGCGCCGCATTGATCTTCAACGCCATGAAGAAAACATCCTGGAATATATCCCTCCGGACGTCACCCTGCTTGTTAACACATCCGGGGCCCGTAATGCAACCGAAGCGGTGCGCATCGCGCGTATTGCCAGAGAAGCGGGATACGGCACATGGATCAAAGTTGAAGTCATTAACGATTCAAAATATTTAATGCCTGATAATGAAGAAACAATCAAGGCCGTGGATATTCTTACCCGCGAAGGTTTTGTAACTCTTCCCTACATATATCCCGATCTATATGCTGCCAGAAAGCTGGTGGCGGTCGGGGCGCCGTCCGTCATGCCCCTGGGATCCCTGATCGGAACAAACAAAGGACTTAAAACAAAAGAATTTATCCGCATTCTCATCGAAGAAATTGAAGTACCTGTAATCGTCGATGCCGGGCTAGGGGCTCCTTCACACGCGGCAGAAGCTATGGAAATGGGCGCTGACGCCGTCCTGGTGAACACAGCGGTGGCAACGGCTGGCAATCCTGTTTTGATGGCCAAGGCCTTTGCACAGGCGGTCGAAGCCGGACGTAACGCCTTCCTGAGCGCCCTCCCTGTTCAGCAGGATTCGACCCAGGCCCGCGCCTCTTCGCCGTTGACCGGCTTTTTGTATCAATAAAGACTATGAAATTTTCGGCAACTGAAATCAAAAACGTTTTAAGCAGTACCAATCCGGAGACTACGGAAAAACTCGCCCGGGAATCCGCCGCGCTCACCCGCCAGTATTTCGGCAGGGCGATTGCGCTTTACGCGCCTTTATACATTTCAAATTACTGTTCATCCCAGTGCGTCTACTGTGGCTTCAATCGTCATCGTGACATCAAGCGGCTTCGGCTTAATCACGGCCAGATAGAGGAAGAAGCAAAAAAAATATCTTCAATGCGAATCCAGGACTTGCTGCTGCTGACCGGCGAGTCTTATGAAATGACCCCGATCGATTATCTGGAAAAAGCGGTCGGGGTCTGCAAGAGATACTTCAGCTCGCTCAGCCTTGAGATTCACCCGCTGGATGAAAACGGATATCGCCAACTTTTTAGAGCCGGGGCAGACGGAGTCACTGTTTACCAGGAGACCTACGATCGTCAGCGTTATAACGAAGTCCATCGGGCCGGAAAAAAACAAGACTATGATTTCCGATACGGCACGCCGGAACGCATCGCCCTTTCCGGCATCAGAAGAATTTCCATGGGAATTCTGCTCGGTCTTTCACCGCTCGCCGAGGATCTCCACGCGCTCTTTCAGCATCTTGAGTGGATGGAAAAACATTATCCGGGCGTCGAGTATAGTGTTTCTTTCCCCAGATTGCGCCAGATTAAAGGCGAAAGTCCCGCCTTTTCGCATGTCGATGACATCAATTTTATCAAAGCGATCTGCATGACGCGCCTGGCTTTCCCAAGGATCGGCATCAATCTTTCTACCCGTGAATCAAGAGAGCTCAGAGATAACCTCCTTGGTCTGGGCATCACCAGAATTTCTGCCGGATCGAATACCTCGGTCGGCGGATATGCCATTGAGGATCCGGAACAGCAGGAGCCGCAATTCGATGTGGCCGACCTCCGCAGCGTTCAGGAAATGATCGCCCTCCTTAAACAAAAAAACTTCGACCCGGTCCTGACAGATTGGCGGCAGATTGCCAACGAATAATTTTTATCTTTACTTGGCCAATTGTTAATATTGTTTATAATAAGAAAAGGTAAAAGGAGAATACCATGGAACAAAAAAATATCAAATCGCTGGAATCGCTGTCCTGGTTTTGTCACCTTTGCGGGCTCTTTTCGGTTTTTATTGGAATTACGGTGACATTCATGAATCTTCTCAATAAGGATTTCTTGCAAATCCAGGCAGGGATTTACATCTTCGCGTCCGGATACGCCTTGTTCAAAATTTCTGAAAAAATCAGCCGGATCGTCAACTCGGAACGCGTTTAATACAGAACTTTAAAAGGCGGCGCCGTCCTGTTTACTTAAAATCCGGTAACTGGGACAAATAAAACGGAAGATCCCACTGCCTTTCTCTGATCCTGGGTCAGTTCCTCTTCCGGCTTTTTTCAGCGCGAGGACCTCGCCAGAAAATATTTTTCAACCGCCTGATTCCTGGCCGTTTCGTCCTTGAATTGTATCGCGCGCAATTCTCCGGCATCCAGCCCACACTCCATACATAAACGGCATTCGTAGATTTCACGCCGACCCGGCCAGACCCCGGGATTTTTCGCCACAGACGGGGCATGATAAACCATTGATCAAATTGAGGATAAAAACATCTTATCAAAATTTTCGTCTTTCAAAGAACAATGTCGTTGAATATCATTTCCCGAACAGCTACAATATTTTCATGAATTATCTCGAATCCGGCTTGAATGCTTACTTTTCAGAATCGCAATTGCAAAAAATCAGGGCCTGCCGAATCGGCGTTGCCGGAGCCGGCGGCCTGGGCTCCAACATCGCCATGCTGCTTGTCCGCTGCGGGTTTGTACATTTTTACATTTTGGATTTCGACCTGGTCGAGGAAAAAAATTTAAACCGGCAGTTCTTTTTTCCTTCCGATGTGGGAAAGCCAAAGGTAGAAGCCTTGTCGGGCCACCTGCTGCAAATCAATCCAGGCCTGAAAATCCGCGTGCAAACGGTTCCATGGCCGGAAGCGTCCCGGGCTTTTAATCCCGACCCATTCTTTTCCTGCGACATTCTTTTCGAGGCCTTCGACCGCCCGGAAACAAAAGCGCATTTTGTCGACCACTACTGCGACAAGGTCCCTTACCTCATTTCCGGAAACGGAATGGCCGGAATCGCCGGCCCGGAAATAACGTCCCGAAGACATGCGAACGTGTTTTTTGTCGGTGATGCGACCAGCGAGGCAGAAAAACTTCCGCCACTTGCCCCCCGCGTCATGATTTGCGCCGCGAAAATGGCCGATATCGCCCTGCGGCTTGTCTTAAATTTCTGATCTTTTTGTCCTTCTTAAGTGAGAACGGATGAGCAGCGTGGCAAAAAATATGAATGCCGAAAACGTGTAGGCCATGAGAGGACGCATCAAGCCGGGGCTGGCGATGAAATAATCGACGAAATCCATGTACTTCTGCATAAAACTGCTGACGTCCCCGCTGAGGGCAAGCCCGAACCTGATCATTAAATCAAGAAAAAACTGAATTACATAAAGGCGGACAGGCGAGGCGATCAATGAAATGATCGCGTATTTGGCAAAGGAAATTCCGGTCAAGCCGTAACCAAGATCAAGGAACCGGAACGGGACGACCGGATAAAACTTCATAAAAAAAATGACGAGCCCACTGGTATCGGAGGCGGCTTCTTTCAGTTGTTTTATCTTGCCCCTGGCATGCTGCTCGATAAAAGGGCGTCCGAGCCGCCGGCTGAACCAAAACAGGACGACCATGTTGAGCGATTCGCCGATGTAAACGAGAAAAGTACTCCAGGTTACCCCGAAAACAAATAACGATACGACACGAAGGATGTCTTTGGGACCGAACCATATAAAAAATGTCCCGACGACATAAAGCGCCACGAACACCACGCTCGAAAGCGCGAATGGCTGACGGGCAAAAAACTGGCGGGACTGTTCCTGGTCAAAATTAAAAAATTTGCCGGCAACGATAAAGAGAGCGATCAGCGCAATAAAAAATATAAACTGGCGAAGCCCCTTTCCCATGTCCCCCCCCCGGTCAAAAAATCTAATCACTCAAAAACGGTTGAAACAGCTCCGTAC
>JBFMEN010000048.1:0-12686 GCA_040753435.1 Candidatus Omnitrophota bacterium | reverse complement strand
AAAAAACATGGAAACAAAAATCGCCAACGCCATGCGTTTTGCCTATCTCTCCGGTAACATCAATTCTGAGGCAACGAATCCTAAATTCCCTCTTCACGAGTAACATCTAATTATGAGTCAACTGGCTGTTCCCCAGAGCCCCGGTTCCCAGGTTCCAATGTTCCCAGGTGCCCAGGTTCCCAGGTTCCCAAGTGCCCAAGTTCCCAGGTTCCCAAGTGCCCAAGTTCCCAAGTGCCCAAGTTCCCAAGTGCCCAGGTTTCCCAGTTACATCGGTAGAGTAACTCTACTCACCACTCCATCCCCTCATGAAAATACTTCGCGAAATCTTTCACGGCCTGGACTTTTTTTTCAAGAACCTTGTCCTGGACAATCCATTTTTCCAACAAACGCCGGTTCTGTTCGAGCATCAGGCAGGCGAAGATCTCAGCCTGGTCCTCCCGCACAGCTTCCATCGAATAATACGTGGCAAATCCCGGCTCTCGCGGGGCGTAATAGTTATACGGATTGGGTTTGTCAAACCGCTTTTTTTCGCCATATGTAAAATCCGGACCATTGAAAGAAGACCATTCCTCTTCGCTTAACGGCGGGAAATCTCCCTTCACTTCAAACATCATGTGAAAAATTTCATGATGAATTCCGTGCCGCTGCTGGGCCTTGTTCCGGCTGAAACGCGCGATATCAAAAAACATGACTTTGGCCGTCGGGTTATAAAAACCCTGGACCGGCCTTTCCCCGAAGAACAGATGCGTCGCCAGCCCGATCCCCAGGACTCCCTGACCCTTGAAAAACCCGGGCGGATATTTATTAATCTCTTCTTCAAACAACGACAAATACTCATCCAGCCGCGGGTATTCTTCTTCGGGAATCGCTGATAATTTGATGATGCCCGTATTCCCGGGGAAATTCCTGTACTGAAAAAGTATCCCGAAACGCTGTTCAAGGCGTTCAATCCGCGTGTTAATCGAGGCCGAAACGTCGTGTTGACCATAAGCGAAAACAGGCGCGCCGCAAATAATAATAAGAAAGAACGTGGTATAGAAAAAAGGCTTCATTAGTCCCCCGGTTTCACAGTTCCACAGAGCCCCGGTTCCAGGTAAGACAAGGATTAAGGATTAAGGGTTAAGGATTAAGGGTTAAAAAATCAAAACCAGAAAAATCACGCCCCAGTTCCCAAGTTCCCAGGTTCCCAAGTGCCCAATAATTGGTGTCAGGAAACGCTAACCCTATTACTGATAATCAGTTAGAATTAAATTCTTTCCCGGGCGACCTCGGCGTCGTTTCCGCGGCAGCATTTCCTGGATCTGTTTTGCAAATTTTTCCGAAATATAATGCCCCCCGCCGGCAATGCTCCGCTCCAGTTTATCAATCCTGTCTTGTTTGATCCCCTGGCTCATGGCACAACGATAAGCCTTGATCCGTTCTTCGTCATTAGAACCCAATTTTAAAAAAACCTCATTCCTGTTTCTATCAATTAATTTGCTGTGCTTGATTCGCACATTCAACAAGTAACTCGACCACCTGTAATTTTCCACACTCAGGACCATGCCTGCCTTAACAGGATTTCTTTCGATATAACCCATCACATCCAGCAAATAGTCATCATTGCTGACAATAGGGCTTTTAAATCTTCCCTGCCAGACGTGGCCGCTGCTGTGATATTTGAAGTGATAATGCTTTGTATGAGCCAGCGTAATCGACTGCATAATCTTGCTTATATTCGCGGTTTCACTGACTTTGATCAAAAGATGAATGTGGTTTGTCATCAAACAATACGCGTATAAATCAAACTCATACGCCTTTTTAAAACGGTATACCACGCCCAAATACCGCTCATAGTCATCATCTTCCAAAAAAATTGCCTGCTGATTGTTCCCGCGATTGATGACATGGTAGATCAATCCCGGGCGGTGTATTCTCAAAGATCTTCCCATAATACCCCCCTTGGTTGACATTCACTCATTACGGGGATATATGAGTATTTATTCTATAAACTGTTCAGTCAAAACAGGTTGCCGTCTTCTGACACCATTTGATAAAACCTCTCCGTCCTTTCCGCCATGGCGGAGTCGGAAAATTTCTCCTCGCACATTCTTCGCCCGGATTCGCCCATGCGCCGGCGTTTCACCGGATCGTTGATCAATTCGACCAATGCGCTGACGATGGACTTGCTGTCCCGCGGCGGAACCAGCAGCCCGTTTTGTCCATGTGCGATGACCTCGCCGACTGCGCAGACATCGCAGGCCACAACCGGCTTTCCCCGGCTCATGGCTTCGACAAACACCAGGCCGAACGATTCGCTGACAGATGGCACGCATAAAACTTCGCAGGTGCGATACAAATCCTCAAGTCTTTCATCGCTCACGCAACCGAGAAATTCGACACTGTCATGGAAACGGCCGCCGGACAATTTGTCAAAATAGCTTTTATGAATCCCGGCCTCGTCCTTTCCGGCGAAAATAAAACGCGCCTGCGGGCATCGCTCGAGCACGTCGGGAACGGCCTTTAAAAGGTATTCAATCCCTTTGCGTTTTTCAAGGCGGCCGATGAAAAGGATAGAAACTGTTTTATCGAAAATCGAAGAGCGCGAGGCGATAAGCGAAATTTCGTTGCTGCAGTTGTCTATTCTCCCGATTTCCACCCCCAGCGGGACGACTGAAATTTTTTCCCGTTTCACGCCGTAAAACTTCGCCATCCGGTCCGCGTAAAACCCCGACGAGGTCACCAGCGCGTCGGCGCGGCTGACCGCGATCTTTTCCAGCCAGCCCAGAACCCGGAAGGCCAGGTTCAGTTTGTTGCCGCATTGAAAAAAATGCTCCAGTAACGGCGTGTGCAGCCGGCAGACGACGGGGAAGGGACGTTTGCCCCACATGAGAAAGAGCCCTTCAAAAATCCAGTTGGGGACTTCGACTATATCAAGGCGCCCGCCTCGACTTCGCTTGGTGCAAGTCGGTGCCCCTGTGCCCCCGTGCCCCCGTGCCCCGGTAAAGGCTTTTTCTGGGGAGCCGGTGTACTGGGGAACTGGGGAACATAAAGAATTATCAATCTCAAATACCTTCTCCCTCACCCGCCAGCGATAAGCGAGAACTTTGAGCGGGGGGAAATTTTTCGTCCAGGCGGGTTCGCGCACCCGGTGGACATAAACGCCCTCGTCGACAAGATCCTGTTCCGGCCCGTCTTCGGGATTGGTGTGGCAGACCACATGGACTCGATGTCCCCTTTTTGTCAAGGCCCGCGCCAATTTACTGCTGTAACTGCCGATCCCGCCGCCCCCTTTGTCCGGGGGAAATCTATACGAAACCAAAGCGATGTTCATATTCCAAGTGCCCAAGTGCCCAAGTGCCCCTGTAAATGCTTTTCCTGGGGAACTAAGGTTTCTTCAAAAGTATCATCCCCCCCACCCCGATTCCCGCACCGACGGCATTGCGCATCATATCGCCCAGGGACTAAAAACGGCCCGGAACTCCGGCCTGGATGAACTCATTCAAAACGCCGAAGGAAACGGCAAGGGTGAAGGCGAACGCGAATATTACCCAGTGCCCCAATGCCCCCGCGCCCCCGTGCTCCGGTAAAGGTTTTTTCTGGAGAACCGGGGAACCTGGGATCCGGGGAGCCTTAAAAGTCACAACCAACAGCACCGTCAAAACGGTATACGCCGGAATGTGAAGAAAATTGAATATCGCCGCCCGTAGTCCCGCTTCGGTTTCAGCTGAAGACGAATCTCCGATCAGGGACGAGGCCAGAATCAGGGAAGAGTAAAGTATTGTAAGGAGTAGGAGTCGTGATTTCATTTTAAATTTAATAACGGAAAGCGGGGAAATTTCTTCCCTCGCCATTCATTCTGCAGGGACTGCTGCAACGTCCCTATGCAGGGGAGGGATTACGGGAAGGAGCTATTTTAAGGAACATTGCCATTTCCACGCATCCCTCAGTCCTTCGGCAAGGGTAAGCGTCGCCTTCCACCCGAGCTCGCGCTGCGCTTTGTCGCAACTGGCGTACAATGCCGCGATATCTCCCTGGCGCCGAGCGCCGACGCGGTATTTCAATTTCAGCCCGTTGACCTCTTCAAAAGTTTTAATCACTTCAAAAACGCTGTTGCCCCGGCCGGTGCCGAGATTGAATATTTCATGGAAAGGCGAAGGGTGAAAGGCGACGGGCGAAGAACCATTCATATCTGCTTTTTCGCACTTCCCTTCTCTCTTTTCGCTTTTCGTTCGTAAATATTCCAGCGCCTTCACATGCGCCTTCGCCAGGTCGACCACATGGATATAATCGCGAATCGCGGTGCCGTCGGGGGTTGGATAATCGTTTCCGAAAACGACCAGTTCTGGAAGAATGCCGGCCGCAGTCTGGGTGACAAAAGGAACAAGGTTATTCGGGATACCCAGCGGCAGTTCGCCGATATGAGCAGACGGATGCGCGCCGATGGGATTAAAATATCTCAACGAGACGGCGCGGAACGGACGGTTTTTTGCGACCGCCTCTTCAATCATGCGCTCGCATTCCTGCTTGGTCTCGCCGTAAGGGGACTCCGGCCTTTTTAACGAGGTCTCCTCCCTGACCGGCAGTTCGTCCGCCTCGCCGTATACGCAGGCCGATGACGAAAACACCAGATACCGGGCGTTGAACTTTTCCATCGCGTCCATCAGGTTTTTTAAAGAGCCCAGGTTGTTCCGGAGGTAAAGCTCCGGCTTTTCGATGGATTCGCCCACGGCTTTTAAAGCCGCAAAATGAATCGCGCCCGCGACATCCTTTTCCGATTCGAAAACACGCCTCATGAAATCAGCATCGCAGCAATCGCCTTCATAAAACGGCAGGCGGCGCCCGAGAACCCGCGCGATACCGTCGACGGCGGAGGGCCTGGAATTCGAAAAATTATCGATGAGAACAGGTTCGTAACCGGCCTGGGCCAGTTCGACCGCGGTGTGGCTTCCTATATATCCGGCTCCGCCGGTGACGAGGATTTTCATCTTATAGTTCCCAAGTGCCCAAGTTCCCAAGTTCCCAAGTGCCCAAGCTATTCGATACTTTTAATAAATTTCCATAACAATGAACCAACTTCAGCTCGTAAAGCAGCGATCTTTTGATATGACTGCTCGCTCAAAAAACCTAATGATAAAGAAAAATCAATTAAATACTCGGTTTCTACAAAGGATCCTAATGAAATATCTAAAAAACGAACAAGTTCTTTTCTGGTTCTTCTCGCGTAACCTTCTACAATATTAGTTGGTACCGATAATGCAGCCCTTCTCAACTGCGATGTTACCCCGAAAACTTCCCTGCGAGGAAAGTTTTCGGTTTCAATATAAACCGTTTTTGCCAACTGGTCCGCTTTTTGCCAAACGATTAATTTTTTATAATTCCCTGACATTTTAATACCTCCGCTGGGGATGGTTTTAAAAAATAAGGGGTATTTCCTTTCTCTCCAGTTCGAAGTTTGTATTTCCAAGACGTTGCTTGGGAACATGGGAACTTGGGCTCTTTATAAATACCTATATATATACTCCGGCAGATGATACTGGATATTCGTCAGCACGTGGCCAAGGACTTTCGCGTGCGCCTGGTACAAAAGTTCCTCGGCGTGACGGACGATCCCCCGCTGGGTGCGGCCGGCCTGAATCACCATAAGAACCCCGTCGGCCAATGAACCGATGATGCCTGCGTCGGTAACGTTGATGATCGGCGGCGCGTCGATGATGATCAGATCAAAACTCGAACGCAGTTCTTCCAGCAGCTCTTTCATATCTTTTGAATCAAGGAGATCCACGGGCTGAGGCGGGACCGATCCTGCAGCGATAAAGCTTAAATTCGGCACGTCAATATTGAAAACGACATCCTCGAGTTCGGCGTCGCCGGTCAGCAGTTCCGACAGGCCCTTTTCCTGGCGCACGCCGAGATACCGCCCGATCTTGCCCCGGCGCAGATCCGCGTCAATAACCAGGACGCGGTGCGTGCTCTTGGACTGGGATATGGCCATCGCCAGATTCAGGGAAGTAATGGTTTTTCCTTCCGAATGGGTGGAACTCGTCACTACAATCACTTTGGGCGGATTATTGACGTTTAATGAAAGGATGTTGGTCCTTAAAATCTTGTATTGTTCCGCGATCGTGGCCTTGGAATCAAAATAGGTTATGATCCTGGGATCAACCCTGGAATCTTCCATTTTTTTGACGACGAAGGCCTCGTGCCGTTTCAGCCGGTTGATTTTTTCGATATGCTCCACGCGCTCCTCGGCCGCCTTTTTTAACGCATCCGTAATCTTGCCCATGTTCGTTCCTTTTGTTTATGACTATTCTGATTTAAATTCCCGGATTCCAGGCACATACTGACTAAAAGTTTCAGTCATTTAAATTTATTGTTTTATTGCAACGTCTCCGTGGCCGTCAGCGCCATCACCCTCGACCTCAATTCCCTCATCTCTTCCTTGACCTGGTCGAACCGGGTCATCAGCTCGGAATATTCGCGGCTGATTCGCGCGGCATCGGCTTCGTTTTCGATGAAGGAATTTTTAAACGTGAAAAATTCGGTGCGCATTTCACCGACGGATTTCTCGAATGCTTCTTTCGCGCCCGCTTCAAGCCGGGCCGTCGCGTCCAGCATCGCCTTCATCTGTTCCCTGTCTTTTTTAAACGCGCCCCGGAATTCCAGTTCCACCGCCTTGACGTGTTCTTCCAGTTTAACGTACTCCTCCAGGTGGTCTTCTAGCAGGGTGACCACTTCCTGCTGTTTCTTGTTGACCAGCATCATCCGGTCAACGGCGTAAAATATGGTGGACGCTCCCCCGACAACAAAGATCCCGATGATAAAAAGCGGGAGCAGACTGCCGATCGAGGACCGTCCCGATATGCCTTTTGACGCCTGACTGTTTTCAAACTCCCTCTGTTTCTTGTCGAGGGCCTGGGAGATCATGTTGGACTTGCACTCCTCGACACTTTTCAACTGATCGTTGATACGGCTCATATGTACTCCTTCAGCTAATGATTTGTCTCATCGGGCTTTCCCCGATCACTTCTTCCATCAGTCTGGCATCAATAATCCGCTGATCTCGCACATAACCGCTCAATAACGCGCTGTCACAAATCTGGTTGACGATGCGGGGCACTCCGTTGGAAAACTCCGCGACCATCTCAAGGGCCTCCTCCGTAAAGAACTGCTCGTCACCGCCGGAAGCAATGCGCAGGCGGTGCTCAATATAAGCCACGGTGTCTTCGCGGCTTAACGGAGTGAGGTGAAAATAAATGGCGACACGCTGGCGCAGCTGCTCAAGACGGGCCATGGCAAGCTTCTGCCTGAGTTCAGGCTGCCCCAGGAAAATAATCTGGATTAATTTTTCATGCTCGGTCTCGAGGTTGGAGAGCATCCGGACCTCTTCGAGCACCGAGGGTTTCAGGTTCTGGGCCTCGTCGATGACGAGGACGACGTTTTTGTCCTCGCGCAGTTTTTCGATCAAGAACGCGTTAAGCTGCGACAAAAGGCGCGCCTTGGAGCCGCCGGTGTAGTCCACGCCGAACTCCTCAAGGATCGTCGACAAAAGGTCTTTGGCCCCGATATGGGTGTTGGTGATCAGGGCAAATTCGGTGTCCTTGCCCAGCTGGTTGAGCAGGGCCCGGCAGACCGTTGTTTTACCCGAGCCGACTTCGCCGGTCACGACGACAAAACCCTTCCGCTCTTTGACGGCGTAAAGCATGGTCGAAAGGGCCTCGACGTGTTTCGCGCTGCTGAAAAAGAAACGCGAATTCGGCGTGATCGTAAACGGCTTTTCCTTTAACCCGTAAAAGTCTTTGTACATGTTATTCCTTTAAAGTGCCCAGGTACCCATGTTCCCACGTGCCCGTGTTCCCAGGTCTTTCCTTGAGCGCTTGGGAACTTGGGCTCTTGGGAACTTACTTAAACACATTCACCATCGTCAGCACGCTGAGCACGGTGATGGAACACGCCAGGCCGGTGACCATGTAAAGCCACAAGACCCGGGCTTTCTCCCGGTGGACCTCTTCGATCGTCGTGATCTTTGAGATCGCGCCCAGAAGCGGAACGCCGAGAAACTCCTTGGCGTCCTGGACGTCGATGAATGATTTATCAAAAAATTCAACAAAGAAAACGATCCCTACGCCGACGGCGAGTCCGGCCAGGAGACCGCCTAATGACACCAGCAGGCGATTGGGTTTAAACGGCGCCAGCGGCACGCGCGGCGGGTCGAGGATCGTGTATTTGGTCCCTTCTTTGGACGTCTGAAGGCGCTGGGTGATCTTCGCCGTTTCCAGGCGCTCCAGCAAAACGTTGTAAATCTCTTCGTTGACCTTGGCGTCGCGGGCCACCACGTCGCCGAGCTTATCAATCAGCATCATTTTGTAAAGGCCTTCGCGGTCTGCGCCCGTATCGGCGCCGAGGGTATTCAGGGCGCTTTCGATGCTGTCGATGAGGCCCTTGTTGGTCTCGCTCTTGATCTTGGCGGCCTCGGTGAATTCGAGGTTCTCCTTGCGGAGCTCTTCTTTTTTCCGTTCTATGCGTTCGCGAAACTGTCTGACCAGCGGATGCTTTTCGGTGGAATCCACCAGAAGTTCATCAAGCTCATCCTGGAGGTCGGCGATCTCCGCGGATTTGATCTTCCCTTTATAAACTTTGAGCTGTTCTTCGATAAAGACAATGGCGTCGGAGGTTTCCTGCGACTGGATCTCCTTGTTGCGGTCCACGAAAATATCGGTGATGTTCTGGACAACGGCCTGGGTGATAATGGGGTCGTCGCCGACATAGGCCAGTTGAAGGATGTTGGTGCCCTTCATTTCGATGTCAATCCGGCGGCGGATGCCGAGGATCAGGTTTTCGTATCCTTTTTGATTGGAAATATTTTTGTCAAGCCCAAGCCGTTTGACGAGTTCGACCAAACTGTACCATCCCAGCATGGATTCGCGGATGTTCGTCAAACGTTCGCGCACAGTCGTGGAAACGGCCAGTTTTTCGAACAGGGGATTATCGGTTTTGCCTTCCTCTACCAGGATTACCGTCGATGAACGGAACTGCATGGGCAGGACCAGGGAAGTACAAATCCCCAGGGTCAGGCCGACGGCAATAAGGACGATGACAATTTCTTTATGCCTGAAAAACATCTTTAAGTACGTACGCACCGGAAATGTTTCTGTGTTCAAATGTGACATGGCGTCTTCCTTTTGTTAAACGAAAAACGAACAGGGACAGGCGATAGGCGAAAAAAATTTCCAGAAATGATCGTGTTTCATTTGTCCCATTAATTTTCCCGCGCCCTTTCGCTTTTCACTCTTCGCACTTCACTCTTCGCTTTTCCTTTATAGAATTAATAATTTCTCCCGTCCGTGTCGCCGATCGTATCTACACCGACGCGGGCCCCGGCTGCCTGTCCAATCGGAGCGGCCACCGGCGAGATCGCGCGCATGATTCTGGTCAGGAATGTCGGCGGAACGTAAAGGACGTCGCCGGGTTCCATAACATCGTTGTATCGCAGATCCCCTTCATATAAAAGAGCGTAGACGTTGAGATATTTCTTTTTTGGTTTCCCCTTGTTCGACGGTTTGATCAGATGACTTTTTTTGGTCACGCCGCTCAGGCGCGGCAGGCCGGCCTGCATAAGGGCCTCGCGCACCCGGATGGTGTCGCCGCGCATGTAGATTTTGCCGGGGCTGAAGACTTCTCCGACGACATAAACGATCTTGCTGTTGTACTGGATGATTTTGACCGTGACCTCGGGTGAGACGATGTATTCGGACAGGGCGTCGGCAATAACCTTGGTAGCCTCGTCCTTGTTCAGGCCGGTGATTTTCAAATCGCCGACAAAATCGTACTGGATCTTTCCTTCTTTGTTGACCGGGTATTCGCCGCTCACTTCCGGATGGCGCATGACCGAAATCTCGATCACGTCCGTCGGTCCGAGGGTGTATTCCCCGCCCAGGTCTTCGAAAATTTCGACGCCCGGAGGCTCGACCATTTTCATCAAATCATCGACGTTTCCGGCTTCCTTGAGGTCCTGCTCGCTGGTAAGTTTGTTTCCCGTAAATAATCCGTCGGGTTGTTCAGCCGCTTTCCCGCCGGTACGCAGGCTTTTGTCAATATTTTTGCCAGGGCCGGCCGCGTCCCGGGACGCGTCTGTTTTGACAGCGGCCTCCGGCTCTTCGGAAATATCTTCTTTTGTTTTTGAAGGCAGGCCGGGGGGCGGTGTTTTTAAATCCCTGACGGAAATATCTTCAGCGTCTTCGTCAAGGGCCGCCAGTTCTGCAAAAATGGATTTGTCCGGGGCGGAAGCAGTCTCTTGACCCCGGGCCGCGACTCCGGCTGCGAAAAAACCTTTCTTCTCTTTCTGGCGCGGGCTCAGGATTCTCGCTGTTTTCAAATCCCGTACGGAAATGTCCCCGTCTGTACTGGAGAGATCGCCGGCCGCGTCCTGGACCCTGTTTGGGTCCGCTGCCTGTCGCTGCTCCACGCTGGTCTGTTCTGTTGCCTGGTCCTGGTTCGCGTGCCCTGCAGCCGGCTCCGGCCGACGCGCGAAATTCTGGGCAGGCAACTGTTGGGCCGTGATTCCCAGCCCGAACAGAAAAACCGCCAGCAGTAAATAAATTCGTTTGTTCATAATTTCACTCCTTTTGCCTCTTTCGGCCTGCTCACTTGAATCTTTCTCTCCGACTTTCCGCTGAATCTTTCTCTCCGACTCTCCGCTGAATTTCTCTCCCCCCGACTTTCCGCTGAATTTTTCTCTCCGACTTTCCGCTGAATTTCTCTCCACTAAAATTAATCTTTGACTTTTTCTTAATTCAGTTTGGGTCAGCTTTGGCTGGTCACGAATTACCTCTAATAAATCAGCACGCCCTCTTTCGGTCTGTTTAAAATTTCCCTTCCGGCCGGCCGTATATTTCGTCACCGTAGCGCTGGAATTTATTTCTCTCCCAAATTAAGCAAACCTTTTTTCGCTCATTTGCACCATTTAACTAATTTAAAATCCCCGCTGTCAAATTAACTGTGTTCAAATTATAATTTCCTCTCCACTTCAACACTCTCCTGCGACTTGCCACTGCGAGAAAACCTTAAAAAAGGGCTTCGTGAAACTCTTTAATTGCTTCCAAATCCTGCCGGCTGTAAACCCGCCAACCCCTCCAGTCTCTCTTGGGAGGCTGAATCTTGCCGTTTCTTTCCCAGCGTGCCAGAGTTTTGGGAGTAACTCCAATTTCTTCAGCCACTTCCGTAATGGTTAACCGTTCCTTCACTTTGAGTCCCTCCTGCTGTGAATTCTTTCCCTGGCGTTGGCCAGGCGGTTCTAAATTAGTTTCTCCTTTCTTAGCAAGTAACGTGCCAGGCGGCAATTCGCAAACCGGAAGTTTCTGGCAGTGAATTCGCTTCACCAAAGAAAAAATTTTAAAACGGCTATTTTAAAAATAAAATTCAAGCAAAAACAGGCCTTTCTTCCAAAAAAAGTCTTTTTCGCGTCAGGCAGGAGAACAAGAAAGCATTTGGCGCCCAAGAAGAAATCTTTTCGCCCTAACTCCAAACGCGGCAAAAAATTCGCCAATACTCCTTGTTGTGTTTAAATATCTCAATGCCGATTTATACATATGTTTAATTGATTAGACATACCTGTCCCAGTCTGTCCAAGACATTTATGCAACTCATTGTAACACACGAACTTTTTAATAAAAAGCAAAGAAAATAGTATACTCCAGATTTCTTTCGACTTCATTGACCTCTTGCCACTTTTAAATTTCCCGAATCGCCTTTTTGCAGACTTTCAGCGTTCGCCGCTTCTTTTTCCCGCGCCTTTTTGCACCTTCCGGCGTTCTGCCATTTTTTATTTTCCTGTTGCCTCCCGGTCGAATTATAAAAAATATCATATATATCCGAATTACAAGATCCTTGCAGACGACGATTTTCATTTGAGACTAGATTTCCCCTCCCCTTGCCTGCCGGCAGGTCAGTCAGGCGGGAGGGGATCAAGGGTAAGGGGAAAATGAGTTCGCTCGTCGTAATCCCCCTCCTGATCCTCCCAGCAAAATGGAGGAAATTCATAGCGCAATAATTTGATAAAATAAAAAAGCTACCTCCATAACGGGCTTACATACCCGTTGATATGTTGTCCGGGCAAATCAGACATTATTTTTTGCGAATCACACGATTCGCTTGACTCGGTAGCTTTTTTCAGAGATGAACAGTAAACAGTAATGAAAAAATATATATTACTCCTGAAATGAAGCCTACCTTAACTCCTCGAGGCGAGCCTCGAGGTATCCTGAAAAAGGCTTCATTCCGCGCAGCAAGCTGCGGGGTATGAACCCTTGCAAGCGAAATCATTTAAAAATTCAGGATTTTAGCGCAAAACATTCGCAAAAGTGCTCTTTAAAACTTTATTAAATCTGTCCTGAACAGCTCAAATCATTGTATTTTTTCTGTTATGCCATCGAAAAGAGATGCCAATTTGCTCCACAAGGGCAACATAAATTATGCGCCCACGAATGCCGGTTTTGAATTCCACGGGTAATTTTAATTTAGGGTCGGTTCTTCCCAGGTTCTAAAAATCCCGGGCAACAATGAACATGAGTCACTTTGTACCACCAGTTGACTCATAATTAGATGTTACTCGTGAAGAGGGAATTTAGGATTCGTTGCCTCAGAATTGATGTTACCGGAGAGATAGGCAAAACGCATGGCGTTGGCGATTTTTGTTTCCATGTTTTTTC
>JBFMEN010000047.1:0-61517 GCA_040753435.1 Candidatus Omnitrophota bacterium | reverse complement strand
GTGGTTTACTATGCAAAAGATAAGATTAAAATTAAAAGCTTACGATCATCGTTTAATTGATCAGTCTGCTCAGGAAATCGTTGATACGGCGATTCGTACAGGAGCGAGAGTTGCCGGACCAATTCCTTTGCCAACCAAGAAGGAATTATATACGATTTTGAGATCTCCGCATGTGAATAAGAAAGCACGCGAACAATTTCATCTGGTTATTCACAAGAGGCTTATTGATCTTTTAGATCCGACAGCGAAAACAGTAGAATCGTTACGAAAACTGAATTTGCCGGCCGGAGTCGATGTTGAAATTAAGCAATAATCATTTCTTCAGAGTTTTGAAGAATTTGTTGAGGATGAGTTTATGATCCGAGGATTACTGGGAAAAAAATTAGGCATGACAAGGATTTTTGATAAAGAAGGGAACGTGATCCCTGTGACCGTCGTTGAAGTCGGACCTTGTCCTGTTCTCGGTTTAAAAGATGAGCCCAAGAAAGTGGTGATTGGCTTTGGTGCCGTAAAGGAATCGCGTGTTAAGAAACCATTGATGGGACTATTTAAAAAATCGGGAGTCAGTCCTGTAGCTGTAATCAGAGAGTTTGAATCAAAAGATAATAACGGCTATCAGTTGGGCCAGGAAATCAAAGCCGATATTTTTAAACCTGGTGATTTTGTTGATGTGTCTTCAATTTCAAAAGGTAAAGGTTTCCAGGGCGGGATGAAGCGTTGGCACTGGAATGGAGGCCCTGCGGGACATGGCTCTATGCATCATCGAAGAGTCGGATCTATCGGGACATCAGCAACGCCGTCACGTACATTAAAAGGGGTTCATATGCCCGGTCATATGGGGGCAGATCGGGTGACCATTCAGGGTCTACGTGTTATGGGCGTTGATATTGAAAATAATATTGTATTGTTAAAAGGCGCCGTGCCTGGCTGTAAAAAAACTGTGGTTGAAATCAATCTTTCTCATAAAAAGGCATATAAGTCATTGGAAGAACAGCCCGCACGTGTCGCAGTTAAACGGAATCCAATGAAACAAAGCAAGTCAAAGGCGAAAGGTAAGAAGTAAGATGGTTATGCTGCCGGTTTTAGATAAGAAAGGAAAAGAGTCATCTCAGCTGAATTTATCAGATGATATTTTTGGCCAGAAAGTAAATCAAGATTTATTGCACCAAGCGATATTGATGTACCAGGCTTCTTTACGACAAGGGACGGTCTCGACTAAAGAACGCGGTGATGTCAACGGAGGCGGGAAGAAGCCTTATCGTCAAAAAGGGACAGGTCGTGCACGTCAAGGGACCATTCGCGCGCCCCAGTTTATTGGCGGTGGTATCGTTTTTGGCCCTCATCCGCGTGATTTTAGTTACACATTGCCTAAAAAAATCAAGCGGGCCGCTCTAAGAGAAAGTCTGAATGCCAAATATCATTCCAAACAGTTAGTTTTTATTAACGAGTTTACTGATAAGTTTACAAAGACGAAGGATTTCGCCTTGTTTCTTAAGACATTAAATCTTAAAGGAAAAGTACTGGCATTGCTTGATGGGTGTGATCCAAGCATTGAGTTGGCTAGCCGTAATATTCCGCGGTTTGAAATGATGAGAACTGAAGATGTTAATGCCTACGACATCTTGCGGAATAAATATTTGCTCTTAACAAAGACAGCTTTAGATAAATTAATGGAACGCATAACAAAGTAAATAAAATGATTACAAGTTACGATATTATCCAATCGTTGGTAAGAACTGAAAAGGGTTCATCGCTTTTAGAACCCAAACGAAAGTACCTTTTTCAAGTTTTAAAAACGGCCAATAAGACTGAGATCAAGAAAGCTATTGAAGAAATCTACAGTGTAAAGGTTTCTGCAGTCAATGTCATATTAGTCCCAGGCAAACGTAAACGCGTACGTCGTGATATGGGTCACACGACTCCCTGGAAGAAAGCTATTGTGACGTTAAAAGAAGGGCACTCCATCAACGTTACCTAAAGACAAAAGATAGAGGTTTAACAGTGGGTATTCGAAGATTCAAACCAGTTACAAATGGATTAAGGCACACAGCTATTTCAGATTTTGCCGAGATAACAAAATCCAAACCTGAAAAGTCTCTGCTTGAGCCGCTTAAGAAAAAGGGAGGGCGGAATGCATACGGGCGAGTCACGATGCGTTGGCGAGGCGGCGGGCATAAACGGATGTACCGTTTAGTCGATTTTAAACGTTCCCGTCTTGACGAGAACGCAGACGTTTTGGCGATTGAATATGATCCTAATCGTACGTCACGGATTGCTTTGATTCAGTACCCTGACGGCGAGAAAGCATACATTATTGCTCCTTTGGAACTTCAGGTTGGGGATAAAGTTAATAGCACGAAAGAAGGCGATATCGAAATCAAGGTCGGTAATTGTATGCCGTTGGATAAGATTCCGTTAGGAACGGCGATCCATAATATTGAAATGCGACCGGGAAAAGGCGGACAGATTGCCCGTTCGGCAGGAACTTCGGCCCAATTGATTGCCAAAGAAGGAGGATTCGCTCTCTTAAGGATGCCTTCAAGTGAGGTAAGAAAAGTCCCAATTATTTGCAGGGCGACAATTGGTCAGATTGGAAATGTTCAGCACGAGACTATCTCTATCGGGAAAGCCGGCCGTTCACGATGGTTAGGCAGAAAAGGAAACGTTCGGGGAGTTGCGATGAATCCAATTGACCACCCTCATGGTGGTGGTGAAGGAAAAGCTCCTCAGGGAAATCCTCATCCGGTCACTCCGTGGGGCAAAGCAACAAAAGGTTTGAAGACACGTAAAAGACGAAAATATTCGGATCAATACATCGTAAAAAGAAGGACGAAGTAATATGCCACGGTCAATTAAAAAGGGCCCTTATGTCGAAGAGGCTTTATTAAAAAAATTGAAGCGAATGGAAGAGTCGGGAAGAAAAGACCCTATCAAAACGTGGTCAAGAGCTTCAACTATTTCTCCCGAGTTCGTTGGTTATACAGTTGCTATTCATGATGGTAGAAAGCATGTCCCCATTTATATTACGGAAAATATGGTTGGTTATAAATTTGGTGATCTTGCGCCAACCAGAATTTTTAGGAATCATGGTGGTGTCAAGGCCAAGAAGGCACCCGATAAAACTTAATATGAATTAAAATTTTTTATTGGACAAGACAATGATCGCACAAGCAATAGGAAGACATATCCGTATTTCGCCTCGCAAAGTCAGGCCAGTTATTGATTTAATCCGTGGTAAAGATGTCAATACGTCTTTAGCCATTCTTTCGCAGGTTGATAAACGCGCGACGGATATTATTTCCAAAGTACTGACTTCGGCCGTTAGCAATGCCAAACAAAAAGGGTTAGAGGGAGCGCAATTATATATTTCCAAAATCATCGCCGATCCGGGGTCGTCCTGGAAGCGTTTTCGTCCGGCTCCATTCGGACGGGCGACAAAGATTCTGAAACGGACAACACATTTAACAATAGAACTGGATTTGATCACTAAATAGGAGCAGATGCGTGGGACAAAAGGCACATCCATACATTTTAAGGATCGGGATTAATAAGAATTGGCGCAGTCTTTGGTATGCGGATTCAAAAGACTATGTAAAGAACATCAAAGAGGATCATGCAATCCGTAAATTCATCAAAACTCAATATGTTCATGCGGCAGTTTCCTATGTAAATATTGAGCGTATGGGAGAACAGGTAAAGATCAAGATAGCCTCTGCTCGTCCGGGTGTTATCATTGGACGAAGAGGCGCAGATATTGATCGCCTTAAGAGTGAGCTTGCCAAGATTGTGTCGAAAGATCTAACGATTGATATTATTGAAATTAAGAATCCCGCAACTGATGCTCAGTTGATTTCTCAAACGGTAGCGTTTCAATTGGAAAAACGTGTGGCATTTCGCCGGGCAGTAAAGCGATCGATTGATCAGGCTATCCAATCGGGGATTCCAGGGATTAAAATTTCTGTCGCAGGGCGTTTGGGCGGTGCAGAAATTGCTCGCCGGGAAACGTATCATGAAGGCTCATTGCCCTTACAAACGTTGCGCGCTGATGTAGATTTTGGTTTTTCCGAAGCCCATACGACTTATGGTGTGATCGGTGTTAAAGTATGGGTTTATCACGGACAGGTTATACCTCAAAAAGGTAAAGCGAAAGCTAATAAACAGCAGTAAATAATTTTTAGGAGATTATCTCGATGTTGATGATGCCGAGAAAAGTTAAGTTCCGCAAGGCCCAGAAGGGAAAGAACCGGGGCATTGCAACCAGAGGCGATTTTCTGGTTTTTGGTGAGTTTGGCCTGAAGGCTTTAGAGAATGGCGTGATGGCTGCAAATCATATGGAAGCTGCGCGCCTGACCGTTGCTCGTAAAATGAAGGGCGCTGGAAAATTGTGGATTAATGTTTTTCCTAGAAAACCAGTCACGAAAAAGCCGGCAGAGACGAGAATGGGCAAAGGTAAAGGAGATCTCTCTCACTGGATGTGTCCTGTTAAGCGGGGTAAAGTTATATTGGAAATCGGTGGTATTCCTGAGGATTTTGCCCGTCAGATCTTTAGGCTAGTCGCTTTTAAACTTCCTTTTAGGACCAAATTCATAACACGAGATTTACATTAGTTGAGGGTTGGATATGAAAGTACAAGAGATTAAACAATTAAGCAAAGATGAACTGGTCCAAAAGGAAAAAAGTTTGAAGAAAGAACTTTTTGATTTGAACTACCAGCGTAAACTCGGGCGGGTTGAAAAGCCGGCCAGGTTTAAATCGATTAAAAGGGATATCGCCCGAATATTAACGATTTTGAATGAGAGAGAAAAAGATGGAAACGCGAGTTAACCGAAGGCGAACACTCGAAGGAGAGGTCGTTTCAGATAAAATGAACAAGACTCGGGTTGTGCAAGTCCGATCTGTGTTCAAACATGTTAAATATAACAAAATTGTTCGAGCTGCTAAAAAATTTAAAGTTCATGATGAACAAAACTCATCTAAGATGGGAGATCGGGTGCTGATTATGGAAACCCGGCCCATATCAAAAGATAAGCGATGGGTCCTTGTTGAAATCTACAAATAGATTGAGGGCGACTTATGTTATATATGAAGTCAGTATTGGATGTGGCAGATAATTCGGGTGTTCGAAAAGCATCGATTATCGGGGTTCTTAACGTTAAAGGGCGACGTTGGGCCCAAATAGGGGACATTGTTCGTGCAAACGTCAAGGAATGCGCCCCTGATTCTCAAATTAAAAAAGGACAAAAGGTTAAGGGCGTTATTATTCGTACTAAATTTCCGATTAAACGTCCCGATGGCTCGACCGTGCGTTTTGATTCCAACGCTATGGTTGTTATTGATGATACAGGAAATCCTCGAGGAACGCGGGTTTTCGGGCCAGTTGCGCGAGAATTGCGCAATTTGGAGTTCATGAAAATTATTTCATTGGCACCTGAGGTTATTTAAAATGTTAAGAATCAGAAAAAATGATAAAGTCATGGTGATTACTGGAAAAGATAAGGGAAAGACCGGAAAAGTTCTGCAAGTTTTTCCTGAAATCGACAAGGTTTTGGTTGAAAAGATCAACATGGTTAAAAAGTCTAAACGGAAGACCCAGCAGGATCAGCAAGGTGGTTTTGTCGAGATAGAAGCCCCCCTGCATATTTCCAATATTTTATTAGTTGATAAGAAAACCAATCAACCGACTAGATTTGGTATCAAGACCTTAAAGGATGGTTCAAAGGTTAGATATAGCAAAAAAAGCGGTGAGGTTATTTAAAGGAAAAGAATATATTAAAGGAGCAGGAAGTGGTACCACGATTGCAGGAAAAATATCATAAAGAAATTCTTCCAAACTTACGAGAAAAATTCAGTATTAAGAATGTGATGGCTGCGCCTCGACTGGAAAAGATCGTTATTAATATGGGAGTCGGTGAAGCTATTCATGATGTTAAGTTGCTGGAAGCGGCAATGGCGGATTTAACCGCTATTACAGGTCAGAAACCGACAATTCGCAGATCGCGTACGGCGATTTCTAATTTTAAACTGCGTAAAGGATTACCAATAGGTTGCAAGGTAACCCTTCGAAGAGCAAAAATGTATGAATTCCTGGATCGTTTGGTGACCATCTGTCTGCCTCGTATCCGTGACTTTAATGGGGTTTCTCTCAAATCTTTCGACAGATTCGGAAATTATTCATTTGGCATTACGGACCAGGCAGTTTTTCCTGAAATTGATTCCGGGCGAATTGCTCGTCAACAGGGAATGGATATCACATTTGTTTTTAATAATAAACCCAAAGAACAAACGATGGAATTGTTGAGTTTATTGGGCGTGCCGTTTCGAAGGGCTTAAGGAGGAAAATTTCATAATATGGCAAGAAAAGCGCTTATTAATAAATCAAAAGAAGAGCCTAAATTTAAGGTGAGGCAGCATAACCGATGTAAACTATGCGGACGACCAAAAGGGTACATGAGGCGTTTTGGTTTATGCCGTCTTTGTTTTCGTGAATTGGCATGGCGAGGGGAAATACCAGGAGTAAGAAAGGCAAGTTGGTAATTAGTAATAATAGTTGAATTCTTTATAAAAGGAATAACGATGTCGTTGAGCGATCCAATAGCAAATATGCTGACTAGCATTCGAAATGCCACCCAAACCAGAAAAGAAACTGTGGATATTCCGGCGGCGAAGCTGGTAGGCAGAATCCTTGAGATTTTCAAGAACGAAAATTATATTGAAGATTTCCGTCTGCTTAAAGACAATGCCCAGGGGACTTATCGCGTTTATCTGAAGTATGAGGGGCAAAAATCAGTAATAATGGGAATAAATCGTGTTTCGAAACCGGGGCTGCGGGTCTATACGGCTGGGAGAAAACTTTCGATGGTTTTGAACGGACTGGGAACAGCGGTCATTTCAACTTCTAAAGGGGTTTTGTCTGATCGTGAAGCACGAAAATTGAAAGTGGGCGGGGAAGTTATCTGCCATATTTGGTAAATTTAATTTTTTTTGTTGATGTCCCAAATGAGGTTTAATTATGTCAAGACTAGGTAAAATTCCAATTAAGGTTCCTAAAGATGTCAAGGTTTCTTTCTTAAATGGAACAGTTACTATTGAAGGAAAGAAAGGGAAGCTTTCATTAAAGATGCTTCCTGGGATCAAGGTTGAGCAGAAGGAGGATAAGCTGATTTTAACCCGCCTCTCTGATATTAAACAACATTTGGCAAACCATGGTACTGCATGGTCTACGCTGAGGAATATGATAGTTGGGGTTACTGAAGGTCATAGAAAAGAACTTGAAATCCAGGGTGTTGGTTTCCGAGCTCAGCTTCAGGGAGGAAAAATTGTTTTTAATTTGGGGTTAAGTCATCCTGTCGAATATGTTGTTCCCAAAGGCGTATCCGTAGCGGTTCCGAGCCAAACCTCAATCGTAGTTGAAGGAATTGATAAGGCCCAGGTTGGGCAGGTTGCCGATAAAATTTGGGGAATTAAACCACCTGAACCCTATAAAGGAAAAGGTATTCGTTATGTGGGTGAAAAGGTTCGAAGAAAGCAGGGTAAATCCGTAACCAAGTAGCGTAATATATGAAAAAACAACAATTAAATAAACGGGAAGAAAAAAGATTAGCAAAGCATGAAAGAATCCGAAAAGTAATTTCGGGACGACCTGATCAGCCTCGGTTATGTGTTCATCGAAGTTTGAAGAATTTTTATGCCCAAATCATTGATGACACAACGGGCAAAGTTCTTTTCGGGAAATCGACGCGCAATAAAGAAGTAGTTACTGCTGGCGTTAAAAATGGCGGCAATGTGGACGGAGCTGCTGTTTTAGGAAAGATGTTTGCTCTGATGGCAAAGGAAAGAGGAATCAAGAAAGTCAGTTTTGATCGAGGCGGATATTTATACCATGGTCGGGTTAAAGCGTTTGCCGAGGCCGCGAGGGCAAACGGTCTTGAATTTTAATAAAAATAGGGAGCAAGATAAATAGATGGAACAACAAGAGAATAAAAAGACACCGGAGTTGGAATCGCAGAGGTCGGTGGAAGGGAATCCGGATTTATTAGAAGAAAAAACTGCGACAGGCGAGGAATCGCCTGCAACCGGTAGACCAAGGAGAAGAGGTTCTTTTAGGAAAGAATCCGACGCAAAGAAGTCCGATGGTTCTGAGGGTGATTTTATTGAGAAAGTCCTTTCAATTCGTCGAGTAACGAAAGTCACCAAAGGCGGCAAAAAGCTCTCGTTCAGTGCGTTAGTTGTTGTTGGAGATGGTAAAAGCAATGTGGGCTTTGCCCAGGACAAGGCCGGTGAAGTTGCGACAGCTATTCGTAAAGCGATGTCGGCGGCCAAAAAGAAAATGGTCAAGATCCCTTTAAAAGGAACAACCATCCCGCATGAAATTATCGGGGCATGGGGAAGCGCAAGGGTTCTTTTAAAACCGGCAGGCGAAGGAACCGGAGTTATTGCTTCAGGTCCTGTTCGGGCGGTTTGTGAGGGTGCGGGTATTCATAATATTTTAACAAAGTGCCATCGCTCTAATAATCCCGTTAATATCGTTAAAGCGACAATGAGGGGGCTGACAAGCTTAAAGTCCCCCAAGGTTAATTTGGAATAGGTGATCAATTATGCAGATCCATGAATTTAAATCGCCAAAGGGCTCTCGAAAACGTAAACGCATCGTTGGAAGGGGTAATGGCTCGGGAAGTGGTAAAACGTCTGGCCGTGGAATGAATGGGCAAAACTGTCGTCCTGGTTCTGCCGTTCTTATCGGTTCAGAAGGCGGCCAAATGCCGATTATTCGACGTCTACCCAAAGTCGGGTTTAATAGTCATCGTCCGATTCTTTATCAGATTATTAAATTGTCTGATCTGTCTAAATTTAAAAAAGGCGATGTCGTGGACGCCAAGGTGTTAAAAGACGCGGGCCTCATCCATAATGTTTATAAGCCATTTAAGATTTTGGGCGAGGGAGAATTGGAAGTTGCTTTGACAGTCAAGGCGACAGCTTTTTCCAAATCTGCAGTTGAAAAGATCGAGAAGGCCGGCGGCAAGACAGAGATTTTTGATAAAAGTGCATTTAAAAACGAAACAGCTGAAAAATAAACGGTAAGGCATGCTTTCTGCGTTTTACAATTGTTTTAAAATTCCTGAGTTAAAAAATCGCATTATTATCACACTGGGATTGATAGCGATTTATCGTATCGGATGTCTGGTGCCTACGCCTGGTGTGAATGGCTCGATCCTGGCCCAATATTTTGAAAATATGAATTCTTCTGCTGGAGGCGGAGGAACGATCTTTGGCATGATGGGGATGTTTTCAGGAGGCGCATTTGAACGCATGACCATCTTTGGACTCGGCATAATGCCTTATATCTCCAGTTCTATTATTATGCAGCTGTTGACTGCTGTTATCCCGGCTTTAGAAAAATTAGCCAAGGAAGGTCAAGCCGGCTACCACAAGATTAACCAGTATACCCGGTATGGAACTCTTGGCTTGGCGATTATCCAATCGTTTTTTATTGCGCTTTGGCTGGAACGGCAGGGATTTGAAAATTTGATGGTGGTTAACAACCCAGGTTGGGGATTCCGTCTTATTACTGTCCTGACACTGGCTTCTGGGACATTAGCCTTAATGTGGCTGGGTGAGCAAATTCAGGAACGGGGAATTGGAAACGGTATTTCTTTGATAATCACGGCCGGTATTATTTCCTCAGCTCCGGCAGCCATTCAGATGCTTGTTCGTTTGATGTCCGCTAAAACCGTTGGCGCTGCTCAATTACAGCCGTTGACATTATTAATGATGTTGGTGTTTTTGTTCGGCGTGATTCTAGCGATCACCTTAATCACTCAGGCACAACGCAAGATTCCCGTACAATATGCGAGACGGGTTGTAGGGCGCAAGGTTTATGGCGGCCAAAGTACCTATATTCCATTAAAGGTCGACACATCAGGAATCATAGCCATTATTTTTGCCCAGTCGATTTTATTGTTTCCGGCGACAATTGCCAGTTTTATCCCCTCTCAGGGACTGCAATGGTTTGCAGGTCTGGTAATGCGAGGGAACTTTGTTTATTATTCCATTTATGGTCTGTTAATTATTTTCTTTTGTTATTTTTATACCGCAATTGTTTTTAATCCCGTTGAAGTCGCTAATCAATTGAAAAAGCATGGGGGATTCATTCCAGGTGTCAGACCCGGGAATCAGACCGCGGAATATCTGGATTTTGTGCTAACCCGAATTACACTGGCCGGAGCAGCTTTTATTTGTATCATTGCCGTTATGCCTGACGCCATTATGGCTTCTTTCAAAGTTCCTTATCTGGTCGCATCATTCTTCGGTGGTACAGGGGTTTTGATTACTGTCGGCGTTATGCTGGACACCATGAAACAAATTGAATCGCATTTGATGACTCGCCATTATGAAGGGTTTATGAAATCAGGACAATTGAGAGGGAGACGTTAATGAGGGTTGTATTATTAGGACCTCCGGGAGCAGGCAAAGGAACGCTTGCCGCTGCGATCAAAGAAAAATTCGGGATGCTGCATTTGTCTACTGGGGATATCTTAAGGGCTGAAATGAAGAGCGGTTCTTCACTTGGTAATGAGATGAAGAGTTTTGTTGATAAGGGAGAACTTGTTCCGGATGAGGTTGTTACGAGAATCATTGCCAATAAATTGAGAAACTCGGATTTGAGTAAAGGCGTCCTTTTCGATGGTTACCCGAGAACAGTTCAACAGGCGCAGGACCTGGATAAAATCCTCAGCGATCTTGACGCGCCTATCGACGTTGTTGTTTTTATGGAAGTGGATTTACCGGTGATTATCAAACGTTTGACCGGAAGACGGGTTTGTCGACAATGTGGAGCTGTTTATCATACTGTTAATATCCCTTCTAAAAAAGAAGGGATTTGCGATCTTTGCCAGGGCGAGTTATACCAGCGAGCCGATGATAAAGAAGAAACCATCAGGAACCGCATGGACGTTTATTTGACGAGCACAGCTCCCATCATCAATTATTATCAGAAACAGGAAAAATTGAGGAAAGTGGATGCGAGCCAGGATGTAAAAGACGTACTGGTTTTTTTCGAGGGTTTGATTAAATCGAATGAATAAGATTGTTCCGATAAAAACGCCGGTAGAGATAGAGATACTTAGGAAAGCCGGTCGGATTTTATCATTGGTCCTTAAAGAAGTATCCTCATCAGTGAAAGCAGGGATGAGGACAGCTGATATCGATCTTTTGACAGAAGAGCTAATAAGAAAAAATGGATGCATCGCGGCGTTTAAGGGGTATCGTGGATATCCCGCTTCTGCGTGTGTTTCAGTTAATCAGGAAGTTGTGCACGGGATTCCCGGGGATCGAATCATTAAGACGGGAGATATCGTTAGCATTGACGCGGGATTAATTTATCAGAACTATTATGCCGATGCCGCTCTGACAGTTACCATTGATCCGGTTGATCCTGCTGTGAAGAAATTGGTTGACGTGACGCGCGAGGCGTTAAACAAAGGGATTGCTCAGGCTAAAGCGGGTGTTCATTTATCCAATATTTCTCATGCGATCCAGATTTACGCTGAAGCCCATGAATGTTCGGTTGTTCGCGATTTTGTCGGGCATGGGATTGGTCGACAGCTGCATGAAGAGCCGGAGATTTTAAATTATGGGCCGGCAAATTGCGGTCCGGTTTTGCAGGAAGGAATGGTTTTTTGTATTGAACCGATGTTAAACATGGGTGATTGGCAGACAAAAATATTGGATGATGGATGGACAGTGGAGACTCTTGACGGCAAACCTTCCGCGCACTTTGAACATATGATTCTTATTCAAAAGGGTGCGGCGGAGGTATTAACGAAATTTTAAAACAGTTTTTCAGGCTATGGCAAAAGAAGATTTAATTGAAGTTGAAGGAACAATTGTTGAGGCGTTGCCAAATGCTCAGTTTAAAGTGGAATTGGAGAACGGGCATATCGTAATGGCTCATGTTTCAGGAAAAATACGAATGCATTTTATCCGGATCATTCCGGGAGATAAAGTCAAGGTCCAGCTTTCGCCCTACGATTTAAATCGGGGACGGATAACCTATAGGGATAAAAAATGAAAGTTAAATCGTCTATTAAAAGAATTTGTAACAAATGTAAAATCGTTCGACGAAATCGTGTTGTGCGTGTTATCTGCGAAAATCCCAAACACAAACAACGTCAAGGATAAAGTGTTTATTAGATAGGAAAAAGGAAAGAAAAATGCCAAGAATTTTAGGTGTCGATATACCGAGAGAAAAAAGAATTGACGCGGCCTTACCCTATATCTATGGAATCGGCCGGGTTAATGCCAAAAAGATTTTAACTGAGGCAAATATCGAGTTGAGCAAACGCGCAAAAGATCTTTCCGATGAAGAAGTCGCGCGTATTACCGCAGTGATTCAGAATAATTATCTTGTGGAAGGTGAGCTGCGGCGTGACATTTCTGAGAATATCAAGCGCATGATGGATATCGGAAATTATCGCGGATTACGACATCGAAAAGGTCTGCCTGTTCGGGGACAAAGAACAAAAACCAACGCCCGTACCCGCAAAGGGCGAAGAACCGCTACTAGCAAACTAGTAAGGACTTCAAAGTAAATAAACATTTGTGAACACATTAGAGGATTGTTATGGCACACAAAAAACCAGTAGCCGGAAAAGAGAAGAAGGCAAAGAAGAAAGCCCTGAAAGGTGTTGTTGCAGGGTCAGCGCATATCAAGGCAACTTTTAATAATACGATCATTTCGATTACTGACAAACAGGGCAATGTTATTTCCTGGTCAAGTCCGGGGGCTGTCGGTTTTAATGGATCGAAAAAATCAACCCCTTTTGCTGCGCAGGTTGCTGCTTCAGCTGCGGCTAAAGAAGCAAAGGAATTAGGTTTGCAAAATGTGGATGTCTTTGTGAAAGGGCCAGGTTCAGGACGGGAATCGGCTATTCGTGCAATTCAGGCTGCCGGATTAACGGTAACGGCGATAAGGGACGTGACGCCTGTTCCTCATAATGGATGCCGTCCTCGCAAGAAACGCAGGGTTTAATACTTTTGAAGTAACGAGAAAGGATTCAATAGATATGGCTAGATATACCGGGCCGAAATGGCGACTTTCAAGAAGAGAAGGGATTGAGCTTTTTTCATCAAAGCGTAATGCTTTGGAGCGTCGGGATTATGCACCGGGTTTTCATGGGGCGAAACGGACAAAACTTTCTGATTATGGTCTCCAGCTGAGAGAAAAACAGAAGGTTAAACGTCTTTACGGCGTATTGGAAAGGCAGTTCCGTCGTTATTATGAAAAAGCTAATCGTTCCAAAGGAGTCACTGGGAGTGTGTTGCTTCAGTTGCTGGAGCGGCGTCTGGATAATGTTGTTTATCGTCTTGGGTTTGCGACTACCAGACCTCAGGCCAGACAAATGGTTAGCCATGGCTTGATTTGTGTTAATGATAAAAGGGTCAATGTGCCTTCCTATTTAATTAAAGCCGGCGATGAGATCTCTGTTAAGAACAATGATAATATCAAACAATATGCAAAGACCAATCTTGAGTTAAATAAAGAGTATCAGGGAAGGGAAAACGTGTCTTGGGTGACGGTAGATGCGGATTATTTGAAAGGAAAAGTATCGCGTTTGCCTGAGCGTGAAGACATTGTTTTTCCCATCAATGAACAATTGATCATTGAGTTGTATTCGAAATAATAAGAGATTTTTTTACTAATAATTAGGAGGACCTTATGGGAGTCAAGTGGCGAGATTTTCAGATGCCCAAACGGTTGGAATGTGATGAATCCACCTACACAAGTTACTATGGCAAATTTATTGCCGAGCCTTTTGAACGGGGATATGGCGTCTCTTTAGGCAATTCTTTGCGCCGTATTTTATTGTCCTCGATCGAAGGGAGTGCGATCACTTCCATAAAGATTGATGGAGTTCAACATGAGTTTAGCACAATGGAAGGTGTGCTTGAGCCTGTTACTGATATTATATTGAATATTAAAGGTGTGGTTCTTCGTTCGCATTCTAAAGTTGCTAAAACAATTTATATAAAAGCCGATACAAAAGGTGAAATCAAAGTTAAAGACATCATATGTGATGAAACCATTGAGCTTATTAATCCGGATCACCACATTGCAACTTTAACGGCAGATGTTCCGTTGAATGTTGAGATGGAAGTTTCCCGTGGCCGAGGGTATGTTCCCGGTGAACAGAATAAAAAGAAAGAATCTCCTTTAGGGACCATCGCGATTGACTCGATTTTTTCACCCATTGTAAAAATAAATTATTATGTGGAAGATACCCGGGTCGGGCAGCGGACTGATTACGATCGACTGGTCCTTGAAATCTGGACAAACGGTGCGATTGAACCAAAAGAGGCATTGCTTTACGGCGCGAATATTTTACAGCGACATCTGGATGTCTTTGTATCATACGGGCAGCTTCCCGAGGAAGAGGAGGAAGAAGAAGAAATTTCAGCCGAAGAAGAGGCCATGTATGAGAAACTTCGTCTGCCGATCTCCGAACTCGAGTTATCTGTAAGAAGCGCCAATTGTTTGAAAGATGCAGAAATTAAAACAATTGCGGATTTAGTAAAGTATCAGGAGTCAGAGTTGTTGAATTTTCGTAACTTTGGCAAGAAATCCTTGACTGAGATCAACGAATTGCTGAAGGTAATGGGACTCAGCCTTGGCATGAAAGTTGATCCTAAAAAGTTGAAACGATAATTATTAAGCCGGATGGATCCTCGGAAAAACAGTTTCCATCCTGATGGAAGGTTATAACAATGAGACATGGAATTGCTGGAAATCGTTTGGGAAGAAATTCAAGCTGGCGTAAGGCCACTATTCGTGATCTTGCAAAAGCAACATTGATTCAACAACGTATAAAGACCACCGAAGCCAAAGCAAAAGAAGCCCGTAAGCTGGTCGATGAGCTCATCACTTTAGGCAAAAAAGGCACTCTTGCTCACAAACGCCGGGCGTTCACTATTCTTTGCGACCATAATTTAGTTAGTGATCTGTTCAATAAAACGGCCGTTCGTTTCAGTTCCCGTAATGGAGGGTATACCCGTATTATCAAGCTTGCCGCAAACCGCAGGGGAGATAATGCGGCAATGGTTTTACTTGAGCTCACTGAAAAGGAGAAGGCTCCTTTAAAGGAAAGTAAAAAGCCCAAGCGCAAGCCCGTATCAAAGAATGAGGAAAAGACCCAAATGGAAAGCGCTCACGAAGCCTTGCCTGTGAAAGAGGGGTCAGAACATAAAGAAGAGAAAAAGCCCAAGGATGAGGGCGGGCTTAAAGGAATTTTCCGTCGGAAGAAGAAAGAAAAATAAAAATGAGTTAATTAAAGGCCTGTCCTTAAGGACAGGCCTTTTCTTTATTGGTGATAAAAAGAATTAAAAGGAGATGTGAGATTGAAGATCAACCAGCGCATTAAAATGTTGTCTCCATCATCAACTTTGGCAATTACCGCAAGGGCTAAAGAATTGAAGGCCCAGGGAGCCGATATTGTAAATTTTGCGGCGGGTGAACCTGATTTTAATACCCCTGTTTATATTCAGGAAGCAGGTATTGAGGCAATCAGAAATGGACAAACACGATACACGCCAAGTGTAGGAACTGTTGATCTTAGAAAACAAATTGCTTTGAAGTTTAAGAGAGATAATAATATTGATTATGATGTGAACCAACTTGCTGTTTCTTGTGGCGCCAAACATTCTTTATATTGCGCCATTCAAGTCCTGGCCGATGAGGGAGATGAGGTGCTGATTCCTTCCCCTTTTTGGGTCAGTTATCCGGAAATGGTCAAACTCGCCGGAGCCACCCCGAAATATATTCAAACCACTGCGGACAGAGATTTTAAAATCACCCCTGATCAATTGGAAAAGGCTATTACGGACAAGACACGAATCCTTATTCTTAACTCCCCTTCAAATCCTACCGGCTCTGTTTACGGGAAAAATGAACTTGAGAAGATTGCAGAGATCTGTGTCGCCAAAGATATTATGGTGATAAGTGATGAGATCTATGAGAAATTAATTTATGATGTTTCCGAATATATTTCGATTGCCTCATTAAATAAAGAAATTTATGACAGAACGATTACAGTAAACGGGGTCTCCAAGGCATATGCCATGACAGGCTGGAGGATTGGATATGCAGGAGGGCCCAAACTTGCTATGGATTATCTGAAAAATTTTCAGGACCACACAACATCGAACCCTTCCTCCATAAGTCAGGCCGCCGCCTTGAAAGCTCTTCAATCTCCCGAGGATGAAATTATGTTAATGCGCGATGAATTCAAGTCGCGACGGGATTTGATGATGACCCTTCTCGATGATATCCACATTTCCTATGTCAGGCCACAAGGCGCTTTTTATATGTTTTGTGACTTGTCTTTTCTTGGCGATTCAAATAAAACCGCTCAAGCGATCCTTAACGATGTCAACGTTGCTTTGATTCCCGGCGATGGATTCGGGGCTCCGGGATATGTCAGGTTAAGTTTTGCAACATCAAAAGAACGCATCCGGGAGGGCATCAAGCGCATCAGCTCCTGGATCTCCCGGCGATAGACATATTTCATCAGAGAAGTTTAGACAATCAGCGTCAGTCGTGATAGACTGATTTAAAATATTTATTATTAGTCAAAGGAGAACCGCTATATGGAACTTCGTGACCTTTTGATTATGGCCAACGATAAAAGGGCCTCTGATATTCATTTGACTTACGACTCCCCGCCGATCCTGCGCATTGACGGAAAACTCGTTCCTACTGATTTCGAACCTATGACCAAGGATGCTCTTAAGAGGTTGATTTATGGAATTCTTTCCGATCGTCAGAAAGAGAAAATCGAAGTTGAAAAAGAACTCGATTTTTCTTTGGCGTTATCGGGGATGGACCGATATCGCGTAAATGTCCATATTCAGCGCGGCTCTGTAGAAGCTGCCTTTCGGCGTATTCCTTTATTTATTCCAACCATGGAAGAACTGGGACTCCCTCCCGTTATGGCCGATTTGGCTCGCAAGAAAAATGGTCTTGTCCTCGTGACAGGCCCGACAGGAACCGGGAAAACCACAACCCTGGCAGCCATAATTAACCTTATCAATGAAGAACGCGAGAATCTGATTATCATGATAGAGGATCCTATTGAATATATGCATTTTAATAAAAAGAGCATTATTAAGCAGAGGGAGGTCTTTGCCGATACTAATTCATTTGCCGAGGCATTAAAGCGTTCTTTGCGACAGGATCCGGATATTATCGTCGTGGGTGAGATGAGGGATCTCGAAACAATTGCAACGGCGCTGACAGCCGCGGAAACAGGTCATTTGGTGCTCGCGACCCTCCATACGCCGGATGCTCCTCAAACAATCCAGAGGATCATAGATGTTTTCCCTTCTCATCAACAAACGCAAGTCAAGCTCCAACTGGCTTCCGCTTTGCAGGGAGTCATTTCTCAAAATCTCCTTTCCCGTGCCGACGGGGCGGGGCGTGTCCTGGCGACAGAGGTTATGATTGCTACTCCTGCAGTGAGAAATCTTATTCGCGAACAGGCGATAGAGCAACTTCCTACTGCGATTCAAACAGGAAGCGCTTATGGCATGCATAGCATGGATAAATCCCTGCAGCTTCTTTTTCGCGAGGGGATCATTTCCTATGAGGACGCGATTCCTTACGTTAAGAACATCGAAGAATTTAAACAGTTGCTTAATATTGGTAAATACAAATAGACGGCTTTAGTTTTTATGGGCTATAAAAGTTGCTTTCTTGACCGTAATGTTATTATTTGTCCGCGAGAAACAACAGTAATGGTAATTGGATATGGAGATTAAGGATCTGGGATTGGTTGCGTTTGATGAGGCTTGGAAGATTCAGGAGCGATGTGTCAATCAGGCGATAGAGGCAAGAGATAAATGTTTTTTATTGCTTTGTGAACATCCTGTTGTATTAACATTAGGCAGGTTGGCTGACAGGAAGCATATTTTATTGTCGGATCAGGAATTGCTCCGTCGGAACATCTCGGTTGTTCCTGTCAACCGGGGCGGGGAGGTCACATTGCACGCCCCTGGGCAACTCGTCATTTACCCCATTTTTAATTTGGAAAATTCCGGTAAAGACCTTCATCAATATCTCCATGAGTTAGAAGAAGTTGGAATTGATTTCTTAAGGCTTTTTGATATAGTGGGGAGAAGAATTTCCGGAAAGACGGGTGTTTGGATTGGCGAGAAGAAAATTATTTCTATCGGCATTGGTGTTCGGAAGTGGGTTGCCTTTCATGGGATGAGCATTAACATTGCTGTGGATTTGAACCTCTTCGATGTGATTCATCCTTGTGGAATGGATGTTGAGATGACCTCGATCGAACATGAAGGAAAGAATTCTTTCAGCATGGAGGATGCCAAGAAGAAAATCGTCAATGTTTTTCAACAACGATTTGGAGAAGATTCATGAATGTTGTATTGCCTCAATTAGGCGGGGGGATTGGAAAAGCAACAATCGCTTTTTGGCACTGCTCTATTGGTGACTTTGTTAAGAAGGATGATGATCTTGTCGAGGTGGCTACTGATAAGGCGATATTCAATATTCCGGCAGGAGCAGAAGGGATTGTTAAGGAAATTTATGTAAAAACGGGCGAAGATGCTGCCGTTGGCAGTATATTGGCACGTATTGAAATCTCTAAGCTGGAGGATCGTGAAAAAAATGATAACAACCGCTAGAAAGAAACGACGTATATTGTTGATGTATATTACCAGGGTCTCGGGGCATCGCCAGGCGACCATGGCAATTCAGCACGCTCTTAAAGAGATTGATCCAACGATTGATGCTCCCACCATCAACGGCTTCGGATATACCTATCCCCGTCTGGAAAAGGTCGTTAACAGCGCCTACATGAGCGTGATTAAAACCACTCCCAAGGTGTGGGATTATTTATATGACAATCCAAACATCGTCAAGAAATCTAAAAGGATCAAAGATTTTCTTCATAAAACCAGTCATGCCAAGATGGGCAAATTGATCGAAAAATATCATCCCGATGCTGTTGTCTGCACTCAAGCTTTTCCTTGCGGCATGGTCGCCGATTATAAAAAAGAGCACGGGGCAAAGTTTAAGGTCATCGGCGTGCTTACTGATTATGCCCCGCATTCTTATTGGATTAATGAAGGAGTGGACTATTATATCGTGCCGAGTACGGAGGCAAAGGAACGTTTTATCACAAAAAGCGTTTCGGAAGATTCGATCAAGGTTTATGGAATTCCTGTCCGGTCCAAGTTTGCGGCGCAACTTGGCAAGCAACCTATTGCAGACAAGCTGGGGATCGATTTAAGCATTCCCACTGTTCTTGTAATGGGGGGTGGGCAAGGGCTTGGCCCAATCCGGGGCGTTGTTAAATCATTGATGACAATCGAAATGCCCTTGCAATTAGTGGTTTTGACGGGAGTTAATAAAAAATTAATGAAGTGGCTTGAGAAACAGCAGACCAAGAAGCGTCCGAAGAAGCAAACGAAGAATAAAAAATTAATCTTTTATGAGTATTCAAATAACGTTGATGAATTGATGGAAGCCGCGACATTGATTATCACGAAACCCGGCGGAATGACGACGGCCGAATGTCTGTGCAAGGGTCTGCCAATGGTGATTGTTAATCCGCTTCCTGGTCAGGAAATGCGTAATACGGACTTCTTGTTACAAAAGGGGATCGCGATCCGCATTGACAAGACCAACGATATCGGCGAAGAGGTTGAACTGCTTCTCAAATCTCCAGAAAAAATTATTGATATGAGTAAAGCCGCTTACGCAGAGGCAAAACCGCATGCGGCATTGGATATTGCCCAGCTTATATTGAATGAAACAGAGACGAAGGAATAGGTTGGGGAGTGGAAGAGTTATCTGTTATAAATAGAAAGATATGCTGAAATACTATCTTTATAAAATAGCTCAAACTATTGCCAGTGCTCTTCCCATTTCAGTCGCGTATTGTATCGCCGTTTTTTTATCCGATATCAAATATTTTGTTTCTCCCCGGGATCGCAAGGCCGTTCATGACAATCTTTTTGTTATTTTAAATGATCATGAAAAAGCGCATCAGATCGCAAGAGAGGTTTTTCAGAACTTTGGAAAATATCTGACAGAGTTTTTCAGGATGGAGAAGTTTACTGAAGCGTTTGTGAAGCAGAATGTTGTTTTAGAAAATCGCGAGCTTCTGGAAGAAGGCCTTAAAAAAGGAAGGGGCGTTATTATTATGACCGCCCATATTGGAAATTGGGAGTTGGGAGGATTGGCTCTTTCCAGGTTTGGTTTTCCTTTGACCGCAATAGCCTTGCCTCATCGGGAACGGTCGGTTAACGAGCTGTTCAACCATCAACGGGAAAGCGCCGGCGTTACCGTGGTTCCCGTTCATTCTGCCATACGTCGTTGTATCCGGACATTGAAGCAAAACGGCATCATTGCTCTTTTGGCAGACAGGGATTTTAGCGCAACTGGAATTCCTATGGATTTTTTTAACAGAAGGACGATGATCCCGAGAGGGCCGGCAATGTTTGCTTATCGAACCGGAGCGACGGTTCTTCCAATGTTTTTAACCAGAAACCCGGATGGGACCTTTCGTATTTCTATTTCCGAACCTTTGGACCTTCCCGATGACCCCCAGAAAATGGACGAACGGGAATTTAATCATCATTTTGCAAAACAACAGGTGACGGCCTTGGAAAAAGCAATCAAGAGAAATCCATCACAATGGCTGGTCTTTCGGAAATTCTGGATCGACGAGGAGTGCGGACCGGAAAGGATTACCAGCACATGAAATGCTGTGTACTTGTTCCAATTTATAATGAAATCGAAACGATCGGGATGGTCGTCGAAAGTGTTCTTGGGAAGGGCCTTGATGTCGTTGTGATTGATGACGGATCGACGGACGGATCGGGAGAAAATGCGCGCGGGAGAGGGGCGGTGGTCTTAAGTAATGATGTCAGGAGCGGCAAAGGCGCTGCTCTTCGACGAGGATTTGTTTATGCGATCGAGAAAAATTATGAAGGCGTAATCACCATGGACGGCGACGGTCAGCATGATGCGAAAGATATTGATAAAATCATAAAGGCTGCTGAAGCCGACCCCTGTTCCATTGTCAACGGTACCAGAATGACTCAGGTTCAGGACATGCCTTTACTAAGACGGGTGACAAACAGGGTGATGTCATGGATGATTTCGGTTGTTTGTAAACAGAGAATTCCCGACACGCAATGCGGTTTTCGATATATCAGCGCTGATATTTTAAGAAGAATTAAACTGGAATCGTCAGGATATGAAATTGAAACTGAGGTGTTGATTAAAGCCAGCTACTTGAAATATCCGGTCTATTCTGTTCCTGTCCGCACAATCTATTCGATAGAAAAAAGCAATATTGATCCGGTTAAGGATACCATCAGATTTTTTAAGTTTTTTTTAAAAGCCATCATTTATCGTTGATCTAATTGTTTGTTCATGGAAAACCGTATTTTCAAATATGCATTGATCATATCATTTTTGATCCACACGTTTATTTTAATCGTCTTTTGGTTAACAGATATTGATTATCGGAAAGAGATTGATGAAAAAGCGATGGAGGTTGTTTATCATTCCAGCCTTATCAAAAAGAGTGAAGAGCCTGTCATGATCGAACCCGCAAAAGGCCTTAAGGAAAACAAAAAAATAGTCCTTCCCAAGGTTTCTTCAAACGATAGAGGCAAAGCCCTTGAACCAGTTGGAGAACCCCAAAAGCCTCTTGTTAAACTCGATTTGATTCAGAAATCAACGCGCAGGCTCAAGGGAATGGGAGAAAAACGTCATATTCAGGTTCCTATGCTTGATTCTGAAAAAATGATGGGCCCGCGTTATATGAATTATCATCAGCAGATAAGGGAAAAGATAAAAAATCGGGCGTATTTTTATGTCGATGACCCCCAGTTTGAAATAGGGGAAGTTTATCTAACCTTTATCCTTTCTTCTGACGGCGCTTTAAAACAAGTCAAAATCATCCCTGAAAAAACAACAGCTAATAATTACTTGCATACGATCAGTTTACGGAGTATTAAAGAAGCCGCTCCTTTCCCGCCGTTTCCAAGGGACTTGAATTATCCTGAACTGACATTTAATGTGGTTATTTCTTTTGAAACTGAAGAATGATTCTAACCTCCTGATTGACACTGCTTTTGATGTTTGCTATTCTATTTTAATTATAAATTTAATTATATTAGGAGATGGAGATGGAGCAGGAAAAGAAAGTCGATGAGGGCTGGAAGGAATCAGCGGCCAAAGAGAAAGAGCAGGTTCAGACGGCTTATGATCAGCAGCATGCAGATCAGCCGGAATTTGATTTTAAGACTTATGTGACGAGTTTGGCCATGCAAGCGGTAATATTTATGGGGATTATTCCCAATCCTTTAACTGAAAAAGTCGAAAAGAACATTGATCAGGCCAGAATGCTGATTGATACGCTTGTTATTTTAAGGGAGAAGACAAAAGGCAATCTTGAGAAAGAAGAGGAAGATTTATTAAATACCATTCTTTATGAAGTGCAAATGAAATTTGTTGAAATATCGAATCAGCCGTAATTGTCTTTACCGGAAAGGTTTTATGATTAACCATGAGTTGTTGAAAATTTTAGCTTGTCCCGCCTGTCAGGGAGACCTTTTGGAACAAAATGACAGGCTGGTCTGCAAGAAATGCGGACGGAAATATCCTGTTAAAGAGGGTATTCCGGTGTTGCTGGTTGATGAAGCGGACAAATAATATTGATCGTAAAGGCATGGGACGGGGTCAATAAACTATTAGCTATAAGCCCATGAGCTATAGACTAATGAGGAGGGGAGACATGAAGAGAGTTCTGGTCATTCATGGGCCAAATCTTAATTTGTTAGGGCAGCGGGAAAAAACTGTTTATGGTGAAAATACCCTCGAGGATATTAATCGTGAGCTGAAAGCGCTGGCCCAGGAGAATGATTTGGAACTGGAAATCTTCCAATCTAACCATGAGGGCGATATTGTCGATAAAATCGGGCAGGCAAAGAGCGAAGGGATTTCGGCTATTTTGATGAACCCTGCTGCATATACCCATACAAGTGTCGCAATTCGTGATGCTGTTGCCGCTGTTGATATTCCGACTGTTGAAGTTCATCTTTCAAATATTCACTCCAGGGAAGAGTTCCGGCATAAGTCTTTAATAGCGCCTGTCGCTTTTGGGCAAATCAGTGGTTTCGGTTTGAACAGTTATTTGCTTGGATTAAAAGCGATCACCGGATTAATAAAATGAAAATGAAGGATGGAATTGGATTTTTTTATTCTTTTTGATTTCCAATCACAAGTTTCATGAATTCACGCCTAAAAAAATTTTCCAAATCACTTTCTTGTCATGATGCCTATCTTGTCGTTAACAAAACAGATATTCGTTATTTAGTCGGTTTTCCTGTCAGTGACAGCTGGCTGCTTTTTGCAGGGGGAAAGCCATATATCATTACTGATGGACGATATAAGGATGAAATCCGGGCTTCAGTAGGCGCCGGAATTTTGGTGAAAGAATTTAAAACAAGCCGGGTTGATGAAGTTTTTAAAATTGTGGACCATAAAGGGCTTCTCCGCCTTGGGTTTGATGAACGGCATGTGCCCGTAAGCCTTTTTAAAGAATTAAGAAAGGCTTGTTCCAAACAGATGAAGTTGATTGCTTTGAATGGTCTGGTTGAACGTTCCAGGGCCATAAAAGACAATGAGGAGATCAGTATTATACTCAAATGCCTGGAGGTAAACCGCGAGCTGTTCGCTTATCTTCAGCAATTATTAAAGCCGGGCATGACAGAGAGAGAGCTATTGTATAAGGCGGAAAATTTTATAAAAGCAAGAGGTGCAGCTTTTTCCTTTGATCCGATCATTGCTTCCGGCCCCAATTCGGCATATCCTCATGCTGTAATAACTAATCGTAAAATAAAAGATAATGATATAGTACTAGTAGATATAGGAATAGAAATAGATGGATATAAGTCTGACTTGACACGCATTTTTCTTTCCGATAAAATAGCCAAACTTGTAACCGATATTTATAAAGTGGTGGCGGCGGCCCAGGAAGAAGCCATTGCCCATATTAGAGCGAATGTCCCTGTTGCAGAGATTGATCTGGCGGCCCGAAAATCATTGAAGGTAAAAAAGTTAGATCGATTTTTCACTCATTCAACCGGCCATGGAGTTGGATTGGATATTCATGAATGCCCACGATTGTCCTTAAAAAGTAATGAGGTTTTGCAAAAGGGAATGGTAGTGACGGTTGAACCTGGTGTCTATTTGCCCCAACAGTTTGGAATACGTATTGAAGACATGGTTTTGGTTACAGAAACAGGTTGTAAAGTCCTCAGCCGTGGTTCAAAAGTGGAACCACCATTTCATTTTTAAATTAAAAATGACAGGAAATTGGAAATCGACTGTCTGTGTTTTTTCGAAAGGATAATAATTGTATGACAATCGGAATTAATCAACTGGTCTCGGGCATGGGATTGAATATCGATGGTGAGATCTACCTCGTTATGGAATATCAGCATGTTAAGCCGGGGAAAGGGAGTGCGTTTTGTCGAGTTAAACTAAAGAATATTAAAACAGATGCAGTTCTTGAACGTACATTTCGAACCGCTGATAAATTAGAAGATATTCCTCTTGAGGAGCATGAAATGGAGTTTCTTTATAGCGCGGGCAATATATATCATTTTATGAATCATGAAACGTACGAAGAAGTTGAGGTTTCTTTGGAAAGGCTGGGAGGATCTGAGAAATTTTTATTGGAAAATCTTGCAGTTACAGGATTTATGTACGAAAATAAAGCGCTTAGAGTTGTCTTGCCTAATTTCATTGAAGCTGAAATTGTTGAGGCTGAGCCAGGAATTAAAGGCGATTCTTCCAGGGCAGGGACCAAGGCGGCCAAAATTCAAACAGGAGCGGTTATTCAAGTTCCTTTGTTTATAAGTCAAGGAGATTGGATTAAAATTGACACGCGTAGCGGTCAGTACGTCGAAAGGATCCAAAAATGAATTTAAAAGAAATCAAGGAGATTATTAAGCTCATGAATGAGAATGAGCTTACTGAAGTGGAGGTGGAGCGCGAGGGCGCAAAGCTGAAACTTAAAAAGGGATCGCAAATGATGGCCGCACCGAGTTTTCAAGCTGCGGCTCCGGTTATTCATAATATGCCAGTAGCTTCCTCGCCTTCACCAGTCGCTGCTCAACAATCTGTATCCGGTGCTGCTACAGCGGGAGTTGAGATTGCATCTCCGATGGTAGGAACATTCTATCGCGCGCCATCTCCGGAATCCGCGCCGTTTGTGGAAATCGGCCAGATTGTCGATATCGGCCAGGTAGTTTGTATTGTTGAAGCCATGAAGTTGATGAATGAGATTAAATCGGAAATTAAAGGTAAAGTTGCTGATGTCCTTGTCAATAACGCCGAGCCTGTAGAATTTGGTCAGCCATTGTTTTTAGTGGAGCCAGTATAAATTTCAGGAAAGGTCTAAACTTATTAAAGAAAGTTTGCCATGTTTTCAAAGATTTTAATTGCTAATCGGGGAGAAATCGCTTTAAGGATTATTCGTGCCTGCCGGGAGATGGGGATCCAAACCGTAGCCGTCTTTTCACAAGCCGACCGGGACTCCCTTCATGTACGTTTTGCCGATGAGGCAGTTTGTATCGGCCCTGCCAAAAGCTCGGAAAGTTATTTAAACATTCCAGCCATTATTTCAGCCGCTGAGGTTACCGATGTCGATGCCATTCATCCAGGATATGGTTTTCTTTCAGAGAACGCCCATTTTGCAGAAATCTGCGGATCCTGCAATATTTGTTTCATTGGGCCGAGCCCTGAATCAATCCGTTTAATGGGAGATAAGGTTCAGGCACGAGAGACCATGCGCAAGATCAATATTCCTCTTACTCCGGGAGGAAAGGGCGTGGTAAATGACGCCCAGCAGGCGCTTGAGGTAGCGAAAGAGATTAAATATCCGGTGATTATAAAGGCGGCTGCAGGTGGTGGCGGAAAAGGGATGAGGGTTTGTCATAATGATGTAACATTAACAAGTTCTTTTTCCATGGCACGTAAAGAGGCAGAAGCAAATTTTGGAAACCCCGATGTTTATATCGAAAAGTATATTGTTGATCCTCGCCATATCGAATTTCAAATCCTTGCCGATCAATATGGAAATGTGATCCATCTGGGGGAGCGTGATTGCAGTATACAGCGAAGGCATCAAAAATTGATCGAGGAAACACCTTCCCCCGCCTTGTCAGAGAAGCTCCGTAAAGAGATTGGGAAGGCAGCAGTAGATGCGGCCAAGGCAGCTAATTATCATGGCGTTGGGACTATTGAATTTTTGCTCGACGCAAACAATCAGTTTTATTTTATGGAGATGAATACCAGGATCCAGGTCGAGCATCCTGTGACCGAAATGGTTACGGGAGTCGATCTCATCAAGGAGCAGATTCGGATGGCTGCGGGGGAGACTCTGACATTTAAACAGGAAGATATCATTATAAGGGGCGCTGCTATTGAATGCCGGATCAACGCAGAAGACCCTCGAAATAATTTTATGCCTTCCCCGGGAAAGATCGAGCAGTTGAATCTTCCGGGAGGACGCGGTGTTCGTATTGATACTCATATTTATCCAGGATATACGATCTCGCCTTTTTATGATTCGTTGGTTGCAAAACTCATTACATTTGCATCCACCCGTAAAGAGGCGATTAGTATTATGCGCCGTGCGCTGGATGAATTTCATATTAGCCCAATCAAAACCACAATAGGTCTCCATGCAGAAATACTGGAGCACCCATTGTTTATTGAAGGTAAGATCTCAACACATTTTCTTGAAAAAAATATGAAAAATGAGGCGGAGGATTAAGATGAGAGAGAATCAGAGATTGGATCTGGGGTCAATTCAGATACACAAGCATGTAATTGCGGATATTGCGGCGAATGCCATTGCTGAAATCAAAGGACTTTCATTAGCCCAGGATGGAATTCTTGATAAAATCCAGGAATTCATCGGGGTTAACAAAAATCCAGGGGTTAAGGTTTCTGTGGATAAAAATAATCAAGTCAGTGTCGAGATTAAAGTTTTTATTCAATATGGTCTAAGCATCCCTGATCTTGCTTCAAGAGCCCAGGAGGTTGTCCGTGTAGCGATTGAGCGGGCAGTTGACATCGATCTTAAGGACGTTAATATCAATATTCGCGGAATTGAGAGGGGGGAACAATGAAACTTCGTGTCCGTTTGGCGGTTTTATTTTATGAAGTTGTTATTTTGTTGTTTGTTTGCTTTTTGTCATTATTTGTTGCCCATATTATCCCACGGGATTTGACGCAGGAAATTCTGGATATCATTTATTATGAACCTAAGATGCGGCTTCTCTTCGGATTGATCGCATTGCTGCTGCTTATCAAGACTCACCTTATGGCTAAAACAATCTATGGAGTTCATCAGAAAGAACGCAATATTGCTTTTGATAATCCAGAGGGGCGTGTTAGTGTTTCTCTGGCTGCCATGGAAGATCTTATTCGGCGGGTAGTTTTGCAGGCCGCTGAAGTCAAAGAGGTGCGAACATCGATTCTGGCCGGGAAAAAGGGATTAAATGTTCAAGCCAGATTAGTTCTTAGCGGGGATGTTAATATCCCCGAAGTATCTTCCAGGGTTCAGAAAACGATTCAGCGCAAAATTCAGGATATGATTGGGCTGGAAGAAAGCATTTTGGTTGAGGTCGATGTAACAAAGATCATCCCGCAGGTAAGTATTAAAAAGAAAGAGGAGAAACCAATTTCTCCGTCTCAATCCGGCCCTTTTGAAGGCTATCGCGCTTAAGAGATAGAGAAATAGTTGCCTTCTCCGGAAATTCATTTTTTGATATAAATGCCTTTTTAAAAAATTTTTCCATAAAAACTTTTTAAAAGGTGGTGCCTTCATGAAAAAGATCGGGATTTTAACAGGCGGTGCAGATTGTCCCGGTTTAAACTCTGTTATTCGTGCTGTCGTCCGGAAAGGGATGATGGAAGGTTATGTTGTTTTAGGTATTAAAAACGGCTGGCAGGGATTAATTGACAATGACATGAAGGTTTTGGACGCAAGGATGACCTCAGGCATTCTGGATAAGGGAGGAACCATTCTGGGGACCAGCAGAATCAATCCTTTGGACAACAGGCAGGACGTGGAAGCAATTGCCGAGAATTATAAACGCAGTGGTATTGATGCTTTAATTGCGGTGGGAGGCGAGGAAACCCTTAAGATTGCTTTGAGTCTCAACAAAGAAGGACTTATTAAAGTCATTGGAGTTCCCAAGTCTATTGATAATGCTCTTTCGGGAACAGATTATGCGTTTGGTTTTGATACGGCCGTGAATGTCGCCACAGAATGTATTGACAGGCTTCACACAACCGCAGAAAGTCACCATCGGATTATCGTTATTGAAGTCATGGGGCAATATACCGGATGGATTGCTCTTGAGTCCGGGATTGCCGGAGGAGCCGATGTCATTTTAATTCCTGAAATTGAATCAGACATGGATAAAGTATGCAATGAATTAAAGGCCAGGCATCGCAGGGGCAAAACCTTCAGCATCATCGTCGTTTCAGAAGGCGCTAACATTAAAGGTTTTTCTCGCAATGCAATTGATCCTCTCCATATACGGCATTTTAGTGGAGTGGGTGAGTATGTCGCCAAAAAAATTGAGGATGATACTGGCTATGAGACTCGCGTGAGCGTTCTTGGTCATATTCAACGCGGAGGGACTCCGACGGCATATGATCGTTTGATTGGAACGCAGTTTGGCATTAAAGCGGTTGAATTGGCTAAAGAAGAGAAATTCGGGATGATGGTAAGTTTCAGGGATAATCGGCTGAATTCGGTGCCAATTGCCAATGCCATAAAAAAACGTAAAACCATTGATATGGAGCTTTACAAAGTAGCAACGGTCTTTTTTGCCTCTTAAAAAAAGAGTTCAGGTGAAAAATGAAGCAGAAAATGTTAGAGAGAATTCAGGAAATCTTTCAAGAAAGCATTGCTGTTAAACAGCAGGCGTTGGCAGACAATTTGGATAAGATTCAGCAAGCCGTCGAAATCATCGGTAATGTTTTAAAAGGCGGGAACAAGATTATTGTTTTCGGAAACGGTGGTTCTGCAGCGGATAGTCAACATATTGCCGCCGAGTTTATTGGTCGTTTTCAAAAGGAACGGCAAGCTTTACCCGCCATTGCCTTAAGCACAGATACATCCATCCTGACGGCGCTAGCCAACGATTATGGATTTGATATCGTTTTTAGCAGACAGATTGAGGGGCTGGGGGAGCCGGGGGATGTGGCCCTTGGAATTTCTACAAGCGGGAATTCCAGGAATGTAGTATCCGGTATCCAGACGGCCAAAGCCAAAGGCCTGAAGACTATAGTTTTGACCGGTCAGGGAGGAGGAAATCTTCTTAAGGTAGCTGATTTGTGTATGTCCGTTCCCTCGAAAGTGACAGCGCGTATCCAGGAATCCCATATTACTATTGCTCACGTGATTTGTGAATTGATTGAAGAGCAGTTTTAGTATTAATGATTGCTGAAAGCGTGAAAGATGTTTAAAAATGACCACGAGAAATAAAATCCTAAAACTCCCCGCTCTTAAAAGAAAAATTGCAGACCTCCGCAAACAAGGCAAGACAATTGCCTTTACTAATGGATGTTTTGATATCCTTCATTATGGACATATCAGTTATTTGGAAGGCGCCAGTGGAAAAGACCGTATTTTGATCGTTGGGCTGAACAGTGATCGTTCTGTTCATTCTATCAAAGGCCCTCAGCGCCCGATTAACAATGAGTTATGCAGGGCAGGGGTTTTGGCTGCCATGGCTTGTGTCAGCTTTGTTACGATTTTTGACGAAGATACTCCTTATGAATTGATTAAAGCGATTCAACCGGACATCTTGATTAAAGGGGCGGATTGGAAAGAAGACGATATTGCTGGAGCGGATATCGTTAAAGGACGGGGCGGGAAAGTCGAGCTGATTGAATATGTGTCTGGGCTGTCGACGACCAATATAATCAGCAGAATTAAAGGCGGAAGATGATGACGGATCGAAGGCTTTATCGTCTTTTAGATGCCAATTTCAACAGGGCAAAAGAAGGATTGAGGGTATGTGAGGACGTATCGCGTTTTGCTTTTAATCAACGAGTAGTGACACGGGCCTTTAAAGAAGCCAGACATGAATTGACTGATTTGATGAAAGTTTTGAATTGGAAAGAGATTATTGAGGCCAGAGATATAAAAAAAGATATCGGAAAGACATCGACAGCGTCCGAGATGAAACGTAAGAATGTTGAAGACATATTATTAGCGAATTTACAGCGTGTTAAAGAGTCTGTGCGTGTACTCGAAGAAATTTCAAAGTTGATGCGGAAGGATGCGGCAGAAAGGTTCAAGCGGCTGCGATATCAGATTTATTATTTAGAAGCAATTCTTGTCAGAAAGTTTTCATTTTATAAATAATAAAAGAATGTTATAATTCTTAAATTCTTAAAGTATCGATTCATGAATGATAAGGGTCAATTGTTGAGGCAGGCTCAGTTGTATTGCGTATTGGATACACAGGTCGCAGGGTATGAAAAGCTATTTGATATTCTTGATGCTTCTGCGATCATGGGTGTTGATATTTTCCAAATACGGGATAAGGCTGGTTCCGCGCGGGCGATAATGGAGTTTTCTTCACGGGTCATCAGGAGGCTGGGCGGTAAACATTTATTTATCGTTAATGATCGTTTAGATATCGCATTATCGTCGAATGCCGACGGGGTTCATGTCGGTCAAGATGATATTCCATTATCTCATGCCAGACGTTTAGCCGGTAAGAATTTTATTATCGGCGTTTCCTGCCAGACATTGTCCCAGGCTATTGAAGCGCAACAGCAAGGAGCAGATTATATCGGTTTTGGTTCGGTTTTTAAAACATTAACCAAGCCGGAAAGATCTCCTCTTGATTTAAAGCTGTTGACCGATGTGAAGGAAAAGTTATCGATTCCGGTATTTCCGATCGGCGGAATAACCTGTGATAACATTGAAAGTTTGTTGTCATGTGGATATCGTCGGGCAGCAGTTACTCGAGCGATTTGTATGGCGGCAGATGCGGCATTGGCGGCGAAAAGGCTAAAAGAAAAAATTAATAAGGCTTAAGTCGTTGCTGAGCAACTTCAATAAATTTTGCGAGGGTAATTCAGTGGTAGAATTTCAGCTTCCCAAGCTGGCTACGCGGGTTCGATTCCCGTCCCTCGCTCCATTTTTTAACAGGGGCCGCTCTCTGAAATATTCATTATTCGCCACGACATGGTTTTTGATTGTCTTTTTAACAGGTTGTGTTTCAGTATATTATCCTGAAACGGCTCCGATTTCGAAAGAAAGAGGAAAAGGGGTCTTTCATCCCGTTAAAAAGGGACAAACTTTGTGGCGCATTGCTCAAAGTTATAACGTGGATATCGATCAGGTGATCGCCCTGAATAATATCAGTGACGCGTCTTTGCTGCGTCCCGGAGAAAAGATCTTCATCCCGGGGGCGGATCATGTTCTGGATATCGTGATATCGGAAGACCATTCACCTAAAGATGGTTTCTCATGGCCGCTGAAAGGGCCGGTCTTAAGTCATTTTTCTTCCTCTCGCGGGCTTTTGAAGCAGGGAATCCGGATCAAAGCAGGATCAAGATCGCCAATCACCGCAGTGAGACAAGGTGAAGTTGTTTTTGCTGATGATTTATTGGGATATGGTTCAACTGTGATTATCGATCATCATGACGGACTGATGTCAGTGTACGCGAATAATGGTCAGTTTTCCATCGCCCTTGGCGATGAGGTACGTCAAGGCCAGGCTATCGCCACATCAAGAAGCGGTGAAGACAGTTTTCTTTATTTTGAAATTCGCCGAAACGGAACAGCAATGAACCCGTTGTTTTATTTGCCCAAGTTTTAGGAGATTGATTTATGCCTTTGGCGTCGATTGAAAAATTTTATGGGCGTAAAAAGATTATCGATCAACTGCGTAAAAGAGTCCTCGATTTTAAGGACGGCTATCGACAGAACGTCGCTCTAATCGGCGATCGTTACATCGGAAAAACCTTTATTCTTCATAAATTCCTCTCGGAAATCTCCGCTCCGGATTCAATCCAGCTTTATATTGATGTTGAATACAAAGATGTGGATTACTTTTGCAGAAAAGTAGCGGGAACAATTCTATATGAGTTTTCTAAAATTCGTTCTCTTCCGCTTCATCAGGATTTGAACCTTCTTGTTGAAACGACCCAGTCATTAATCCCGAAGACAACGGCTGTTATAGGCAGAATCCAAAAGCATCTTCGACATTCAAAAAAAGTTGAAGCATATAAAGATGCAATTGCCCTGCCTCAGATTTTTTCCGCTGAGACAGGGCTTTTTTGCATTTTGGCTGTTGATGAGTTTCAATGCCTGATGGAATTGGGAATCCCAGAAGTTTTTCAGGAATTAGGCAAGACGATTATGACGCAAAAACAATGTTTGTATATTTTTGCAAGTTCAGCCCATGAACAGGCCAGGATGATTTTGGCTGAAAAATTGTCACTGCTCTTCGGAAATTTTGAAATTATTGAAGTGAGTGCTTTTGGCTTAAAGACGTGCAGTGATTATGTGACTAAACATTTGCAAGAGGTCAGGATCGGAGATGATTTGAAGAGTTTTTTAGTCGATTTTACGGGGGGGCACCCGCTTTATTTGCGTTTGATGTGTGAAAAGCTTTTGTCATTCGCCACATTGCATCATCAAAAAGAGATCTTTGTGCCGTTACTGTCACAAGCCGTTGAGGACATCTTATTTGATTCTTGGGGGGTTTTGAGCCGGCATTTTGATCTCACAACACATCATCTTTGTTTTGGGAAAGGCAATTTAATTTATGCTGATATTCTGATATTTCTTTCTCAAGAGAAGCAGAAGATTAAAACACTTGCCGGGCGAATGGGCATCAAGCAGGGAGGGTTGACCCCGAAACTTAACAGGCTTCAGGAAATGGGTCTGGTAGGTAAAAGCAGCAAATCGTTTTACATCCGAGACCGCCTTTTCCGATATTGGCTTTATTTTGTTTATCAAAGACGGAGGGAAACAATTGAAACTGATCCTGATTATCAGCGGCAACAATTCCGCGAGGAATTTGCGCGAGCATTAGATGATTTCAGAATTCAGGAGCAGAAGGACACCCCTTCAAGAATTATTGATTTGCTCAATTGTTTTGATAATGAGTCATTTCAGTTAGACGGCAGAAAGTACAAACTGCCTGTTTTTGAAAACATTGCCGCCGAAGATATTTCTTTATTGCCCGAAGCCGGATTTGATTTTATCCGCGCCTCAACGTCAGAAGGAGAATGGTTTGTATTGTTGAAGAAAGATGAGATTAAAGAACAAGATCTTGCGTCAATCCTTAGCGAAATCAAACAGAGATATGCAAAGCCTCAACGCTGTATCCTGATCACCCTTCAGGACCTGGGTGAAGAGGTGCGTGTTCGTGCTCTTCAGGAACACATGTGGATTTGGAATGAACGAGAGTTAAGGACACTGGTAAATATGTATAATAAGCCATTTATAGTTGCTTGATTATTTATGAAAATCATTGTTTTATCAGACACACATTCCCGCAGCCTCCCGCCGCAAGTTCGAAAAGAGCTTCCCAAGGCCGATTTGATTATTCACGCTGGAGATATCTGTGATACGAAGATGTTAGGTGAGATTGAACAAATTAATGATGTGGAGGCGGTTTATGGGAATATGGACGATCAGGTTTTGCGAAAAAAATTGCCGCGGCGTTTGATCTTAAAGTATGATGGGGTGTGTATCGGAGTACTGCACGGGGAAGGTTCTCCCGAGCATCTAATCGATCATATTAAAGATGAGTTTAAGGACGAGGATGTGGACGTAATTATTTTCGGACATTCTCATGAGCCTTTCAATAAGAAGATCGACGGAGTTGTTTTTTTTAATCCGGGGAGTCCCAACGATGAAATTTTCGCTCCGTACTGTTCTTATGGTGTAATAAAAATAGAGGGGAATTCCGTTAAAACAAAGATTGTCAGGGTGAAATAAAAGGTGGGATAATATGCAACGGTTATGGGCGCCTTGGCGGGTACAGTATTTAACGACAATCGGCAAGAAGGGCAAGGGATGCCTTTTTTGTAAATTGGCTAAAGAAGAACGTTCTGCTCAGGATTATGTTGTCGTTCGCTGGAAGCATTGTTATGCCGTGCTCAACATTTTTCCTTATAACAATGGCCATTTGCTGATTGTCCCGTACAGGCACGTTGATGATTTGAATAAAATGAAAGACGCCGAGCGCCTGGAATTTTTTGATTTGTTGGCGTATATGAAGGAGCTGCTCCAGGAAGTGTTGCATCCTGACGGTTTTAACATTGGAATGAACATAGGGCATGCTGCCGGTGCAGGAATTCCGAAACATCTGCATATGCATCTTGTTCCTCGGTGGACCGGCGACGTCAATTTCATGCCGGTGTTGGGCGACGTGAAGGTCATATCACAATCCTTAGAGGAGCTCCATCAGAAGTTGATTGAGGCGGATAAGAAGAAGAATAAATGAGAACAAGGGAAAAATTCGAACAACTTGAAATTGAGAACCTGGCTCCATATGCCATGAAAAGCCGGGACAGCCGCGGAAGGAAATTCAAGGAGGCTGACCATCCAGTGCGCACCGCTTATCAAAGGGATAGAGATCGCATCGTCCACAGTCAGGCCTTTCGAAAGCTTGAATACAAGACACAGGTTTTTGTTATCTTTGAAGGCGATTATTATCGGACACGGTTGACTCATACGATTGAAGTGGCGCAAATCGGGCGGACCATCGGACGCAGCTTGCAATTAAATGAGGACTTGATTGAAGCCATTGCCCTTGCGCATGATTTGGGACACCCGCCTTTCGGTCATGCGGGAGAAGAGGCCTTGACCGCAATCATGAAACAGGCGAATTACAAAGGTTTTAATCATAATATGCGCAGCTTTCAAATCGTCACCCAGTTTGAGAAACGTTACCCTGATTTCGACGGCCTTAATCTAACGAGAGAGGTTTTGGTGGGAATTCTGAAGCATCAGTCCTCCTATGATGAGGCAGGATTTCTGACAGAATACAGGGATGAAGGCCCGACTTTGGAAGCCCAGGTTGTTGATTTTGCCGATTCATTGGCCTATTTGAATCATGATGTCGATGACGGGCTGAAATCAGGCTGTATTACTATTGATGATTTAAAGGAGAGTGAGCTTTGGTGCAAGGCCCTGGAGAGACTGGGGAACAATGTGCATTTTCATGATCTGGAGATGCTTCGGTATCAGGTCGTTAAAGCGCTTATTGATATGCAGGTACAGGATCTTTTATGGAACACGAGCCAGCGGCTCCCGGGATTGAATTTTTCATCCGCTGAAGATGTGAAGGTTTATCGCCAGCCAGTGATCAGCTTTAGTAACCAAATGAAGGCTCTGCGTGATGAACTTCAGTCACTTTTGTTCAACAAGTTATATAATCATTACAGGGTTTTAAGAATGACGAATAAGGCCAAGAGGATTATCAAAGCCCTGTTCGATGTTTATCTTAAAGAGCCGAATCAACTGCCTCCGGAAGTATATCCCAGGACAGGGTGCAGTGAGGAGGAAGAATATCTTATTATTTGTAATTATATTGCGGGAATGACGGACAGGTCCGCAATGGATGAGCATAAACGTTTTTTCGACGCGTATACAAAGGTATAATGACTTGAATGGATCAGAAAATAAAAATCGAAAAGGCAAACAGCAATGCCATATGATACTCTCGGCAGTTCATATGGTTTATCGTCTGGTCAACTCAACTTATAATGTCCGCGAGCTTTCTTTGAGGTTGACCCGGCTTCTTTGCCAGTTTATCAAAGCTCAATCCGCAAGGGTTTTTATCCTTGATCCTGATCAAAAAAAAATTGTGATGGTAGCCATCTTTGACAATCAGATCAATATTCTTTTAGACAAAAAGAAAGATCTTCAGAAGATTTCCAGAAAAGAGCTTCGGGTGACAGAGGGATACCCTCTTATTGAATCTCATCTTTTGGGATTACCGCTCGTAGCGGATGATACTGTCGGCGCAATTTTTGTCAAACGCGCCAGAAAAGAGGAAGCGTTCAAAGATTATGACAGGGAAATTCTTTCTGTATTTGCCGAACAATCAGTTACTGCCATAAAGAATCTTCAGCTTCACGAGCAACAACAGAGAACGATTTTAAGCAGTATTAAATTGGTAGGAGGCCTTCTTGAAAAAACCGCCCTGCGTTCCCATCATGTTTCTGTTTATTATAATATCGCAAGGTCTCTCGCTGAAAAGATGCACATGAGCCAGTTGGGAATGGAAAACCTTTATTATGCCAGTGTTTTACGGGATATCGGCGCATTAAACGTTCCCTATGAATTGTTGTCAAAAAACAGTCAGTTGACGCCGCAGGAATTCCAGATTATCAGAGACATGCCTTCAAAAGCCGCAGAATTAATTAAACCCGTAGAGTTTTTGAAGCCGGTTTTGCCTTTGATTCTTTATCATCATGAGAAGTACGACGGGACAGGATATCCGTTGGGTTTAAAAAAGGAACAGATTCCTTTAGGCGCCCGGATCATGGCTGTTGTTGATGCTTTTGAAGCCATGATTGGCGGGAGACCTTATAAAGGGCCGTTATCAATCGGAGAAGCGGTTGAAGAATTGAAGCAGAACAGCGGCTCACAGTTTGATCCCAAGATCATTAAAGTTTTCTGTCAACTTTATTCTCAGAAAATGTTCAAGAAGAATTTGAATATTATGAAACACATGGGGAAATCTCCGATAGGGAAATGAGTAATTTTTTTAATCGACAATCTCAATTTGAACTTTTTCCTGGTGCGGCTCGTGAATCTGGTCAAAAGAGCCAGCCCCTTTTTTTTAATCGGTCTTTTCATCTGTCTTTGGAAAATATCATTATTCTTTGTGTTTTCATTATTATGATCGGCATTGTCGCTTTTTCCCTGGGAGTCGAAAAAGGGAGGAACATCAGGAAAAAGATTTTCAGCAAGACGCCTGAAAATTTTGCCCAAACCCCGTTAGTCGCTTCTGTAACAGTTCCCGCAGCTTTTGAAGTAAAATCAGAATCACATGATTCGCAACAAGTTACAAAAGAGGAAGCTCAAACGGGTATGCCTGCTTTGAGTGAACCGGAGAAAAGTGTTGACAAAAAAGATACATTAGCGAAAATACATACTATTCAAGTCGCCTCTTTTAAAGAAAAAGGGCGCGCCCAGCGGGAAGCCGATGACTTGATCAAAGCGGGTTATGAGGCATTTATTGCTGGTAAAGGTTCATATTATATTGTCTGTGTTGGCAGGTTTGCTGATAGTAATCAGGCCAAGTCAGTTTATCGAGGATTAAAGAAAAAATATTCGGATTGTTATATAAGGAGTCTATGATATGTCATTACATCCATCATTAAGAGTCGATGCTGCCGGTACCCAACAGCGAACGGTCCTTACCCGTATTGAAAGGATTAAAGACTTAATCCAAAAAGGACAGTGGGAAGAGAGTCAAAAAGTGACCTCTTTACCCAAGACAAAGATTGTCAAGGTGAAAGCACGCAAGACTAAGACGGCTAAAGAAGAGACGGCCGCCGGCACGACAGCAGCTTCGGCAACTGGCGCCAAGGGTAAAGAAACCAAAGCAGCTACCAAGACCAAGTAACGTTGAAAAATTTTTCCCGGCAAACTGCAGGAATTTTTTTTTCATTGATAAGACGCAGCCATTCTGCCTGCCTTGTGGTTTTATTTTTGTTGAATGTTAGTTACGTCTATGCCCAGGAATTTCCTTTTACAGGAATTGTCAATGTGGAAAAGGCGAACATTCGGGCCGGCCAGGATGAAAGTTTTGAGACCCTGGGCGTATTTAAAAAGGGCGACAAAGTTACGGTCGTAGAGAAAAGTTTTAGCTGGTATCGGGTCAAGCTTCCGGAAAACGTTAAATGTTACGTGAATCGGAAGCTTGTTAATTTTTTACGGGATGGAATCGGTGAGATCAATGGCAATCATGTTAATATTCGGGCCAGAAAAGATCTGAATTCATCCGTGATCGGCCAACTCAACAAGCTGACAAAAGTTCAGTTGCTTGAGACCCTGGATGACTGGTACGCTATTTCTCCTGTCGAGGGAACTTATGGCTGGGTTTATGTCGATTTTGTTGATTTTCATTCCAAAGAAACAGCTCCTCCCCGGGTCGTTCAATTACCCACCAAAAATATTTATACTTTAAGACGCCAGGAAGAGGCAAGACGACAGGCCGAAGAAGAGAGGTTAAGGGCCGAAGAAGAGAAGATAAAAGTATTTTTAAAGGGTACTGTTAAACTAATTTCTCAAACCTCCAATGAAAATATCCGTCACCAAATCACCACCGATGACGGCCAGACATTTTACCTTATGGGTTATCGGAGCGTGCTGGACAGCTTTCTGGACCAATGCGTTCAAATTGAAGGCCTTCCCCAAAACGAGATGAGCCTGGATTATCCTGTCTTGCTCATAATAAAAGTATTATTAGTTATTTGAAGACAGAAGGGACTTTGTATGCTGCAAACTGCTGCAATGATCGGTGTGTTGTTATTCTCTGTTATCTTTCATGAATGCGCTCATGGCCTTGTGGCTTTATGGTTCGGGGATAAAACGGCCAAGGAGGCAGGGCGTTTGACATTAAATCCTTTCAAACATATCGATCCTTTCGGAACACTTATTTTGCCTGCTCTTCTCAGAATGCTCGGCCTTTTTCCAATTGGTTGGGCGAAACCGGTTCCTGTCAATTTTAATCAGTTGCGTAATCCAAAGCGAGACATGTTGTGGGTTGGTTTGGCAGGCCCTCTTACAAATATTTTACTTGCGTTGATCTCTGTCGGACTTTTTCATCTGCTTGACGACATACCGCTGCAGTTACGGGGTTTCCTTATCACAATCGTTTTTGTAAATTTAATTCTCGCTTTTTTTAATCTGACACCGATTCCACCGTTGGACGGTTCCAGAGTGCTTTTTAGTCTGCTTCCGGAATCTTTAGCTTATCATTATGCAAAAATGGAACGCTTTGGTATTATTATTGTACTAATTTTATTGAACTTCGGATTGTTTAATTTAATCACGTTGCTGGTTTTCAAGAGCGCGAGTTTACTGGGTATTGATGTTTATTTTTAGAAAAGGAACGGGTTATGTCTTCGAGACCAATAGCTGTTGAAATTAAACGGGATATTGAAAAATATGAAATTGTCATCGGGCACTCCTGTCTTGAAGATTTAGGAAGCCAATTAACGGGTCTTGGTCTGGGCCATACTGCGGTTATTGTGACGAATCCCGCCATCAAATCCAATCATGGGAATCTGTTGGCATCGGGGTTGAGAAAAAACGGGTTTGAAGTCGATTTCATAGAAATTCCCAGCGGGGAGGCAAGCAAGTCGGCAGAAACCGCGTTTGAACTGATTCATCAGATCGCAGACCGGTATGCTGGCAAAAGCATTTTTCTCGTTGCATTTGGCGGGGGGGTGGTCGGAGATTTGGTGGGTTATGTCGCCTCCTGTTTCAAACGCGGAGTTCCTTATATTCAGGTGCCCACAACCTTTCTGGCCCAGATTGATTCATCTATAGGGGGAAAAGTAGCCATTGATTTGCCTTTCGGCAAAAATCTTGTTGGCGCTTTTTATCATCCCCGTCTTGTATTTAGTGATGTCTCTGTTCTGGCGACTCTTGACAAGCGTCAAATCCAGGCTGGTTTGGCCGAAGCAGTAAAGTATGGCATTATTTGCGATAAAGGTTTGTTTGAAATGATTGAGAGCAGGGTGGAGGATCTTCTTAATTTAAATCAAAAACTTCTAACTGAAGTTGTTGCCCAGTGCAGCAGAATAAAAGCGAGTATCGTTTCAAGAGACGAAAAAGAACATCAGGGTTTAAGGACAATCCTCAATTTCGGTCATACCGTCGGCCATGCGATTGAAGCCGCCTGTCAATATGAGGAATATAATCATGGAGAAGCGATAGCGCTTGGCATGCGGGTTGCGGCAGACCTATCTTTGGCTTTGGGAGTTGTTAAACTTGATATTGTCGAGCGAGTTAATAATGCCCTTTCAAGAGCAGGTCTTCCAAATCAGATTCACAATATATCGCTTGATGATATTCTCCGTTGCATGAGGCATGATAAGAAATTTAAATCGGGGAGAAATCGTTTTATTTTGATGACAGGATTAGGCAAGGTCAAAATTCAGGAAAATATCGATGACGGCTTGATACGATCATCGATTAATAAATTTATTGAAAAAGGCGATTGCGATTAGGGCGAAAATAGTTTATTCGAAACGCTTAGAATTTCTTCCACACCGTCTTCCCCGGCGACAACTACTGTATTACGATCAATGCTTTTAATTTTCTTACCATTAACAATGCCTCCAACCTCATAAATTTCGCTGTTGATCAGGGCCGCTGTTCTTCCTTTCGCCATCATAATGGTACCCTGAACCTTAATCGTATTGCCCGGAAGTGCATTTTTTTCGACTTCGGATATTTGTTTTTTGAATGGAAGGAAGTGCTGACGCGAGAGAAAGAGTTCGAGATGATCGATTCCGTAAGTCAGGGCAAACCCCAACCCGCACAGGATTAAGACTGTAAAAAGAATGACGAGAAAATTTTTTCCATTTTTTCTTTGTCCTGCTTCCATCTTATCAGGAACTTCAGGTTTTGCGGAAGGCGGGGGGTTGAACGGATTATGAGTTTTAGGTTGTTCTGGTCCGTTTTGTTCCCCGGGCAGAATGTTTTCAGGCTGCATGTTATCCTGAACTTTTTTTAAGGCATCATGAATGGTACTCATTATAAGTCCTTCGTATTGTCTGATCAGGTTGTTTCCCGTGCTGCTTGGCATATTATCTGTTGATCAATGGTTCGGGATTCTTTAACGAATCCATTAAGCAGGGCACGGTCAGAGATTGTGTTGATAAGACGCGGGGTCCCTTTTGAAAAATGATAAACAGCTTCAAAAGCCTCTTCGGTAAATTTTACAGGGAGATCTTCGGTGTCTTTGCAACCGCTCGCAATGCGTAATCGATGGATAATGTATCTGGCGGTCTCTTCTTTTTTAAGCGGGAGCATGTGGTACCTGATTGAAACACGTTGATTGAGCTGGCGCAGTGAATCGAGATGAAGCTTATCCAGCAGCTCTGGCTGGCCGACCAGAATAATCTGGAGCAGTTTGTTTTTATCTGTTTCGAGATTGGACAGCAGACGTATTTGTTCCAATTGAGGAGGCTTCAGATCCTGAGCTTCATCAATGATAAGCACAACGTTGTTTCCTTCGGCGGATTCTTGTAAAAGATAATGATTCAGGGCCTGGATTAAATCCAGTTTGTTTTTAAATTTGCCCTCAATCCCAAGGTCAGTGATGATCAAGCGCAAAAGCTGGGCTTCCGAGAAATATGGATTCAGAATCAAAGCGCTTTTTATGCTGGGATCTAGGCGCCGGATCAGGGAACGGCAAAGAGTGGTTTTCCCCGTACCGATTTCCCCGGTAATGGTTAAGATTCCTTTTCTTTGTTTTATTCCAAAAACGAGATGAGAAAAGGCTTCTTCGTGCTGGGAACTTGGAAAGAAAAAATCCGGGTCGGATGTTACGTTAAACGGATTTTCTCTGAATCCATAGAAATCGTTATACATATGCCAGAATTATATCATGAAAAAATTCCGGAACTAGTTTTTTTTGGAACAGATGCTCAAAAATCAGCCTTTTTCAAGGGAAAAAAGTCGTTGCCAGGCAGGAAGATTATGTTATAATTCCTCAAGACCTTTCAGGAAAAACAGTAAGAAGGGGCTTCCGTGGCAGAACATAGACGTTTTCGCCGTATTCCTTTCAGGGAACCTTCAGGGATAGAAACCAGCCGATTTGAAACCTTTGAGGGTGCAGCGGCTTATGATTTGAGTTGCGGGGGAGTTCGATTAAGATCGCAACAGTTTTTAGCGTTAGGCACTGAATTACGCGTCTGTTTTCAGTTGCGGGATCACGATCAATTTATTATTTCAGGAAAGGTTGTATGGGTCCAAAAGGAACCTTTTGGGGATTATTACCAATTCGGAATAGAATTTCAGAATGACCCTTTATATAATTTTTATCGAAAGTGTTTTGAAGATTGTTTTGAAGGGCGTTCTTCGTTGAAAGGAGTGGTTTTAAATGGCCCACGAGATAAGTGAAGAATTAAAAAAATGTGCTTTTTGTAAAAAAACAGTCAAGCCCGCAAAGCGTTTTTATCGCAATAGCCGCTATTATTGCAACATGAATTGCTGGACAAAATCAAGAAAAGATGCGAAGGCTGAAGAGACTTCAGAATAATTTCTGAAAACGGAGAAAATCGTGGTTGATCTCGGCAGATTAGAAAAAGAAAGAAGAAGGCATCCCCGCGTTAAAGGGAATGTGCCTGTTAAGATTTGCGGAGAAGAGTTTGACGCAGTCACGGAGGCTAAAAACCTTAGCCGTTCAGGGGTTCTCTGCAAGGTCGATAAATATATCGACCCTATGACAAAATTGAAAATTCAACTGCTTCTTTCTTACAAAAAAAACGGAAAGATTTTGACAAAGAAAATTTCATGTGAAGGCGTAATTGTACGCGTTGAGCCGGCAGAAGATAAAGAAAATTATAATACAGCCATTTATTTTAACGATATTGCCGATAAAGATGCCAATGCCATTGCTGACTATGTTCATTCAATGATGCAGAAAGCGGAGATTTAAGGGGTTTATTATTATGGAAAATGTTTTATCATTATCACCGGTTCAGCAGTTTATTATTATTGCGGTTAATGCCTGGATGTTCGTTATTTTTCCAGTTCTTGTTTTGAGAAAACTCAACCGCATCACTAATTTACTGGAATCCCAGATCGATGAGGACGGTGAGGACGAAACATTTGAGCCTATGGAATAATTTTTATCAATTTTTTTTGAAGGACAGGTCTTTCCCGGCCTGTCCTTTTTTATTTAATGATCTATGCCAATAGTGAGAAGCAAAATATCCTTTGGACAACATTCTTCTTTGATCGCCGTTGGGATTTTTTTATTCAGCTTGATTCTAAGGTTGCGATTAATGGGAGTCGGAGCTTTTCATTGCGACTGCCTGATGTTGGTAGAAGCGGCTGAGAAAACGGTCAATACGGGAATACTACACTACAGTCATAGTCATGGCTTTCCTCTCACTTCCATATTAGCGGCAGGATTTGTGGCCTTGGCCCAAAAGATGAAATGGGAAAGTATTTTGGCAGTGAATTTCATGAGTGTTGTTTTTTCTTCCTTGACCGTCTGGGTTTTTTTTCATTTTGTAAGAAAAATGTTGACTGAGGGTACGGCTGTTATTTCGTCGTTCCTGTTAAGCGTTAGTCCGATCTATTTAGGAAACTCCCTTTACGGGAATTCCCATATGCCGGCAGCTTTTTTCATTTTATTAAGTCTTTATTGGGTCTTGAAGTTTTCGTCTGATGATAAAGATTCTTCCCTTTTATGGTCGAGTCTGTTTTTTGGTCTGGCAATGGCAGCGCGAGTTCAGGATGCAGTGGCAGTTTATCCGGCTTTTTTGACGTTATTGATCTTTAAAAAAGGTGAAGCGCCGGGGGAAAAAATTTTTAGAGCTCCCTGGTTAATATTTACCTTATTGGGGGGGAGTATTTGCCTGATTTTTTATGCTCCAATTTTAATTAGGAGCGTGGTTCCCGGGGCGCCTTCGGTTGTTTATTTTTTGAATAAGGAGCTTTTTTCTTTTCTTACCTTTGGCCACTATCTGCATTATTTTCGTTCCTATCTGGATTTGTTAAGACAAAATACCTTGTATTTGGGGTTGGCGCTATTCATGGTTTCTTTAATAGTGATTCCTTCGGTCAAGAAGAGAATTTTTATCGGCGTATGGTTCTTTTCGGTTTTATTATCGTTTGCTCTCGTCGCATTCGGATTGCCGCGTTTTTTAATCATGTCCCTTCCTCCTTTATATATCGGAATCGGATTTGTATTAGACTGGCTTAATCATCAGTCAAGAAAAGAGTTTGCCGTGCTTTCTTTGCTGCTAGTTCTGATTTTATCGATCGTGCCTTTTAAAACATATGTTTCTATTTTTGAAGAAAGGCATTTAAGTGATGTGACGGGTAGATTTGCCGGATGGATCAAGGATAATGTCGAACCTGACTCTGTTGTTATTGTTGGCGATGGGAGTGTTTTTTATCTCAGGGCGGGGGTTAAACTTTTGTCTCGTCCTCTCGCAAATCCTTATTTTAAAAAAAATGAACTGAAGACGTTTAAAGAAGAGCTCGATAATCTTCTGGCGAAGAAGGTTCCTGTTTATATCACTTGTCATGGATTAAAGAGCTACGATCCTTTTTCAATATTTTTTAAAGGCATGCGCGATTATTATGGTCTTGAGTTGAAGGGGCAACAGATGTTTCAATATTGGCATCGAGGAGTATTGAAGGATTCAGTCGTCCCATGCGAATTATATCTTGTTCATTCGCAAGGTGGTTGTCTTTAAAACAGCGGAAGGGGAAATTGATGAAAAAAATTTCAATATTATATGACGACGGACAGTTTATTATTTTCAACAAGCCTTCCGGGGTCCTGGTGACGCCGGCTCCCGGCAAAACACAAAATTTTCTGACCAGGATCGTTAATGAACAATATCCTCATGAGGGCCTGGCCCTTCATCCCTGTCATCGCCTAGATCAGTCTACTTCTGGAGTAATTGTTTATGCTAAAGGCAAGAAAAACCAGCAGTTGATGATGCAACTCTTTCAGCAGGGACGGGTGCACAAAACTTATCTTGCCTTTGTTAAAGGGCGCTTGAAACAAAGATCGGGAACATTGGCCGAAAAGGTTCAGGATTATCACCAGAAAAAATTTTCTGATAAAAGCAGGGCGAAGCCTGCATCGACGCGCTTTCAGGTGATGACTTATGGGAAAGGTTTTACGATCGTGAAGGTCGTTCCGGAAACTGGAAGGACCAATCAAATCCGTATTCATTTTGCCCATATCGGACATCCTTTGCTGGGAGAACGCATTTATGCGATGCGCCGGGACTTTGATATCGATATGAAACGTCTTGCTTTGCATGCCATGCATGTAAGTTTTAATCATCCGTTAACAGGAAAAGAAGTCTCAGTTGAAGCTGAATTGCCTGAAGACATGAAGGGGTTTTTGAAAGGATCAGGAATAGATATTTCTTTTGTCAATAAATTCATTTAAGGATTGGACAATGAAAGGAAAACTTTTATTATTTGCGGTCTTGATTATATTCATATATGGATGCAGTACGGTGAGCATTCCGGTTTATCTATCAGATAAAAAACCCTGTACAGAGCGTTTTTATAGCGGGCATGCAAACGTCCTTGATGCGGCCAAACAGACTTTAGTTGATCTGGGGTGGGTGATTGAAAAAGAAGTTGAGCCACAGGTCTATGAAATTGATATGGTGTTTCCTGAAGAAGGAGAAGCCGTGCTGCTGGTGACAGGGGTTCGAAAGACAAGGCTGTTGTTGGGAACACGCTATGGACGAATGAATGTTTATGTCCGAACCTACCAGGATATAACCGAGATGGAAGTCCGGCATTTTGTTATTGCGGATTGGGGGATTTTCAAGCGCAAAAGTTTTGGGGATAAGAGGCTGGCAAGTTGTTTTTTTGAGCATGTAAGGAATTATTTGCGATGATTTTAGAAGGGTAAAAAATAGATGGAACATTTTCAATTAGTCAGCAGCTTTAAACCGGTTGTCGATCAGCTTAATGCTGTCAATGAGATTGTTGCTAACGTCAATAAGGGAGTGAAGGCCCAGACATTACTTGGTGTCACAGGAAGCGGAAAAACTTTTACTTTGGCCAATGCCGTCGAACGCATCAATAGACCTGTTCTTGTTATTTCTCACAATAAAACCCTGGCCGCCCAACTTTATAGTGAATTTAAAGATTTTTTCCCCCACAATGCCGTCGAATATTTTGTTTCCTACTACGATTATTATCAACCGGAAGCTTATATTCCTCAAACAGATGTTTATATTGAAAAAGACGCGTCTATCAATGACCGGCTCGATCGGTTACGTCTTGCCGCTACGACTTCATTGATGACCAGGCGCGATGTCCTCATCGTCGCCAGTGTTTCCTGTATTTATAATCTGGGCTCTCCGGAAGATTATCAAACGAGGCTGGTGTTCCTTGAGAAAGGACAGGGGATTGACCGCGATGAAGTTTTGCGGCAGTTGATTGATATTCAATATGAGCGCAATGATTACGATTTCAGCCGGGGGAAAATACGGGTGCGCGGCGATGTCCTTGAGGTCTATCCTTCATACCGTCAGGATGCCCTGCGTATTGAGTTTTTTGGCGATGAAATCGAAATAATCAGCCAGATCGATCCCGTTTCAGGGAACGTCATCTCTCGCCTTGAGAAAACAGCTGTTTATCCGGCGAAACATTTTATTACCACTCAACTGCGTATCGAACATGCGTTAAAAGAAATTGAGGAGGAGATGACGCTACGGGTGGCGGAATTGAACAAGGCAGGGAAGCTGGTCGAGGCGCAGCGGTTGAATTCACGGACACGCTTTGATATGGAAATGCTCAAAGAAATGGGATATTGTCATGGGATTGAGAATTATTCACGTGCGCTATCCGGCCGGCCTCCAGGTGCCCAGCCATATTGCCTGCTGAATTATTTTCCTGAAGATTTTATTGTTTTGATTGACGAGTCTCATGTCACGGTTCCGCAAATCAAAGGGATGTACGAAGGCGATCGAGCCCGGAAGGAAACGCTGGTGGAGCATGGATTCAGGTTGCCGTCCTGTCTGGACAATCGTCCGCTTAAATTTGAAGAATTCGAAAAGTTGACAGGGCAGAGCGTTTTTGTTTCAGCGACACCGGGAGCCTATGAAATCAGACAAAGCCGGGGATATATCGCTGAACAGATCATTCGGCCGACTGGCATTGTTGATCCGCCGATTGAAGTTCGCCCTACTAATGGACAAGTCGATGATTTATTGTCCGAGTGTGAACGACGGGCAAAGGCTGATGAGCGTGTCCTGGTTACTACACTGACCAAACGGATGTCGGAAGACCTTACGGAGTATTTGCTGGAACGGGGTCTTCGTGTAAAATATCTGCACTCGGATATTCAGACTATTGACAGGGCCAAGATACTCCAGGATCTGCGTATGAAGGAATTCGATGTTCTTGTCGGGGTAAACTTGTTGCGGGAGGGATTGGATCTTCCGGAAGTTTCGCTGGTCGCAATTTTTGACGCTGACAAACAGGGTTTTTTAAGGTCAAAGGCATCCTTAATCCAGGTTTCTGGACGGGCAGCGCGTCATATTAATGGTCGTGTTATTATGTACGCGGACACGATCAGCAGTGCAATGCATGAAGCTATTGAAGAATGTGAGCGCCGACGAAAGATCCAACAGGAGTTTAATCAAGAGCATGGAATCACGCCTAAATCCATTGAAAAAGCGATTAAGACAGGCATCGCGGAATTTTATAGTGAAGATGATGCGATTGAATTGACGCGCCAGGTAGTCGGACAGAACGATGAAGAGTATGCGTTTTCAAATTACGTTGCCGAACTTGAAAGGGAAATGGAACTGGCGGCCAGGAATCTTGAATTCGAAAAAGCGGCCGCAATCCGCGACCGAATTAAAGAATTAACTGCCGCGGGCAAAGAGGTCATAATGTCACAGCGTGAAAAGAAAAGGAAATTAAAATGATTATGGCCATTGATATCGGTAACACAAACACGGGTATTGCGGTTGTTGAAGGGAAGAGGGTTTTAAAACGCGAGAGCGTCGAAACCGGCGCCGGAACCGGCTGCTATGAGAAGCGAGTGATTAAGGCGTTTAGCGCTTTAGTCAGCGAAGAGCGTCTGCATGGCAAGACAGGAAGAGCAAAGAGAGAAAAGCGAAATATAAAACAATCTTTAACTAACGCCAACACTGCCATTGCCGCCGCCATTATTTGCAGTGTCGTTCCGAAAGCCACGACGGTTGTTGCCCGTTGCGTTAAAAAAGTATTCGATATCGTTCCTGAGGTTGTCGGCAAAAGTATTATTGTCCCTATTGATAACCAATATGCTCAACCAAAACAAGTCGGGCAGGATCGCCTTGTCTGCGCCTATGCTGCCGTTGAACTTTACGGGAGTCCGGCGGTCGTAGTCGATCTCGGGACAGCGATCACAGTGGATGCGGTTTCCTTAAAAAAAGAATACCTTGGGGGAATGATCGTTCCTGGGATACGTTTGTCGGCGGAAGCCCTTTATGATAAGACGGCCTTGTTGCCAAAGGTTGAAATCTGCAAACCCAATCATTTGATCGGAAAGACAACTGAAGAAAGCATTTTGAGCGGGATTTTTTATGGTTACGGGGAAATGATCAAAGGTCTTATTGGTTTGCTATCAAAGCAATTGAAACAAAAACCAAGTATTGTCGTGACCGGGGGATACAGTGACTTGATGAAAAAGTATGTTTCCAGGTACCGGTGTTTTGTGGATAAGGATTTGATTTACAAAGGAATGGCGAGCTTATTATAATTTTCATGAAAACATTAAGGAGAATATTGATGAAGATGAATCGCTTTTTCATATTCTTTTTGTTTCTTTTATTCTTACCAATATCCGCGCCGGCCCAGTTGATTTCTGAAGAACAGCAGATTATTGATGTTTTTGAAAAAACCGCTCCGTCCGTTGTCTTTATCAAAAACGCAGCTTTGCAGTGGGACTGGTTTTCCGAAAACATTTATGAAATTCCTCAAGGCGCCGGTTCCGGATTTGTCTGGGATGACCGGGGACATATCGTAACGAATTTTCACGTGATTTATCAGGCGGACAGGGTACACGTAGTTTTATCAAATCAGAAAGTCTATCCGGCAAAAATTGTCGGATATTCGCCGGATCATGATTTGGCGGTTTTGAAAATTGATTCGCCCAGGGAAGAACTGAGCCCTGTGAATGCGGGAAGTTCCAAAGATTTAAAGGTAGGGCAACGGGTATTATCCATCGGAAATCCTTTCGGGCTGGATCATTCTTTAACGACAGGAGTCGTGAGCGCGTTGGGACGAAATATTCGTTCCATGACAGGCCGTCAGATTTATGATGTCATTCAGACAGATGCCGCCATCAATCCCGGAAATTCAGGCGGACCGTTACTTAATTCAAGAGGTGAAGTGATTGGTATTTCCACGGCGATTTTCAGTCCTTCCGGCGCCTATGCCGGAGTTGGATTTGCCATTCCAATTGATGATGTCAAACGCATCGTTCCTCAATTGATTAAATTCGGCCGAATCAAGAGGGCTGGTCTTGGTGTCGTGCTGGTGCCAGACAGTGTTCGGCAACGGATGGGACTGGAAGGATCCTTGATTCTCCATGTTCAGAAGGATGGCCCCGCCGATAAGGCAGGCCTGAGGCCAACGCGTCGGGACAGCTTCGGCGGGATTGCTGCCGGAGATATGATTATTTCGATAGGCGGAAAGGAAATCTGCAATAATGAAGATTTGATCCGGATTCTTGAAAAGGAATATTCCGCTGGTGATATTATCGAGATTACTTTTCAAAGAGGAGCAAAAAAAGGACAGGTGAAAGTAACGCTTGAAGAGCTATAATTTTTTGTACTTACGTTTTTTCTCCCCGAGTTTTCCGTCCTCCTGCAAAATTTTCTTCTTGACAAAATTTTGAAAATTTGTAAAATTAGCACTCTGAAAGTTCAAGTGCCAAAAAAATTCAGCAAGATTTATTTGGATAATCTTATTTAACAAGGAGGTGCAAGGTGAATCTCAAACCATTGGCAGACCGAGTTATTGTAAAGCCGCTTGAGGCGCAGGAAGTGACTAAAGGGGGCATCGTTCTTCCAGATACCGCAAAAGAGAAGCCGCAGGAAGGCGAAGTGGTCGCTGTCGGAGATGGCAAAGTCATGGACAATGGCCAGAAAGTTGGACTGACAGTTAAAGCAGGTGATTGCGTATTATATGGGAAGTACAGCGGAACGGAAGTAACGACCAAAGAAGGGGAAGAATATTTGATTATGCGAGAAGATGATATTTTGGCCATTCTTAAGAAATAAGAATCAGAGTTGTTTTAAGAGATTTAATATTTAAGGTAAATTCAGAATTTGAACAATTGATTGGAGGAGAAAATGGCTAAACAATTAGAGTTTGGAGATGAAGCAAGACGTTCAATTCTTGCCGGCGTCGAGAAGCTCTCCAGGGCAGTGAAAGTGACGTTAGGCCCCAAGGGACGCAATGTTGTTCTCGATAAAAAATTCGGTTCACCAACGGTTACCAAAGACGGCGTATCGGTGGCAAAGGAAGTGGAATTGGAAGACCCTTATGAAAACATGGGCGCTCAGATGGTCAAGGAAGTCGCTGAAAAGACCTCCGATAATGCGGGTGACGGAACCACAACGGCGACAGTTTTGGCGGAAGCGATTTACCGTGAGGGATTGAAAAACGTAACAGCGGGAGCCAATCCCATGGCGCTAAAGCGCGGAATCGACCAGGCCGTTGAAAAAGTGGTAGAGAAAATCGCGAAGCTTTCCAAAAAAGTCGATTTAAAGAAAACCAAAGAGGTCGAACAGGTTGCTACCATTGCTGCAAACAGCGATACGCTCATTGGGAAAAAAATCGCGGAAGCGTTTGAAGCTGTCGGGACAGACGCGCCGATCACGGTTGAGGAATCAAAGACGATTCACACGGAATTAAAGGTTGTCGAGGGGATGCAATTTGATCAAGGATATCTTTCCCCATACTTTTCCACAAATCTGGAAAAAATGGAGTGCGAGCTGGATGATCCTTTTATCCTTCTTTATGAAAAGAAAATCTCCAACATTAAAGATCTTTTACCCGTTTTGGAACAGGTCGCCAAATCCGGCAGGCCCCTTTTGATTATCTGCGAGGATGTGGAAGGCGAAGCTTTGGCTACGCTGGTTGTTAATAATATGCGCAAAACATTATCTTGTGCCGCTGTCAAAGCCCCCGGTTATGGTGACAGACGAAAGGCCATGCTCGAGGACATCGCGGTGTTAACAGGAGCCCAGGCCATAAGCGAGGACTTGGGGATTAAACTGGAGAACATCAATTTATCGCATTTGGGGCGCGCCAAAAAGGTCAAGATCGATAAAGAAAACACTACGATTGTTGAAGGCGCCGGAGAAACAGAGGCCATCAAGGGACGCATTAATCAAATCAAGAATCAGATCGAAAAAACAGATTCTTCCTATGATAAAGAAAAGTTACAGGAGCGTCTGGCCAAGTTGTCAGGAGGCGTAGCCATCATCAACATCGGCGCAGCCACTGAAACCGAAATGAAGGAAAAGAAAGCGCGCGTCGAAGACGCATTGCATGCCACCAGGGCCGCAATTGAAGAAGGGATCGTTCCGGGAGGCGGAGTCGCTTTGCTGCGTTGCATTGATGCCCTTGATAAAATGAAACTCGAGGGTGACGAGCAGACCGGAGTTGACATTGTCCGTCGAGCGCTGGAATCTCCCATTCGTCAATTGGCTGAAAACGCCGGTTTGGAAGGATCTGTTATCGTGAATAAACTGAAAGAGTCTGACGTTAATATTGGTTATGATATCAATAAAGACGATTATGTGGACATGCTGGAAAGCGGCGTTATTGATCCGGCCAAAGTAACCCGTACGGCATTACAGAATGCTGCCAGTATCGCGGGATTGTTGATCACGACGGAATGTTTGATTACAGATATTCCCGAGCCGGAAAAACCGATGCCGCAGATGCCGGGCGGTGGAATGGGCGGAATGATGTAATTAGTTCAGATAAAGAACGCAAGCAGGAAATGAAAAGGGTAGAGCGAAGATCTCTACCCTTTTTTCTTTTTTTGTTTGAACTCGGAGTTCTTTTAGGATATTCTAAATTTTATGGGAAAAAAAGGATTTACCCTTCTTGAAATCGTCATCGTCATTATTATCATCGGGGTAATGACCGGTCTGGCTTTGCCGAAGTTGGCGAGTATGATTAAGGCTTCTCATGCTTCAGAAGCGATTCAGGCGTTTAATATCATTAATAAATCCATGCAACGATGCTTGATGATGAACGACATAAATGAATCCAGACTTTCCGCATGTGCTTCTTTGTGGGATAGCGGCTGCTTTGGTGATTTTGATGATTTGGGCATAAGCAATCCTTTCGATTCTCCGGGAAGCCACTTTTCTTTCACGGGTAGTTTCGGCGGCAGTTGTTTTACCAATATTACTGGAAGCTTATCTTACTGTTATTCAAGATTAGCGGCATTAAAAGGAGGATCCAGTGTCGATTTTCTAAGGTTGTTATATTGCAGCGGCAGTGCCAATGGAACTACCTGCGCTAATGACTTGTGCTTAAAAGTTGCAGGAGGGACAACAATTGGCGGTTCAGGGGTCTTTAAAGGCGTTAAGATCGGCCCTGGAATTATAAATTAATGTTTAAATCTTTAATTTATTACAAACCAAGCATTCTGCAGCTCCTCCTCCCCGTGCAGGTTAAATTTTAATTTTGACTGAGTAGGAAACATTGAAGATTCTTAAAGTTGCCCCTTTTTTAATTCACTAAATATTTATTGATTCTGATTGTTTCCTTTAATTTTATTTGCTATCATCCCTATGATGAAAAACGGTTTCACCCTTCTAGAGCTTATCGTTGTGATCATCATTATCAGCGTAATGGCCAGTCTGGGGCTGCCCAAACTGGTCGATATGGTCAAGTCTTCCTATGCGCCGGAAGCGATGCAATCTTTTTCTGTAATCAAAGACGCGATAGACCGTTGTTTGCTAATGAGTGGTATTGGAGATTCTTCTGTGGATTGCGACGCCCTGGCTGTTTCACAGTGTATTGCTTATGAAGGTGTGCTGGATGTGGATGATCCTTTCAATGACCCCCGAAGCCATTTTATGAAAACAGGATGGGATACACACTGCGGGGTCGAATCCTATTGTTATCAAATCGGGGCGACTTTAAAGGAAAGCCTTGATGATTATTCTGATTATATAATTTATCAGTTTTGCAGTAATACTGAGGAGGGATTAACCTTTTGCACTGGAGATATTTGCACTGAGGCAGCAGCAGGGGTGACAATCGTCGGCGCAGGTGCTTTTAAATGGATCAGGATTGGTCCGGGAGTTACGGATGCCTCTCCGTCAGTGATCGACAACCCGCCGCCACTTCCTCCGAATCCTATACCGGAGCCATAAGCGTTTGATGAATTTAAGGATGTTTGGCAAAAAAGTTCTTTTGATGAAAAAAGGTTTCACTCTTCTAGAGCTTATAATTGTGATTATCATTATCGGTGTTTTAACCGCCGTAGCGTTGCCGAGATTGGTGGGTGTAATCAGAGCTTCTCATGCTGCCGAGGCGCTCCAGGCTTTTAACACATTACATAGTGCCGTTCAGAGATGTCTGCTAATGAACAACGTTGATAGTTCTAGTGTTCAATGTGCTTTGGCGTTAAACAGCGGCTGTCTTACTGGCATGGATGGCTTAGACATTGAAGACCCTTTCAACGCTCCGGGGCATCACTTTGTAATTGTTAGAGAAACGAGCGGCTGCGATATCGCTGATGGTCGTGCATACTACTGTTATTTAAAGGAGGCAAGGTTTCAGGAGGGGAGTGAAGACGATTTTTTGGTGTTTCAGTTTTGTGAAGAGGACGCTCCAGGCTCAAACGGTTTTTGTTACGATAGTTTTTGTATTGCAGAGACCCCAGGTATAGTCATTGCCGGATCCGGCGTGTTTAAAGGGATCAGAATTGGATCAGGAATCAATTAAACCATCTAGTCAGCCCCCGTGTTACTGCCCCCCGCAACTTTAAAAAGGTAATTTTTATAAAAAAACATGAGTTTTGCTTATATTAACTGCCTTAATATGGGGTATTCTCTTTAATTGCAGAGATTCCATTTTTTATAGTTGACATGGGGCTTTCCTTTATATATATTAAAATATATTTTTAAATCCATTAGAATTTTTAAAGCAAATAAGGAAAAAACTTATTATTTTCCATATACTTAGGGAAAATTTTAAAAAGGAGTCTTTATGGCAGAGTGGATAGGGATTGGCCGTCGCGCTAGGCGTTGTTACGGTTTTGATGAAGTCGCCCTTGTTCCTGGAATGATGACGATTAATCCCAACGAAGTTGATATTAGCTGCGAATTTGCTGGAACAAGGCTTGAAATCCCGATCATGGCTGCGGCTATGGATGGTGTTGTCGATGTGAATTTTGCGATTGCTATGGGTAAATTAGGGGGTATTGCGGTTTTAAATCTGGATGGAGTACAAACCCGTTATGAAGATCCGAATGAAGTATTGAGTGAAATTGTAGATGCCTCACCGGAAAAAGCCACGGAATTACTCCAGAAGCTCTATTTGCCAAAAATAAAGGAAAGTTTAATTGCGAAACGAATTGAAGAGATTAAAAAAGCAGGTGTGCCTACCGTAGTCGGTTGTGTGCCCCAGCATGCTGAACAATTCAGTCAGATCGCACAGAAGGCCGGAGCGGACTGTATGGTTGTTCAATCCCAGGTTTCTTCAGCAAAACACGTTTCAACTGAATATAAAGTTTGTGATTTTGAAAAATTATGTTCGGAATCGAAAATGCCGATCGCCATTGGTAATGTCGTAACCTACAAAATGACCTTGGAATTAATGGAACTGGGGGCAAGCGCTGTTTTGATTGGGGTCGGGCCCGGAGCAGCTTGTACAACTCGCGGGGTTCTTGGGATCGGAGTTCCGCAGATCACGTCAACAGTTGATGCCTCAGCAGCAAGGGATCATTTTTATAAAAAAACGGGGAAGTATATTCCAATAATTACAGATGGCGGTATGAGGATTGGTGGAGAAATATGTAAAGCTTTTGCCGCCGGCGCTGATGCCTGTATGGTCGGTTCCGCCTTTGCCAGAGCTGAAGAGGCTCCGGGCCGGGGATACCATTGGGGGATGGCTATGCCTCATGCGAATCTTCCGAGAGGTACCCGTATTAGAGTGGGAACAACCGGAACTCTGGAACAAATCTTGTTAGGGCCCGCCACGGTTGATGATGGTTCACAAAATCTGGTCGGCGCTCTTAAGGCGTCTATGGGGGCTCTTGGAGCAGAAACAATTAAAGCCATACATGATGTCGAGATTATTATCGCCCCATCAATTCAAACCGAGGGAAAGGTTTTTCAGGTAGGGCAACGGGTTGGGATGGGGAAATAGTTTTTTGGGGAGCAGAAGGGCAAAATCCTTAATTAAAAAATTAGGTGAAAAAAATGTCAAAATCAAAAAAAGTTGCGAAAAAGACAGTATCCAGTAAGACTGTAAATGCGGTTAAAAGAACCTCACGGAAAGCAACTCTGACAAAGACACCTGTGAAGAAAACATCACAAAAGATGCCGATGACTAAAAATGAGTCCGGGAAAGTCACTGCCTCGAAAGGTAAAGTATTTTTTTCAAAAAAATCCGGGATGGGCGTAAGAAATAAAACGCCAAAACTTCGAGCGCCTAAAGGTCGTTTAAAGTTTTCGATTAAAGTGACCAAACAACGACATAAAGATTTAATTTTGATTCTTGATTTCGGGTCACAATATACACAATTGATTGCCCGAAGGATCAGGGAGAATAAAGTTTTTTGCCGCATCGTTCCATTTAATATTAACCCTGAAGAGATCTTGAAACAAAATCCGAAGGGGCTTATTTTGTCCGGTGGGCCAATGAGCGTTTATGATGAAGGCGCCCCTTTACCGAATGAAAAAATATTTGAAATGGGAATTCCGATCCTTGGAATTTGTTACGGCATGCAGTCGATTGTGCATATGCATGGGGGTAAAATAAATCGCAGTAAACAAAGGGAATATGGCCGGGCAGAGTTATTTATTGACCGTAACCGGGATCTGTTTGTTAATCTGCCAACAAATCTGACATGCTGGATGAGTCATGGCGATGAAACCATTGTTCTTCCGAAGGGTTTTAATGTTCTGGCCCATACTCTCAACGCTCCGATTGCCGCCATCAGTCACCCTGTGAAGAAGATTTTTGGCGTACAATTCCATCCTGAAGTGGTCCATACTCAAAAAGGCGAACACATCCTCACTAATTTTGTTTATCAGATTTGTGGTTGTTTTCCCAGGTGGACCATGGAAAAATTTGTCACAACTTCGTTAAAACAGATTAAGGAAACTGTCGGGAAAAAGAAGGTCGTTTTGGGATTAAGCGGAGGGGTCGATTCTTCCGTCGCTGCTACGCTTATTAACAGTGCGATTGGCCGGCAGCTGAATTGCATATTTGTCGATAACGGATTACTTCGCAATAATGAGGTCAAAACTGTTGAACGTACTTTTAGAGGCAATTTAAAAATGAATTTGACCGTTATTGATGCCTCCAAACAATTTCTTAAAAGATTGGAAGGAGTCGTTGATCCCGAAGAAAAGCGAAAGATCATCGGCGATGAATTTGTGAAAGTTTTTCAGGACGCAGCCAAAAAGATCAAAGATGCCGCTTTTCTGGCCCAGGGAACTTTATATCCCGATGTGATCGAGTCGGTTTCTCCTTTCGGAGGGCCTTCTGCAACCATCAAAAGCCATCACAATGTCGGCGGGCTTCCCAAAAACATGCATTTGCAGTTGCTTGAACCGTTACGTGAACTTTTTAAAGATGAGGTCCGCCAAATCGGACGTCATCTTGGCCTTCCGGATACGGTTGTTAAACGACAACCGTTTCCTGGCCCGGGACTGGCTGTGCGAATTCTTGGGGAGGTTACGGAAGAAAGGCTGACGATTTTGCGGGAAGCAGATGAGCGTGTCCTTGAGGAAATCAAGAAAGCCGGTCTTTATGGGGAGGTCTGGCAGTCGTTTGCTGTTTTACTTCCGGTTAAAACAGTTGGTGTCATGGGGGATCAACGCACTTATGATAATGTCATTGCCATCCGTTGCGTTACAAGCACGGATGGAATGACGGCGGACTGGGTTCCTTTGGAACATGATCTGCTTGCCAGAATTTCTAATCGTATTATTAATGAAGTCGTCGGAGTCAATCGAGTTGTTTATGATATCAGCTCGAAGCCACCGGCGACCATTGAATGGGAATAAAATATCTCATAACGAAAGGCGAAGGGCGGTAAGCGAAAGGCGAAACGCATGCTTTGTTCCTTCGCTTCTCAATCTTCGCTTTTCGTTTTTCGCTGTAAAAGCAAATATGTCCAATCAATTTGTTCACCTTCACGTCCACACCGAATATAGTCTTCTTGATGGCGCCTGTCGCGTTAAGGAACTGGCGGATAAAGCCAAGACCTTAAATATGCCGGCTGTTGCCATGACTGATCATGGCAATATTTTTGGCACTGTTGACTTTTATTCCATCATAAAGAAAGCCGGGGTTAAACCGATTATTGGTATGGAAACTTATGTTGCCAGGGGAACTCGCTTCGACAAGAGCGGAAAACAGGGAGGCAGCGCGCATCTTGTTTTGTTATGCAAGGATTATGAGGGTTATAAAAACCTGGTTAAGCTTTCTTCATGTGGATATCTGGAAGGATTTTATTACAAGCCAAGGATCGATAAAGAAGTTTTGGCCAAGTATTCCAAAGGGCTGATCGGTCTGTCCGCATGTTTAAAGGGAGAGATTTCCTATTTGTTGTCTACAGAAAATTATAATGCGGCGTTGAAAGAAGCGGATGATTATCGACAAATTCTTGGATCCGGGAATTTTTATCTCGAGTTAATGGATCATGGGATTCCAGAGCAAAAAAAAGTGAATGAGGGGTTGGTCAGGATTGCCAAGGATTTAAATATCCAGGTCGCAGCAAGCAATGATGTCCATTATCTTGAAAGGGATCAGTGGAGGGCGCATGATGCCTTACTATGCATTCAAACCCAGGCATTTTTAAGTGACGAAAAACGCATGCGCATGGCATCAGACCAATTTTATTTCAAGTCGTATGAAGAAATGCACCGGCTGTTCTCATGGATTCCCCAGGCATTGACTAACACAGTGGATATTGCGGAACGATGCAACTTGGAGTTTAATTTTAATCAGTATCATCTGCCCAGGTTTGATCCTCCCCAAGGGAAGACCCAGGAAGATTATTTGTGGGAACTGTGCTTAAAGGGAATGCAGACCCGTTACAGTGGTCAACCAGCCGAAGTCATGTCTCGTCTGAAGCATGAGTTTGAAATTATCAAGGAAACGGGCTTTGTCCCTTATTTTCTTATTGTCTGGGATTTCGTTAACTATGCAAAAAGCCAGGACATCCCGGTTGGCCCGGGGAGAGGTTCGGCGGCCGGGAGCATTGTTTCTTATTTGCTTGGAATCACTAATCTGGATCCATTACGGTATGGATTGCTTTTTGAAAGATTTTTAAACCCCAATCGCGCAGGGATGCCCGATATTGATATTGATTTCTGTTTCGATCGACGTCCTGAAGTCATTAGTTATGTTACCAGCAAATATGGAGATTCCAATGTCGCCCAGATTATTACCTTTGGAAAAATGAAGGCCCGGGCTGCCGTCAGGGATGTCGGGCGTGTAATGGGAGTTCCTTATGCTGATGTCGACCGTCTTGCCAAAGTTATTCCGCCGGATTTGGGAATGACGATAGAGAAGGCCCTTGAAGTCGAACCTGGCCTTGTCAAGATGTGCGAGGAAGACCGCACGGCTAAAGATATTATCGATACTGCCAAAGTCCTTGAAGGTCTCAACAGGCATGCCTCGATCCATGCTGCCGGAGTCGTTATTTCCGATAAACCCCTCACCGAATATGTTCCCTTATACCGTTCTACGGACGGCCAGATGACCACGGGCTATACGATGGACGGGATTGCCCAGATGGGACTGCTCAAAATGGACTTTCTTGGGTTGCGTACCCTGACTGTGATTGCAAAAGCGGTGAAATGGGTGGAGCAGACAAAAGGAATCAAGCTTGATATTGAAAACATACCCATTAACGATCCAAAGACATACGCCCTTTTATCAAATGCAAACAGCATAGGAATCTTCCAGCTGGAAAGCCCGGGTATGCGTGAACTGCTGCGGAAAAGCCGGCCTTCCCAATTTGAAGATTTAATTACCATTCTGGCGCTTTATCGCCCCGGTCCAATGGGCAGCGGCATGCTCGACGATTATGTCCGGAGGAAAAAGGGAGAAGCCAAGGTCGTCTATCCTCACCCAAAACTCGAAAAGGTACTCAAAGAAACTTACGGAATGATTGTTTATCAGGAACAGGTTATGCAGACGGCAAGCGTTTTGGCCGGTTTCAGCATGGCCCAGGCCGATAATCTTCGCCGGGCCATGAGCAAGAAAAAAGTCGATGTTATGCTTAGGATGCGGGAGGATTTTGTCAGGGGATGTAAAGAATTCAGCAGCATAGAGGAGCGGGAGGCCAATGAACTGTTCGATTTGATCGATTATTTTTCGGGGTATGGATTTAATAAAAGTCATTCCGCCGCTTATGCGATGGTTTCTTATCAGACGGCATTTCTGAAAGCGAATTACCCGGTTGAATTTATGTGTTCATTGCTGACATGCGAACGGGATAACACGGATAAAATAGTTGAGTATGTTAAGGAGTGTGAGAACCTGAAGATTGCCGTGCTGCCTGCGAGCATTAATGAAAGCGTGCTTGAATTCAGTGTTGTCGACGAGAAAAGAATTCGCTTCGGCTTGTTGGCAATTAAAAATATAGGCCAAACTGCGATTGAGTCAATTATACATAACCGTGAAGAGGAAGGGGCCTATCAATCCATTTTTGATCTCAGTTCCCGGGTTGATTTGCGTTTAGTGAACCGTAAAGTTATGGAAAGCTTAATTAAATGCGGGGCGCTGGATTGCTTCGGGGAGAAGCGATCTCAACTGATGGCCGTTTGTGATCAGGCATTGAATATTGGCGGGAGTAATCAAAAAGAGAAATCTTCGGGCCAGTTATCTTTCTTTGGTATGGAAGAAAGCGATAATGGCTTCGGCGAGGATATCCAGTCTGTTCCTGATATTCCTGAGTGGCCGCAAAGTCAGATGCTTGCCTATGAAAAAGAGGTAATCGGATTTTATGTTTCCGGGCATCCTTTGGAGCAGTATTGTTTTGAGATTAAGAAATTTTCTAATGGAACTTCGAAGGAGATTTCGCATTTTTCCGAAGGGCAAATTGTTAAATTCGTTGGATTGATCACAGATGTTAAGCTGACCGCTACCCGAAAAACAGGGGAACGCATGGCTATCGTGACATTGGAAGATGTATTCGGAAGTATTGAAGGAGTTATTTTTCCATCTGTTTATCAAAAGGTGGCTGAACGCTTGCAGCCGGGCCAGATTGTGATCATTCTTGGAAAGGCTGCCTTGCGTGATGAAGTTGTAAATATTATTTGCGATGATTTAAAAAAGATTAGCGATGTCTATGAAACGATAAAGGCGGTTAAAGTTAATCTGGCCGGGATGGATCAAGAGGGCCTGGCCCGGTTTAAGAAACAGCTTGGGAGGTTCCCGGGCAGAGTTCCTGTTTATTTGGAATTAAATACCACGAAATTTAAAAGCGTCCAGATCCTGATAGGAAAAGATCTCTATGTTCATCCCAATGAACATTTATTTAATACTATTAAAGAAATGGTGGGTGAAGACAATTTTGCGGTCACTTTGTGATCGAAAGGAGCGATGAAATGAAAAAAAAGGCCTTTACCTTGATCGAAGTTATGGTGACTGTCATTATTGTTGGAGTTTTAGCATCGCTGGCTTTCCCCAATCTTTTAAAGGCCATGGAAATCCAAACGGTGAACGCTGCCAAATTATATTTACAGCAGATTGCTGCTGCAATACAGATTACTGTAGATCATAGTAAATCATATGATTTTTGTGGAAAAGACAGTACGCCGGTTTGTTTAAATACGGCAGATGTTAACGAGGCCCTGGATCTTGATATTCAGAGTGATGATTTTTATTTTACTGTTCAGAGTGCCGGCTCCGGAGAAATATGGTATATAAAGGCCTTGCGGCAGAATGGACCGGTATTTTATACCATTAATTACGATATTGACGGAGATTTGGAATTTGTTTGCCAGGATTCGGGTGATGGCGCGTGCGTCTGGATTAATATGGAGTGAACTCCGTAGGGGAAACGGTTGCTTTTTAATCTTGAAAAAGCTTTTTTAAAAGGCCTTGACACTGTAAATGCTTGTTGGTACGATGGTTATGACAACAGGAGGTGAAATCCATGACAAAAAAGGATATCGTGCTTAAGATTACCGACATGACCGGTATCAAGCAAGTTGATGTCAAGACTATCGTCCAGGCAACCTTTGACGTGATCGTTGAGAGTTTGATGCGAAACGAAAAAGTGGAGCTGCGGAATTTCGGTGTTTTTAAAATTAAAGAGCGCCGAGCTCGCTTTGGAAGGAATCCCCGGACTGGCGATAGCGTTCCTGTGCCCCCACGGAAAGTTGTTGTTTTCAAGCCAGGTCTTGAAATGAAAGAAAAAATAAAATAATCTTTATAGAAATAATTTAAAAGATTATTTGC
>JBFMEN010000046.1:4024-11115 GCA_040753435.1 Candidatus Omnitrophota bacterium | reverse complement strand
CGGTTACAAGCTGGGTTTTTAATTCCATTTGGTTTATCACTTTCCATGGCATAAGGGTTCCTCCTTGCCATTAAGTGTAAACCATGTACCCGGTCTGTTTTGTAAACTATGTTACCAGTTTGTACCCCGAGGCCTGCCTGCCTACCGGCAGGCAGGCCTCGTCTCTACCATATGAACGAGTTGAAACATCCGCTTAATCCAGTTTCGCGACTTTATCAAACACATCCTGGCGCATCGAGTGATTTGCGGACTCAGTCTCACCGGGTTCGCCGCTCAAACCAAGGAACATTGGAAGGTTCTGAATCGGGACAACGTTGATAATCACCGGAACAAGTCCTTCTATTTTCAGAAATTCCTGCATCGGTTGCCGGTTCGCCGGCAACGGCAAGCCCTTGTCATCACGACGGATTTTTAAATTCAAAAACGACGTGTTCAAATCGATACCACCGACTTCCTGGGCATCGGAATTCCCGGGAAACGAATTCCCCCATTGAGCACCGCCATTTCCATTTTCTTTTAAGGCTGCAAGTTGTGCCCACCGGTCAGCCAAGCTTTTTCTGGCCTCATATCTTTCGAGCGCGACATACCCTCCCGCCCGATCTGTCTCATCTATCTTACGCAACATGCTCTCCCATTGGATGACTCCCTTCAAATGCTCCCAGCTTTGACGAATTGGGACCATCGTGCCTTCCCCAATCTGCGCTGTTCCGTTTATAGTTTTTGTCAATTCATCAGGCTTCGTCTTATCCAAATCATACGCCATGATCAACCATGAGGCCAGAACAAATTCCTGTGCCTGGTTGAAAGAAACTTGAGTCACGCGGGCAAAGGCATTAACGGCATCGAAAGCAGGTCCCCTCCCAAGGAGAAACTGCTTCAAGCTCTCAGGAATGCCAGTATCAATCTTGAAAATCTTCGCAATAAAATCCCAAACTTCATCAGATACCTCGGCCTTTACGGCCGCAACCTGCCTTGATTCATAACCGGCAGCTCCTGTTCCGTCGAGAACATGTTCAAAGACATCTTCCATATCACGGATCATCCTTGTGATGGAAACTTTTTGATGGGCGTCACGAAAGGCCATCTCCATCATATCCAGAAGCCTGCGTCCCTGCCCAGACTTATATTGGCGGTACAAATCAACAGCTTCTGTCATATACTGGCCAAACAACCACTGCGCATTAACGCGGTAACGTTCAACATAACGTAAATAATCCGGATGATCCGGCCTGTCCAGAGCCTCGGCCACCTTGTCAAATTCTTTGTTAAAACCGTTTGTTTGAAAAACATCAACAAGCCAGCTGTTCTGCCCGTGCTTAACTACAGACAACTGCCCTCCTGTGGAAGAAGCAATAACGAGCTTTCCATTTAAAAGCGCCCGCTGATGGCTGGTCCCCGAGGCTTCCCGAGTCGGTCTGGGGCTCTCCAGCCACACATCGCTGGCTGCTGTCGCCAGGCGCATAATCCCGGTTCCCGTCTGATTAATAAAAACCAACTTCCCCTTCATATCAGGATCATTTTGAAGCTTACTAAAAATACCGGCCCAATCATGCCCGACCCCATCGCTCACAGGCCCTCCGATAAGAAAATTCGCCGCCAGGCCTTTCTGTTTTCCCCACGGCGTTTCATACTCTTTATTCGCGTCTCCTGTTATCCACCTGACCATAGCTATAAATATTCCCTGTTCCTTATACTCCAATACACGCCGCACCGCTCCAAACAGCGGCCGTTCCAAATCAGTAAAATGATTAAACCCGTTATCAATCAGCCATTGATTAAGATCCTTTTTCATCCGTTGCCCGGCGTTAAAAAGATCCTCCCCGGTAATGTGATCGAAACCTGATTCTTCTATCCGGTACTTTAAATAATCCGACATCCATATGTCAGGGTCGGATCCGTTTTGAACATAAGTCGTTTTCCAGGCAAATTCAGGAAGGACAAAACGCTTGGTCACCTCATTATGTTCTTCAGACACTGTAAAGATAAGAAAACTCTTTCGTGCAAGAACCTCAGCAGCCTTAATAACCCTCCTGCCGTTTTCCTCAGACCAAGAGCCATCCAGATTCTGATAAAGATCATCCGTCACCAGATCTCCCCCCAGCAGTGACGCCAACCATCCCCGGTCATGCCGGAATATCGGAAGAGCGGCGCGTTCCGGCGTGTGGTTCGTCATAACCGTCCTTGTTTTTCCAAAAAGGCTCTTTTCGCCCTTGACCGCCAAATCATGCTCAACCGCCTTCTGTACAAATAACAGCTGCGCTTCGTTCAAGCGTAAAATATCCGGATCCATTCCCATAAAATTGACCAATGCCGTATAGGCTTTCCCGATAAAACCATACTGCCGCATCCGCTGTTCGCCGTCGGACGGATCGGGATAGAGCTCATTGAAAATTTCCGGATTCCGAAAAAGAAAAACGGCTCTTCCATTCCGGTTCACCCAGTAAACTTTGGTCTGATAAACCCGTCCGCCCATTTCTACATCAAGAACCAGCGGCACCGGCTTTCCCGACTCATCTTCTATCATCACCGACTCAATCCCCGTTTCCTGATCCCAATTGATCGTCTGTCCGTCTTTTGTCTTGTCATAAAGCGGCATAAAAGCGATTCCATTATGCGTCGCCCCGTCAGTTTCTCCTGCGAGATAACCAAGTCCGCCTTTCCCCGTTGCAGTTTGGGCCGATCCTTTCAACTCAGGCAAAATTGCCTCAAGTGTCACATCATGAAAGGTCTTGCCGTTATACTGAAGCGCCGTTAACAAGGCATTCAGCAACTTGCCGTCATGGAAGCGGGGAAGCGCGGAATAGCGTTGCTTCATTTCCGAATAAAACGCATCTTTAACTTGAGGCTCTTGAACCATCCAGTCGGCTTCATCCGGATTCAAATTAATGAATATTTTATAAGAACTGGCCTCACTGGAATTCGGACCAATGGCTGCCCACAATTTTGCCCTTTGCTCGGGTGAAAAATTCCCAGCTTCGCTGATCACATTCAATTGTCTGCGGACATTATCTGTCATCATCGCCCCGTCTTTTGTCCTCGGAACAAACCCTCCGGAAAAATAGCGGCGGGGGATAATTTCTCCCGTTAACGGGTCCGGTTCCTCCTTGATATAGTCGAAGACGCCTTTTTGAAGAGCCTTCAGATATTGTTCATATAGCTCATCTTTTTTATTTTTATCGATGGATTCTATTCCGGGAGTTTTGTTGCGATCCACATAAACCTTGCCAAGGATGCTTTCCTTCAATGAAATCTTGTACCACGCGGCCAGCACCATCGCGTTATAAATCTGGCGCAGCCTCGCGAAAGTTTTTCCCTCATTAACTTCTTTCTCAATCTCTGGAAGAATAATTTCACGCATAACTTCGGTCTGCAGCTTTGTAAGATCCCCGGGGCCACCGTGCCCCTGTGCCCCGGTAAAAGACTTTGCCGGGGAACCGGGGATCTGGGGATCTGGGGAACCACGGCGCGCTTTACTCGTCGCAAAGTAATCCTCCTCGGTCAGCACCTCAAGCGAGGTCTTCACGATAAAGGCCGTGTTTCCCTTCTGAACGACTTCCGCGTCTTTTGGAACGATCCAGACTCGTTGAAATGAATCCAGAGGAATATCCTTCAACCCGTATTCCTCATAGGCGCGTTTAGAAACACGCTGCCAGAATTTCTTCCCGAGTTCTTTCTCCGGATACATAAGGCTTGACGCCAGTTGTTTGAGCAAATAATCCTCGGCAAGCAAATCGACTCCCATCACGGTCTTCCCGAAATGTTCGGGAATAATCCGGGTTTCTTCATCCGGGGAAAGGTTGACCCACATCTGCTCCTCAGGAGTGGTCAACGAAGCCAGAAAATATTTTACCAGCCGCATGGATTCGCGTTTAAGCGCCTGATCGTCAACTTTCATATCACCGGTATCAATTATAAAATTAAAAGAAAACGGATTCCCGGCCGGGATTTCGATCCCTTTAATCAGAACCGGAACAAATGCATTCGTCTGGACGACCATTGTCCCGGGCTGAGGAAGATTCAAAAATGATTGCGCCTGAACGAATTCACCTGGAAGGATGTTGAGGGAGCTGAAAAATAAAACAAGAAGGAAATTGAATAACCGGTAAAACGGAGAATAATACTTATTCCTGATGGTTCCTGTCATTGATGTTTTCTCCTCTTATTATTGAATTTAGAAACAGGAAATCTGCGTAATAAGCGCGAAGAAAAATAATCACGACCGCAAGAATATGATAACGGTTATGACAAAGAATGGCAACGGCCTGAAGAAAAAGAACAGCGATACAACAATGATACAAAGTTTTGTTTGGAAGAGAATAAAAATCAGCAGCTTTAACCCAAGAAGGGGTTCGAGTCAACGCCAATCTCCTTTTTAATCGGGAGGAAGTTTACGATGACACCACTATCTTTCCTGGTAAAGACATGTTTGCGCAGATTCGATAAACTTCCCCATCAAATACAATTGTAGAGACATCCCGGCGGGATGTCTCTACACAATACATAATTAATCTAATTTCGCGACCTTGTCGGTCTTGTCCATGTAAAGACGTTGCATTGCAACGTCTCTACGGTTTTCATTCTCATCGGGCTCCACTTCAAGCCCCAACATCATCGGCAGATTCTGAATCGGCGTTACATTGATGATGACCGGCAGGAATCCGTCAATCTGCTGGCGCAACTGCTCAATAGACTGCTGCGGCATGGGAAGCGGAATACCGTTTCCGTCACGCTTGATCTTTAAATCAAGATACTCCGGATTAAGATCGATACCACCGACGTTCGTTGCTGTATCAATAATCGTTCGAAGAGTACTTTCAAATGGTTCGTACTGTTCCCACGAACCATTGTCATTAGCAATCACAGCCATCTGGTTCAGCATGTCCTTTAAATAAGGAAAGTACCTGTCCGGGGTAACGCTTTGATCGTTTGATAACCTCCCATAATGATAGTTTATCTCTTCCAGAAGTTCATCATCCGTGATTTCCGGACGAAACCTCTCCATTGTTCTCAGTACATCACTTCTGACCATATCAGCGGCTACTTCGCTTGCACTGTCGTCGTCCGCCGATTCCGTCAGCATAGCGGCGTCCCCCAGGGAAATTGTCTTCACCGAAGAGAATTTCTCGCTCTCCTGACTATCCAGGATAAGAAAATGCCGCACCTTCCCTCCGATCGTGGATTCACCGATCCGGATATCATCTCTGGAAAAGTTTTTTACCAAATCCAGCGTGCTTCGCAGTTTGCCGATACTTGCAAGAATAGTTCTTACTCGTTGATCGACTTGATTTGGATTTCCTGAGATAGCGAACGTCAGGAGCTCTGTGTTAGAAACCAACAACTGGACATTATTCGGTATATTCCAGGAAATGACGGCTCCTTCCAGAGAATTTCCCAGCAATCCGGTAAACTCATCCTCAGATGCTGCGAGAGACTGAGCGATTTCCGCCATTTCTTTACCATTTTCGATCAATTTTTTAGCAGCCTCCGGCACACCCTTATCGGCCACAGCAAGTATGTTTCCTTGTATAACTACTTCTGTCCACAACGCCTCTAATTCATCCGCCGTTTGGGACAAGACCCTGTCCGCGTGCGCCCGCAAAGCGGCTTTCAATTCGAGCGACGCCGTTTCCCAGTCTGTATTGAGCAAACTTGTCGGGAAGACTTCAGTCCCATCTTCCGTCAGCATGGCGCGGTCGGGGCTTGCTTGAGCAATAATCGTCTGAATTTCAGTCTTAAACGGACCATATTGATCCGAAGTTTTATTAAGCGAGGCGATCGTAGACATAGTATCCAATTTCTGATTCAAATAATCAACCAGTTCTTCGGACGACGTTAACTTGGTGGGATCTAACAATGTCGCGTAAAAAATTTCCATTGCATCTATAAGTTCAGTATCGGTGATTCTTCTTTCCTTCCGAAATCTTTCTATCGTACGTATCACATTATTTTTGATTGCCTCTGTCGTCAGCATGGCTTGATCTCCTGTCTGTGACAAGCCCATTGAAACCAATTCCTCAAAATCAGCGGCAAGAACAGCCAGAGTTGCAATCCTGTCCGGGATATAATCTCTAAAAGGGATCAACGAACGGGCTTTGTCAAAAACAACAGACAAAGCTATTTCTCCCTGAAGGTATTGAATCATCAGCTCAGCGATGTCTTCGCCGAATCCACTGGCCTTCATCTCATCACGTACGAATTCTTTGTCGCTCTCGCCCAGCATGGCATAATCAAAAACAGGCGTTTGCGCGACTTCGCGCGTTGCTGTCTCAATAATCGTTCGAAGAGTACTTTCAAATGGTTCGTACTGTTCCCACGAACCATTGTCATTAGCAATCACAGCCATCTGGTTCAGCATGTCCTTTAAATAAGGAAAGTACCTGTCCGGGGTAACGCTTTGATCGTTTGATAACCTCCCATAATGATAGTTTATCTCTTCCAGAAGTTCATCATCCGTGATTTCCGGACGAAACCTCTCCATTGTTCTCAGTACATCACTTCTGACCATATCAGCGGCTACTTCGCTTGCACTGTCGTCGTCCGCCGATTCCGTCAGCATAGCGGCGTCCCCCAGGGAAATTGTCTTCACCGAAGAGAATTTCTCGCTCTCCTGACTATCCAGGATAAGAAAATGCCGCACCTTCCCTCCGATCGTGGATTCACCGATCCGGATATCATCTCTGGAAAAGTTTTTTACCAAATCCAGCGTGCTTCGCAGTTTGCCGATACTTGCAAGAATAGTTCTTACTCGTTGATCGACTTGATTTGGATTTCCTGAGATAGCGAACGTCAGGAGCTCTGTGTTAGAAACCAACAACTGGACATTATTCGGTATATTCCAGGAAATGACGGCTCCTTCCAGAGAATTTCCCAGCAATCCGGTAAACTCATCCTCAGATGCTGCGAGAGACTGAGCGATTTCCGCCATTTCTTTACCATTTTCGATCAATTTTTTAGCAGCCTCCGGCACACCCTTATCGGCCACAGCAAGTATGTTTCCTTGTATAACTACTTCTGTCCACAACGCCTCTAATTCATCCGCCGTTTGGGACAAGACCCTGTCCGCGTGCGCCCGCAAAGCGGCTTTCAATTCG
>JBFMEN010000046.1:0-3924 GCA_040753435.1 Candidatus Omnitrophota bacterium | reverse complement strand
CACACCCTTATCGGCCACAGCAAGTATGTTTCCTTGTATAACTACTTCTGTCCACAACGCCTCTAATTCATCCGCCGTTTGGGACAAGACCCTGTCCGCGTGCGCCCGCAAAGCGGCTTTCAATTCGGGCGACGCCGTTTCCCAGTCTGTATTAAGCAAACTTGTCGGGAAGACTTCAGTTGCCAGCATGGCTCCATCAGTCTGGTCATCCCCGTACCTTGCTTCATCAATGATCGTCCGGATAATGCCTTCAAATGGCTCAAAGTGTTCGGCAAGTCCGTTCGCTTTTGCAGCCGCCAACACTTCCTTCAACATGTCATTTGAAAGATTGATAAAATCATCAATTGTATCGGAACCTTCTGATAACTTCCTGTAATGATACTGCATCAGCTCTAAAAGCTCAGAATTATATAGGTATATCGAAAGCAAATCTATTGTTAGCTGAACATCATGAATCTTAGTATAAATGAATTTCCTGACTTCCTCTTCATCTTCCGTCAGCATGGCCGCGTCGCCGGTCCTGCCCAATATTTCATTCAACTCACGAATAGATTCATCATCTGTCTCAACTTTACTTCGTTCTTCCAACACTTTTGTCCACCGCGTAACATCACGTCCTTTTTCGATTAAATCTTTAATTGACTTTATTGCGCTTAAACGTGAAGATGCCTCCGAGTTCAGCCTTTCTTTGATCTCTGCTTCCGTCAGCATAGACTCGTCTTTGCCTTTGCCGGCTTTGGCTTGAAGGACGCCGGCTTCTTTCCGGTTTTCTACCAGATTCACCGCCACCTCACCATCTTCTCCAACAGGTTTCACCGCCTTGCCTGTTTCGATTCTGACCGCCCGCGTATCTCCGCGTCCGCCTGCGACAACCGTCTTTTGAACGGCAGGCATTGAACCGCCATAGGCTCCCCCTGAGAAATAATTGCGGGGAATAATCTGCTGTGTGGCCGGATCATAATCTTCTTTAATATAGTTATAAACACCCTGCTCAAAGGCCTTGACATACTGATCGTAAATCTTCTCTTTAATAGAGGGATCATTGACATCAACACCCTTCACTTTATTCTGATCAGCGTAAACCTGCCCCAGAAGACTTTCTTTCAGACTCTTCTTAAACCATGTGGCCAGAACCATACTTTGAAAAATCTGGCGCAACTGGGCAAAGTTCTCCCCTTCATTAACCTCTTTTTCGATCTCAGGGAGAACAACTTCTTTCATGACCTTGGTCTGCAGCCCGGTAAGCGGCGATGACTTTTCTTGTAACTTGTCACTTGTATCCTGTAACTGACTATTTTGCATTGCTAAATAATCCTCTTCCATCATAACCTTCAATTTATTACGCACGACAAAGGCCTGGTTGCCTTTTTGATACACTAAAGCGTCACTGGGAACGATCCAGACTTTATGAAAACTGTCCAGCGGAATATCCGTGGTCCCAAATTCCTTCTGCGCCCGCTCATAAACACGATCCCAGAATTTTTTCCCCAATCCTTTTTCCGGGTAAACCAGACTGGCGGTCAGTTGTTTCAGCAAATAGTCCTGGGCAAGCAGATCCATCCCCATTTCGGTTAATCCGAATGACTGGGGAATAATCCGGTCTTTTTCATACGGTGAAAGGTTGACCCACATTTCATTGGCGGGAACGGTCAGCGAGGCGAGAAAATATTTGATCAGCCGCATGGATTCGTCTTTGAACGCCTGGCTTTGCACATCAATCCCGGATTCACCTGTGTCGATGATGAAATCAAAAGCCAGGGGATTTTCAGGATGAACGGTAATCCCTTTAATCAGCGCGGGAATATAACCAGGAGTCTGAACCACCAGGCTGCCCGGAAGCGGCATCATCGGAATCACTTGAGCCCGGGCAATGTCCGGTGGCAAAATCATGCCGAACGTGAATATTATTAATAAGAAAGTTGAGATAATACGACGAAATAATCCATGAGAAGCTTTCCTGACGGGGATCATAACAGGTCCTTTCACTGTTTTTTCCGGACCGTATTCAAAGGAAAAAGAATGATGGCCCTAACTTGAAAAGATATTTTAAATTCGCAAGGAACTGTAACGAAAAGGAACACTGTGATTGGAACTTAGGTGAAAGCACTTACACACCAATCAGCCATGTATGTTTTAATTAGTATAAACTAAAAAAAACGCTTTGGCAAGATCGAGGCTTGGCTATAAGGCATTGAAATTAAAAGAATTACGTTAAATAAATAAAAAAAATATGGAAATTTTGCCAGTAAGGCAATTTCGAAATAAATACTTATACTTTATCGTTTAATTGAATTCATTCCTCTTCGGCACAGTTCTTTGGCATAATCGGTCCAGGTTCCGGAACCCCAATACCGGAAACAACTGGTTTGAGACAACAAAAGGTATAAAAGCGCCTGTTGATAATCTTTATTGGAATTCCGCTCCACTTCTGAATCAAATCTTTCATGAAACTTTACACTTAGCTTGTTTATTGGGTCTAAAACATCATAATATCCTTCCACCCAATTCCTGTCGTTAGTCCAGCTCCCCCGATCCAGGTTAAAACGGTTATCCTTTTGTTTAATTCGGTCAATCGCTTCATCCACTGAACTCAAACCGGAGTCCCGCATTTCATTCCAGATACGATGCTGGCTCACAGGTTGAACAGGAAGAAAATCACCGGGTCTAACCCCTTTTCGATAAAGATGGTCCAGATACTCGGAGCCGTTCATAGAAACAACCCCTGTTGTCCCGATCGTTTCAAACTCCTTGCAGTAATCCCGGGGAAATTCGTTCATCATCACTCCGCCGTTTTCACCATCACCGATCTGAAGAACAAAAACCGGCAATTGATGCCCCGCATATTCTTCACGTGAGCGCGATAGCGCCTCATGATAGGGCTGCATTTGCGCCACAAGCTTGGTGTCGGATCCCTGGGTTTTAACCAACGCAACAATTTCTTCCACCTCGCCTTTTGAATTCCTGGCGACGAGTCGGTGGGGGAAATGCGGTCGCCGGATCCCTGACCCGTCCGGATTTTCAATCGTGTGTTCCTGCACCATCAGCCACTGGTATCCGCAATCCTTTAAGGCTTTAATGTATGCGAAACACTGATCCGGATGAATCGGCAAATGCATTTCCGGCGGGGAGAAACCCTTGACGCGCCGGCAGGCCTCTTCCCCGAAGATCGAGGCAAAATGCTTTCGCCACGCCATCATATGAAGTTTAATATCCGGAACCGGAGTCGAAGTGACCACGGCATGGGACCACATGGTCCCCAGCCATTCCACATAAGGGATATATGCCGTCTCGCAGGTAATTTTTTTTAGCCTGTTGACCGCCCCGTGTTCACCCATCTGCCTTAATCCCCACAACAGATTTCCCGAATAGTCGAGCATGATGCGCGGGTTCTTTCCCCGGGACACAAAATCAGGGATAAAATCGCCCATCCTTTGATAGCATTGCAAAAAAACCGGAGCATTATGATTATCACCAACACCCTGGTGTTCCATCATATACTGTAAATTGGAAATCAGGGCTGCATTCGCCAAATCGCCGCTCCCCGCCGGAATTGTCGGTTGATGCATATGCAGCGCGAGTCCAAAACTCGCCTGAATGTGATCAGGATTGATATTGGAATTTTCGGCATAATTATAGTCGGGTTGAAGATTTTTAATATCCTTGTCGGTGAAAAAAATATCCGGCAAGCCGTCAGGTAAGATATCTGGCATGTTGAACTCCTTTGTAAGAGTGACGAGTTACAAGTGACAAGTTGCGAGAAAAACCGGGAGCAAAAAAAGACCAAAATCAAAAACTAAAAAGTTAATCAGCGAGGAAAATTTAAAGGCCGACGCCGCTCTCTTGCATCACGACTTCCCTTTAACTTGCCATATGTATAGTTTAACAATAAAAAAACCTATTGGGGAAATTTTATTTTACAGTGTC
>JBFMEN010000045.1:0-16316 GCA_040753435.1 Candidatus Omnitrophota bacterium | reverse complement strand
TTATTAAATTAATAACCGAATCCTCCAAACACTTTTGAATATTGGCCGTAAAAGTAATTACTTCAACATGCGGTATCTTTCTTTTTGAAGCCTTACGGGATATTGATGAAATATATTCTCGAGAATTATCCACAACATTTTTATGATCCTTAATATAAAAAATGTCCTTATAATTCGAAGATGGTTTTCCATACGCGCTCAAGGCCATCATCTTTCCCTGGCCATGCCTGGCGGCAAAAGAAGCATTACTCGCCAATCCAATTTTCAATGCAGCCCTCTCATATATATCACCTAAACTGATTTTATTGCAATCGACTCGCCACCTTTTTCTAATTTTGCCATCATTGCCAATAAAAAAAGTAATACTGTCATTGTCATCGCCTTTTGCATCAATAACTAAAATATTCGCCTTCTTAAAACCAGATAAGCGAAAAGAGCTTCCTCCATGAGCTAAATGATGAAAGCCATTTGCTTTTATGATTTTCATTTGATTTTTTTTGAACTGCAAATAGTAGAGAGCCTCTGGATGGTACGTCTTCTGCCAAAAAACGATATCAAGATCTTTCCAGCACATAGCACTTTCTGCTAAACAAAATTTTATCGCCAGCCTTGGAAAATCATCTGTTCTTTTTTGGCGATTGAATCTTTCTTCCTGAACACAAGATACAATCTCACCTCCCTTTATGATCGTAGCGCTTGTATCCGCCTTAATAGCGTTCAAAGCTAATATATTGTCACCCGCGCCAAAATCTGAAGCAGATAATTTTTTGACACCATGCTTTTCTTCAGGCAACAACGATATCAACGCGATATTTTTTTTATTCTTCCCTGAATTTATCATCACAGCCTTTAAGTATTTTACAAATATATTGCATGTCTTCTTCAGAAAGTGCATATGAAATCGGCAAACTCAAGGCTTCATCTGCCACCTTCATCGTTTCAAATAAATTGTTTTTTTTACATTTCAGATCACGATAATACTTTACTAAATGTAACGGGACTGGATACCTGATCTTTGTCATTACACCAAAAGATTCGAGATGCTTTTTCATCTTGTCTCTATTTTTTATTCCAATAATAAAATCTCTATAAACATGCTTTGCCCCATCCTCCTCTTTCTGATACCGCATATCCCGGGATAATGATTGCATATATGCACGTGCGGTTTTTCTTTTCTTTTCAATTATTTTATCCAAATAAGGGAGCTTGGCTTTCAAAATAGCAGCCTGTATAGCATCCATTGTGCATGGCGCTCTTTTTGATAATGTCAACTCCGGATCATTCTTTAAAAAAATCATTTGTTTTATCGTCTCATACTTTTCCTTCTCATTGATAGTAATCAAGCCGCTGTTTCCTATGCCGGAAAAAATTTTAGTAGTGTGACAACTAAAACAACCTATGCCGAAGTTTCCAACTTTTTTATTTTTGTACTCTGCCCCATGCGCGTGACTGCAATCTTCCACAATAGCTAATTTATTCTTCCGGGCAATTTTAACAATCTTATCCATTTCACATGGATTGCCGTGAATATGAACCGGCATAATCGCTTTTGTTTTTTTTGTCAGTTTCTCTTCGATTTTTTCCGGATCGATCGTAAAGGTGCCGTTTTTTATATCTACAAAAACAGGAGCGGCGCCAAGATTGGAAACGGCAAGAGCAGTTGAAATATAAGTATACGAAGGAAGAATTACTTCATCTTTTTCTTTAACCCGGGATGCGCTCAATGCTAATTCAAGAGCCGTGGTCCCGGAATTCACAGCAATGACATATCCAGAGCCGTTATATTTTGCAAATTCAGATTGGAAATCCTCAATATATTTTTCATGCTCATATTCAGATTTCAGGCAAACAACCTCATCTATATTAGCCCTGATCCGCTCCCTGAATAGCGCATTTTCTCTTTCATAATTCTCAAACTTAACAGACATGTAAGATGACCCCCCGGCGCCCCGGCTACAGCCGTGCCATGCTGAACTTGATTTCAATTTCCAACTAATGACATACTGACTTCGCTTTGCCAGTTTTCCGGGGACATTACAGGTTCCTTTGAACCTTCAAAAAAATACCCAGTAATATCCGGAAACGAAAGGCATGCCTCTTTCACCGTGACATTTTTAATTTTCCTGCAAAAACTTTGGGCACGATATTTTTGAGCTAACTCAAAATATGCCAAGTCCTCAGCTACTTTATCCAATATATCATTTAATGCATCATCGCTAAAAATCACTTCGCAAAGATAAGCAAATCTTCCCTCTTCTAATCGGAAAACATATTTTTCACAAAATTTCTGATCGCGGCCATGTTCAAACCCTTTATATATTCCTAATTCTACTCCGGGGGGTACATCTACAGGATCCTTTTCCCTGGTCCATGCAGAAAGATCTCCGTTCTTGAACCCGTAACACATATTGGCCACTTCTTCAGGAGCATTGTCGCAATCCCCCAGATGTTCACATAAAGTCTTTTTCCAGGCAAATAATCTTTTATCACTGGGTTCGTCTTCTACAAGGAATATACCGTCACATTTATTTTCTGCGAACATCCGTATATGCCATAAATCCTCAAGAGGTTGTTTACATTTATGGAAAGCCCCTTCTATATCGAAATCACCTTCTATATGAGGGAAATCACTTTCTGATTGACCACACACTGATAAATTTTCCTCCCGGATTGCGGCATATCCTAAAATATAAGCAAAAACCTCTCCTGACGGACCCTGTCCCTGCTTAATACTCTCCTTAAGTTTTTCAACTTGTTGAATAAAATCCTCTGCTGCAACTTTACCTGGAAAAAATGACACAAAAATAATAAATAAAAAAATTATAGAATTTGAAACCCATACGTTACCCCTCTTCCCTTTTCGTTTCATATCCTGTACCCCCTTTAGCCATTATGCCTTCATTAAAGGGCCAAAAAACGATTAAATATCGAGTATAATCTTTGCCCTTTTTTACAAATTTTAAGCGTCACAATCTTCGAGAAAATTGATATTTCTCACTTGATTTATAGAATGATTTTCGGTTAAATTTAAAATAATGCGTTAGGGTAAATTATTTTGCGAGGCAGTGCTACCATTAATCGTCGTTCTTCAGATTCTATGTTTTTTGGTAATTATAGCTCAACTTTTAGACAACTTCACGATTTTTCTGGCCATTATGACAATTTTTTGCTTGCCAAGAGTCGCACTTGGCCTATACTGATTAACGACGATCATAATCACTTTTCAACGACAATTAAAATTCCCAATTTTAATCAAAGAGCTGGCCCCATGGAACCATCTAAAATTCCCCTAAGCACTTTCAAAGAATATCTTCGAGAGCAATTTAAAACACAGGATGTTGAAATTTTTAATATAGAAACCCATAAAAAAGGGAAAATTATATTATCCGTATTGATTTCAGGAAAAAAGCTGTACGTACACACAATAACTGGAACCTTCCGCCATCAATGTAACGTCATAAAGAAGCTGCAAGGTATTACTCCAAAGGTTATCCTGTATGACCCAAGCAAGAAATATTTCCCACATGAAATCATGCTGACTGAACATGCTGGAGAATGCTCCCTTTCTGAGACAATCATCAATGGAGAAAAAATCGATTTTGTCTCCATCGGAAAAACCATCGGAATACTTCACAGGGTACACCCTATATCTGGATTAGAGAAAAAAAAAATAGATAAAGATAAAGTAATTCCAAATAACTACGTCGCTCGATATCTAAAACCAATAAAAAATGACTTCCCATCGCTCTTGCATGATGTCCTGAAAAATCTTAAACATACTCCTGTCTGTAAAAAAAATATGGTGGTATGCCATAATGACTTATCAAGCGATAATATCATGATGAACAACGGATGCCCATCAATCATCGATTTTGATGAAGTTGGATATAATGTAAAGGAGTTTGACCTGGCATCCCTTTTGATAAGTCTGGAGCATCCAGCGCTAATCCATAAAATGCAATCGGGCCTGTCAGACTACACGAAAAAAGGTTCTATGTCTATATTTGGTAAAAACAAAGTTCTCCGCCTATGCGTCGAGCTATTCGGCTATGAACTTACGGATTTCTACCGGGATTCACTCAAAAAAATATCGGATAATGTTTTGTCAGGATATAGAGACGATCTATCGCCCGACCTTTACGCTTATTGTGACCGAATAATTCGGTTAAACAACCTTGTTTTTAACCTCTTTCGATCTTTCTATTTTCCATTCCATTTTGATAAATCTTTGTTAATCGGCGATCTCCTTCAATGCTCCTCTGCTTCCTTATTATCCAAAAGGGCTACTAGTGAACTCGTTAGCTATATTGAAATTTGAATTACATGCCGTTACGGAAATTGCTGACGGGAAAAGATGCCCAATTGAAAGTTTCGCCTCAACGGTTCGTTGACACATAATAATCACAGCTTTACATCAATAATTTTAGGGCGATTATTGTCAATGAATTTACACAGTCTGCAAAGTTCAATTATTTCCCCTGACAGAAAAGATCTTCTTACTTTATAGTAATCCTCTCCCAACCATATTTCTTTTATAGTATTTTTGTTGCAGTTATTGGGATACAAAAACTTTCCATCTTGCTTCTTCCTTGGAAGAAGGTCCTCTATCCCAAGCTCCGCAGCCAAGGATGATTTTCTCTCAGCCTGGTCTAATTTAAGAGGACAGCAAAAGGGATATACAGTGCCATCCCATCTGATTTCAATTGAAGTAAATGCCTTTTGGCAGAAAAAGTAAGGCACATCAGCCGTCTTTTCATGATCTGACTTGGACCGCCACTGCTCTACAAGAGACTTCATGTCCCACCTGAATCTTTCGCCTTTGGGATAAAGATAATCAAAACCTGAATTGCATATTCTCATTTTAAAATAATCAGCTCCAATATCTTTAGCGAAACCAATCATTTTATCAATTTGATGCTCATTTACACTAAGCGGGATAAATTGAAGAACAAGATCAAAATTTGGCTTAAGAGATTTTATCTTGTTCAAATTTCGCATAACAAGTTCAAAATCTCCTCTTTTTTTATATTTCTTGTATGTCTCAGCATCTGCTCCATCAAGGGATACGATAAGCTTATCAAGCATGGAACTGCACAGTTTTTCTATCAAATCGTCATTATCAATATTAAGACTTGTACATATATCTGTCTTGCTGGCTCCCTTGCCTTTTGCATAATCAATAAACCTGGACAGTTCCTTGTTAAGTAGGGGTTCTCCTGAATTGTAGAACTCTATGTGGTTGATCGCAGGAAATTGGTCTATTATCCTGCGATAATCTTCAAAATCCATCACTCCGGGGACTTTTGGCTCAAGGCATCCCGGACATTTAAGAGAGCAACCATTGCCTGGCTCCAAGTTCAAGTTTACAGGAAGCTCGTGAAGAAGCAGTCCTGTCTTAAACTTATTCTTATCATTGCTTTTTATATTAAGCTTAACAAACGGAAAGTCTCTCTTTATCAAATACGTGAAGTCGTATATCCTGACATATAACGATCTCGGAGCTTTTTTTGTGGGCAATACAATCAAAACACTACTGGGTAAGAACTTCTTGACCTCATTCAATTTCTTTTCAATAAAAGAGCCAACTTCAATATCAGAAGATGCATCAATTCGATTAAAATCCAGTAAGATCCCTTTATTTTGATCATTTACTCTTGTCATGGCAATACTTGCAATCGTTAACTTTTTTAATTTTTCAATTATTATAAATACATTTTCAGTCAAAAACAACCCGCTTGCGGAAATATTCTCAACGGCCGCTTGGGTTTTCAAGCGCTTTCGCTGACATTTTCATCTTTCCAGGAATTTTTAATATGTTATAATCAATTCTCCAATATTAGCTATTTATTTAAGATTATTGCACCATTTTCAGAAAATTTCATAATAATATGTCAATCCTCTACATTATTATCCTGGCCCTGGGCTTAACAACAAGCTATACAGACATACAGTTTAAAAAAATTAAAAATACCCACCTGCTTTACGCAACAATTTCCGGCGTTGGGGTTTATGGTTATTTAATGGCAACTCAGCACATGATATTTCATATGGACTTGATATGGAATGTTCTCATTGGCCTGAGCATAGGTCTTGTCCTTTATTTTACGGAAACATGGGGTGCTGGCGACGCAAAACTATTCACAGTTTTTTCTCTTCTGGTTCCATGGGGAGAACTCGCGCGAATTTTATTTTTTCCATCCATTACCATGTTTGTAAACATTTTTTTGATCGGCACGTTCGTGATATTGCTTTTTTCTACTAAAACCATAATCAAACAAAGGATAAAAATATCAAAAAAAATTTTTTCAATATCGACCGTGTCTATATTAGGAAAATCTTTTTTAATAATTTTCTCACTGAGTTGGCTGATTCAATCCGCGATAAATCACGTATTCCCACAAGCAACATCTTTTTTTTCATTCTTGATTCTTTTTCTTTCCTACCGGATTTTTCGCAAAATTATTCATAAAGCAGTCAAAAGTCTCAAAAATAATTTCATCCTCTTTTTGATTGTTGCTTTTGGATTAACAGCTCGATTCTTAACATTTTCACTGGATGTTAACATGGCCGAATTATCCGGCTACCTCAGAAAGGCACTCACCTATTCTTTGGTATTCAGCATCATCCATATCATTCTTGACGTCGTTAAATCAGATGACAAAAACAGGCAAACGGTTCCATTTGCTCCGCTTATATTTTTGGGAACGCTCGCAACAAATACCAACCTGCTGACCTATGCAATGCGTTTGTTAACTGCCATAAAAAAACCGTAAAAATGATTAAAATAGATAAAAAAATTATAAAAAATTATCTTCAGCAAAGACTGCGGACAGAAGACATCCAAATCGGCGATATAATTAGTGATATAGAAGGAAGAGGAAGCCATGAAAAGATGGTCATAATTGTTTTTATTTCCGGCAAAAAATATTGCATGAAGATACGTCGAGAAAATATGCGATATACGCAGGCAGCAATGAGGGCCATGGGGGGTTCCGTCCCCAAAGTCCTTTTTTTTGACCGAAGTAAAAAACATTTTCCTTACGAGGTTATGGTTATGGAATATATCGACGCGCCAACCCTTCGTCAGAGCATTCTTGATAATAAAAAAATCGATTTTTTTAGTTTGGGAAGATGTTTGAGGAAGTTTCACAAAACACGGATACAAGGATTACCGTTCAGTTCTTATAATTTGAAAGTAATTGAAAGTCTCAAGAAGTTAAGTGCTCAATTCCCCCACCTTTGCCGGGAAATTATGCGCACCATTCAATCATCCCCATCTGAACAAAACGCCAAGGTTGTCAGTCACAATGACCTTAGTACGTTAAATATTCTAAATAATAACGGTTTTATTTTTCTTGACCTGGATGGTATCGCTTATAATTCAAAAGAATTTGATCTGGCCTATTTGTTGCATAGAATAAAAAGAAATTTTATTCGCGCCCAACAACCTAAAATTCCAGACGACTATCTAATTAATTACGCTAAGGCTAATCCTGCAGATCTTATTAACCAAAGACAAAAAATTCTGAAAGAATTCACAGGTTTATCCCGTAAACCAGGCCCTGAATCAATAAAATCATTCGAATCCGCACGGGAGCAACTGCTGGAGGGTTATGGGCATCCGGTATCAAAAAATCTCTTATGCTACTATAACCGTTTACTCCAACTAGCGCGCTTACAACGCTCCCTCTCTGACATAATTGACCATCCACATGGAAAAGAAGAAAAAATGGATCTGATTAAAGTCCTAATTAAAAATGATGTTGTTTTATCGAGAAACACGACACAAGAACTCATTAACTACATCGCGACTTTTTAAATAATGATAACTGCTCTGTTATAAAAAGGGCACTTGGACAAATGATGCCTCGAACCGCAAAATTCAACGACATTGTCAAAAAGCTGAAAGATGCTTATGCCGATGTTGATATAGATAAATTCAATATTAAAATTACTGGTGACCTGACAAAGACATCTTTTGATAAAATATCCCCGCCTCTTTATTTGATCCTTAACAAATTTGAGAACTCCCATCGAATCCTTATCGATGGGATCCCTTATTGTCTAATGCCTGATGCGGCAGATCATCTCATGTATAATAAATCGTCAACTCGAAAGTATTTGAAAGACGATTGTTGTCATAAATGCAAACACGACGGCATCTGCCCCGGCTGGATAAAAAAAAGCGCAGTTAAAATACGACCTGAAGCAATAAAAGATCTTCCCCGCGAGATTGTTTTTGAAGTCACTGCCAAATGCAACCTGAACTGCCCGCTTTGCTTCAATGCCAAAAATTCAAAAGACCTTTCCTTAAGAAGGATAAAAACGCTGATTGATGAATGTGCGCGCCTTGGGATCAAAAGAGTCCGGTTCACCGGCGGAGAGCCATTGCTTTATTCCAAATTTCAAGAGGCATTGGCCTATGCAAAAAGCAAGAAACTTTATATCATTGTGAATACCAACGCGACGATGATCAATAAAGAGAATGAGCGGCTTCTCAGGACCCAGGCCGATGATCTGCTGATTTCGCTTCAGGGATACAATTCAATTACCGAAAAGGAGCTGACCAGGTCTTCCACGGGATTCAAGGAAAAAATAAATACCGTCGCGCGGTTAAACTCCCGGATCGCTCATGTCCGGCTGGGAACGATTATTTCACGGAACCTGGTCGAGCATTTCGAAAAATATTTTTATCTGATTCAATCATTAGGGGTCAAACACTGGGCATTGTTTCGCCCCATGTCTCAGGACAATTCAGGCAATTTCGACATTGCCGTCAAGGATTACCTTAAACTGATGAAACGCATCCGGCTCAAAAGGCTGCAGGGCCATGATATTTCCATCGCCAACCCTCTCCCCTTCTGCATCTCAAAGGACATGGATCTGAGCCATCACGTCCTCTCCGGCGGAGAATCGGACGACGGCCATAGCCGTCTTGTCGTCGATGTTGATGGGTTTATCAAGCCAAGTTATTTTATTCGTCAAAATCTGGGGGCGAAAATAAAAGAAGCCTGGGAAAATGAATTTGCGCAAAAGATAAGGTCTCTGAATTATCTGCCTGCCAAATGTCAAAATTGTTTTTCATTACGCTGGTGCAAGGGCGGGAGCAGGCATTGGGCAAAGATCAGTTACAACGACTTCTTTAAACCCGATCCTTTAATGAATGTTGAAAAAAATCTATCAACTGGCAACGCCAATATCAATAGCTGCTGTGCGAGGCGTGTGACACATGCTGGCAATGCGCGGGGATTTGAGCCAGCTTGATAACGCTGTTTTCATGGGATGTATGACTGCTGCTGGAATCCATGGCAGAAGAAAGAGAGGATAACATCCCGAGAGCTGAAATCGTTCCAAGTCCGATTTTAAGAACCTTGTCCCTGGAGATATTACCCGATTCGTCTTTAATAAAATCTTCCAGTTTTTTCTTAAATGTCTTCTTTTTTCTCATGGTTTCTCCATTTTTAACCAGCCCATTCCTGGAAAACCTTCTGACTCTGACTGTCTTCCATCATTTTCCTGAATAAATACTCAAACTGAAAGCGCTGGATCTTGTAACCCGGTGTTTGGGTTATTTTTGGAACAATATTTCCTTGCAATACATAGTTTAACACAGGACAGGTTCCCATCCAAGGCAAAAAGGCGGAATTATAGCTCCATAAATCCATCAGCGAGCTCTGACAAATAGAAAAAAGGCTAGGGCTCTTGATAATTTCTTCATAGCTGTTCTTTAAAACATTACCTAATTTAAACATATCGCTGCAGGCCATCCTGGCTTCATCACAGGGATAAATATCTCCATTAGGCATGTAGGTGATTACAGAACGGCCGGCCCCGCAAGGGCTCATCAAATCGACATACCCGGGGTTTTCCTTCTTCAGGATTTTTTTCAGCATCACCGTTGCCATACGTTCTTCGATCCGGGTCCCCTTTTTGTTCAGTTCTAAAATGTAATCCATGGCTTCCGCCCAAAAAAGATTAAATTCCTCCGGGGTATACCCGATTTTTCCCCATTGGCATCCGGCGCCGCCCATCTCATTGATCGGCCTTAAGGCAATTGTCTCAGCGCCCCACCGGACATATTCATCGATGATTTCCTTTCCCCGTAAAAGGCTCTCCCGGTTAAGCGTCGGCAGCAAATTTATTTTCAAATGGTCCAGATTGCGCTTCTTGTACGCTTCTTTTAATTTTTTAATGGCTGACTTTACATGTTCATAACTGCCATTCCCGTCTTTAAAAACACGGCTGCCATCATGGACCCCGGCCGGGCCGTCCAGTGAAATGCAAACGTTGACCTTGTTATCAACCAGAAAATCAATCTTTTCATCATTCAGCAGCACGCCGTTAGTAACCAGGCTGACATTAATATTTTTGTTAATCGTATTAAATTTATGAATATATTCGACAAGAAACTTCAAAACTTCCCAATTGAGCAAAGGCTCTCCGCCCTGAAATTCAAGACTGATATTGGGATTGCGCATGTCAAAACAATACTTCAATACCTGGGCAGCAATATCCATATCCATATCTACGGGCTCTTCCACCTTTGTCTGACAGTAACGGCAGCTTAAATTACAACGTGTTGTCAGGACAGCGATATGCAAAGATGCGTCGGTAAATAAATGGGACTGGAACTTACGGAACTCATTGATTTTCCCGGGCGCGCTCTCTTCCGTGACAATGACTCCCTTATCAAGCAACCGGTTAAAAAATTTATCATTCTCATCAAAACAGAATCGTTCCAACCGCTTGAATTCATCTGAAGTAAGCAAATCCCAGCTGCCGAAAAAATTGCTGATTAAATAATGACCGTTGATTTTTTGGGAATTGTAGGGCAGAACCGCCCAGTCTTTAATTTTGTCTTTGGTGGGCATTTTAGACCTTGTGTAAATAAATTAAATAGTTCATCCAGTCAAACACATCTTCGATTTTAGACGTCTTTAACCGGAGATGGAAATACTCATCAGACTTGGAGATCTCTTTAATCCAGTCCTTGTCCTCTGCCAATGCTTTGTCGACGACATTTTTCCGGTACAACCCCTTGTTCAAATCGAGGATAAAACTATTTTTTTCTTTTTTTAACGGCAACCGGCTCTGCGCCGGCTTCTTTTTCTCGCTCATTTTCTTCCTCTTCTTCCAATTCTTTAATTAAATCCTCAATCTCTTTTTCTTCGGCTTCCTGTATCAATGAAGGCGCTGCCGAAAAAAGAGCCCTTTGCATAATGGCTTTAATGGCTTCGGCATTATTTTGGATGCGGGAAAAATAATGGGAATAATTGATCAACTCATTGCAGAATTCAAGACACAGCTTCTTTAAATCAGTTCCTTTCTGCTGGGGATAGAGATAAACAATAGCATCGCTTTTATCGGCATCCAGCAAAATGTAGGCTTTATCCAAAAAAACGTATCCTACAGCAAAAAGTGTTTCTTTCGAGTAAATTTTGGAATTTACCCTTAACTCGGCACAATCTTCCGTGATCTTGATTTTCGGTTTGCTCATTCCGCCTCCAAAATTTTTAATTGATGAATGTTATATGTATATCATAGCAAAAATTAAAAGTCAATTTAAGGATGGGATAAACAGGAGACAAAATCAGACATAAAAAAATAAAAAAGGTTTTTGAAAAAGTACCGCGAATCGGAGACTACGACAACTGCGGTCCGGCTGCCACAAGATAACGCTCCTCTTTAATATCCAGAAATGTTTCAAAATGCTTGATGAACATTTCGGCCAGCCGGCGCAAAGTTCCGTCGTAATCACCTTTATCAGCCCAGGAATCGCGGGGATTTAAAACTGCGGCCTGTATTTCCGGTAATATTTTCGGTACATTCAGGTTAAACACCGGCATAACCTGAAAGTCGGCTTGGTCAATGGTCCCATCCAGAATATAATCGATAATCTTGCGAGTTACCTTGATAGGCATTCTCTTCCCAACGCCATATTTTCCCCCGCTCCAGCCCGTATTAACCAGGTAGGCAGTGGAACCATGCTGCTTCATTTTCTTTCCCAAAATATCCGCATAAATCTTTGGATGCAGCGGTAAAAATGCTTGTCCAAAACATGCGGAAAAAGTTGCCCTGGGCTCAGTCACTCCCAGCTCGGTTCCTGCTACTTTCGCCGTATATCCGCTTAAATAATGATACATCGCCTGTTCATTGGTCAGTTTTGCGACGGGAGGCAAAACACCGAAGGCATCACAGGCCAGGAAAATAATCTTTGAAGGGTGCCCGCCCTTTGATACAGGTTTAACGATATTATCGATATGGTTGATCGGATAGCTTACCCGGGTGTTCTGGGTTTTTGCTGACGAACTGAAGTCAACTTTTCCATTCCCGTCAATCACAATGTTTTCCATCAAAGCATCCCGCTTAATCGCGTGATAAATGTCCGGTTCATTTTCTTCCGTGAGGTTAATGCATTTAGCATAGCAACCACCTTCAAAATTGAAAATTCCATCATCATCCCAGCCATGCTCATCATCCCCGATCAAAGCCCTTTTAGGATCAGCGGACAGGGTTGTCTTCCCGGTACCCGAAAGCCCGAAAAACAACGCCGTATCTCCGTCTTTTCCCATGTTAGCCGAGCAATGAAAAGCGCCGATCCCATTCCTTGGCAGGAAATAATTCATGATCGTAAAAACACCTTTTTTGATCTCCCCGCCGTACCAGGAACCGCCAATAACGGCCATACGCTCGCTCAGATTGTTTGCGGCAAAAACCTCCGACTTCATGTCAAATTTATTAAAATCCGCGCAACAGGTTTTGCAGGCGTTAAGGATTACCCAGTCCGGCTCAAATCCTTCAATATCCTTTTCATCCAGTCTAATAAACATATTTTTAAAAAAATGGGCCATCCACGCGACTTCCGTAATCAGACGCACTTTCAAACGTGACCCTGGATTTGTTCCGCAAAAGCCGTCCATCACATACAGTTTTTTACCGTTAAGCTGTTGGAGTGCCAAACCCTTCAAATGATCCCAGGCTTCTTTTGAAAGAGGTTTATTGTCAGAAGCGCCAGCCTCCTGACCTGGCTTTCCCCACCAGATTTCATCTTTGGTTAAATCGTCATAAACAAAATATTTATCCTTTGCAGAACGGCCTGTAAAACGACCTGTATCAACAGTCACGGCCCCGAATTCAGTCAGCATTCCCCTGTCAAAACCATTCAAGGCAGGATCCATTTCATGCTGAAACAATTCTTCATAAGACAAATTATAAAAGACTTGCTCAGCCGTTATGCCGATCTTTGCAAGCCCAAGTTCTTTCTGAGTATTTTTCTTCATAAACTTTCTCCGGATACATGGTGACTTGAACGATTATCTCTATTGATGCTGGGCTATATTATCGATATTTTATTATGATTTCAAGTAAAATCTGGACAAAGGAAACCCGCCTGTGATTATTAAACTCCTAGAAAAATCAATAAAGTGTGTGGATTGCCGGGTTTTACTTCTGCTGGTACTTTAATTCAGTTCCATCGTGAGGGCAATAAACCGTGTCCGCAGGAAAAACTTTTCCACAGACAGGACAAAATTTTTTCTCTTCCATGTTTTTTCCAACAGCATAGCCGCCCAATGCTCCTAAAGCACCTCCAATTAACGCGCCTTTGTCCCGATCTCCGCTCTGATGACCGATAATCGCTCCCAGGCCAGCCCCTGCTACCGCTCCGACACCCGTGCTTTTTTGGGTCGTTGTGCATCCCGCTGCCGTTGTCCCGATCAAAAGAACCATTAGAATACGTTTCATAAAAACTCCTTTTTTATATTTTAGTTACGGACAATTTCCTGAACATGCAGGATCTGAAACGCTCTCATCGATGGAGAGTGTATACGACGATGGCAGATTTCTCGCCGCCTCGCAAGAATACGTGCTATCATCGTTGTCATCATCACAAAGATAAATAAATCCCTCTTCTTTAAAATAAAGATCCAGATCCTCATTAATGTTAAGAATGTTTTTATCGCCATCTCCAGCGACAGGATAATATTTTTCGTAACGCGCAAAATGCATATCCTGGGCTTTTTGAAGAATTTTCAACTGTGATTCTGCGAGCTTTTTTCGGGTCAATTCCTGACTCCTATAATAATTAGTTATTCCCACACCGGTAATAAACGCCATAATCACAACCGCGATAACCACTTCAATAAGGGTAAAACTTTTTATTGATCGAAAAAATGAGCTCATCCGGAATTCCATTTAAAGTTTGATTTGTTTTTCTATTATATCTCTTGAATTTTTAATATCCAAACCAATAAGTAATAAATTTTTTCTGACCGGCAGAAACCTCGATCGAAGTGACCGGCTTTGCGTCAACGAACAAACGGTAATTTCCCGGCTCCAGGATAAACCGCCCAAGATAAATTTCTGACGGCAACGTCCCCCAGGAACGCAGGTCAGCCTGTTCAGAGTACAGCAAATAGAATTGTCCCGCGATGTTGAAAAGCTGGCCAGCCTCTTTTCCGGCCTTATTAACCACATAATCTTCCGCCGTCTCAACAAACAGTTGTTTTGTAACCGGCCGCGCAACAGCCTTCGCCAGGATCCTTGTACGACGATTATCCAGGTTAAGCCGGGCGATAACGTCCATATCTTGCGCTTTATTAAGAAACTGCATCTGCTCTTTTTCCTGCTCTGAAACAACTTTCATGGAAACAGACTTATCGGACTTGAAATTTTTTCTATACCTGGGGAATGATATTCGCGTCAAGAGCCCATCCATGCCTGGCAGAACAACGGTTCCCTCCACCTTATTGACAATCTGTCCCCGGTAAACAATGACATAAAGCTCGCCTTTGCCGGCGCGTTCTTTAATGGAATAAATCTTCGTGTTTTGAAACCTTCGCTTGCTGATACTCAGTTCATCGTCACCCATCCATTGGGAAACGGAAAGAAAGTTTTCTTTTAAAACCTCCGGAACTGCGATGCCGCATTCGACTAAAAATGAGGTTTCATAAAGTTTAAGCGCTTTTCGATAATCGATGAGGGCGTCATTCAGATCGTTCCGTTCGCCCAGGCTTTCATATAAAATTCCCGCCAACATCCTGACAAAGGCATCATCCCGGTAAACATTTTTTAAATCTTTCGGATAGCGATCATTTAGCGCCTGAAGAACAGAGCTGGCATTGCGCGCTTCCACCAATGCCTCGTCGTGCTCTCCCAAAGCGAGAAAATTCAACGCCTGAAAAACATTGATCATCGCCCTCTCAAAATCTTCCCCCGGATAAGGCAAGGATGAGTCATTCCAAAGCCAGCTTGCAGCAATTTTTGAAAGCGATTTTGTATAAAGCTCGTCGTAAATCTTTTTCGCCTCTTCAAAGAACTCGATACTTCGCCGGTATCGTCCCGCATAATGAAAAATCATTCCCCGGTCAAGAGCTTCAATCAACCGATTGTTCTTCCCATAAGATCCTTCCGGCATTTCAGAAAAATAATGCGCCGCATACTGAAAGTCGCCTTTGGCCGCCAAACGATTGACCCGGGATTGCATGGCGGGGAGGCTGGCACAGGAAGAAAGCGATATAATGAGAATGAAAATATAGATCAGATTTCGGAACATAGGGATTGATTCTCGTATTTCTATGAGTAGAGACGTCCCGTCGGGACGTCTCTACAGAAAAAGGGAGGAAAATTATTACAACGAATATTTCGTCTTCTTGACTAATTTTTTCAAGAGGTTTTGTCCAATCCAAACCTTTTCATTGGTCCTCAGATCAATGAGCTCGCTGTTTATCTGATAGAGAATCACATAACGTCCGCTTGTTTCATCCTTAATCGTATTCACGCTGCCGATTAACATAAAATCCGCGCCTTTTTCCCGGCCGATTACGGCAATCGTCTCCGGATCGGTAAAGCCTTCCGTATTTTGCGCAGTGCGTTCCTCACGGATGCCTTTCCGTTCATCTATTGAAGCCACAACCTTCACTTTTCCAGAATTAATGAACGCGCGTTCAAGATCCTTGATAAACACCTGAATATTAATGTGTTCTTCACTGCGGTTCTTGATATCACCGACGATAACCACCGGCTTGCGTCCATTCTGTTCCAGAAAATTATCAATCCACAAATGACTCAGGCCATCCTCAATAACTGTTTTTGCCGTCAAACGTGAATCAGTGTCATTCCATCGTCCGCTAAAATCAATAGTCTCTTCGACATCAACACGCTTAACCGTTGTCGTAGAGCAAGCGCTTATCATAAAGATCATACAAAAAACAGATGAAAATATCAGTTTTGAATTCATTGCGAACTCCCTTTCATAACATAATTCTTTTATAAAACTTATTGAGACAGCATGGTAAGAAAGGCCTGGGGATATTTCT
>JBFMEN010000044.1:0-32567 GCA_040753435.1 Candidatus Omnitrophota bacterium | reverse complement strand
GTATTCGCGCAAGCTTTTTGGACTCATAGTGTTACCCCTTTCGTAGAGTGAAAGGGTAACATGAATTATGAGTCAACGAATCCGCAGTTTGGATTCCACGGGTAACATTTTTTATGAGTCAATTCGCAGGGCCAGAACTCCCTTTTTAAAAAATAGTTTTCATATTATACTTAAATTAGTCTGAATACTTATCATTTTAAAAGATCTGACCTGTAAACGATAAGATTCAATAATTTTTATGAAAAAAATTGATAAAAATGCGGGGCGTTCTTTGGGAGTAACCATTCTTGGATGGATCGTTATTTCTTCCAGCCTTGTCCTTTATCTTGTTTATTATTTTGATTTACACAACTCATTTTCTCCTCTTTGGCAGCGAATAATCAGTTTTGTTTCCATGACCGCTGTTTTTCCCTATGATTTTTTTAACCGGTGTTTTGAAACCCAATGGCTTCCACAGACTGTTTGGGCCATGATGATCGTCTTTTGTGCCTTCGGGATCCTTTTATTGAACAAGTTCGCCCGGTCAGTTTTTATCATTCTTAATATTCTTCATTTAGTCGTCCTTGGTTATCTCACGTTTTCCTTTTTAGGAGAAATGAACAAGTTCCTGGAATATTTTTTCAAGCTGTATTTTAATGCCGTTGCCAGCGGGACTTACATGGCTTTTTTAACGTTACCTGAAATAAGACAGCAGTTCCGGGTTGAGTTGGAAGGACTTCGACTTGAAATCCTCTTAAAAAAACCGTTAGGCAAGAAAATTTCACCAACAGATGCAGACAAATATGCGAGTTTGAGCGTGGCTTATGAACGCCTGGAACGTTACAACGAGGCCATTGATGCGTTGAAGAAGGCAATTCAGGGTAATCCCAATAATGCCCATTTCTTTTTTCGCTTGGGAATGATGTATTTTAATCAACAGGAAAAGGATCAGGCCGTGGAGGCTTTAAAGAGAGCAATCGAAATTGATCCGCTTTATTATGAAGTCTATTATAATCTTGGTATTTTTTATGTGAAGGAGGGTTGTCACCTGGAAGCATCGCAAATGTTTTTGAAAGCGACTCACGTGAAGCCCGGCGAGGCTCAGGCGTACCGGGAGCTTGCAGATTCCTGTTTTTCCATGGGAGATTATAAAGAGGCGCTGGAATACTTTGACAAAGTGATTTCTTTGAGCAAAGGGGACGCTTATTCACATTACCGGAAAGGATGTATCCTTGGTGAATATTTTGATAAAAACGAGGAGGCTTTTGAGTCGCTGAGAACAGCCGTCAGGATTCAGAAAGATTTTTTTGACGCGCAATTCCAGCTGGGCAAGGCGTGTCTGCACCTGAAGCGTTATAAAGACTCAATAAGGGCTTTTAAAGAAGTTCTTTTGCTTGAGAAAGATAATATTCAAGCCCATTTCTATCTCGGGTTTTCTTATGCCATGCTTAAAGATTTTCCCTCGGCTTTCCGTCAGTGCCAGTATTTAAAAAAATATGATCCTGATCTCGCCGACAATCTTTCATTGTTCATATCATGTTGATTTTTCTCTTCTTTTATGCAAGAATTTAGAAATCACAAATGAACGAGTAGCTTCCTACCGTTGGTCGCAGCAACCTTTAACCGTCATGCGTTTTTTATGATTTCCATAAAATATCTTTTGGCCTCGCTCCTGCTGATTTCGTTTATTGATCAGGCCGGATTTGCCGCTCCTCCTGTATCTCAAAGCGCTGGAGGCTTTGCCGGCAGACAGGAATTTGAGTCCCGGAAAAAAAAGCTTGAAGCCCGGATCGAAGAGATTCGCATGACTGAACCGGAGACGTTTGGCCTTGAAGCGGAGATCCAAAGTGACGAGCGGAAAGTTTTCATTGAAGACATTGTTGTAGAGGGAGCCAGCCTTCTGAATGAAAAAGAATTAGCCGGAATTGTTGAAAAATATGAAGGCAGGGAGCTTTCTTTTCAAGATATGCAGAAGCTGACCACAGAACTTACGGATCGATACCGGCAGAGAGGATATGTTACTTCGCGCGCATACATTCCGCCTCAAAAGATTAAAAAAAATGTCCTGGGGATCCGTATTGTTGAAGGCAGGCTCGGGGATCTGGAAGTTAAGGGAAGCAAGTTTTTTAAACCTGGTATGCTTGAGCGAAAAATTGATTTCGGGCCAGAAGGATATTTTGACTATTCCGCACTGCAGCGTTCTTTGGTGTATATCAATGAACATCCTGATCGAAAGGCGAAAGCAGTCTTGACGCCGGGAAGGGAGCCGGGAACGACCGACGTGATCATTGAAGTTGATGACAGGGTTCCCGTCCATGCCGGTTTTGAATACGATAATTGGGGATCGCGTTTTATTGATCGCAATCGGTATGCTGTCATTTTCGAGCACAACAATGTTTTAGGCTATGATGACAAGCTGTTTTTAAAAGGACAGGCGGCTGAGAACCAGCAAATGACATTGGGGCAGGCCCGCTACACATATCCGTTGAACACCGGTTTGGAATTAGGAGTTTATACCTTATATAGTAAAGTCCGCCCGGGGGAAGAATTTGCCGCGTTTGATTCGACAGGAGACGCAGAAATATATGGAATTTTCGGGATTAAAAGATTGATCGTGCGCGATGCTTTTGATATTCGTTTTAATTTCGGTTTTGATTATAAAAGCATCAGTGATGATTTCGCCGATGTGGAATTATCACGGGATGAGGTCAGGGTTATCCGTGGAGGATTTGATATTGACTGGGCTGATCGCTGGGGGCGAACGATTTTTACTGTTGAGGTTGATCAGGGAATTTCAGAGGTGATGGGGGCTATGGAAAAGAAAGATCCCATGGCTTCACGGACAGGGGCAGGATCAAAATTTACAAAATCCATTTTTAATCTCTTTCGTCTTCAACCAATGCCATTTGAAACTTTCTTATTATGGAAGAATATCGCCCAGTACACCAATCATCGGTTGATCGCCGCGGAACAGTTCCAGATTGGAGGCGCAGCCAGCGTTCGAGGTTATTCTCCTGCAGAATTCAGCGGAGATAAGGGATTTTATATGTCAATGGAACTCTCGATTCCATGGTATTTTCTTTCGAAAACAGCCAGGGTTCCGTTTTATAAACAGGACCGCTGGTATGATGCTCTGCGGTTTGTATTATTTTGGGATTGGGCGTATGTTAACAGGATCGGCCCTGCTTTTGGAGAAGAAGAAACGGACACCCTGCAGGGCGCAGGGTTTGGAGTCCGTTTTAATCTGTCTGAACATCTGGATTGCCGGGTTGAAATTGGATATCCCCTGGGAGGTCCGGTGCCATCTGACGGAGACCATATGCATCCCTGGATAGAATTTAATTATAAGTTCTAATCTTCTTGGGTTTTTTTAGAAACGCGCTACGATAGAAGAGGTTTTATCAGTTATCTAAAAGGGGTTTTAACATGAAAAAAGTAATGCTTGTTTCATTATCCGTGTTGATTTTATTATATGGATGTAGCCGGCGGGATCAAATTGCGCTCAGGATCGGCCCGGTTAACTTTTCTGCTGTTGAATTTGAAGAGGCTTTCCGGGAATCACAGTATGTCAATATGGGGAAACTGGGGAGGGAAATGTTTTTAGAGCAGTTTATCGACACGAAACTCGTTTTGCTTGAAGCCGAGAGCCGGGGGCTGGATAAAGACCCCGGTTTTCTTAAGGACATCCAGCGATTCTGGGAACAGGCGCTGTTGAAAAGAATTGTTGCGCGGGAAAATGATCATTTCGCCGGAAAGGTCAAGGTTTCAGAAGATGAGATTCAAGAATATTATCAGCAGCACCGGCAAGATTTTAATGGCAGGGAATTGGGGGAAATTCATGATCAGGTAAAATGGGTCTTGATTAAGATTAAACAAAGCCAGTTGTTATCTCAATGGATGAACTCATTGAGAACGAAGACCGACATCAAGATTAACAAAGAACTTTTAGGGATTAAAGAATAGAGGAGGGAACAATGCTACAGGGCCATCAAAGGAGAAACTATTTTATCGATCCGGCTTTTCAAGTTAATTTTATCTTTAAATTCTGTCTGGTTGTTGTCTTCTCATCCCTTGCGATAGGATTGGCCATGTTATTTCTTTCACAGAGTTCTACAACAGTAGCCATAGAGAACACCCGTGTCGTCGCTAAACCAACTGCTGATTTCATCCTTCCAGGCATGGCTTTTGTCCTTCTGGTTGTTGCCGTTTCTTCGTCTTTAGTCGTTTTGGTGTTAACGCTTTTTGTTTCCCATAAGATTTCAGGGCCTATTTTTCGTATGCAAAAGGAGATCGATTTGTTGCAAGGAGGCGATTTGACAAGACAATTTAATATCCGCAGTTCAGATCAGTTGCAGGACCTCGCCTTAAGTCTTAAGGAGATGACCAGCGCGCTGCGCAAAAAACATTTGGTTGCCGGGGGGCAATGCCATGCGTTGACGAATTTTGTGGAGGAAAAGAATTTGGGTGCATCGAAAGAGGACAGGGAGAGACTTCTTCAGATGTTAAAAGAACTTTATGAAACACTGTCATTCTTCAAGGTTTGATGAAAAAAAGTCTCCTCTTACTATTTTTATTTATCACCACCTTGGGCGGTTCAAAAGTCAGTTTTGCCGAAAGGCGAGTTTATCCCTTGTTGACGCAAGGGCAGTATTTTTCTGTTTATGCCTTCCCTCAAATGGATTGTCAGCAGCTCCTTCAAAAGATTCATTATGATGACTTCTTTCCGATTCGTCCGTTTGATTCAAAAGAGGACTCGTGCCGGGAACTGGTTGCCAAAACATTGGATGCCGTTTATCTGGAAGTTTCTGATACCCTTGGCATTAATGTTTACTCTTTCAAGGGGAGCATCAAAATTTTTCCCGATCGAGAGATGTTGAATGAAGAATATTTAACGATGTTTCGGGAAGGTTTCACCGAAAGAGCCTTCTACTTTCATGAGGAGGCTGCTTTATATCTGTCGTTTGAAGACCTCGATGTTGCTTTGCTTACCCATGAAATGACCCACGTTATTATTTCGAATTATTTTATTGTTCCGCCTTCCCCAAAACTTCAGGAAATCCTTTCTGGCTACGCCGAATATCATTTTCGAAAACGCCTGAACCTGTTGTTTTTAAAGGGCAGAAACTAGGGGATGCTTGTTTAAAAGTTTTCTTTTCTTTTAGCGCCGCCTGCTTGATTATTAATATTTATATTAGTAGAATAAAGTAAATTGAAACTGCAAGAAAGGAAACGATTCTGACTCGATATATTTGTATCCACGGCCATTTTTACCAGCCTCCCAGAGAAAATCCCTGGCTTGAAGAAATCGAACGCCAAGATTCCTCGGCGCCGTTCCATGACTGGAATCAACGGATCACCGAAGAATGTTATGCTCCAAACACGGCTGCCCGTATTTTAAATGAGAACGGAAAAATAACGGACATCGTCAATAATTATACAAGAATGAGTTTTAATTTTGGTCCCACGTTATTAAGTTGGATGGAGAGGAATAAGCCTGAGGTGTATCAGCATGTGATCGAATCGGATCGGGAAAGCCGTAAAAGATTTTCAGGTCATGGTTCGGCGATCGCTCAATGTTATAACCATGTCATCATGCCGTTGGCGAATTCAAAGGACAAGTTAACCCAGATCATCTGGGGGATCCGGGATTTTGAATATCGTTTTGGGCGTGCCCCTGAAGGGATGTGGCTGCCAGAAACCGCGGTGGATATTGAGGCTCTTGAGATCCTGGCAGTTCAAGGTATTAAATTTACGATCCTTGCCCCTCGGCAAGCAAGAAAGATACGGGGTCTGGGGACAAAGGAATGGGAAGATGTTTCAGGAGAAAAAATCGATCCGCGGCAACCTTATCTTTGCCCGCTTCCTTCCGGAAGACAGATAGTTATCTTTTTTTATGATGGCCCCCTGGCCAAAGACATTGCCTTCGGTAATCTGCTTGCCGACGGGAAAACGTTCAGCGATCGCATCCTGTCGCTTTTTACTAATAACGGCCATCCAGAACTTGTTCATGTAGCTACTGATGGAGAATCTTATGGACATCACCATCGTTTCGGAGAAATGGCCCTTGCATTTTGTCTTCATGATATTGAAAGGCATCGTGATGTACGGTTAACAATTTACTCCGAGTTCCTGGAAAAGTTTCCTCCCAGGAATGAAGTTCAAGTTTTTGAGGCTTCATCCTGGAGTTGTGTTCATGGCGTTGAACGGTGGAGGAGTAACTGCGGTTGCTGCTCGGGTCTTCATCCTGACTGGAATCAGCAATGGAGGACCCCTCTTCGGCAAGCCCTTAACTGGTTAAGTGATCACGCTGCGAGAGTTTTTGAGGAAAAAGGGAAGGTGCTGTTTAAAGATGTCTGGGAAGCCAGGAATAATTATATTGACGTGATTTTAAACAGAAATACGGCCAGCAGGGAGAGCTTCTTTAAACGCAATGCGGCAAAAGATTTTAGCGCCAGCGAAAAAGTCCTGGCCCTGCATTTGCTGGAGATGCAGCGGAACGCCATGTTGATGTTCACCAGTTGTGGTTGGTTCTTTGATGAAATATCCGGAATAGAGACAGTCCAGATTATGATGTATGCTGTCAAAGTTATGCAGCTGATCGATGAGGTCAGCGGCGTTAAACTCCTTCCTGAATTTCAAGCCTTTTTAAAAAACGCCCCCAGCAATTTAAAAAAATATGAAAACGGCAAAGCCATCCTTGAAGAACTGGTTTTGCCACCAGCCGTTAACATGAAACGGGTTGTCGCCCATTATGCCATGAGCTCTCTCTTTGAGAATTATAAGGATGAGACTGATGTTTATTGTTTTCATGTGCGCCGGCTTTCTTATGATGTCTTTAATAAGGGTGAGGATGAGCGTTTGGCGGCCGGGACGGTTATTGTCCGCTCAGAATTAACATGTGAAGAACAAAAGCTTTCGTTTGCTGTTTTTTATTTTGGCGGTCATGAGATTTATTGCGGGGTCAGTACGAAATTAAGCGAGGATGATTTTTTCAATGCAAAAAAACAGATGAGCCGCTCGTTTCTTGGGAGACGGAGCCGTTCAGCATTAAGGATCATGCGAAAGCATTTTGAAGAAGGCCCGTTCTCTCTCCGTCATTTATTCCGCGATGAACAAGCGAAGATCCTTTATCAGATGCTGGACACGTCTCTGTTCGAAGTCGAGAAATCCCTCAGAGAAATCCATGACCATCATTACCCAATCATGCAGGTGATCAAACAGCTGCACATGCCTTTGCCCAAGGTTTTATCTAATACCGTCCTTGTCATGGTTAATACGGATTTTCTTAATGTTTTGGGAAGTGATCCGATCGATTTTAAGAGGCTTAACGATCTTGTCGCCGAGGTGGTGGAATGGAATCTGGACGTTGATCGGGTAACACTTGAATTTTTTGTAAGCAGGCGCATGAAAACATTGATGGAACAATTTGCCAAGAAACCGCAAGATTATAAGATTCTCAGGATCATGAATGCCATGCTCACTGCTCTTGAACCGCTGCGGCTGACGTTTGATGTGGGAAAGCCCCAGAATATCTTTTGCTCTGTTCGGGGCCAAATCTATGAAGATATCAAAGCAAAGGCTCTGCGGGGGCATGAGCGGGCCAAAGCCTGGGTCAGACATTTCGATGAGTTGGCCCAGAGACTTAATGTTGATATTCAGAAAAAAGGAGCTGATTGATGGCAGAAAAATCATTGGTCATAAACGCCAGCAATCGTCTCAAGGAGATTCACGGCCTGTCTTTAAAGTTCAACAAACTCGTTGGAAAGCCGCATCAGGAACGTTTGCTTGAATTAATGCGTAAGCATGTCGATGAAATCGAAGATCTGGTTCAAAAAAATGACCCGCATTACTTAATAGAAACAGGGGACTTGCTCATTTTATGTTTTGAATTATTATTAGAAGGCGGCGCTGACATGGATGAGGTGATGCTGAAGTGTTTTGGAAGGTATGAGAGAAAACTGACGGGATTGATAAAGAGTGAAAAGCGAAGAGCGTAGAGCGAAGAGGGGAAGGGATGGAAAAAAATATGAAAAAAGATCAGTGGAGATTTAAAACGGCAGGAAATAAATTTTTAATGTTTTCCAACGCCCAAGATTTTTTATCCCGCTTTGCAATTTTTCACTTTTCGCTTCTCGCTCTGCGCTCTACGCTTATTATAACGTTAGTCGCCGGATGCGCGACAGTCCCTATCATCGGACGGCAGCAATTGTCTTTGATCCCCGCCGGTCAGCTTGTGACGATGAGCAATCAGAGTTTCGATCAGCTGATCAAAGAGTCCAGGATCTCGACCGATCAGGAAAAATCCGCGATGTCGGAGAGGGTGGGCGAACGGATTGCAGGAGCGACGGAGGAATTTTTATGGGAGACCGGTCAGGGCTACAAGGTCCGTGATTTTGACTGGGAATTCGTATTGATCGATGAGCCGGATAATATTAATGCGTTCGCCATGCCGGGAGGCAAAATAGGAGCTTACAGCGGAATATTCAAGGTCGCCCAATCTGAAGAAGATTTGGCAGCGGTGATTGCACATGAAGTCGCTCATGTCATTGCGAACCATGGCGGAGAAAGAATGAGTCAGTATCTTCTGGTATCCTTGGGCGGACTTTCGCTGGATTTGGCATTACAAAAAAAAGAAGTAGAGACGCGCAAATGGTGGCTCGTAGCCTATGGACTGGGTTCTACCGTTGGTTATGTCCTGCCTTATAGTCGTTTACAAGAGAGAGAAGCTGATCGCATAGGTCTTATTTTAATGGCGATGGCAGGATACAATCCTGAAGCCGCTATCGGTTTATGGGAACGAATGAATGAGCAATCAAAAAGCCGTATCCCGGCATTCCTGTCAACTCATCCAGCTCCGCAAGCCCGCATTGCCGAGATTCGCGCAAGAATTCCTGAAGCGATGAAATATTATAAAAAGAGACAATGAAGGCAGAAGTTTTTATAAAGAAAGACGAGAGATTATGAATCGTTATCAGCAGGCAGTGAAAGTGACGATGTTGGGTGTCTATATTAATGTGACATTGATCCTGTTGAAGCTTTTTGCTGGCATTATTGCGCATAGCGGCGCCATTATCGCAGACGCCTTTCATTCTTTTTCAGACCTTTCGACTGATATTGCCCTTTTATGGGGAAACCGGATAGCGGCGAAACCGGCAGATCACGATCATAAATATGGACATGGGCGGGCTGAGACAATGACAGGAGCGGGTATCGGCATTTTTTTGTTTCTTGTCGGCGGGGCGATCCTCTTTGGGGGTATCAGCCAGATCATCGGGATCTTGGGCGGAAGGGCCATCGTGAGGCCCGGATGGTTTGCCGCTTTTGCGGCTTTTGTCTCAATTATTTGTAAGGAGTGGCTGTATCGAGTGACAATAATCATTGGAAACGAAACTCAAAATCAGGCAGTGGTTGCGAATGCCTGGCATCATCGATCCGATGCCCTGTCTTCCATTGGTGTCCTGACAGGCATCTCTGGCGCAATCCTTCTTGGCAAATCCTGGCGGATTCTTGATCCCGTAGCTGCCGTAACCGTAAGTTTTTTTATTATTAAGGCGGCTTATGATGTTATAGGAAAAAGTTTTTATGAATTGATGGAAGGGTCGTTAAGCGGCGAGCAGGAACAAAAGATTTTGGAATTGGTCAAGGGAATTAAAGGGGCTGAACAAGCTCATAGATTGAGGACCAGGCGGGTTGGGCCGAATGTTGCCATTGAACTCCATATCTGCGTTAATAAAAATTTAAATATTCAGCAAGGGCACGATATCGCCACTAAAGTGGAACAGATTTTAAAATCGCATTTTGGGCAGGAAACTTTTGTTTCGGTTCATGTTGAGCCACTGGAAGAATAAACTGAAGTGACTTAAAACGGGAGGAAGTCTCTATGAGACCGGGATTAATCCCCTTGGGGATGGTCATTTGTGACACAATAATTCAGGATGTTAAAACGAAGAAAAAGTCTTTAATCGGGATTTTCAGTCAGATCAATGCCCAGGAAGCACCGGTCCAACATCCCAAATTAAGCGTATACGTTATTTTAACCGAGGGTAACGGTCGGTATGACTGTGAATTAAGATGCATCCGGGATGATGATAATTCGTTGATCATGAAAGCAAACGGCGCCATTGAATTTAAAGATCCTCAACAGGTCCTCGAGCTGGCTTTTGATTTAAATGGCCCTGTTTTTCCTTCATTTGGTCATTATCGTTTTGAATTTCTCGTTGAAGGCGATCCGACAATTTCACGTAAGTTTACCGTGACCCAGGTTAATCGGCATTTAAAAAGGGGAGAGACATGAGCAGAAATAAATTCGGTCAATGGTTCTTTGCAGCGGTTTTGTTTGTTGTTTTTTCAGGATGCACGGCTGCTCCGAAGGGGGAAAAGGCTGAAGTTCCTTATGAAACGAAGTTGTTAATCGGAATGGAACGAGACGATATTCTTCGCGCGGCGGAAAAAGTCTTTGGCAAACCAAAACAGACAGGCAGTATTTTTCCTGATTCGGATTACGAAGTGGAATTGCGCAGATACTGGTTCACGAATGTTTCAGACTTTGTGATGTATTTTCACAGGAACATCTTCATCCAGGCGGGCTTGATGCCGGTGGAGTCCCCCGAATATCCGGCGCTCCGTTCGGATTACCAGGGGATTACATCCGAAAAACCCGGTCCCGTTTTGGGTTACAGCGTTTTTATGAATAAAGAAGAGGTTGTTCTCGATACCATTCATCCATAGGAAGCGAGACATAAAAGACGTGTCAAGTTAACGAAGTGAGATAAATATATCTACGAGGATTGCGACGGCGGAGAGAATAAAGATACTTAAATAATTCAAATTTTCGTAAGAGCGGTCAATCGATGTTAAAAGATAAGCGAGAGCTTCTCGATCTCTGGCATTAAGCGGCTGTTCGGTTCGAAGTTTTTCGATCAAAGAGCATTCTTGAATGGCATATTTGCGTTTGCAGGAAATGTGGTAACGAAACAAGAAGAAGATCAGGTTGGACAAAACGGCCAAATACCAGAAGATCCTGACGAGGGATGGGCTTGAATGCTGGACAATGATGATCAAACGGAACGACAATGTCGAGAAGAGACCGATCAGAAAGAAAGATATGGCAACCGATTTTGGAAAAGCTTTAAGCTTATTCATAGCCTTATCATAATCAGTTTCGGTTCTTTTGCAAGATATTATGAGTAAGCTTTCGTCAATATTCTTTCGTTTCTGCTTGTCCGTGCCGCATTTAATGAATTGATTCCTCTATGAAGAATACATTTGAAAAAAGCAGGGTTTTTCTGGGACAAAATGCTTGCGCTGTTCTGGTTATCTTTGTTTATCTTTATATTTTCGGTTTTGTTCTAACTTCGGCCAATTCATGGATGCATCCTGAGGCGTTTGGATTTAAACAGGAGATTGTCCGGCGGGATATCGGGAAAACGCCGGGAAGTTTTAAATATGCATTGAATTATGATATCTTTGAACATGAACCCCGTATCACCCGGCCATTATCGTCGGTTTTTGAAATCCTTGATACCCACTTCAGGGTGTGGCTTTGGAAATTTATTCCACCTCACCCCAGCCTTTCATTAACATGGTTTTTTACCTTCATTTTTTCTCCAATTTTATTATATGGTCTGTTAAAAAATTTCGGTCTTTCGGGAAATATCCGTTTCGCAGCGATCGCACTTTTTCTGATGAATCCAGGAATTTTATCATACAGCGCCATGCTGTTCCGTCCGGCCAAAGCCATGACGAACTTTTCGATTCTTTTATGTTTATACAGCGCATCCATTTTGAGAAAACAGTTGCCGGATAATCAGGCCGGAACAGGGAAAAAGTTTTCTGAACGCGCGGCTTGTTTGGCGCTCATGTTTTTAATTCTTGTTTCATTTTTCTGGGATGAAACGGCCCTTCTTGTTTTTCCGGCGATCATGGTTTTCTTTCCGTCGTTATTTAAAGACAGACACTGTGTATTGATGTTCATTGCGATTCCTTTTCTGGCGGTAATTTTTTATTTCAGAATCATTCCATGGCTGACAGTAGCGGCAGGATATCCTTTTCCAAACATGCTGGAATATACTGCGCTGAACCTCCCGGCCCATGAGGCATTTAGCCGGTTCTTCCGTGATTTTTCTATTAACGGCCGTTTGCTTTTTTTTGATTCTCTTGGGCTTGCCACTGTATCGTCACAAGCCCCGCCCCATGTCAAAATATTTATGACATTAAACGCTGTCAGCCTGATTGCCATTGCGGTCCTGATCGCAGCCGGGTTTATAAAAAAAGAAGGAGGTCAAGGTAAGCGTGCATTGGCCATGAACATGCTTTCAGCCGCCGGCATTTTTTTGTTTCTATTTTCCTTTCATGGCGCGTTAATGGCCATTTCCCGACATTTCTGGGGAATTTATTGGTATGGCGCGTACTTCCCGGTATTTTTTGTTATTGCCGTTGCCCGAATAATTCCCTGCCTGGAAATATCGAAGGTTTTTTTATATATTGCCCTGAGTCTTGTTTTGATTGATTTGGGATTAATTTTTCCCGAAACAAATGAGTTCTATAAAAAGATGCATTTTTATCCGAAAGCCCCGGTCTTTATCAATCATCTTTTTATCGGAGACATCAGGCGATTCGACCCGGTCACTAAATCAAAATATTCACGAGATGAATTGAAAGAATACCTGGAAAGGTTTTGGGTATCAGCTTCTCATGACGAGAAAATTCTTCTTCCCAAAGAATTATATTGGGTTCTTATCGAAGTAACCAGAGGGCGTTGTCAGCCGCGTCACGGGGCCTTTATGATCGATGCCGATTCGATTGTTTGCGAGAAGGGGGGATGACATGAATCGAAAAGCTGCATTGCTGATTGCCTTGTTGACGTTCCTCGCGTTTCTTCCTTCGCTTCAGAATGGATTTGTCAATTGGGACGACCCGTCTTTTATCCTGGAGATCCGACAGCTTCGTTCTCTGAGTTTGGCGAACATCAAAAGTTATTTCACCAGCACAGTTCAGAGAATTTATGTTCCGCTTACGTTGCTGTCGTTTGCTATAGAGCACTCGCTCTTTGGTTTTAATCCGTTTGGCTTTCATCTTACGAATATCCTGCTTCATGTGATTGTCACATTGCTTGTTTTTCGTCTTGGTATTTATTTTGGGCTGAGCACGACTGCGTCTGCGCTGGGCGCGCTTGTTTTTGGGATACATCCCATGCATGTGGAATCTGTCGCATGGATCACAGAGCGGAAAGATTTGCTCTACAGCGTTTTCTATATGATCGCCGTGATTTATTATTTCCGTTATTTGGGTGAGATAAGACATGACTGCGGCGGCACGGGGGGGCAGGTTTTTTTCAGGAAAAGATTTTATTTGTTTACCGTTATTTTTGGTCTATTGAGCATTCTTTCAAAGCCAATGGCTTTAAGCCTGCCGTTAATCTTTTTTGTTCTTGATTGGTTTTCCGGAAGAAAATTCACCAGGGCGGCATTTCTGGACAAGGCTGTTCATTTTGTTTATATAATGCCTGTTGCTTTCATTACTTATTCTTGTCATATGAGGATTCCCGGAGAGGGAATTTTAAAAAGTCTTAATGTTTGGGTGTGGACATTGACTTTTTATCTTAAAAAATTTTTTCTGCCGCTTTCTTTTGTGCCGCTCTATCGGCTTCCGTCTGCATTTTCACCTGAATATATTCTTTCCTGGGCCATTTTTATCAGTATGATCGCTGCGCTTTTTTATTATCGGAAAAACAGATGGGTGCTTTTTTCATTCCTCTTCTTTTTTGTATCAATCTTTTTCCTGTTGCGCTTCGATAATCGGGCCGATACAAGTATTGTCGCCGACAGGTTCATGTACCTGCCGAGCGTCGGGTTTTGTCTGCTTGCGGGTATGGTGCTTGATTTGGTTTTGAAAGAAATGAGTATTAAAAAAGCCTGGGCCAAGGGCCTGGTGATGATCGCGTTCGGAATGCTTTTTATGCTCCTTTTCGCTAAAACCTGGTCACAGAACAGGATTTGGAGAAATAGCGGAACTTTGTGGACCAGCGTTCTGGATTTTTATCCGGATTCACCGGACGCCCATAATAATTTGGGCAGCCATTATCTTGATCGGGGAGAACTGGAACAGGCGATGGCGGAATTTTATTTGACATCGTATTTAAAGCCCGGCGAGAAACTGGCTTATTACAATATGGCAGAAGTTTTTTACCGTAGAAACCAATTATCCCGGGCGATCGAGCTTTATACAAAAACGCTGTCGCTCGATCCCGGATATGCCCCTGCTTATAACAATCGGGGCAATATGTATTTGCTGTCAGGGCTGTCGAATGAAGCGATCAGCGATTATTCCCGCGCGATCGCACTCGATCCTGAATATATCGATGCCTTTATCAACAGATCGACGGCGTACATGTTGCTTCAGGATGATGAAAATGCATTGAATGATCTGGACAAAGTTTTAAGTCTCGACTCTGAAAATAAAACCGCTATAATGAAAAAAAATCAATTCATAAATCGTTAGGGTTTTTGAAACAGAAAGGAAGATCATGAGTCTGAATAGCGTCAATGTGATGGGAAATCTTACCCGGGATCCGGAAATCAGATATACTCCTGCCGGAAAAGCGGTCTGCAATTTGTCGATCGCGAATAACCGTATTTATAACAAAAATGGAGAGCGTCAGACAGAAGTTTCCTATTTTGATGTGGAGGTTTGGGGCGTGATTGGTGAGAACTGCGCCAAATATTTGTCCAAAGGCAGCGGTATTATCGTTGAAGGGCGATTGAGACAGGATCGCTGGGAGAAAGACGGAAAGACCCAGAGCCGCGTTCGCATTGTCGCCAACAACATTCATTTTCTGGCCAAGAAAAGAGATGACAGCGGAGCCGGGGGGCAGAATTTTTCCGCTCCGGATGCCGGTCCAGCCGATGTCCCTTCTCAGAATATTTCCCCGGATTCGATTGCTTGGGATGAGTAAGCCCCAGGGCCCAAGCTTCCAATTGTAAATCTTGTGGAAAACAGCAAATCTCTTTCTAACCGTCTTTTTTCTATTTTCATGAATCTTGTGTATAATGCTTAAAAAATAATACAATTATTAATATTATTAAATTTGAAGTGACCGGGATGAAATCCCGCAACCATTAACTTCAAAAAGTCAGCATGCCTTCTTCCAAAAGAACATTTACCTTCCCTGAGGTTCGTGTCGTTGAAGCGTCTGCCGGGTCAGGCAAAACTTTTGCTCTGGCAAAACGCTATGTGCAACTTGTCCTTGACCCGATGGCTTCCCGTGAATTGCCGATTCGCGGTATCCTTGCCATAACTTTCATGAAAAAGGCATCGTTTGAAATGAAACAGAGGATCCTCTTGTTTTTAAAAAGGATCGCTCTCAGGACGATGAGTTCCGCTGAAGCCCGGGATATCCTTGGTCCGATTGGCCTGGATGAAAATTCCGCCTCAATCCGCGCCTTTGATGTGATGGAAGAGATCATTCATCACTATAATTTTTTTCAGGTCCAGACTATTGATTCATTCATTAATGCTTTATTGTCTGGATGCGCCTTTAAGATAGGCCTGTCGACCAGGTTTCAAATTCGTCACAATCCGATTGATTGCCTCAGTTATAGTTTAGACAAGCTCATTGAAAAGGCCAGTCATGATCCAAAGATTGAGCGCATATTCACGGATTTCCTTGACCAATATTTACTGCTTGAGAATAAAAGCAGCTGGTTCCCCAAGAGAGACATTCTAGCGCTTTTAAACTCTCTTTACCATCAGCGGAATTCTTACGGGATGGAATTCAGGGAGTATCCTGCCGGCACAGATATTATCGCGCAAATGACAGATATCGTTACGTTGATGCAGACCCTCAGGGAAAAGCTTCCGCAAAAAACTTCCGTTACTTTTCAAAAGTCGCTCGACAAGTTCCTGGGGCGTTACACGACCGCCTTTGATTTCGATAAATTGTCCGATTATTTTCAACGGGAGGAATTTCCAGTGAACGGCGGTTCGGATGTCCCTGGTCCAGTCGCCGATCTCTGGGATGAGATTCGTCTTCGCATCACCCGTCTTGCCGAGAGCGAGGCGCGGCAGTTATTTAATCCGTATGTCAGATTGTTTCATGAGATGGTGAAAGAGTTCCAGATTAAGACGATGAGGGATGACATTCTTTTCATGGAGGAACTTAACAGGAAAGCGCGCGCGTTGTTTGATGAAGGCGGAGTGACAGTCGAAGAGCTGTATTACAGGCTGGCCGCTCGTTTTCGCCATTATCTGATTGACGAATTTCAGGATACCAGCCGTTTGCAGTGGGGGAATCTGATGATGATGATCGAAGAGGCTCTTTCGACGGGAGGTTCTCTTTTTTATGTTGGGGACAAGAAACAGGCGATCTACGGATTCCGCGGCGGGGAGGCGGCGCTGTTTGATGAGTTGAAGGAAAGGTTTTCTCATTTCAATGTAACGGTCGAACAATTGAGGAAAAATTACCGCAGTCACGAGGCGATCGTTAAATTTAATAATATGATTTTCGACCTTAATAATCTGCGGCGTTTTATCGAATTAAGAGAGGATGCGCAGGATATCAAAAAATCGTCATCCAGGAACGGTTTTTGGTTTGACCATCCGGAATATGAGCGGCTCGCGCGGGTGTTCGAACATTGCGCCCAGGAGTTTAATGAACACCATCCCGGCGGATACGTGAAACTGGAGCGGGTCCCCGGAGTTAAACGCCAGGAACGCGATGAGGTGATTCGTCAGAAAGTGCTTTCGCTCGTTAATGAACTGCATGAACGGTATTCCTGGAGAGAGATTGCAATTCTTGTCCGGAAAAACTCCGAGGTGGAGCAGGTGACCGCATGGCTCATGGAACAGGGAATTCCTGTCAAGTCCGAACGCACTTTAAATATTACTGAAAACAGTATTGTTTTAGAATTGGTTTCATTGCTGACCTTTCTGAATTCGCCGATTGATGACCTGGCTTTTGCCAGGATGATCCTGGGGGATGTTTTTTGTAAGGCGTCGGGGTTGAACCCGGGTGAGATGCATGCGTTTTTATTTAAGTTAAGAGCAAATAAGGAGCGGCACAGGAGCAATGCGCTGTATCGTGAGTTTCAGCAGGCTTATCCCGAAGAATGGGAGAGGTTGATAATGCCGTTTTTTAAATCGACAGGATTTTATCCGCTCTACGAACTTTTTATCAGTATTTTGAAAGAATGGCGGGTCCTCGAGCATTTTGAGGACCAGTGCGGATTTATCATGAAGTTAGTCGAGATTATAAAGGAGCATGAGGAGGAGGGCTGCGACTTGTCCTCTTTTCTTGAGTACTTTGAACGGCTGACGAATGAGGATACCTTTGTCAATGTTCCAGCCCTCGACTCTGTCGAGGTTATCACGACCCATAAGGCGAAAGGACTTGAATTCCCTGTGGTGATCCTTCCGTTTGCCGCCATCGAGATCAAGATCGGCAACCGTGGAGGGGGAAAAGATGAGGAGCCGGGGCAGCGTTCGTTCGTCTTAAATACCGATGCGGATGAGATGGAGTTGTTGAGAATCAAGACGGAATATCTTCCCCACTCTGATTATTTATACGGAATTTACAGAATGGAGGCGGTTGACGCAATATTTAATGAGTTGAACAATGTTTATGTGTCGTTGACCCGGGCCGAGAAAGAGATGTATGTTTTTGTGCCGGAGCGGACGGGAAACAGCTTTAATCTTTTGAATTTCCTTGTTCCGGATAATCTGACTGAATCCGGACATGTTTCCAGCGAAAGGAAGGCGAGAGAACCATGGAAAGGGGGAGATCTCCAGGAGCTTCCGGTGTCACAATACCGTGACTGGATCAGGCATCTTGAAGATGAGTTTTCGACGGAACAGGAAACACCGGCGAGCAGGGGAAAGATCCGGCGCGGGAAAGAACTGCATGGGTCGCTTTCGTTGATCGGCAACCTGAACCGGGAAGACGAATTACCGGAGGTTAAGGGGACCGATCCGGAATTAAGAAAAATTATTGATAAAAACGAATTAAAGTTTTTGTTTTATACTGACGGGCAGGTATTCACCGAGAAGGAAGTCGTAGACCGGTACGGACATACCAAACGCATCGATCGTTTGATCGTCCGCAAAGATGAGGCGGTCGTTGTCGATTACAAATCTACGCGTTTGGGCGGAAACCTTCATCAGCGCCAGGTAAGAGATTATATGGATGCTGTGAGCGGGATCTACCCGGACAAGAAGGTGCACGGATTTGTTTTGTATCTCGATTCGCTTGAGTTGGAAGAAATTATTTAAAAATGTCAAAAATTATTACATACAGCTTTTGTGATCCTTTCATTGATCGTTTCGCTGATGACCTGGAACGCGATTATCTGAAGACGGGATCCGACCTTTCGCGTATCGCTATTGTTTTCGGCGGTCGCCGTCCCGCGCTTTTTGTTAAAAGGCAGTTAGCGCAAAAGATTAAAAAGGCTTTTTATCCGCCGGGGTTTTTCAGCATTGATGAGTTCATGAGCCATATCACTGCAAAACATGATAAATTTCAAGGCATTCAAGATCTTGATCAGTGCTACCTGATGTACCGGCTTGCGAAGGAAAAATGCCCGCTACTTTTGAAGAACAGAGAGAGATTCGCCCGGTTTCTTCCATGGGCACGGGAGATTCTGGCGTTTATTGAGCAACTGGATTTGGAATGTGTTGATAATTTGAAGCTGGAGGCCTTGGAGCAGAACGCCCGCATCGGTTACGATGTCCCCAAAGATGTTAATGACCTCCTTGCGCATATCACCGTTCTCCGTGAAGCCTATCATGAACATATGAGGCACTCTTTGATCTATACCCGCGGTTTTTATTATTTGCGCGCAAAGGAACTGATCGGGGATACCTCTTTAGATGAATTTGACCAGGTTCTCTTTGCCAATTTTTTTTACTTTAATCGCAGTGAGGAAGCGGTTGTAAAAACACTTTATGACCGGGGGCAGGCCCGGCTGTTTTTTCAGGGTGATCAAAGGCGGTGGCCGGTGCTGGAACGTACAGCGCGGTTGCTCAATTCAGAGATAAAAGAAGGAAACAATATACCCGAGCCTGCGTTTGATCTTAAGATATACCGTGGCTTTGACACGCATTCTCAAGTGTGTCAATTGCGGGAGATCCTGAAGACGATTCCGGATCTCAGCAAGACGGTTGTTGTTCTGCCTGATCCCGATCATATCATTCCGTTGCTCTCAGAGATAGGTCCGATGGTCGAAGATTTCAATATTTCGATGGGGTATCCCCTCAAGCGGAGCTCGCTCGTTTCTTTGCTGGAGCAGATGTTTGCCGCCCAGATATCAAAAAGCGAGCACGGTTATTACGCCCATGATTATCTTAAAGTTCTGAGACATCCTTTGATCAAGAATACTGTTTTTGGAAATAGTGATTTTCAATGTTCCCGTGTTTTGATTCACAAAATTGAAGAAGCGCTTACTGGACTGGAAGAATCCGTTATTTCAGGATGCGTGTTCGTCAAGCTTGAGGATGTGATGGCCTGTGAGGTTGTGTTTGAGCGTACGCAACAAACTTTGGCTTCCATGGGTATTGAATGCAGGGAAGAAGAGCTAGTTCTGGTTCTCAAGGAAATTCACAAGTTCTGTTTCAGCCTTTGGGAACAGATTGGTAATTTTAAAGATTTCAGCCTCAGTCTTCATGATTTTATAGATGTATTAATGAATAAAAGTGTACTTAAGAGCTATCCGTTGAATATGCGCATCGCTTCTAAAGTTTACGACATCATAGATGAGCTGAAGGCTTCTAATTTTGCATGCGAATCTTTTGCTCTTGAAGAATTGTTTAGAGTTTTTAGCGAAAAGATTGCACATGAAATAGTTTCCTTCAATGGATCGCCCCTAAAAGGACTCCAGATCCTCGGCTTGTTTGAAACGCGCTCGTTGAATTTCGACCACGTCATTGTGCTTGATGCCAATGAGGGCGTTCTTCCCAGGCTCAAGATTTATGAGTCCCTTGTCCCCAGAGATGTCATGGTTTCCCTGAATCTTGATCGCCTGGAGCAGGAGGAAGAGATTCAACGGTATGGATTCATGCGGTTGATCTCTTCAGCGAAAGAAGTTCATTTGATTTATCAGGAAAATCGGGAGTCTGAGCGCAGCCGTTTCATCGAAGAACTCATTTGGCAGGAAGAAAAACGATCCGGCTGTGTATCTGTTCCTGTTAAAAGCTGCGGTTTTATTGTCAAAGCCAAACCGCAAAAGAGCTTAATTCAAAAAACTCCGGATATTATTGAATTTCTTCGCAGATATCGTTATTCTGCTTCTAGTATCAATACTTATTTACGCGATCCGATTGAATTTTACTATCAGTATGTTCTGGGCTTGCGAGAACAGGATGACCTTTTGGATGAGCCGGAAAACCGCCAAGTCGGAGTTTATATTCATGAAATTCTGGAGGCGATTTTTAAAGGATTTGTGAACAGAAAACCGGTCCTGGATCATAAATTTCTGAATTATGCGAATGGAATCATGGAAGCCCATTTTCAGCGCAGATTTGGCCGGAGCAAACGGCCCGATCTCTTTTTTCTTCAGAGGGTTATCGGTGAGCGCATGAGGCGCTTTTTCGAAGTTGAGGCACGGCGCTGTGAAGAACAGGTGGAAAGCGTGCTTTATGTTGAACATGCTTTTGAGGATACTGTCCCTCTTAAGGTGGGACCAATGAACTTTGTTTATAAAATCGACCGCGTTGATCGATTGATTGATGGAACAATTTTGTTGATTGATTATAAAACGGGCAACACGGACATCATGCCTGGCAAAATGGAAAGCCTGGACATGAATCATTTAAAACGTGATGAAATCCTTGAAGTTGTCAAATCAGTCCAGTTGCCGCTTTATTTTCATTACCTTCTCAAGACGTTTAGGGGAAAGCCGGTTGATGCAGGATTATACAATTTAAGAGAATGCCAGATCAAACGGTGGCGGAGAACAACGGATCTGGAGACAGCAGATCAAGAATTTTTGCAGATATTAAATGCGGTGATGGAAGAAATCCTTAATCCTGATGTGCCGTTTACGAGGCCTAATCTTTAGATTTAACCGCGGAGGGCGTGATGAATAAACTTTTTTTGATTTTTCTGGTCTTTCTGTTATCTTCGCCTGGATTTGCCGAAACCGTTGTTCTGGGCACGGGCCGTGTCGTTGAAGGGCATATTATTGAAGTTGAGGATGAATATATCCGCATGATTGTGGGTGATGATATTTTGAAGCTGAGGTTTCGCAACATGGATATTGGATCGGCAGAAAAATATCGTTATTACACGCCGCAACCTTATACGGAACCATTGCCTGAGAAAGAATCGTTCGAGGCCCCTTCCTACCAAACCCTTCTCGCTCAAGCCCTGGAACTTGCAAAAAAAGGGCAATATGATGAGGCTATCGCTGAAATTGATAAAATTGTGAATTTTTTTGGGGATATTCCGGATTTGTTTATGTACCGGGCCGGTATCAACCAGGAACTGGGAAAGACCGAAGAGGCGATCAAGGATTTTTCCAAAGCTATTAAACTTGAACCGGAAAATATAACGCTTTATGCAAGGCGAGGATGGTTATATCAGGGTCAGGGAAAATGGGACGAGGCTATTGCTGATTATTCCAGGGTTCTGAAGGATGAGCCAGGCAACTATGAAATCCGGCTTGAACGATACAATATTTATAAAACGATCGAGAATTGGCGCAGGGCTCGCAAGGATTTGCAGATTATACTGCTTATGGAGCCGGAATCGGGAGAAGCATATCTTGATTTGGCCTTTCTTAATTATTATTTAGGAAGCTATTATATGGCCTGGCAAAATGTTTATGAAGCAGGAGAGAGAAAGGTTAAAATTCCTCCGGAATTTATCAATGTCCTTAAAGCAAAGCTTGAGGATCCATTTTTAGGAGAGAAGAAAATCCCGGCGAAACCTTTAAAAGAAAGGCTTGAGGAATTCCTTGCCGTCAATGTGATTGCCGTTAATGCTGCTTTGTTTTTTATCGTGACGGCTGCGATTATTTCCCTCCTGCCGGCAAGAAAAAGGAGACAAGAGCAAAAAGAGACGGCTGAAACAGATGAGGGGGTATTCAAGCCGGTGATGACGATCAAAATGGCCAAACTTTCTAAACGCATTGCCGCAGGCATTATCGATTTAATTATCATCAGTGTTATTGCCTGGGGGGTTCAGATTGTATCATCGTTTGACATTTTTGCTTTAATCACAGGGGTTTTGTGGATTTTAAAAGATTCGTTCTGGGGAGTGAGCGTCGGTAAAGGTTTGGTCGGGTTACGGGTTGTGGACGAACACGGATTCCGTTCTGTTTTTTTACAAGGTTTCCTGAGAAATTTTACTCTTGGAATTCCAATCGTCATATTTTATGTCCTGTTTTGGTGCTGGGGCTTTAAGATGGACATGCTGGGAAGGATTGCATTATTAGTTACCTGTTTATTTTTTCTGATTGAAGGGTTATCCATTTTAGTTTCAAAGAGGAGCCGTATCAGGATCGGTGATCGTCTTGCCGGAACTTTTGTTCATGATCTTCATCCTTCCTGGCCGTCCTGGCTTTTTCTTTTAATATCCCTCGTCCTGTTCTCTGTTTATTTGACAGGCATGGTTGTAATGAACATGACCTATAGCAAGGCCTTCCTGTACGGCCTGAGTCCTTTTCGTTATTACAATGGCGAGAGAGACTTTTTCTTTGCATTTCCAAAGGGATGGAAGATCGCGAGCGAAGGGGACGGCGGGATTGTCCTGGAAAAAACGAGTCTGGACGGCGCTTCGATGTTGTTCTTTTTTAATCAGGAGGTCCAGGAATATCCCCTGGATTTGTGTGTGCGGGCTTATAACCAGTCAATGCAGGAGTCGGGCCTGGAACTCAGGAATGAGGAAAAAATCCAGGTCTCCGGGTTGCCGGCCTATAAAATCGGCTTCCTGGACAATAAGACTGGGACCGCGATTATGATTATTTATTTTAAAAAGGATGAAGGGGGCGATCTTTACACGCTCCAGGTTTCATCTTCTTTTAAAACTATGGGGCCGGTAATGAAGGATGCGATGGCTCTGATGCGGTCATTTCGATTTGAGTAAGACGGGGTAAACCAACCGGGGTCGCTATGTCAAAGATAAAGCTGGATCTTCATGAGATTTTTAATAAAGGGAAAACAATCGACGCCGAGCTGGAACGCGTCATGAATGAGGCCGTTGACAAAAAAATTGATGAGATTGAAATTATCCCGGGCAAAGGCAGCGGGCAGCTTAAAAAACATGTATTGCGTTTCCTTGACCAGAAACATATCCGGAAAATGTATCACCGGATCGACAAGGATTCTAAAAATTTCGGGCGGCTGTTTGTCAGGTTCAGACATAACGGCTGATGTCGTCAGAAGGAGCAATGATTGAAAAGATATGGTGTTTTTCTGAAAACCGGTTTCCTTGTTGTTTTTTTGGGCCTGTCAGCGGGTTGTTCTTTTGTGGAAACCACGACGGATGTTGCCTGGGATGTCACCAAAGTCGGGGCGAAACTGGCCTGGGAAACAACAAAGATCGCCGGGAAGGGGATCAAGACGACTGTAAACGTTATGAGCGGCAAGACAGTTGTCCCTTTGACGCGGCGGGGTAACAGCCTTTTTGTCAGGGCGGGCATCAACGGCCGCGCGAGTGCACAACTTCTTCTCGACACAGGTGCATCTCCCACGCAAATTTCAAGCGATTTGGCGCGGAGGCTGGGAATTGATTTAAGGAAAGGGCATTCTGTAAATGTCCGTATTGCCGATGGAAGAATGATTGAGACCGTGCAGATTCTTTTAAAAGAGGTTCGAGTCGGCGGGGCCGTGGCAAAAAATGTTCCCGCGGTTGTCCTTCCCGGAAACAATGATTACGACGGATTGCTCGGGATGAGTTTTCTGAACAATTTTATCTTCCGGATAGATTCCCAAAAAGGAGAACTGGTTTTGCAAAAGAGGGTGAATTAGGATGGTGAAGAACTTGATGGCGAATATCAGGAGAAGCCGGGGAGGCGGAGTCCTTCGATCCGGAAGGAAAAACTTTGTTAAAAACTTTTTTTGGCTCGCGCCGGCGCTCGCGATTTTGTCCGGATGCGGGACATCTGTTTGTTTTACAAAAAAGGATGTTGATCCCGACGTCGCCGACTCCCGTGCGTGGTATCGACCCGAGATGGTCGATGTCGTTGATAAAGGCATCCGGGCCGCGGATTACGGGGTGGTCAACAGTCATGTTATCGGTCCGGCAACCCGTCCGGTTTCCTACGCTTTTCGCATCCTGACGTTTTCCAAAGACACGGTTTTTGATACGCTCACAGGGCCAGCTTCTTTTTTCTATCAGGAAAATGCTGTTCCTCCTCCGATTGTTGAAGGAGAAGGGATGGATCTCGGCCGGTTTGAAAAAGATGTTTTCCGGCTGACCAGGCGCAACCCATCGCGGGGAGAAATAAGTTTTCTGATCGGAGGCGATGAATTCTTTACCAGGCTGGAAGAAGAGATCATGAACGCGGAGCGTTCGATTGATATCCGTCTTTTTATTTTTGACAATGACGATTACGCGGTCAGGGTAGCCGATCTGTTGAAGGAAAAAAGCTGTCAGGGCGTGAAGGTTCGGGTTTTACTGGATGCTATGGGACAGGTTTTAGGAGAGGGTAAACCGCCATCGGACCTCCCCGAAAATTTCACCCCGCCCTATTCAATGGTGAATTATTTAAAGAAAGATTCATCGATTCAGGTCAGGCTCAGGCCAAGCGCATTATTGCGAGGTGATCATACCAAAACAATCATTATTGATGAAAAAGTGTGTTTCACCGGCGGTATGAATATAGGAAGAGAGTACCGTTATCATTGGCATGACATGATGGTTGAGTTAAAGGGACCGGTTCTTTCCGAAATTATGTATGAATTCGACCTTGCATGGGCCCACTCCGGATTCTGGGGGGATTTAGGATATGCCCTGGCCAGGAGCTTTAAACAGAAACCCCAGTTGGCGGCGGGGGACGGCGGATTTCCTGTCCGTCTTCTTTACACGCGAGTCAATAACCCTGAATTGTACCGTGTTCAAGTAGAGGCTATAAGGACGGCCAGAAAGTATATCTGGATCAATAATGCGTATTTTTCAGATAACGAAATTTTATATGGGCTGATCAATGCCAGGAGACGAGGTGTTGATGTGCGGATTATTTTGCCTCAGAACGGAAATCATCAGATTATGAATAAAAGTAATATTATCACTGCGAATATTTTATTTCGTAACGGGATTAAAGTTTACTTTTATCCGGGGATGTCACATATTAAAGCTGCGATTTATGATGATTGGTTATGTACAGGCTCTGCAAACTTTGATCGGCTGAGTTTAAAAGATAACCTTGAACTTAATGTGGCCACATCTCATGCGGAAACTGTTAAACTGCTTAAGGAGAGGCTTTTTGAAGAGGATTTCAAGCGTTCGCGTATCATGAATAAGACCCTTGATGCCGATCTCAGCGATGTTATTGCAGAAATTCTTGCTGAACAACTTTAAGCTTCTCCTTTTCATTTTAAATTAAAGATTTTTATTAAAATATAAGCAATCTTAATATATTTCATTAATTATTGATTATTGACGCTCAGTTTGATTTATGTTACTTTATGTTTTCTGTCGTTCCTTGCTTTTTTCACATTAATCGGTCAATCCGGATTCTTTATTAAAAAAATTTTTATGATCAAAGAAAGAATAGCCCAAATTCGTAAAAATATCGATAGAATTTGTCATTCAAGTGGACGAAGCTCGGATAGTATCGTTATTGTGGCGGTAACAAAATATACGACCGTTGAGAATATTAAAGAAGCCGTCAGGGCAGGGATTACTGATATCGGTGAAAATCGTATTCAGGATGCGGCAAAGAAGTTTTCTGAATTAGACGGGAAAGTTGTTAATTTGAAACGACATATGATTGGTCATCTGCAGACGAACAAGGCTAAAGATGCGGTTGAGTTATTTGACATGGTACAATCTGTTGATTCCGTTAAGATCGCCAAAGCGATTGATAAGGAGTCTGAGAAGATTCATAAGGTCATGGATGTATTGCTGCAGGTTAACTCGTCACTTGAGGAGCGGAAATCCGGAATACATCCGGATCAATTGATGAATGTGCTGGATGAGGTATCGGCATTAAAAAATATCAGGATTTGCGGATTGATGACGATAGGGCCTTTGACAGAAAACAGGAACAGTATCAGGAGTTGCTTTCAGCTGACAAAGAATCTTTTTGATGAGGCCGGTAAACGCCTGTCAGGTCAAAAAAACTCCGCCATGAAAATTTTATCCATGGGCATGACGAACGATTATGACATTGCTCTTGAATGCGGTGCGAACATGGTGAGAATCGGTTCCGCGATCTTCGCTTAGAAAAATATTTTGTTGGCTGGTTTTTAAGGAGGTTTCCGATGATTAAAATTGGCATTATAGGCGGTGGGAATATGGGGGAGGCGATCATTGCCGGCATTCACAAAGCCTATACGATCAGTTTGTGCGAGATAGACCAAAAACGCGCCGTTGCATTGAAAAGGAAGTATCGTGTTTTTTTATGTGATTGCAGATCGATTGCAAAACAGTGCGATACGATTATTTTGGCCGTTAAACCTCAGGTAATGACAGAAGCCCTTGAGGAGATTATTGCCGGGTTAAGAAAAGATGTTTTAATTGTCTCGATCGCCGCAGGCATCACTACTTCTTTTCTGGAAAAGTTGCTGCCGGCGGGGACACGCGTTGTTCGTACTATGCCCAACATGCCTGCTCAAGTCGGCAAAGGTATTACAGCCCTCTGTGCTGGACGCAAGGCGATCAAAAAAGATTTAAAGAATGTCGCAGCTATATTTAATTATCTTGGGGAAACGATCATCGTCGATGAGAAAATGATGGATGCGGTAACTGCTGTTTCGGGAAGCGGTCCGGCCTATGTGTTTTATTTTCTGGAATGTATGGTCGAGGCGGCCCAGTCGCTGGGGTTTTCAAAACAACAGGCGATTGATCTTGTGCGTCAGACGGTTTCCGGGAGCTTTCATTTGTTGGGGGCATCAAAAGAGTCGCCCCTTGAATTGCGCAAGAAGGTTACCTCCAAAGGCGGGACTACGGAAGCTGCAATGAAGGTTTTTGAAACAATGAAAACAAGGAAAATTTTCAAGGACGCCATGATGGCGGCGAGAAAACGGGGCCGGGAACTGGCGAGATGAGCACCCGCTTTTTTCAAAGCTCAATGGGGATGATTTCCCCGACAGACGGGATCAGTCGGGGGTTTGACACAAGAAGGAGTCATGGATGGCAAAAATCGGCGTAATCGGGGGAAGCGGATTGTACCAGATGGACGGTCTTGATGTCATAGATGAAGTTTGCATGGGCACTCCGTTTGGTCAACCGTCCTGCAGTTTTATTATTGGAAAGATGGATGGTTTTGAAGTTGTCTTTTTGCCGCGGCATGGAAAAGGGCATAAATTTTCTCCGAGTGAAATCAATTACCGTGCGAACATCTTTGGGATGAAAAAACTGGGTGTGAAAGCGATTATTTCTGTTTCAGCCTGCGGGAGTTTGAAAGAGGAATTGAAGCCTTCGGAATTTGTTCTTCCTGATCAGTTTGTTGACAGGACATATAAACGTCAGAGTTCTTTTTTTACAGACGGCATTGTCGCGCATGTAGCCTTTGCCGAGCCGACCTCTCCCGAGATCAGGGCTGCCCTGGCGGAGAGCGCGAAAGAACTGGGAATTGTGGCTCATGAAGGCGGGACTTATTTTAATATGGAGGGACCCCAGTTTTCTACGAAAGCCGAGTCACGCATGTATCGCACGATGGGATTTGATGTCATCGGGATGACGAATGCGACTGAGGCCAAGCTTGCCAGGGAGGCAGAGATTTCTTATGCGACGTTAGCTGCCGTCACTGATTATGATTGCTGGCATGAGACGCATGAAACGGTTTCGGTAGACATGATCATTGCAACGCTGAATAAAAACATCGAAAATGCCAGGAAGATTATCAAGAGATCAGTCCCGAAGATAGGGGCCATGCGCTCTTTTACCGCTGAGGATGCTTTGAAATTTGCAGTGATTACTTCCCCGGACGCTATTCCTGAAAATAAAAAGAAAGAACTTGAACCGATTATAGGAAAATATATCAGGTGAGACGGATTTCCGGTTTTAATAAAAGGATTTTAAATGGCAGAAAAAAATAAATATCAACATACTTTGAATCTTCCTCAAACAGATTTTTCCATGAAGGCAGGATTGGCCCAGAAGGAACCGCTCGTCCTTAAAAAGTGGGAGCAGCAGAATATTTATCAGAAGATACGTGAGAGTTCCGAAGGGAATAAAACCTTTATACTTCATGATGGCCCGCCGTATGCCAATGGGAACATTCATATCGGGCATGCGCTTAACAAAATTTTAAAAGATATCATCGTGAAGGCGAAGACCATGCAGGGACATGATGCGAAATATGTCCCCGGATGGGATTGCCATGGCTTACCAATTGAGCATCAGCTTTTTAAGCAGATGAAGAAGCGCAAGTCTGAGGTGGATTCGGTGACATTCCGCCGGGAGGCTCGTGATTTTGCCATTCGTTTTGTGGAGATTCAGCGTGAACAGTTTAAACGGCTCGGGGTTTTTGGGGATTGGGAACGGCCGTACCTGACGCTGGATCCGGGATACGAGTATTGGATTTTAAAATCATTTTCGACGTTGGTTGAAAAAGGTTTTATTTTTCGCGGAATGAAACCGGTGAACTGGTGCGGAGACTGCGAGACGGCCCTGGCTGAAGCCGAGGTGGAGTATGAGGATCACACATCCCCGTCGGTTTATGTTAAATTCAGAGTAGTCAATCCAAAAACCCTGTCAGCACAGCTTCCTGACAAAAAACTTTCCCTTTTAATCTGGACGACAACGCCTTGGACGCTTCTGGCGAATGTCGCGGTAGCCGCCCATCCCGGCTTTGTTTATGTCGTGGTTGATATTGGAAGCGAAGCTTTGATTATCGAAGAATCCTTAAGCCAATCGGTTTTGCAAAAGGGGGGGATTGAAGACGCGAAGGTCATCGCGCGGCTATCGGGAAGCGATTTAAAACCGTTAACCTATGAACATCCATTTGGCGTAAAAACAAACTGTACGGTTATTCTCACCAATTATGTGACCAAAGAAGAGGGGACCGGGCTCGTTCACACCGCTCCAGGACATGGTCAGGAAGACTACGAGGCCGGACGTGTAAATAAACTGGATATTATTATGCCGGTTAATGACCGCGGTTTCTTTAACGCTGAAGCAGGGAAGTTTGCAGGCGTTCATGTCTTTAAGGCAAATCCAATGATAGTAGAAGATTTGAAAGAACGAAAGATTTTATTTGTTTCGGAAAAAATCGCCCACTCCTATCCGCACTGCTGGCGTTGTAAGCAACCTATTGTTTTTCGAGCGACGAAACAGTGGTTCTTTAGAATCGATCATGATCAATTACGGGCTAAAGCCAAAGAGGTTGTCAGAAGGGATGTCCAATGGATCCCCGAGTCCGGCCTGGAGCGCATTTTAGGAATGCTGATAACGCGCCCGGACTGGTGTTTGTCCCGCCAGCGTCATTGGGGAGTTCCCATCCCTGCTCTTAAATGCATTGATGGAGATGGAGAATATCGTTTGTATCCTGAGGTTATTGAGAAATTTGCGAACATCGTCAAGAAGGAAGGCACGGATTCCTGGTTTACCAGACCCGTCGAAGATTTTCTTCCTCAAGGATTTGTTTGCCCCAAGACCGGTTGCAATAAATTTGAAAAAACGTATGACATTCTTGACGTGTGGTTCGATTCCGGTGTCAGTCACCGTGCTGTTATCGGCCCAATGCTGGGATTGGATTTGCCTGTTGATCTTTATCTGGAAGGCTCGGATCAGCATCGAGGGTGGTTCCAGTCATCATTAATTCCTTCCGTTGCCATTGACCATCGGGCACCTTTTAAAGCAGTCTTGACCCATGGCTTTGTTGTTGACGGAGAGGGACGGAAAATGTCCAAGTCCATAGGTAACGTCATCGGCCCGGATGAAATCACGAAGACATATGGAAGCGATATTTTGCGCCTTTGGGTAGCGGCAAGTGATTATCATGAGGATATTCGCTTATCGAAAGAAATTATTGACCGGGATATTGACGCTTATCGCAAGATCCGCAATACCATGCGATATTTGTTAGGGAATTTATATGATTTTGACCCTGAAAGGCATGAGGTTGGGTATCAACATCTTTTGCCGCTGGATCAATGGGCCTTGGTCGGTTTGGCCAAACTGGCGGAGCAAATCAGGACCAGTTATAACACATACGAGTTCGCTAATGTATATAAAATGATATATAAGTTTTGTAATGAAGACTTATCAGGTTTTTACCTTGACATTTTAAAAGATCGTTTGTATACTTCTCACACTAATTCGCCGGAAAGACGCTCGGCGCAGACCGTTCTTTTTCATCTTATAAATTATTTGGTTCGATTGCTTGCTCCGATCCTGGTTTTTACCGTCGAGGAAATTTTTTCATTGATGCCGAAAACTCAGGAAATGAAGGGCGTGGAGAGCGTTCATCTTCTGCCATGGCTTGCAGTAAGAGAAGAATGGTTTAATGAAGATATCGAAAAGGATTTTGCCTTTTTGGTCGACTTGAGACCGTTCCTGATGAAGGAATTGGAGTATAAAAGGTCGGAAGGCTTGATTGGAAGCTCTTTAGAAGCCAAAATCATTTTTAGAACAAGCAGTGAGCGTGATTTTAAATGGCTCAACAGGCATTTAAAAAGTTTGAATGCCTACTTTATTGTTTCTCAAGTTGAGGTTGAGCAGGTAGAAAAGGTTTCAAAGCCGTTGAGCAATGCCGCATTTCCACAAACAGAAGCGGCGGTCGTGATGGCTCAGGGTGAGAAATGTGACCGTTGCTGGAATTATCGGGAGCTTGGGATAGATCCTGAACATCCTGAATTGTGCGAACGGTGTGCAGAGGTCGTTAAACAGCTTTCATCAGGAGAGCATTAATTCAAAGAGTAAATTCATTTTTAATAGGAGACTCCTCAAATGAGCGAAAAAAAATCTGATGAAAAAAAAGTGGAACAATATAAGCTCAAGCTTGAACATTTAAAAGAGGAAATACTTAAGGATATTAAGAATATGAATTCTGATGGCGATAGTATGCCGGAGATTTCGGTTGGTCACGGGATGCATATGGCCGATGCTGCTTCTGATATGTATGACCGTGAATTTTCTTTGAACCTCGCCTCTAATGATCGCGAACTTCTTCAAAAGATTGATGAAGCGTTGGCCAGAATTGAACAGGGAAATTTCGGAAAGTGTTTAGCTTGTCAGGGAGAAATTCCTGCAATGCGTTTGAACGCAATTCCTTATGTGGAAAGATGTTTGAAATGTCAGGAAAAACTGGAAGAAAAGACGGCCTAAACAGTCTTGCGCATGAAACAGATTATTCGCTCCCATTTTGATGTTATAATTGCGCTTTTAACGGTCGCGGTGGTAATTTTCCTTGATCGGGTCACCAAAAGTTTTTTTTCTGAAATCCTTTCTCTGGGTGAATCCCTCCCGGTAATCCGCCACGTTCTTCATATGACCTTGGTCCATAATACGGGGATTGCGTTTGGCCTTTTTAAAGATCAGGGGATCGTTTTTATCATTATTCCGGTTATCGCTGTCGGGCTCCTTGTTTATAACGTTTATTTTTACCGCAATTTTGAAGATAAAATCAGTGAGTCGTATATCATCGGGTTTTCAATGATTTTGGGAGGCGCGATAGGAAATTTGGCAGACAGAATCATTTTTGGATACGTAATTGATTTTATTGATTTCCGGATATGGCCAGTTTTTAATGTTGCCGACAGCGCTATTACTATCGGCGCAGTGATTATCGCGATTAAATGCTTGTTGTTAACAAAACCTAGCCAGTGAAGATCATTTTTAAAGGTTGAATTATGCATCCCACCCTCTGTCGAGTAGGTCCGCTCACCATTTATTCTTTTGGAGTCATGGTTGCCTTGGCGGCCATTATTTGTTCCGTTCTCATGGCCAGAGAATCTGTACGAAGGGGTTATCGTTCCTCCGAAGTGGTTGACTTTGTCTTTTGGACAGTGTTGAGTGGAATCGTTGGCGCACGCATTTTTTATGTTTTGCTGAATATTTCTTTCTTTTTAAAGCATCCGCTTCAAATTGTTTTGATTCATGAGGGAGGACTGGCCTGGCAAGGAGGATTTTTTCTCGCAGGCGTTTTTGTATTTGTGTTTATAAAGAAAAAACATTGGCCGTTATGGCAGACAGCTGACTTTATTGCCCCTTATTTGGCACTCGGTCACGCCATTGGCAGGATTGGATGTTTTTTAAACGGATGTTGTTATGGAAGGGAAGTGCCGTGGGGGATTTATTTCCCTGTCCATGATGCCCATCTTCATCCTACTCAACTTTATGAATCCCTGTCGTTATTTATATTATTTTTCCTGTTAAAATATTTTCAGAAAAAGACACAGGCCGGTCAGACCTTTGCTTTTTATTTGATCGCGGCTTCCTTCATTCGGTTTATTGTTGAATTTTTCCGTGCCGACCACGTCCCGCTTTT
>JBFMEN010000043.1:0-17619 GCA_040753435.1 Candidatus Omnitrophota bacterium | reverse complement strand
TCTTTGCTATGCAGAGTGGGTTCATATGTAACCTCCTTTTAGTTAGTTTTACTTGCAGGTTTAACTAACTTAGGTTACTCCACTCTGCTTTTTTCTTCAAAAGTCAGCAGAGAATTTTACATTATCAATTGCTTTCACCTGGAAATTGCTTTCGCCTCAAGCGACTAGCGGCCGGCGTGCCTTGCTGGCTGCTAGAGGCAAGTTGTCAGTTGCTTCAGGACTGATTCCGGAATCCGCATCAACTGAAAATTATCGGCTCGAACACAGGCCAATGTGATCCCGGCATCAACAAGGAGCTCCCCGGTTTTTGCATTGGTAACTTTCTGATCGAAAATAATCCTGGCCGGAGTTATCTTCTTCACAGTAGCGCTGCAGATGATTCTCTCTCCATAAAGAGCAGGTTTATGGTAGGTGATGACACATTGTCTGACGGGATAAAAAACAGCTTGACCGTCGATTGCAGTTTCGCTTAAATTTTTTTGCCGGAAAAATTCAACGCGTGCCTCTTCCATGTATTTCAAATAATTTGCGTAATAGACGACTCCGCCGGCATCGGTATCATGGTAGAAAATCTGTTTTTCCATATTATTTAATTTAAGATAATGACAGGCATGGCCTTCATGCCGCAATCCCGTTATTCATGGTTAGTTGTTGTTAAATATTGTTAAACCGATTGTAACCATTGTCAATATTTTCTCAAAAAATCTTGAAAAAGGGAAAACTGAATGTTATATTTTAACCAGCCACGGAAATTTTCTTAATTTATAAGGAAGTCGTGGGGAGGAAAAAATGAGTATCCGTCCTGATGCGTTCAACCCTCCTGATAATTCTGAAGAAGAAGATTCCTTTTCAAAGAACGATCGGCGATACCTTCCGCGCTGGCGCGCTTCCAACCGGGTCAATTATGTAATTCAAGAAGGACTAACCGTTGAGGAAGCTCAAACCCGTGACCTGAGTTGTTCCGGAGTTTGTCTTAAATTGGCGCGTTTGATCCTGCCGGGTCAAAATATTAAACTGAAAATTTATCTGGATGAACGGAAATCGATTGAGGTTACCGGGAACGTCATGTGGAACCATATTTCGCCAGAAGGCCGCTATGCCGGCATTTGTTTTGATCACCCTTCAATTGAACTGCAGGAAACCATTCTTAATTACGCTTTTGAGATCCATCCCGATGCGATGACCCGTCATTGGTTTTCAGGCTGGAGCAAGTAGTTTTTTCATTTACCAGGTTGGCGATTTCAACAAATTTCCGCAGCTCCAAATCCTCTCCCCGGATATTTTTAGGTATCCCCAGACGCTCAAAAATGTTTTCCAGTAGTTCTCGCCGGAACAAGCCTGACAGAGGGTTAATCATTTTTTTTCGGCGTTGGTTAAAGACGGTACGAGTGATTTGAAAAAGAAGCTTTTCGTCCGTTGCTTTTAACATTGGTTCACGGAATTGAATGGAAATAAAGGCAGACGTAACCTTTGGTCTTGGTTTAAACGCGGATGCCGCAATATTAAAGAGAATTTTAACGTCGGCATAATACTGGATGAAACAGGTCAATGCGCCATAGTCTTTGTTCCCAGGTTCGGCAGCCAGCCTTTCGGCAAAGTCCAGCTGGACCGTCAGGAAGGCTCGGGGGCATTGATGCCGAACCGCGATAAGTTTTTCGACGATCTGGGTTGAGATGTTGTAAGGGATATTTCCGATAATCTTAGTCAGGGCCGGTAACGCACTGAAGTCATAGGTCAGGATATCGTGTTGGATCAAATGAAGGTTGTTATTTGGAATTGATTCTTGAAGTTTAACGACCATCTGCGGGTCTTTTTCAATGGCAAAAAACATGACGCCGGTCGGGATGATCATTTTCGTCAATGCACCCAGCCCCGGACCGATTTCCAGAACAGTATCATCCGGCCGGATATCCGCTGTATTGACGATACGATCGATAATCCGCGGATTGGTTAGAAAGTTTTGTCCGAGATGCTTTTTGGCTATTTTTGATAAAGACATGGTTTTTTGGGGAGCCCGTTCAGACCCCGGGAAATTTGTTCCTTGTTAATTCGCACGCCATTTTGATGGCTTCGATCATTGAGGAAGGATCGGCCTTGTTTTGTCCCGCGATGTCTTCCGCTGTTCCATGAGCTGTTGATGTCCTGATGAAGGGAAGCCCGATCGTGAGGTTCACCAGCTTTGTGAAATACAGCGCCTTGATTGGAGCCAGTCCCTGGTCATGATACATGGCAATGATTAAATCATATTTCATAGCGTTGAATGGAATAAAAAGAGTGTCCGCGGCAAAAGGGCCTTCGGTCATGATCCCTTCCTGACCGGCTTTTTTCATGGCGGGAATAATAATATCCAGTTCCTCGGTCCCGATTTTTCCGCCTTCACCTGCATGAGGGTTGATGCCGCACAGGGCGATTCTGGGACCCGGGATTTTAAAAATGTCTTTCAGACAGGAATGGGATAGCCGGATGGTGTTTAGAAGCGCTTCCGGTGTCAGGCTGGAAGCGACGTATTTTAACGGGATGTGTCTCGTAGCGATAATGGTCTTGAAAGGGCCTCCGGCAAACATCATTTCAACATTTTTGACCTGGAAAGCCTCGGCAAGCATCTCAGTATGCCCATGAAAATCAGGTGCACCTCCATTAATAACGACCTGCTTGTTTAAAGGAGCTGTCACGAGTCCCTGGATGCTCCCGTCCTTTATGAACTCCACCGCTTTTTTTAAATAAGCGAAAGCGGCCGCCCCCCGCTCTTTAACTGAAATGTCGTCTGGTTTTTTGATAAGTTTCAGATCGCAGAATCGGATGTCTTCCGATGGAACAGGGAGGCATAAATCATAGACGCTCTTATCGCCGATCAGGACAAAATCGGCAAGCCGCCGGATTCCGGGTATCGATAAGGCCTTGGCAGTGATCTCCGGGCCGATTCCGCAGGGATCTCCCAAAGTAATTCCGATGACAGGCTTTTGATCACCGTCGTTTTGTAAGTTTTTTGTCATGGCCTGCGCCTTGTCTCAGGGGTTCTTTATCTCGATAAATGTTTTTTCCTGTGCTTCTTTAAACCATTGCTGAAGTTTTTCCTTCAATTTAAGGGAAAACAGATGCTGGGTGATTTGCTCCCTTGCCTCATTCAAAGAGACAGTTTGCTGTGGGAATCTTTTGATGACCTGAAAAATAAAGATTCCATCTCCGGTCTCCAATGGTTCAGTCAAACCGTTTTCTTCAAGCATAAAGATCTTCGATTCAATCTCGGGAAGCATCGCCCCCTTAATAATGGTTGATATCGAAGCCGTCGAAGAAAACTCTTTTGCAGTATCGGCGAACGTTTTTCCGCTTTTCAGCGTCTCATGGGCTTTTGCGGCATTTTGGAATGCAGCCTCTTTGTCGGATCCAAATGGAGTGAACAGGGAGTTGACTTGAACATAAGCCGGCCGGATAAACTGTTGGGCGTTCTGTTCATAGTAATCGTTGACTTCCCGGGGATTGATCTGGATGTCCGATTTGAATTCAAGATCAATATAGTACTGAGCCTTCATCTGATCGGCCAGCCGGTCTCTCAGGTCGCTTAAGGTCAGTCCCTGTGATGTTAGCGCTTTGATAAACTCATTTTCTGAAGGATATTTTTGTCTAATCGCATTGACTTTTTCATCGATTGCGGTTCGTTTGATTTCGATCCCTTTTTCATTGGCGGCATTTAAAATGAGACGATCTTCGATCAAACGATTTATGCCTTCATTTTGAACGCTATCCATGATTTCTCTGATCCGGGCCTCTGAATAATTGTTTTCCAGTTTTAATTGCATGTGCACTGTGCTGATGTAATCTTTCAGGTCATTGATCGTAATAAGTTCTTCTCCTACGACAGCGATAATGGCATCCTCGACTGCGAATGACGTTGTTAATATCAGGGCTGGCATGATTACAAAAGATATCACAAAAACAAAAATACTACTTTTTCTCATTGTAAAGTCCTTCCTCTCCATGCAAATGCATGGTGTCTTTGAGTGATTCAACCGACTCCTTTAATAAACGGCAATACATATCGAATCCAATGGCTGCAATGTAACCGCTCTGCTGTTCACCTAACAGGTTCCCTGCTCCTCTTATCTGCAAATCTTCAAAAGCGATCTGGAAGCCTGCTCCAAGTTCGCTGTACTTTTCTAAAGCCCTCAGTCGATCCTTCGCCTTTTGCGACAAAATTCGCTCAGGCGGAACAAGAAAATACGCGTAGGCCTGATTGGAAAAACGTCCTACCCTGCCCCGCAGTTGATGTAGATCTGAAAGTCCAAAACGGTCTGCGCGGTTGATGATCAGGGTGTTGGCATTCGGGATATCAATGCCGGACTCAATAATGGTTGTACAGAACAGCACATCAATTTCATGTTTGAGGAATTTTAGCATAATTTCTTCCAAAAGTCGTGGGGACATTTGACCATGAGCATAGGCAACCCTGGCTCCAGGGAGAAGTTTCTGGAATTTTATGGTAAGTGTATCGATATTATCGACACGGTTGTGAAGAAAAAACGTTTGTCCTTTACGATCGAGTTCCCTGTTTATCGCCTTAAGGATCAGCTCGTCGTCATATTCAGTGATCTCCGTTAGGACCGGAACTCGGTTTTGGGGGGGAGTTGAGATCACGGACATATCGCGCACTCCTGACAGGGCCATGTATAATGTTCTGGGTATTGGAGTCGCCGTCATCGTCAGAACATCGACGAGGATACGTAAATGCTTCAAACGTTCTTTCGCCCGGACCCCAAACCTCTGTTCTTCATCCACGATCATCAGCCCGAGATTTTTAAATCCTACATCCTTTGAAAGGAGACGATGTGTTCCTATAACTATATCGACCGTCCCATCCCGCAACCCGTTAATAATCCGAAGCTGCTCGGATCTGCTTCGGAAGCGGCTGAGCATTTTAATATTAATCGGATAACTTTTCATCCTTTCTGAAAAATTATAAAAATGCTGCTCTGCCAGAATCGTTGTCGGGACGAGGAGAGCGACTTGCTTATTGTCCATCACGGCTTTAAAGGCGGCTCTCACCGCGACCTCGGTCTTTCCAAAACCGACATCTCCGCAAATCAAACGATCCATGGGTGACTCGGATTCCATGTCGTTTTTGACTTTTTGGATCGCGGTTTTCTGATCGGGCGTCTCTTCAAACGGGAAATTATTTTCGAATTCCTTTTGCCATGCCGTATCTTTTGAAAAGGCAAAGCCTTTAAGACTTGCCCTGAGGGCTTGGACACGAAGAAGCTCGGCAGCGGCGCGCTGGATTTTTTTCTGGATATTCAATTTAACGCGTTGCCATTCCTTAGTCCCTAATTTATGCATCCGCGGATTTTTTTTGGAAAATCCTGCGTATTTCTGGATGAGATGCACGTCATTTTTAGGCACGAATAGCTTATCGCCCTCACGGTATTCGATGACCAGATGCTCACGAATAACCGCGTTCACTTCAACCGGCTGGATACCAAGGAATTTCCCTATGCCGTGATTCGTGTGGACGACAAAATCGCCCTGCTCGATATCGATAAAATGATTTAACGGAGTATTTGCAGAGAAGTGTCCTTCATGAGGAAGTTTTTTGGGAAGAATGATGGCGATCTGGTGATGACCGATGGGTCGGTCGGAACGCATGTTGAGACTTTCGATAGAACGAATAGTATCGAAGTCAAAAGCGATTCTGACCGGATTATCGAATTTCACAGGAAAGATATCCAGGACTTCACCGCGGTGGGCAAATTCCCCTTCCTGAGCAATCCGTTTGACGCGTTGATATTTAAAGAAGACAAGGTCGCGGATGATATCGTCAATGGCAACGGTCTGCCCAATGAAGAGTTTGATGGATTTAAACATAACTCAAGTTCCCCTGAGTACCAGTTCCCCCTTCCCAAGGTTTTTGGGGAACTGGGAACTGGAGAACTGGGGCACTATGAAATTATTTTTTCCGCTTCTCCCACATCAAAACCAACGGAGATGCGATAAAAACCGTTGAATACGTTCCAGCGATAAACCCGATTAGCAATGCCAGAGCGAAGGTGTTGAGCACTTCGCCACCTTTTAAAAAGAGTGAAACAACCACCAACAGCGTGGATAGCGTCGTTAACACAGTCCGGCCCAATGTCTGGTTAATGCTTGTGTTGATGATATCTTTTAGAGATGCCCGTCGCATTTTGGCCGAGTTTTCCCGTACGCGATCATAGATAACGATGGTGTCGTTGATGGAATAACCGGCGATTGTGAGCAGGGCTGTGATGACCAGCAGGTCGATTTGTCTGCCCATGACAACAAGAAGTCCGAAGGTGATGGCCACGTCATGAAGCAGGGCAATGACGCCTGCGGCTGCAAAATCGAAATGATGAAAACGGTATCCGACATAAATGAGAATGCCGGCCAGTGCGAAAGCCATGGCCAGGAGCGCTTTTTTCCTCAGTTCCTCGCCGACCACCGGTCCGACTGACTCGACCCTGAGGACCTCAAAAGGATTTTCCGGAAGTTTTTGCCGGAGGGCTTCCATAACCTTTTCATCGATCTGGTTTGCGCTGCGGATCAGGATGGTTTCCGGACTTTTTTCAAAGCGCTGGATTACGAACTGGCCCACCCCGCTTGATTCCAGGACTTTACGGATATCCTGGGATTCGACAGGCTGTTTGAAACGGTATTCCTGGATTTGGCCCCCGGCGAAATCAATTCCAAACACCTTGTCGTAGTTTTTATAAAAATTGAACATGGTAAAAATAATTATGACGAGAGAAGCCGTGATGGCGATGAAACATTTATTGACAAAGTTGAAGTTTGTGTTTTTAAATATATTCAGCATGGGAAGGGATTTTAAAATTTTAGATTCTTCCAATGCGAGAAACAATGTTTTGGTGACGAATACAGCGGTGAAAAGGCTGGCAATGAGACCAATAGATAATGTGACGGCAAATCCTTTGATCGGCCCTGACCCGAATTGAAACAGCATGAACGCGGCGATCAGGGTCGTGAGGTTCGAATCGATGATCGCGCTGAAAGCTTTTTTAAATCCGGCGTTGATCGCCGCTCTCAGGCTTTGCCCGTTGTTCAGCTCCTCCCTGATCCTTTCATTAATGAGAATATTTGAGTCGACAGCCATACCGAGCGTGAGCACGATACCGGCAAAACCAGGAAGGGTTAACGTTACTTGTGATTCAGGCAGCAGAACATTAAGCAGTCCCATAATTCCAAAGATCAGGCTTAAATTTATCGCAAGCGCGAGGTCAGCGATAATGCCTGCAGTGAGATAATAAAGCAGCATGAAGGCGAATACAAGCGAACCGCCTATCAGAATCGCCGTGATTCCGGCATTAATCGAATCTTTTCCCAGGAGAGGTCCGACGGTCCTTTCTTCTTCGATATGCATTGGAGCCGGCAGTGAGCCGGATCGCAAGGCAAGGGCCAGCAGTGCCGCTTCATCATAGGCAAACTGCCCGCTGATTTCGGCATTTCCGCTTAGAATCGGTTCATTAATGGTTGGAGCCGAGAGTACTTGTCCATCCAGGATGATCGCCAGACGTTGATTGACGTTATCACGTGTGATCTCGGCAAAATCTTTCGCGCCTTTAGACTTGAACGATAAGGCGATTTTGGGCTGGCCGAAGCCGGAGGTATCGAAATCAACACGTGCATCGGCGATTTCCTCTCCCGTCATGGCCGGTTTTTGATTGACCAGAATACGCTCACTTTTATCTTTGATCTGTTTTAGCTGATAACCCTCGGGAATATTTCCTTCAAAAGCCTGTTTGAGAAATTCCGGCGATTCTTCGACAAGTGAAAATTCCAGTTGAGCGACTTTCCCTATGACCTGCTTGGCCGTGTCGCGATCGGTGATACCGGGAAGCTGAATAAGGATTTGGTCTTCCCCTTGAAGTTGAATGACCGGTTCCCCTACTCCCATGCTGTCTATTCGATTTCTGAGAATTTCAACGGCACGTTGAACTGCGTCTTTGCGGGCAGCAGGGTCTTCGATTTTTTCGGTCTCCACTCTTAAAACCAGATGCATGCCGCCTTTAAGATCAAGGCCCAGGTTGATCTTCTTTTCAATCGGGAACGCGAACCACAAGGACGCAAGAAAAACAGCAAGGACTATGCCTAAACGGATTTTAAGATTCTTGTTCATGAAGTTCCTTTCAGATGGAGTTGATTTAAGCGGCTTAAAAATTTTGTGCAGGAAAGAACCCGTCTCCCTGCTTTAATCTTTAATCACCTTAATCGCATCTTTATCGAATTCAAGTTTGACGTTATCATCAACACGCAGAATGATGGTCGTTTCCTTGACGTTGACAACGGTTCCGTGAATGCCGCCGGTCGTGACGACACGGTCATTTTTTTGAAGGGCGGCGAGACGTTTTTTGTGCTGTTCTTGTTCTTTTTTGTGAGGTCGCATGACCAGCACATAAAAGACCAGGAACATGAGAATCAACGGAAAAAGCTGCATCATGGGACTCTGAGGATCCATAATAATAACCCTTTCTTCGTACGTTGGTATTCAATCAGGCGTTTTTGCGGATACGGGCCTTCTTAAAAAGACTTTTAACAGTCGGACTCATTTGAGCGCCCTTGGCAATCCATTGTTCGAGCTTATCGATTTTAACATCGTAGGCAGCGGGCTTCTTTGAACTGTCATAATAACCCAGAATTTCAAGCGCCTTGCTTTGACGAGGGTCACTTTTTGGGATTGCGACGATACGGAAATTATACTTTCCGCTTGCCTTGATGTCAGATCGTTGTAAACGGATACATACTTCCATGTTTTTATTTCCTCCATTTTTGACTGAATGCGAACAGTGACAACAGCCGCGTAAAAACATTTTTGTGCCGGCTTTGACTGTTCATCGCGTGTTATGAGTTGTTAGCTTTTTTTATCCTTAATTTCTCTGTAAAAACAGCTGGTTTGGAATGTGTGGCAAGCCGCACCGACTTGGCGAACTTTGAGCAGCAAGGTATCGCAATCACAATCGAACCAGATGCTTTTAATATATTGAAAATGGCCCGATGTTTCGCCCTTCGTCCAGAATGTCTGGCGAGACCGGGACCAGTAACAGGCTTTGCCCGTTTTTAATGTGGCCTTTAATGAATCAAGGTTCATGTAAGCCATCATCAGGACATCCTTGGTTTTGTAATCCTGAACAATGGCCGGAATAAGTCCTTCCTGGGTAAACCGCAACTTTTTTAATGTGCGGGGGGTAATTTCGATTGTTTCGATTTTTGGATTTTTTGTCATAACCGAACCCCGACTCCTTTGTTGGCTAAAAATTTTTTTACCTCGGCAATCTCCAGTTCCCCGTAATGAAAAACGGATGCTGCCAGGGCAGCGTCAGCACCGGTTTTTAAAAAAACATCAGAAAAATCTTCTATGCGTCCTGCCCCGCCCGAGGCAATCACGGGGATATTAACGGCGCGGCAAATGGCATCAGTCAAAGGCAGATCAAACCCATTTTTTGTTCCATCAGCATCCATGCTGGTCAACAGGATTTCACCTGCTCCCAGGCGTTCCGTTTCTATGGCCCATTGCAGTGCGTCTTTTCCTGTGTCAATCCGTCCCCCGTGTATATAAACATTCCACCGGGAACCCTGCTTCTTTGCGTCAATGGCAATGACAACACACTGGCTGCCGAATTTTTCTGAGGCCTCACGGATAAGCTCGGGGTTTTTTACCGCGGCTGAATTCACTGAAACCTTATCAGCTCCGGCATGGAGCATTTGCGTAAAATCATTTAACGTGCGGATACCGCCGCCGACCGTCAGCGGCATGAACACCTGTTCTGCGGTAGCCTTGACGGCATCTTTAAAAATATTGCGCCCTTCATGACTGGCGGTAATATCTAGAAAAACGATTTCATCAGCTCTGGCCAGATCATATTTCTGGGCGATCTCAACCGGATCGCCGGCGTCACGCAACTGGACAAAATTAACTCCCTTTACGACGCGTCCATCTTTAACATCAAGACATGGAATAATTCTTTTTTTTAACATAACGTTTGAAATTTGAAATCCGGATTCCGGATTTCAATCTGTACTCATATTGATAATGCTTCCTTCAAATCCAGTTTATTTTCGTAAAGCGCCTTGCCGATGATTGCACCCATCAACCCCTTAGGCTCAAAAGTTTTAAGCTTTTTCAGGTCATTGATCGTTGAAACGCCACCTGAAGCGATCACCGGAATATCGACGGCATCTAAAATTTCATCGAGACTGCCAAAATTCGGACCGGTTAGCATACCATCACGTGCAATATCTGTAAAGATTAAATATTTCAAGCCCAAATCTTCCAGCTTTTTGGCCAGATCGACGGCTCTGACCTCGGTCTGTTCTGTCCATCCCAGTTTTGTGACCAATCCGTTTGAGGCATCAATACTGACCGCTATGGCTTCCCGCCATTTCAAAACCATACGGCGCAGAAGTTCCTGGTTGTTTATGGCCTGGGTCCCGAGAATAACCCGTTTTATGCCCATCTTAAAGAGCCTTTCGACATCAAGTTCATTTCGAACTCCTCCTCCGAATTGGACGGGGATTGAAACTGTTTTGGTAATTGCCTGGATTGAAGACCAGTTGGTTACTGTCCCCTTTTGCGCTCCGTCCAGATCGACCACATGGAGCCATTGCGCCCCTTGTCCGTCCCAGCGCATAGCGACATTCGCAGGATCCTGGGCATATTCGGTCACCTGGTCGAATTTTCCCTGAATCAGTCGAACGACTTTGCCGTTTTTTATATCAATTGCCGGAAATATAATCATTTAGCACCCATATTGATAAAATTCGATAGAATTTTCAATCCTGCAGTTTGGCTCTTTTCAGGGTGAAACTGAACCCCGAACACATTGTCCTTGCAAACAGCACTGCAATATTCAATTCCGTAATCCGTGGTTGCGGCTATGACAGATGAATCTTCTGGTTTTGCATAAAATGAGTGGCAGAAATAAACATCCTCGTCGTTTCTGATACCGTTCCACAGAGCGTTATTTTTTAAATGTAATGAATTCCAACCGATTTGAGGGATTTTAACCCCTTTCGGAAACTTCTGGACCGATCCCCGGATCAGGCCAAGCCCCTCTGTTTCACCGAATTCAAAACTTTTTTCAAATAACAATTGGAATCCCACGCAAATACCGAAAAACGGTTTCCCGGAAGTGACAATTTCACTGATCGGCTTGACCAAATTAAGTTCCTTTAAACGGTCCATGGCGGAACGGATGGCTCCGACCCCCGGTAATACAACCTTGTCCGCGGCTTTGATGTCCTCGATCCTGCCGCTAATCAATACCTGCCCGGCGCCGGCTTTTTCAAAGGCCTTCTGGACTGACCGTAAATTTCCAACACCATAATCGATAATTGTAATCATATATGTACTCCGGAACTCCCCGGACACAGGAGAGCATGCGTGTGTCCCTGTATCTTGCGTTCATGGGCGTTTAATCAATTATCCCCTTTGTCGACGGTACATCATCGGGCCGTTTGGGATTGATGGAAACCGCGTCGGACAATGCCAGGCCGAATGATTTAAACACACATTCCAGGTTTGTATGCAAATCATCGCTGGCATCTTTGATACGTATGTTCATCGTAGCCCCTAAATTGTGCGCAAATGACTCCAAAAAATGTTCTACATAGCTCGCTTTATAACCTTCCTGCTCGAGATTTTCCTTTCCTGCCATATTGAGGGATAAATATCCCCGCCCGCTGATGTCGATCACGGTCAACCCGACGGTCGATTCCATGGGCGCAAAGGCCGAGCCGAAGCGTTTGATGCCGGCCATATCACCCAGGGCCTTTTTAAAAGCTTTTCCCAGGACGATCCCGATATCTTCATTGGTATGATGAATATCAATCTCCAGGTCTGCTTTTTTGACCTCGATCTCAAGATCAAAACACCCATGAAAGGCGAACAGCTCCAGCATATGATCAAGAAAACCGATTTTAGTTTTGATCCTTGCGTTGCCTTTTCCGTCCAAATTCACGGATGCAGTAATTTCGGTTTCCCGGCTTTTTCTCTCAAATTCGGCCTTCCTCATGAAGACTCCTTTGTTGGCTTGTGTCGGATGTCTTGTGTCACCGGTTCCATTAATTAAACCGGACTCTGATGGATTCGTAGTGTTTCTGAAGTCCTTCTAACTGCGCCACCCGTTCAATTGGCCCACGGATTTTTTCCAGGGCTTTTTTCGAATAGCAAATAATATGATTTTTCTTCACAAAATCAGACAAACATAATCCTGAGAAAAATTTGGCGCTTCCCATCGTGGGAAGAATATGGCTTGGGCCTGCGCCATAATCTCCCAGAGCAGTCGGACTGTAGGCCCCTAAAAAGATTGCGCCGGCATGCCGGATGCCCTTTAAAATTTTATTCGGATTATTCGTCAAGATTTGCAGGTGCTCCGGAGCTAATTTATTGGTAATGGCGATTATTTCTTCCGTATTTTTGGCAAAAATGCCGTAACCATTTTGAATCTTTCCCTTGACTTGCTTTAACAATTGTCGTGAGTTAGTGATAAGGATGGACAGTCCCCCCAGATGTTCTGCCTGTCCTTCCATTTCCGCGACGACAAAATCGGGATTGCTGTGGCGATTGGCGATCACAACCAGTTCGGACGGTCCCGCAAGCATATCAATATCGACATGGCCGAACACCTGGCGCTTCGCTTCGGTGACATACATGTTGCCCGGACCCACGATCTTATCGACCTTGGCGATGTTTTTGGTTCCAAAGGCCAGCGCCGCGATCGCCTGCGCGCCGCCGATTTTATAAATTTCGTCTACTTTTAAGAGATTGGCCACGGCAAGAACATACGGATTGATGTATCCATCTTTATTAGGAGGGGTAGCCAAGACTATCCGTTTGACGCCGGCCACCTTTGCCGGGATCACGCTCATGTAAACGGTTGAAACCAGCGGCGCGGTTCCGGCCGGAACATAAATTCCTACGCTGTCGAGCGGAAGGATCTGCTCTCTCAGCAGAATGCCTTCATCATGATTGATCCTGGCGGGTTTGAGTTTTTGAGCTTTATAAAAGTCAGTGACGTTGTGGATGATCTTTTTTAAATCCGTGACAAAGTCACTGGTGATATTTTGAAAGGCCGCGCTTATTTCACATTCCGGAACGCGCATTTCTTTGGCGTCCAATGTTGCCCCGTCGAAACGTTTGGTATATTTAACCACCGCGTCATCTCCATGCTGGCGAATATCGCTGAGAATCCGGTGGACCTTTTCGACAACGGTTTTCTTTTGGGCTGTCAACTGCCGGTTATACAGCTGTTCGAGTGTTTTGCTGTTGGCTTTTAAAATACGCATAATTAATTCCTATGGATTTAGAATTTTTTGGCGAACCGTCTGTTTCGCTTTCTCGATGGCCTCGGATAAACGTGAGGGGTCTTTACTTCCTGCCTGGGCCATCTGTGGTTTCCCCCCGCCGCTGCCGTTAATAATCTCAGCGATATCCTTGATTATATCGTTGGCATAAACTTTAACTGTCTGGACCAGGACTGCTGATGATGACGCCACGACAGAAGCATTGTTATCGGAAGCGGTCGCGAAAATAATAAATGAACGTTCTGCTTTTTTAACGGCGATATCAGATAATTTTCTCAAAGTCGCAATATCGGCATCTTTATAAACATGCGTAATCACTTTGACCCCTTTGATTGATTCGGCGTTCTCAATAAGGGGATCGAGTTCATTTTTAAGTGTTAAAAAATTTTCCTCCGCCCTTTTCTTCTCTGATTCTTTTTTTCGCTGGATATCCAGGGCATCCAGCTCTCGCTGTTTCAGCATGGACAAAAAGTTTTCCGCATTCTGAGAGGTCATTGCTTCAATACGCCGGATTCCCTGGGCAATGGCGCCTTCAGAAACAATTTTGAAAAGTTTTATGTCCTTGATATTGTCTAAATGAGTTCCACCGCATAATTCCGTGGAAAACCCGTCGATATGGACAACGCGCACAGTTTCGCCGTATTTCTCGGCAAAAAATGCTAATGCGCCTTTCTGCCGGGCTTGTTCAATCGACATCTCATCTTTTCTGACCGCTTGGCCTTGGGCAATCATCTGATTCACCAAATCTTCAACCGCCTGTTTTTGTTCGGCAGTTAATGCTTTTGGATGGGTGAAATCAAAACGAAGGCGCTCTGTGTTGACATGGGACCCCTGCTGCTGAACGTGTTCGCCTAAAACCTTTCTTAAAGCTGCCTGAAGCAAGTGGGTCGCTGTATGGTTACGCATGATTTTCATCCGGGCCAATTCATCAACACACGCTTCGACTTCATCTCCGACGCTGATTTCTCCTTGCTCCACTGTAATTGAATGTAGAAAGACATTATCGAGTTTCTGGGTATCTGTGACCCGTAGAAGCGCATGCCTTCCGTCAATACCGTAAATTTCACCGTTATCACCAACCTGTCCACCCGACTCGGCGTAAAATGGAGTTTGATCAATAACAATCCTGACTTCATCGCCTTTCTGAGCCTTTAAAACAGATTCCTGCCCGGTAAAAATTCTTTGAACCCTCGCTTTGGCCGATAACGTTTCATAACCCAAAAATTTGGTTTTGGGAATATTCAAATCCAGATCCGTGTCCACAAAAACGTCGCCGGCCATTTTGCTGCCTTCACGTGATTTTTCTCGGTGCGCATCCATTTCTTTTGCATAATTCAGACGAAATTCCTTCTTTTCTTCATCAGTTAAACCAAGCTCCCTTTCGAGAACAGGTAAACTTGTTTCTATCGGCAGACCATACGTTGCATGAAACACAAAAAGAAGATGTCCGCCTTCTTTCGCATCGATTTTTCCACTTTCAGCTTGTGCTTTGAGTTTTGGAATATTATCTTGAAGCACCTTTGAAAAAGATTCTTCTGTTTTCCGAATAAGATCAGAAATTGCATCTACCTTTTTCAGAATTTCTGGATACTTAGCTTTCATAACGCCAGCAACAACTGGTACAAGTTTGTAAACAGTTGGACCGATATCAGGGCCTCGAAGACTGAAAACAATATTTGCCGAACGATTAATCAAGCTTTTCACAACAGATCCGCGCTCTTTATTTGATGGGATCACCCCGTCAGCGATGGCAAACGTAGCCGCACGGATATGGTCGGCAATAATGCGTTTTTCCTTTACGCTCAGTAGGTTTAAGTTGATCTCCTCATCGATCGCCTTGATGATTAGTTCAAAAAGGTCTGTTTGAAAATTGCTTTCCACACCCTGCATAACGGCACAAAGACGCTCAAGTCCCATCCCTGTATCAATATTCTTATTCGGTAACGGCTCAAGTTCCCCGCCGTCTTTGCGGTTGAATTGAGTGAAAACCAGATTCCAGATCTCGGCGAATCTCCCCCGGATATCGTCCGGATCTTTGGGCACAGATTTGTCCTCAGGCCGGTAATCAAAAAAGATTTCCGAACATGGCCCACACGGTCCGTTCGGCCCGTTCTGTTTTGCATTGGATGGCCAGAAATTGCTTTTATCACCCAGTCTGAAAATTTTGTGTTCCGGAACGCCGATCTGGTTTTTCCAGATGTCCAAAGCTTCCTGGTCATCATAATATACGGAAACCCACAGGCGGTCAGCGGGAATTTCCATAACTCTGGTCAAAAATTCCCATGCCCATTCGATGGCCTCTTTTTTAAAATAATCTCCAAAGGAGAAATTCCCCAACATTTCAAAGAAGGTGTGGTGAAAATTGGTTTGCCCGACTTCATCCAGGTCATCCGTGCGGATGCATTTTTGGGAACTGGTCGCTCTGGAAAAGTCATCGACATATCCAAGAAACTGCCTCTTGAACTGCTGCATCCCGGCTGTGGTAAACAGCACCGTCGGGTCATTTTTCGGGACAACCGAATCGCTGGCAACGACTTTGTGGTGTTTGGATTCAAAAAATTTGAGAAACGCGTCTCTGATTTCGTCGGCGGATAAATACTTCATGGCGTCATTCCGTTAAACCTTTCAGTCAGGTTATTTCATTAATTACTTTTAAAATCTCACCAATATTGAATCCCCTCCTGACAAGGAATTCATACAGGCGGCGTCGGCCTTTGGTCTGATCAAGATGGCGGTATTGTGTTAAACGTCTCCGGGCCAACTGCAGGATAGCTTCATGTTCCTGATAGTCTTCCGTGGCTTCGTGGATTGCATCCCGGATCAGGTCATCGCTGATCCCCTTTTGTATCAGTTCCATTTTGACAAGGCGTGCGCCCAATGGTTTATTCAGTCGGGAACGCGCCCATCCCTTGGCAAACAGGGCGTCATTAATGGAACCAGTTTTTTTAAAATATCGAACGCAGTCCTGAATGATTTCGTTTGGAAACCCTTTGCTGCTTAACTTGTCGACAATCTCTTTTTCGCTTCGTGGCCGGTACTTCAAGTAGTTGAATACGGATTTCTTGGCGGCGGCTAACAACTTGTCTTCAGTTTCTTCGGCCATCATTCGACTCAAATAGCGATCCTTCGATTCGGTCTATGACTTCTTTAAACCCGCTTTTTCCCTGATTTCTTTTTCGATTTTTTCAGCCAGTTTCGGGTTTTCGGCAAGATATGATCGGACAGCATCTTTTCCCTGGCCGATTTTAGTATCGCCGTAAGCAAACCATGAGCCTGATTTTATGATAATTTCCTGGTTGACGCCGAGGTCAATCAGATCGCTTGTCCTGGAAATTCCCTCGTTAAAATAAATCTCGAATTCAGCGGTTCGAAAAGGCGCAGCAACCTTATTTTTAACGATCTTCGCCCGAACGCGGTTTCCGATAAATTCTTCTCCCTTTTTCAGGGCCTCAAGTTTTCGAAGATCGATGCGGATTGAAGAATAAAATTTCAGGGCGTTTCCTCCGGTTGTTGTCTCGGGATTCCCGAACATGACTCCGATTTTCATCCGGATTTGGTTGATAAAAATTACCGTGGCTTTCGATTTGTTGATGGCCCCGGTTAGCTTTCGCAAAGCCTGGGACATCAGGCGGGCCTGAAGCCCCATGTGGCTGTCGCCCATATCGCCTTCAATTTCAGCGCGAGGCGTTAAAGCGGCCACAGAGTCAATCACGACAAGGTCAACGGCATTGGAACGGACCAGCATTTCTGCAATTTCAAGGGCCTGCTCTCCGGTATCCGGTTGTGAGATCAGAAGGTCTGTCAGGTTGATGCCGACCTTCTGGGCATAACTGGGATCAAATGCATGCTCGGCATCGATGAAAGCGGCGATGCCTCCTCTTTTCTGGCATTGGGCGATGACGCTCAGCGTGAGCGTTGTTTTACCGGAAGATTCCGGACCAAAAATTTCAACAATTCGACCCCTCGGTAAACCGCCGACTCCAAGCGCGACATCCAGGGCTAAAGAGCCGGTCGGAATGGAATCGATATCCATGTGAGCGGAACTGTCCATTTTCATGATGGATCCTTTTCCGAATTGTTTTTCAATCTGCGAAAGCGCTAGATCCAGCGCCTTATGCTTTTGCTCATTGATATCCTTTTTTGTTTCGGCTTTGACTTCTGTCATTTAATCTCCCCCTAGTATTTGGTCTTGATTATCTATTGATATCCGCAATGTTACCGGGGATCAAGCTGGAATTGTTTAAAATATGAAGTAAAAAATAAGTAAATTTAAAATATACTATTATTTAAAGGAAT
>JBFMEN010000042.1:0-9153 GCA_040753435.1 Candidatus Omnitrophota bacterium | reverse complement strand
CGCGAAGAAAATAAGGAGACGATTATGGGCAAAAAAGCCAAGGGAAAATTAAGCTGGCGCAGTAAAAAAGCAAATCACGGTAAAAAACCCAACCAGGGTTAATGAGAAAGATAGGGGACAGCGCCCTATTTTATAAAACAAAAAAATGTGATAAAGAAAAACAGGGGCTGTCGCCTGTTTTGAAAGGGGAGAAAAAATGTTTAGCATGTTTTGGTTGATTCCGTTGTTTTCAGTAGGCGCTCTTTTGCTGGCAGCATATTTGACGATTAAGGTGTTGAAAAATGAGGAAGGCACAGATCGGATGAAAGAAATCGCGCAGGCAGTGCGGGAAGGCGCGGCTGCTTACCTGAGTCGTCAATATAAAACTGTAGCGTTATTTTTTGTCGCGGTATTTATTATTCTTCTTGGGCTCGCTTTTCTTGGAAATGTGTCCTTTTTTGTCCCCTTTGCATTCCTTACCGGCGGTTTTTGTTCCGGGCTTACCGGTTTTATGGGTATGAAGATTGCGACCAGCGCTTCAGCCAGGACGGCAAACGCATGCCGTACTTCGTTAAACAAAGGATTGCGTATCGCTTTTTCATCTGGATCAGTCATGGGATTTTCAGTTGTCGGTCTCGGGTTGCTTGCCCTGACACTCTGGTATGTCGGGTTGAAGGCGTATTATGGAGATGATCTTGTTCAAATTACGAGCGTTATGCTGACTGTGGGTTTGGGCGCGAGTTTCCTTGCCCTGTTTGCGCGCGTAGGCGGCGGTATTTTTACAAAAGCGGCTGATGTGGGCGCGGATCTTGTTGGGAAGGTTGAAGCCGGAATTCCCGAGGATGATCCCCGCAATCCCGCGACTATTGCGGACAATGTCGGTGATAACGTCGGGGACGTGGCGGGAATGGGAGCGGATCTTTTTGAGTCTTATCTTGGATCTATTCTGGCGGCCGCGGCCTTGGGCGTTTCGGCCGGTCTCGGTTTAGTCGGATTACTTTTGCCGATGATGATCGCAGCACTCGGGATTTTTGCATCAATGATCGGTATGGTTTTTGTAAGAACAGGGGAAGAGACATCACAGGAATCATTATTGAAGGCGCTTCATAAAGGCATCTGGGTTGCTGCCGGTTTAGTGATTGTTTTTTCATTTTTGGCAGTGCGGATAATGTTACCGGCTGAATCCGCCATGGGTATATTTTGGGCCATTATCAGCGGCCTGGTCGCAGGCCTCATTATCGGTTTTTTAACCGAATATTACACATCATCGAGTTTTACTCCTACAAAGAAGATCGCCATGGCTTCGGAAACAGGGCCAGCCACTGTTATTATCCAGGGTCTTGCTGTCGGGATGATTTCAACGGCGTTGCCTGTTTTGATTGTTGGCATTGCGATTATTTTGAGTTATCAATTCGCCGGTCTTTACGGTATTGCGATCGCTGCTGTCGGGATGCTTTCAACATTGGGCATTACGCTGGCAACGGACGCTTATGGACCGGTTGCAGATAATGCGGGTGGTAATGCGGAAATGGCCGGTCTTGAGCCGGAAGTCAGGGTCAAAACCGATGCGCTGGATTCTCTGGGAAATACGACAGCGGCAACGGGAAAAGGATTTGCCATCGGCTCGGCTGCATTGACGGCCCTGGCATTAATCGCGGCTTTTAAAGAACAGATTGCCCTTGCCGGATATAATATTAATCTGGATCTTCTCGACCCCTCCGTTCTGGTCGGTGTTTTTATCGGCATCAGCTTGCCTTTTATTTTCTCGTCGTTGACCATGAGCGCTGTCGGTCGCGCCGGCGGCCAGGTTGTTGTTGAAGTTCGCAGACAGTTCAAGGAAATCCAGGGCATTATGCAGGGGACGGCCAAACCCGATTATGCGCGTTGCGTCGACATTGTTACGACGTCAGCGCTGAAAGAAATGGTCCTTCCCGCCATGCTTGCGGTTCTGGCGCCGATTGTGCTGGGTTTAATTCTTGGCGTCAATAGTCTCGGCGGGTTGTTGATGGGAGCCACAGGCGCTGGTTTTGTTCTTGCTATTATGATGGCCAACGCAGGCGGAGCATGGGATAACGCGAAGAAATATATTGAGGAAGGTAACTTCGGAGGAAAAGGATCCCCGTGCCACAAGGCGGCTGTTGTCGGTGATACGGTCGGCGATCCGTTTAAGGACACATCGGGGCCGAGCATTAATATCCTGATCAAATTGATGTCCATGGTTGCCATTGTTTTCGGGACGTTTATTTTAAATAATGCCCTGAATTTGTTTTAATCTGAAAAGACACAAGGCGCAGGACAAGGTTTTCCTGTGTCTTGTGTCTTTGTTCATTGCCCTTTTTTTGAAGAAGGAGACAGCATGAGAAAGTTTTGGGCGGTGCAGAAAATGTTGTGGACCGCGATCTTGAGTCTATTTATGTGTTCTTTGAACGGGTGTGTGTATTTGGTTGTGGGCGGGGTAGGTGCGCTGGGAGGTTATGTGGTCAGCCCGGATACGGTGGAAGGGACGATTGTTGAGAAAGATTATGAAGATGTTTGGTCTGCTGCATCCGAGGTTCTTTCAAACAGCGGAATGGTCGAAGAAGAAAATGAACTCAACGGAACGATAATTGCAAGAGTCCAGGGTGCACGGGTTCATGTCAGCGTTTTCAGAGTGGGGACAAACACGGCGAAATTATCAGTTAAGGCCCGCAAAAGCATTCTTCCCAAAATTATGATCGCCCAGGATGTATATGTTAAAATTGTTGAGGCGATTGACGGAAATTGAGGGCTGTCAGTGAGGGTTGTCAGGCGCAAAATTCTTGACAATCCCCCAAGCCTTGATTAGAATAAGCTCCTTTTGAAGTTGATGGTCGTCATTCGCGGTTTTAAAACATGGTTGTTTTAAGAAACAATAGAATATTGAATATCTGTAAACGCCGCTTGATTACAGCGTTAAGCGCAAAATTAGATAATTTCAGCAAGTGCCGAGGTAGCTCAGTAGGTAGAGCAGAGGACTGAAAATCCTTGTGTCGGCGGTTCGATTCCGTCCCTCGGCACCATTTTTTTAAGGGAAAGTCAGATGTTGGGTAGGGCGCCTTCGTCCAGATGTCCGGAAGAGGCGGCAGAGGAAACCGGTCAAAACCGTTCCTCGGGCATTTCTCAGGGATAGAAACGGCAACACAACTAAAGGGGGTAACATGAAAAAGTTTCTGATCAGTTTGATGGCAGTAGCAGTGTTGGCGGGAGGAACGGCTGGAGTGCTTTTAGCCCAAGCAGACACGCATCAACAAGCAGCAGAAGATTTTTTGATCGCAATGAAGACGCCTGAGCAGCTTCAGGAAGGCATTGACAGCATGGTGGACCTAATGCTGCAGGCCCAGCCGATGATGATGCCTTATCGCCAAACGATAAAGGATTTTTATAACAAATATCTGAGCTGGGAATCTCTTAAAGGAGATTACACCGCCATTACGGTTGACCTTTTTACTGAGGATCAGCTGAAAGAGATTACGAATTTCTTCAAGACTGAAGTGGGTCAGCAATTCATCGAGCAGCAACCAGAGATGTTTGAAAGAACGTCAGAACTTGGTTTCCGCATCATGCAGGAACACCAGGAAGAGCTGCTTCAGATTTTGCAGACAGAGGCTGAGAAATATGCTCCGGCTCCGGAAGCGACCCCGGCGCCAACTCCTGCTCCCGTCGAATAACGTTTGGGCCAGGATCAACGTTTTTGACAGTGAAGGCAGATTTTTGAAAAGACGGGTTTTTGAGTGCCGACGTAGCTCAGTTGGTAGAGCAGCGCATTCGTAATGCGCGGGCCGGGGGTTCAATTCCTCTCGTCGGCTTGATCTGAATAAAGGACAGTTTATTATTTTGCAATAAACTGTCCTTTTTTGTTGCCGGGAGAAAGTACGTGTGCAGAGTGCGCGGCTGCCGGCCTCTGTTAAGCAGTGGTGTTTCGCTGAGGCGAAGCAGTACCAGGCGCGGCCAGAAAAGAATCACTGGAGACCGGCGAACCGGGTTGAAGGCAGGCAACTAAGATTCCGGCAGCGCTTGCAAAGTCAGAAAAGAATCAGAGACGGCGGTCGATCTGCAAAACAGACGCTGCCAGCCAGGATCCAGGCTGGGTTTGCTGCAAGATTCAGGCTCGTTTGCAAAGTCAGAACTGAAAAAAGCCGCGGGGCCGGGACAAAGCGTTTCCGGAAGTTGAGTCCTGAGCGCCAGTAAAAATTTTTTTTGAAAAAAGGGAAGATTTTTTAATTCCAAGTATAATATAAACATAATCGGAAACGGGAGCGGTCATAAAGGACCCATGATCAAGTTTATTTCAGATAAAAATAATTCAAATTTCGTCCGTCTCTGGTGGGCTCAGCTGATTTCACAGTTCGGCGATCGAATCACTCAAATGGCCCTCATCGGTTTGTCCTACGAACTGAGCGGGAAACAACCATCCGCCATGAGCCTGGCAAAATTATTATCTTTTACCATCATCCCTGTTTTTATCGTCGGACCCATCGCCGGCGTTTTTATCGACCGCTGGGACAGAAAAAAGACGCTTTTAATCTGCGATATCGCCCGGGGAGCGCTGGTTCTTACTATCCCGTTTATTTTCTTTTATTGGAAAACGATGGTCCCGATTTACACCGTCATTTTTCTCATGTTCTGCTTCAGCCGTTTTTATGTTCCGGCCAAAATGTCAATCATCCCGCAAATCGTAAAACAGGAAAACCTTTTAACGGCCAACTCAATGATGACCACGACGGGAATGATTGCTTTTGCCATGGGCTGCGCCCTTGGCGGATTCCTGGTCGAGTGGTTTGGAGCGCGCGGGGGCTTTGTTATTGATGCGGCTACTTTTTTTATTTCTGCCTCGTTAATTTTCTCAATGACCAGCGATCTTTATGTCAGTTTCGACCGGCGCAAGATTTTTGAACACGGGAGAGAGATCGTCCGGATCGAGCGGTCTTTCTGGCGGGAATTGAAGGAAGGCGTTGACTATCTTTTCAGGAAAAAGGAAATCCGGTTCGTTATCAGCATATTGTTTCTGCTCCTGGCCGCTGCCGGCGCTGTTTACGTTATGATGATTGTGTTCGTTCAGAACGCATTTCACAGTATCACCCGCCATCTTGGGGTGCTGGCAGTGACCCTGGGAGCGGGCTTGTTTTCAGGCGCGGTTCTTTACGGGAAGTTCGGCAAGGACATTCCCTGGTACAAGATAATTTTTTATTGCCTGACTGTCGCCGGAGCCCTTATGATCGCCTTTGTCCTGGGGTTATCATTATGGCCTAATGTCTGGCTTGCCTTTATCCTGACATTGGCCCTGGGAATCGTGATCGGACCGGTTTTTATCGCTTCAAATACCATTATTCATAATGTCGCCGAAGAACAGATGCAGGGAAAAGTCTTCAGCTCGCTTGAAGTCGTTATTCATCTGGCCTTCATGATTTCCATGCTTCTTAGTTCGTGGCTGTCCCAAAAAATTCCTCCGGCCCTGATCCTGACCGGAGTCGCTGTTCTTGTCACTGCCGTGGGACTCGCCGGAATATGGCGTGTTAAAATTATGGAACAGCGGTAAAATCAGAAGAACACCGAAGCATGGCTTGAAAAAACGAATCAAGCCAGAATCAAAATCAAGCCGGGATCTTGCATAAAGCTTGATGAAAATGGCATACTTCAATAAGGCTTTCTAAAAAATATTGAAGGGGAGATTTATGAAGAAATTTGCCGTTTTTGTTTCAGGGTCCGGGACGAATCTCCAGGCCATCATTGATTCAGTCAAAGCCGGAGAGGTAACGGCCGAGCTGGCGCTGGTCGTTTCTGACCGCGACAGCGCCTTTGCCCTGCAGCGCGCGGAACAAGCGGGCATCCCCGCAAAAGTTTTCAACCCGAAGAACTACACAAATCCTCAAAGCGTGGATCGCGACATCGCCGCGTATTTAAAAGAGCAGAAAATCGACTTTGTCGTATTGGCCGGCTATATGCGGATGCTCACGCCTTTTTTCATAAAAGAATTTAAAGGATGCATCCTTAATATCCACCCCGCTCTTTTGCCGTCGTTTAAAGGGATCAGCGGTATTAAAGACGCAATGACTTACGGGGTGAAGGTGACTGGCGTCAGCATTCATTTTGTGGATGAGAAAATGGATCACGGACCCATCATCGATCAAGAGGCGGTCAGAATCCAGGAAGATGATACGCTAGAAACTCTTTCCAATAAAATTCATAAAATCGAGCACCGGCTCTATCCAAAAGCAATCCAGCTTTTTGCTGAAGACCGGTTGAAGATCGTTAACGGCCGGCGGGTGGAAATCCGCCCCAAAATTTAAAACGACTCCAGCTGGGATTTGTCGAACAACAGCACTTCTTTCGTCGCCAGATTTTCCATTTGCACGTTCCGGAAATCGTCAAAATTATAAGCCCGTAATGTTTCCCGGGCAATGCGTATGATTTCCTTGACGTCGTTTTCCATCGGCGGAAAGCTGCTCCTGCCATATTTGAAGTTGATGCGGTAAGTGATTTGTCTGGCAATGAACTCCCGCCAGGTGATATCTTCCGGATTCAACCCCCTTGCCGTCGGGTTATCGATAAACTTTGGGCTGCCCAGCAGTTCGGTCATATACCTTAAGACATATTCGTCCTGCGGGAGCGAGCCGGCCATAACCAGCTTAAGGTCATTGAAATGAAAGATATTTTTGATGGCGATGCCGTTACGAATGTCGACAATCATCAGCGTGACAAAGTCCATGAGCCCCTGGCCTTCCACGACATCGCTGAATGAGCGCGACAGAGCGCTCAGGAGGTTATTGTGAAGGGAAGAAAATTCATCGGTGTAAGAGGATGTATAGCCCGGCGATTTCGGATAGGAATTTACTTCGGTAATATCGTAGCTGATATGAAACAGGCCCGGCTCCTCAAAGACGGTTTCCGCGAAATTGATTTGTCTTTTTTTCTCTTGCCGGGTAAGAGAAAAAAAATCGGCGACCGAGGCTTGTGTCTTTAAGATGTCAAAGGAGACGGGAACATAAATGTAAAGAGTGTTCGGCAGTCTGATGACAACTGGATTCTGGGAAAAGTCGGTCTTTAAAAGCTGCTCGAATTTTACATGCGCCTCTGAAAGATTTTTTACCGGCGGGGGAGACTTGTAACATCCGATGAGGAGCGCGAGAGCGCAAGAACACGCAAACCCCTGAAGAATTTTTGATCCCCGGCGCGCCAGTTTATTTTCCGGTTGTTTTGCAAGGTGTTTTCGCGGCGTTTGTATTGTGTATCTTCGCGTCATAAGTATCCCATATTACGCCGGTTGTTCTTCGCTCATGGTAAGCCTGGCGGATTTCACGCCGTATTTTTCAAAAATCGTTACGATTTCATCATATTCAAGCTCTTCTTTCTGCAACAGCTGACGCGCGAAATCTTCGTATAAATCTCTGTTTTCTTCTAAAAGGGTATGCGCTTCTTTGAGGCAGGTTTGAAGGATATCCTGGATATCGTCTTCCAGTTTTGCCCGGGTTTGCTCTGAAAGCCCCGATTCTCCCCAGGAGCTTTTCATGGCTGAAAAATCACCGATATAACCCGATTTCCCCATGCCGAAATTCCACACCATGGCGTGCGCGTAATTCATTGCTGTGTAAAAGTCGCTGCCCGGACCGCCGCCGACTCCGGAGCTTGTCGAACCGAATTTTATCATTTCCGCGGCGTAACTTCCAAGGGCAACCTTGATTTCCGCGAGCATTTGTTGACGGTTGGTGCTGTGAAGCTCTTCCGCAGGCCTTTGGGAAACAAAACCCAGCATCCCTTTGTGCGGAATGATCGTTGCCTTGATGACATCATTTGTCGGATGGCAGAGATAGGCGATGACCGCATGGCCCGCCTCATGATAAGCCGTCCATTCCTTTTCTTTTGAAGTCAGGGTGATGTTGCTTTTCATGCCGAACATGACCCGGTCGTAAGCCGTCGAAAGGTCTTTGTTGGTGATTGCGTCGCGTTTGTCGCGCATTGCGATCAGGCTGGCTTCTCTAACCATGGCATCAATATCGGCAGGCGAAAACCACAGGGCCTTGCGGGCCAGGAGGCCGGCGTCAACATCGCCGGAAGTTTTGACTTTTTTCAGGTAAAAACCGAAAAGCTGTTTGCGCTCATCCAGGTTGGGTTTGGTAACATGTATTTTTCGTTCAAATCGTCCGGAGCGCAGGATCGCGGGATCTAGATCACTCTCGGAAGAGTTTGTCGCCGCGATGACAACAATATTGTTCTCGGTTTTCCGCAGCCCGTCCAGTTCGGTCAAAAACTGATTGATGGTGGCGTTGCGGTCCATGGTTCCGCCAAAACCCTGATCAGCCTGGCGAGGCCTTGCGAAAGAATCGATCTCATCGATAAAAACAAGGCATCCGCCGTGAAGTTCCGCCAGCGCCCGGGCTTCTTTGAACAGCGACTTCATTCTCGCCGTACCGATACCCACAAACATCCCGATAAACTCGCTTCCCGTTGCTGAAATCAGCGGCAGGCCGCATTCTGTGGCAATGGCTTTGGCCAGATAAGTTTTACCGCATCCGGGAGGTCCGAGCATGATCGTTCCTTTAATAATCTTGCCGCCGATCGCTTTTACTTTGGCCCGGTCTTTCAGAAGCTCAACCAGCTCCCACGCTTCGGCCTTGGCGCCTTCCATGCCGATAACATCGTTCCATTTTACGTTGGCATGGGCCAGGGTCACCTTGCTTTGCCCCATTTTGGCAAAACCGCCCTGCATAAAATAATATTGCATCCAGATCATGATCGGCATTCCGATCAATTGGACCAGGAGGAACATGGGCAGCAAGAGCGCCATCTGGCCGGCGATTTGTTTCCGGCTGAAGGCTTCTATCGTAAAATAATTTTGTATGCAATAGTTGACAAAAAAGATGGAGATAACAACTGAAGCGAGGATCAGTCCCCAGACCAGAGTGTGCAGCCAGTATAGCTTGAAAAAAACCTTCAGTTTTTTCATAAATTTATTCCTGTGAAAGGGTTAAACATTATTGAGACGAAGATAGTATAACATAAAAAGCAGGTTAAAGTGAAGAGCGAAAAGTGAAGCGAATTGACTCATAAAAAATGTTACCCGTGGAATCCAAACTGCGGATTCGTTGACTCATAATTCATGTTACCCTTTCACTCTACGAAAGGGGTAACACTATGAGTCCAAAAAGCTTGCGCGAATAC
>JBFMEN010000041.1:0-56020 GCA_040753435.1 Candidatus Omnitrophota bacterium | reverse complement strand
GAAAGGATTTCCATTTTCCTTCAGCATCTTTTCTATCAAAATCTTTCTATTCGAAAAGATAACCAGCCCGATACGGGCGATCACATTTTTGTTTTCCGCATCTGTTTCGCACAAATCAAAGAAGATATGTTTTTTCTCCCTGCTCCGGTTATAGCCCTGGATTTCCCCGCAAACCCAAATGGATTCCGGGAATCCGGCGTTAATCACCTGCTGAATATAATGGTTTAACTCGGAAACTGTAAGAGATAATTGTTCGTGAGGCATTTAATGTATTTTTCCCGGAGTAATGACGTCTGTTATTTTCCATTCATTATCCGCCTTTTCCACAATGACAACTGATGCCGCCTGAAGGACAGCGGTCTGTTGCCGATGCGGGATCATGCGCAAAAGCAAATTGGGGATAAACGGGAGGTGGCTGACCAATAATATATTATTTTCGAGCCGCTCAATATCATCAAAGACTTCCGAGGCAGATGCGTTCGGCGTCAAATCATCCCGCTGGTTCATTAACGTGTCGGGAAAAAATTCACGGGCAATTTCAGCCGTCTGAACTGCGCGAAGTTTCGGGCTGTGCCAGATTTCAGAAACAGCAGCGCCTGTCTTTTTTAAAAATTCAAGGACACGCCGGACATCATCGGCGCCTGATGAACTCAAAGGCTGATCAGGAGCGGAAACAACATAATCCCCGTGACGCATTAAATACAACCTCATGCTGAATCTCCTTGCCGCAGAAGCCGCCTGTAAATCCGCAGATCTTCGCCAGAGAAACATACAAAAATGACCTTCTGGATGGTCGCGAAATCTTTAACACAGGTTTGAACCGTGGAGACCGCCGTTTGAGCGGCAATGTCTTTTGGAAAACGGTAAACACCGGTACTGATACAGGGAAACGCGATGCTGGAGAGGCTCAGTTCTCCTGCCAGTTCCAGACTCCTCCGATAACAACTGGACAACAATTCGGTTTCATGATTCTTTCCCCCGCGCCACACAGGGCCCACGGCATGAAACACATATTTAGCTGGCAGGCGGTATCCTTTGGTAGCTTTCACGTCGCCGGTTTCGCATCCTTCCAACAGACGGCACTCCCGAAGTAATTCAGGCCCCGCCGCCCGGTGAATCGCCCCATCCACGCCTCCCCCTCCCAACAATGTCGTATTAGCTGCATTGACGATGGCGTCAACCTCGCAACGGGTAATATCTCCCTCTTCGGCAGATAACTGCGGCATTTCAAAATTTCTCCACAACAGGTCCGGGAGTCATTCGGTATCCCGGAAGACCTTGCTTGATCGGCAAAGCCGTGACTACATAAGTGTTATTGGAAAAATTACACGTGTACTGATAGCCCTGCTGGATCGATCCGCAATACATTTCTTCCAGATACGAGAATTCACCAAAATACAAGTCGGAAACATTGTCCGGCAAGGCTCCGTTATCTTTCTGGTAGGCTTGTATCGCGCCGGAAATTTTTTGAAGAATATTTCTTACGCCGGTCTCCTGGGTTGAAAAGATTCGCTCAAAAAGAGACGGGATTTTCTGTACAAGATAAAAAGGTCCGCCTGCAAAAATCCCGAACAGCAGAATCAGCAGGACCAGACATCCGGCATGCAGCGCGGGCGAAGGATTAGACTCGATTTCCCGGTTATTGATATGTGATGCCGTCACATAGGCATCGTACACTCCATAAATCCAGGGGATAATCAACCAGCATGTAAAAAATAAAATTAGTCCTTTGACGAGCTGCCCGTTATAAACCTGCCCAAGCCCGGGGAAAAAACCAAGCAGGGCGGCGAGTAACGGATTTCTGGGAAGGTAGGGTTTCTCTTTTCGGGATTCTCCCGGGAGGCAATTCGGGCAGTACACCTTTCCGCTCATGATACGAGAACAATCGGAACAAACCAAAACGCCGCATTGACTGCATTTATCATTGGCTAAACGTTCTTTATGAAAAGCACAAAACATAATGCCACTCCTGATGCTGTTAAAAATTATATTCATTTTAACAACAAGTGACAGCTTTTCAAAATATTTTAGAAATTAAAATTCGGAGAAATTTCCGGGCTTCGGGGAAAAAAGAGATTACATCTCCGGGTAGTCCATGACCATGGCCCAACCATGGTCATAGATAACAGTACGGGTTAACACGCCGTTTTCATAATATTCTCCCTGTCCATGCAAAACACCTTTTTCATAAGTAAGCATTATCTCCGGACGTCCGCTCTCATCATACAGATTGACCCGACCATTCAAAAGGCCGTTTTTATAGTCCAGAACTGACTTCTGTTTTCCATCTGGCCAGAACGACTGATAAACACCTTCCAGTACTTCCTGTTTATACCAACCCATCTTCTCAATCAATCCGGTATTATAAAATTGAGCCGATAACCCGTCACGTAAAGACTGTCGGCGCATTTCAATCAGCATCAGAAAAGGGCCATCTTCTCCCGACGCATAGACCTTAAGCAATCCATCTGAAATATGGCCTTTGGCCATTGAAGGCGCAGATATTAAAACAAACAGGATAATCAGAATTAAAAAACGGTTCATAGTTTCCTTTTTCGTATAACTATTGACATCCGAAGTATACAATATTTTTTTCGGAAAAAAAAGATTGTGCCCGGAGGCAATTTAAGGCGACTAAAAAACAAAAAAAGTATGGTTTTCTTTTAAAAATAGTATAAATTATTAAAAGGAGAATACATATGTCATTTGAAGATTTTATGAGTAAAGTGCGCCAGGTGGACAATCAATGCGCACGCTGGATGATGAGACATTTTTATACGCTTTTCTTTCAGGCGGTTCTTGTCGTCATTTTCTTTTTCTTTTTTGTCAATACAATCCAGAACATGATCACTGCCGAACAGACTGACCAAAATAATATCAATCAAACCATCATGATCCAGCAGTCCAACAATCTCCTGATCATCATTTTCCTCATGCTTCTCAATTCATTCTGGATGCTCTTCATTTTTACCAGCATGAACCGGCTCAGGGTCATTCTCAAAGATATCCACTATACTTTGATGCGGAAGAAATAACAGTCATCAGGTTACAGGGATGGTTTTAAACTCCCCCCGGCATTCATACTAAAAATACTCTTCATACAACTCTTTGGAACGATCGACCAAGCCCTTCAACCAATGGGAATATTGATTTCTCTTAACAAAGAGACCAAGGCTTTTGTCGAAACCGGCGTGGGCAAGGCCTACGGAAGAAAGGAACTTCGCGGCATTGTGCATTTTGCGGGAACAAAAATTAATAGAAGCCATTTTGACGGGAAGAACCATCTCCTCCTCCAGGCGTTCCGGAAGCCCTGTCAGCAGGGAACCTCCCCCGCTCATAATGATCCCGGGCAACTGTCGTTCAAGTTCGGATCGGGCGACAGACGCTTTAAGCATATTGATCAAATCATTAACGACAGGATCTAAGGCCTCTGAGATCGCTTCTTTCTTTACAGGTGTATATCCTTCCTCGCTTTTGATCAAAATTTCCTCGTTCATCCCTGCCTGGCGATGCCGGACAACTCCATAGGATTTTTTGATATCATCGGCAAGGCCATGACTAATATTCAAACGAGCGGCAATCGCACGGGTGATATCGTCGCTTCCTAAAGGTATGCTGCTGAGAAAGCGAAGCTGTCCGCCTTTAAAAATAACTAAATCCGTCACGGAAGCTCCGATGTCGACGAAAAGGCACCCCTGTTTTCGCTGAAAATCATCAAGTGCGGTCATAGTCGCAGCATAGGTCGTAAAGAAAATATTTTCAACATCGTACCCGGCCTGGTTGACGGCTTTGCTCAAATTTTTAATAATAGTGCCGTTAACGGCAACAATCAACGTGTCTATTTCAAGTTTGCGTCCATAAAGTCCGGAAGGATTCAGGGCACGGTTAATATCATCGACTTTATAACTCTGAGGAAAGTCATGAAGGATGATCTCATCCATCTTGACTCCAAGCAACTGGGCCTGTTTCTGGATCTTGACGATATCCCGCCGGGAAATCACCTTGCTTCCCCTGTCAAGTAAAGGCATCACCGAGGTGCTGAGGCGCTGTCGGATCAGTTCTCCGCCAATCCCCATCTGAACAGTTTTAATTTTAACCCGGGTGTTGCTGACTAGTCCGCTCAACACCGTGTTGATACTCGCGCTGAGCTCGCCCAAATCCGTAACTGATGTGCCGTCAAAACCAGCCGTATTTCCTTCATAAACGCCCAGTAACTCAAACTGGCGATTTTCTTTGGACTCGATCAAACCAGCTTTGATCGTTTGAGCGCCAACATCCAGGCCGCAAAAATATTTTTCCCCGATAAATTTTCTAAACATGTTTATTTCCGATTGATTGCCGGCTCCTTGAATCTTAAATCCACATAATTAATCTGATCTCTGGGAATCCCCGCATCGGAGAACAAAAGCCCCAGCATCTCCACTTTCTGCTTTATCTTTGAACGATCCAAAATAATCTCTGTACGATCAAAATATAAATGGATTTTAGATAAATTATCCAAATCAATCATCGTTACGGGAATTCCTGTTAAATAAGGGTTCCGTCTCAATTCCTGAATGACGGCAACTCCGGCTGATACTTTCGCGCTCGCCAGCTTCTGACCCTTTCCCGGCCAAACAATGTCATTAATATTTGTAAGGTATGGAAGGGTTCCTTTCGACGGAACATCCACATCAAGGATGAATCCGTCCTCCGAAATGACAGCTTCCCTGGAACCGCTACTGACCACCGCAAAGGGTTTGCGTTCTTCGGCCGTTACTAAAATACGATTAGGGAGTTGACGGACAATCTTCAACTGGTCTACGGTCGGATACTCTGCCTGAACGCGACGACGAACTCCTTCAAGATCGACACGAAAAATATTGTGGCCCGCCAGATTATCAAGACTCCTTGAATGGACGAACTCCAAGGCCGGACCTTTAACTACGACTTCCCTGATTTCAAAAACAGCCGCGTGGTTGAAAAGATAAATGATTCTGTTAAGGCCGACAACGATAAAAAAAGACAAAAATATAAAAAGAATAAAAGCCTTTAACGGCAGCTTTAAATTTTGACCTTCTTTCTTTCTCCTTGCCATATCTTCTCTCCTGACTAAATGGCCGCCCTATCAAGCGCCATACCAACCAACGTCAGACATAACTGCTGAAAATCAAGTCCGGCACAATTTGCGGCCATCGGCAGTAAACTTGTTCCGGTAAAGCCGGGAATGGTGTTCACTTCAAGGATATACGGCTGCTCACAATCTGACAGTAAAAAATCGATACGGGAAAAATCACGGCAACCAATAACGCGAAACACTTTCAGGGCAGCCTCCTGGATAGTTCCGGCCGTCTCCGGGTTTAGTTCCGCCGGAACAATATACTCCGTCATTCCCTTCTGATATTTCGCCTCATAATCAAAGAATTCGCTCTTTGTCCGAATCTCCACAACGGGCAAAGCCTTATCGGCAAGGATGCCCACCGTCAATTCCCGCCCATGAATAAACTTTTCGATCAATATTTCCTGGTCATATTGAAAGGCATCGCTCACAGCTCCGTTGAGATCTGCCGGCTGATGAACAATATGAACTCCGATACTGGATCCCTGACTGACGGGTTTAACAACAACAGGGCCGTTGTTAAAAACTTTCATCAACTGAGGCAGCGAAGACAATTGTTCGCGTTTGACCACGATGAAATCGGCAACGGGAAGGCCTGTCCGACGCAGCATCTGCTGCGTCACTGCCTTGTTGATTGCCCTGCGGCTCGCCTCTGGCCCAGAACCGGCATATGGGATTACCATCTTCTCTAACAAAGTCTGGATCCCGCCATCCTCACCGTAACGCCCATGCATGGCGATAAAGGCAACATCAATCCCTGCGCCGGCGATCTTTTCCTCATTGACCGCGTCATTTTCACTTTCAATAACAACCGGCATGGCTGTAACCCCGGATTCTTTAAGCGCCTTCAGGACGGCTTCACCCGACTTTATGGATATTTTCTTCTCGGATGAACATCCTCCCATCAGGACGCCAACCCTGCCAAATTGATTAACATCAAGATTCATGAAGTACCACAGCCCTTTCATTCAATTGATTCAAAATATCCCCGCAAATTTTTGTTATGTCCCCGGCTCCAAGGGTGATAACAAGATCTCCCTCACAGGCAACGGAAACGATACGGCCGGCGATCATCTCTTTGGGAAGATAGGTGGCCTTTTTCCCTGATTTCAACACAATCTCGTCGCACAACTTCTTTGCGTTAACCCCGTCGATGACCTCCTCACTGGCGGCATAAATATCAGTAACAAACAGCTCATCGGCATCCTTGAACGCCATCGTAAATTCTTTCCACAAAAATTTTGTCCTGGTATAACGGTGAGGCTGAAAGACCGCAACGACCCTGCGCGCCGAAAAACTTTTTGCCGTTTTTAACGTTGCCGCTATTTCCGTTGGATGATGTGCATAATCGTCGTACAAAACAATATCTTTCCAGGAACCCCGGAGTTCAAAACGTCTTCTTACTCCTTTAAATCCAGCCAAAGATTCCTTGATCACCGCAAATGGCAATTCCAATTCAAGTCCGACAGCGATGCAAGCCAAAGCGTTCAGGACATTGTGCTGCCCGGGTCGATTCAAGACAACCTGGCCAAGTGAGCGCCCGCGTTTGAAACATTCAAAGGAAACACCGCCTTTCTTTACCTGAATCGCTCTTGCACTGATCTCATGGGATGAGAACCCATAACCTACAAAACGTTTTCCTGAAGCTTTAAGGAGTCTTTCCAGACGTTTGTCTTCAATACATCCAACGAGAAGACCGTGGTCCTGGGTCTGTCCAATAAATTGGGCGTAAGCGTCAAGGATGCGATCCCAGTCTCCGTAAAAATCAACGTGTTCGAAATCTATATTAGTGATAACCGAAATCTTTGGAAAAAAATACAGGAAACTTCCATCGCTCTCATCGAGTTCCGCCACAAAGTATTTTCCGTTCCCCAGCTTCTCCTGGTGCGATCCCCCCTGAAAAACGCCGCCGATTGCCGTCGTTGGATCAAGGCCGGCCTGGATCAGCATATGGGCAATCATGGATGTGGTCGTCGTTTTTCCGTGCGCGCCGGCGACCGTAATTGTTTCATACTCATTCATTAATTCCGCTAAAAGCTGGGCTCTCTTAAAAATCAAACACCCTGCCTGTCTCGCCGCAACCATTTCAGGATTCTCTGATTTTATGGCCGATGAATAAATGACATGCCGCGCGCCTTGAACATTTCCGGGGTCATGGCCGATCATAACCGTTGCCCCCTGGGAACGCAGGGACTGAACCATGGCACTCTCGGCCACATCCGATCCCGACACGCTTTTCCCTTTTGATAAAAGGAGCGATGCCAGCTTTCCCATTCCTATTCCGCCAATTCCAATAAAATGATAATCACTCATTAATTCTTCTCCAAATAAGAAACCCAGGCGGCGTTAAGCTCGTCAAGGGTTTTAAAACGGGGGTAGGAACGTTCAAGAGAATGAAGGAAATCGTCCCCGCGTTCCAGATTTCTGCAAAAATTAAGGAATTTGAAATCCCCGTATTCAGTAATTAAAAAATAAATGATGCTCGCAGATTCATCATAAAAAAGCTCGATCAGATCCCGCGAAGAATCTGACTGGAGACGAATTCCAGCCAGTCGGGACAAAGGAATAAATGTTCCATCCTTTAAGGCCTGTTGAACTTTTCCATTCGCTCCCCAGCGCTTGGCCTTTTCCTGATACATCGCCACCCCTTCATCAAACCACAGCGGGATATTGCCCCTGTGCCCAATAAATTCGTGAAAAATGATATGCCCAAGTTCATGCGGCAACAGAGTATCAAAAAATCCAGCGGCGGAAGGGTACGTCCGAATCGTCCTTTTTAAATAATAGGCAGTTCCCGCGGACCAGTTTGCCTGTTGAGCTGATGTGACATAATCGTCCTTATTGTCGTAAACATAAATTTTCGCGCGGTCATCAAAAGTCCAGCCTTTATAGCTGTTGAAACCCAAATTGTCGACGATGGCATCGTAACACTGTTCGGCATTATTCAAGACCGTCTCTGCAAAGCCTCTCGGCGTGTTCTTGTAATAGACAATAAAGTGCCTGGATTTCATCTCATTCCATTTTTCTTCAGCGGCAGTCTGACCGATAGAAGCCAAAACAAACATCACTAATAAATACCCCCACGCCTTCCTGATCATTTCGTATCCTCAATCAATGCCTTGATAATTTCATCAACCGGATTCCGTTTGGGCGTATTCTCTCCGGTACCTGCAGGCAAAGTTTTTCGTCCAAGCTGATTTATCTCCGCGCAAAGACGCTTCGGGCTAAGATTTTTCTCCTCAATCATGATCCCGCGTCCGTTTTTCAAAAAAGCCGCGGCATTATATTTCTGATGCCCGCCGGCATAGGGATAAGGAACAATAACCGCCGGAATATTAAAATGAGCGATTTCATGAAGCGCGCCGGCTCCTGCGCGTGAGATAATTACATCCGCAATCAAATAAACCTTCTCCATCATTTTTAAAAAAGGAAAAACCTGATGCCGGATTCCCAGTCGCTGATATCCCATTCGAATGATGTCTTCATCCGTTTTTCCTGTCAGGTGAATGACCTGAAAATCAAAAAGATCCTTCAGCAGGGCCATGGCCTGCAGCACTATGTGATTCAAAGAACGGCTTCCCTGGCTCCCGCCAACGACAGCGATGGTCAAAAGCTTCGAAAATCCAAATTCCTTAAATATCTCTTCCTGATCAAGGCACCCTAAAAAAGGCCTGACGGGATAACCTGTTTCAATGACCTTTGAAGACGGGAAATATCTTACACTTTCAGGAAAACTCACCAAAATCCTTCTGGCGAATCCGCTGAGCAATCTATTTGCCCGTCCCGGAATAACATTTTGTTCATGAATCACGACAGGAATCCGTCTCACCGCGGCCATCAGGACAATCGGAAAGCTTCCGTATCCGCCAAACCCAAGGACACGTTCAGGGGCTGAATCTTTCAAAATTTCTGACGCAAATTTAATTGATTTTAACATACTTCGGGCTGAAACAATAAAATCCTTTAAAGAATTTGACTGCCACCCTTTGGCCGGCAATTCGAATAACGAAAACCCCTCCTCCTCAATATCATTTTTCCATTGTTTGAAAACTCCGGCGAAGAAAACCTTGTGTCCCCTCTCCCGTAAAGACCGGGCGACCGTCAAGGCGGGATAAATATGTCCTCCGCTTCCTCCCGTTGTAATCAAAATCGTCATTTTTAATTCTCCAACTCACTTGTCCTTGATACATTTAACAACAAACCGATCATGATCATGGAAGTAATTAAGGCAGAGCCACCATAACTGATGAACGGCAACGGAAGCCCTTTGGTCGGAAGGGCGCCGGTGCTCACACCTATGTTCAACGATGCCTGAATTCCGATCATTGTAATCACCCCGATGCATAAGAAATAACCGAACGAATCGTTTGCCCTTTTAGCAATACGCAATCCCTGGACAACGAGAAGCATAAATAACAAAACGATAACCAGGGTACCTGTAAATCCAAGCTCCTCTCCGACAATCGATAAAACAAAATCGGTATGTGCGGCGGGTAAATAAAACAGTTTTTGAACGCTCTGCCCCAGACCTACGCCAAAAATACCCCCGTTACCAAAAGCGATCTGGGACTGGGTCAACTGGAATCCTGCATCACTGGGGTCTTTCCATGGGTCGAGAAACGTAATGATGCGCCGCCAACGATAAGGCACACGGTAAACAAACAGATAAAATGCCGGCAGAGCCATCAGCATAAGTGTTCCAAGATGACGCATTCGCGCTCCGGCGATAAAAATCATAACCACGACAACCAGGCCGATTAAGACCGTGCTTCCCAGATCGGGTTGTTTAATGATCAGGACACTGACAGCGCCGAGAACGGTCATAATCGGGACAAACCCGTACCAAAAGCTCAGAATACGGTTCTGTTTCCGCGCCAGGAAATCGGCTGTATAAATCAGGACGGCGATTTTGACAAATTCAGAAGGTTGAATAAAAAAAGGGCCTATTTTAAACCACCGTTGAGCGCCAAAGCTCGTCTTTCCTAGCCCTGGAACTAACACGAGCACCAGCATTGCGAGTCCCATCAGCATCATCGGTTTGGCAAATTTCTGCAGATCACGATAATCAATCGCCATAACAATAAGAGTCATGACCAGACCGATCAACAAAAACAGCAGATGACGTTTCAGAAAATAGAGGCTATCCCCCAGTTCCTGCATGGCATAGATGCCGCTTGAACTGTAAATCATGACTATGCCTGAAAAAATCAGGAATGAGACGATGATCGCAATGGATATCCGAATTCCCCTCATGACGGAATCACTTTTTATAATTCATTGACAATTCGCTTAAATTCACGTCCGCGATGTTCAAAATTATCAAACATGTCATAACTCGCGCACATCGGACTCAGCAAGACTGTGCCGGCGGGGCCCGCCTGCTGAAATGCTCCCCGGACGGCCTCATCAAACTTCGTATGACATTCCACCTGGATCTCTTCTCCAAAACTGTCGGAAATCTTCCCGGCCGCTTCTCCAATCGCAATAATCTTTTTGACTTTTGTGGCCGCAAGATCTTTCAGAACGGAAAAATCCAGGTTTTTGTCTCTTCCGCCGCAAATCCAGATGATCGGCCCTTTTAAACTTACTAGCGCCCAGCGGCTCGCTTCGGTTGTTGTAGATTTTGAATCGTTAATAAATGTTACGCCATTGATCGTCCTGACCACCTCCAAACGGTGCTCTATACCGCGAAACTCTTTAAAAACATTATTCCAAATTTCAGAACCGATGCTGAAAACCGATGCTGCGGCAGCAGCAGCCCGGAAATTCGGATTAGTCCAGGACTTTGCCTGCTGGAAATTATTGAACAAGATTTTCTTCGCCGCGATTGATGCCGATAGCGACATCACCGAGTTGTCTTCTTCGTTAAGGACAGCCGTATCTTCATCAGTTTGGTTCATGAAAATCCTTGCTTTCGCCTGGATATATTCCTCCATATCCTTATGGCGATCCAAATGGTTCTGGGAGATATTCAGCAACACCGCCACTTTCGGATGAAAATGCTCAATCGTTTCCATTTGAAAAGAACTGACTTCAAGCACGGCCACATAATCTTTCGTCAGTTTCATCACATGATCTGATAATGGATTTCCGATATTACCCCCTACAAAAACTTTTTTGCCCGACGCCGCAAGGATCCTGCCGATCAAAGTGGTCACCGTTGTCTTGCCGTTACTGCCGGTTACGGCAATAATGGGACAAGGGCAAAAACGGTACGCGAATTCAAGCTCACCGATAACCGGAATGCCGGCTGCCCGCGCCCAGTTAAGGGGCTGGGCATTAAAAGGAACCCCGGGGCTGGTGACAACAAACGAACTTCCCTGAATCACCTGTTCCGTATGACCGCCGAACTCACAACAAATATTATTTTTCCTCACCCATTCAATGAAGTCAGGATTTACTTTATCGGCCGATGCCATTTCCGTAATGCGCACCTTGGCGCCAAGTTCCGATGCCAGCCGGGCTGCCGCCTGGCCGCTTTTTGCTAATCCAACAATCGTGATAATAAGATTTTTAATGTCCATTGCGACTGCTACCTGATTTTCAAAGTCATTAATGTAATCAAAGCCAGAACGATATTAATAATCCAGAAACGCGTAATAATTTTTGATTCGTGCCAGCCTGTCAATTGTAAATGGTGATGGATCGGAGACATCTTGAAAATCCTTCGTTTATAGAGCTTGAACGAACAAACTTGAAGGATCACCGAAAACGCCTCGATAACAAAAATACCGCCGAGGATGACCAGCAATAGTTCTTTTTTAATCAGGACGGTAATCACGGCAATGCTTCCGCCCAACGGCAATGAACCGGTGTCCCCCATAAAGATCGAGGCGGGATGACAATTAAACCAGAGAAAACCCAGAGAGGCGCCAACGATTGCCGCACAAAAGACGGTAAGCTCAGCCGACATCGGAATAAACGGGATAAACAAATATTCACTGAATTGGGCATGACCACTAAGATAACTTAATGCGCCAAGGGTTGCGCTCACAATCATGACGCATCCGATTGCAAGCCCATCAAGGCCGTCCGTAAGATTAACAGCGTTGGTCGTTCCGACGATCATAACCGCGACCAATAAAAAATAAAATACACCGATATCAAACACAACCTGTTTAAAAAATGGAATATCCAATTGAGTTGACGTATTCGGGTCAAAATAAATATAGGAACCCAGGAAACAAGCCAGCATGATCTGAGCGGCCAGTTTCGTTTTCGGCCGAAGACCTGAATGTTTTGCGCCCGTTAACTTTACCCAATCATCGATCAATCCGAGGATAAAAAGGTAAGCGCACGTCAAGAAAGTCAAAAGGACATAACGATTGCTCATATCCGCCCATAATAAAACGGAGACCAGTATACTGCCTATGATGAAGATCCCGCCCATGGTCGGCGTCCCCTGCTTCGATTCCGCAAACTTATCCAGATCAGGACAGTCCGCCCGTTTGGCATGCTCACGGATTTTACGCTCTTTTAAAATCTTGGTGAACACAGGGCCAAAGATAACGCATATCAAAAACGTCGTGACCGCAGCCATAGCGGACCGGAATGTGATATATTTAAAAATATTAAAACCGAAGAATACGTCCTTCAACTGCGACAGAAAATAAAACATGCCTTAACTCCTTTGAAATTTTTCCTTTAAACAATCAAGACATCGCTCCATTTTCATTCCACGGGATCCCTTGACCAAAATCACATCCCGTCGAGAAACAGTCTTTACCAAAACTTTTTTCAGTTGCTCCATATCCTGAAAACTCCCGGTTCGTACCCCCGGATACAATTTATTGACTTTTCTTACAAAATGCTTCATTAAAGGGCCATAACTGAAAATGATGTCAACCTCTCCCAAAGGAACCGCCTCCGCCAACTGGCCGTGAAGATTTACAGACTCTCTCCCCAGTTCCAGCATGTCACCACACACCAGGACCTTTCTTCCTTTGCATGGAAAACTGATTAACGTGGATATGGCGCTGCGAAATGAAATCGGATTGGCATTATAGCTGTCATTGATAACTGTCAACCCTGAAAAACGCTCAATCTCCTGCCGATGCTGATTAAACGGGTACCGGAAAAGACCTTTCCGGATGTCGTCAAAAGAAATATTAAACAACCTCCCACAAACTACAGCAGCCAGCGCATTGGAAATATTTTCACGCACCGGGGAACGCAGTTTCATTTTGTGGTGTTTATTCACCCTGAAACTCAAGGTTCCGTTCCGGCTCATTTCGATTTCATCGGCAATGAACTCCGCCCCCGCTTTAAATCCGAATGAACGGTTACGAAATTTCTTCAACCGTTTTAAATGTCTTAAAAAACGATCGTCATTGTTAAACACCACGCCTCCCGAAGATTTCAGCCCATCAAGGATAGACCGCTTTTCACGATAAACATCACGAACCGTCTTCAACCCTTTTAAATGGCAGGGACCGATATTGGTCAGGACCACGATCTCGGGACGCACGAGCCCGGTCAGATAACGAATCTCTCCGGGATTATTTGTCCCCAATTCCAGTACAGCCGCGCTATAGGAATCATCCATACTTAACAAAGTCAAAGGAACTCCCCAATGATTATTGAAAGAGCCCTTATTTTTCAGGACCCGATACTTGATCGAAAGGACAGAAAAAATGAGTTCCTTGGTGGTTGTCTTTCCAGCCGAACCAGTGATCGCAATGACCGGATAATTAAACTTGAGGCGATGCGTCGCCCCAAGTGCCCCCAATGCCCTGGTAGTGTCATTGACCAGGATAATGCAAATATTTTCCAGACCACGGATCTCTTTTGAAACAATAATCGCGGCAGCGCCCTTTTTCACGGCTTCATCAATAAAATCATGTCCGTCCTGGTTAACCCCTTTAATCGCCAGAAAAATGCTTCCTTTTTTCACGCACCGGGAATCAATCGTGACTCCTTTAAAAAAAGACGACCTCCCTTCCTTAAGGAGGCGTCCCCTCGTAATTTTGATCAATTCATCTTGTGTGAAAGAAGGCACGTTCATTTTTTGAAAAATTGTTTGGCTGCTTCGCGATCGTCAAAATGGATCGTCTTGTCTTTAAAAATCTGATAGTCCTCATGTCCTTTGCCCGCGATCAACACGCAATCCCCCGGCCTGGCCATTTCAAGGATAAACCGGACTGCTTCATAACGATCCTGAATAACTTTATAACGGTCATGCGTAAATCCCTGAAGGATTTCGCCAACAATCGCGTCCGGGTCTTCTGTCCTTGGATTATCATTGGCGATAATGGCAAAATCTGCATACTTTTCAACAACGGACGCCATTTTAGGCCGTTTCGTTTTATCACGGTCGCCTCCGCAGCCGAAAAGTACAAGGATTCGATGACGGCCTATCCCCCGGATGCTTTCGAGGACGTTCTTTAAGGCATCTTCTGTATGGGCGTAATCAACGAAGACAAAAAAATCCTTGGCCTCTTCGACCCGTTCCAGTCTTCCCGGAACAACGGCCAATGATTCAACCCCTTTCCTGATCTCTTCCGGCGAAAATCCTTTTTCAAAACAGGAAGAAACCGCGGCGAGAATATTATAAATGTTGTGTCTGCCAATTAACGGGGTCCGGATGGCTATCGTCCCTTTGGGCGTCGCCAATTCAAATTCGGAACCGCTTAGTTCCATATTAATGTTTCGTGCGCGGATATCGGCATTTTCATCGATCGCGTAAGTCAAAACAGGCGCGGCGCTCATGCCAACGAGCCGGCGGCCATAAGGATCGTCGACATTAATAATACTGCGCTTGACATTGTTCGAACCATCGAAAAATTTTGATTTTGCAAGAAAATATTCCTCACGGGTGTGATGATAATCAAGATGATCGCTGGTCAAATTCGAGAAAATGGCCTGCTCAAAGACCAGTCCTTGAATGCGCTGCTGGACCAATGCGTGGGAAGAAACTTCCATCACACAAGCCCCGACTCCGGCTTTGATCATGTCATCCAAATAAAAAATAATATCGGCCAGTCCGGGAGTCGTATTCCTGGCGCTGAAAACCTTGCCCCCGAACCGGTAATTCACCGTGCCGATGACCCCGCAGGATTTGCCCGCTTCACGATAAATGGATTCGATCAGATACGTAGTCGTGGTTTTTCCGTTTGTTCCAGTCACCCCCATCAGTGACAAACGCATTGAAGGATGTTGATAAAAACGATTCAACAGGTCCGGAAGGATTTTTTTTGGATTTTCATGAATTAAAAATATGGTATTGGAATATTGAGAGAATCGGGATGAAACATGACTGACGACAATAGCGGAAGCGCCTTTTTTAACAGCGTCGTCAATAAAAGCGTGGCCGTCTTCTTTCTCTCCATCAAGGCAAACAAACAAAGCCCCCGGGACTACTTTCCGGGAATCTGCAACGAGAGAATGAATTTCTATTTCGGTAAAATTCCCGGTGTCTCTTAGCGGAATAATCTTATCGATGAGTTCAATTAAACGCATAACCTTCCTTTTTCAAAAAATAACCTCAGACGCCTTGAGATACTTCAGCGCGTTCATGACGACTTCCTGAAAGACAGGCGCGGCCACGGTTCCGCCGTAATAAGCGGGGTGCGGCTCGTCAAACATAACGACTCCGGCGATGACAGGATCGTCCGCGGGAGCAAACCCTATAAATGAGGCAAAATATTTATTATGAGAATATTTGCCGTTGACAATTTTCTGGGCTGTCCCGGTTTTCCCGGCGACAAGGACGCCTTTGATTTGGGCCCTCTTTCCGGTGCCACACTCGACGGCCCCTGTCAGGATCGACGAAACACGGCGTGCCGTGGAAGGACTCATAATGCGGTCGAGGGCTTCGGGTTCAAATACTTTGATCAATTCATCGTGATTATCTTTAATGTATTTTACCACAAAGGGCTTCATGTAAACTCCATCGTTTGCTATGGCTGAGATAGCCCCTAACATTTGCAAAGGCGTGACTGCAACTTCATGCCCAATCGGCATCGCCCCAATCGTGGTTTTGGACCACCGGGAAGGATCTTTAAGAGATCCCCCCACTTCGCCTCTCAAATCGATTCCGGTTAACTCACCGAACCGGAACCTTTTCGCATACTGATAAAAAGTTTCCGCCCCCATTCTCTGGGCAATCTTGGTCGTCCCGATATTGCTGGACTGTTCAATGACTCCGGCAAAAGTCAAATTCCCTTGCCCATGATGGTCATGAAGAATATGATTTCCGACTTTATAGCTCCCGTTCTCACAAAAAATGATATCGTTTTCTGAAAAGATTTCTTCTTCGAGAGCGGCAGAGGCCGCCACAATTTTGAAAACTGAACCAGGTTCATATGTATGGGCGATACCCCGGTTTGTCCTTGAACTGACGTCACTGCCAAAAACGTCGTTTAAATTGTAAGTTGGCCGGTTGGCCAGCGCCAGGATTTCCCCGGTCTTGGGGTTCATCAGGATAATAGTCGCAGATTCAGCATGATGTTTTTTGAAGGCTTCATCCAAAACCTGCTCCGCCATAAATTGGATCGTTTCGTCAATCGTCAGCACCAAATCAAATCCGTCTTTGGCGGGAATAAACCCCGTGTCCATCAATAAATCCCGCTGACGCGCGTCCCTTAGGATTCTAGCCCACCCCTCATGCCCCTTCAAATACCGGTCAAACTGAAGCTCAAGGCCTTCAAGACCATTATTATCAACGCCGACAAAACCAAGAAGATGAGAAGCAAGTTCATTATTCGGATAGTGTCGCCGGGTTTCTTTAAGAAATCCCAGACCGGGAATATTCAATTCCTTGACCGCCTGCATGGTTTCAAATTCGAGCTTGCGTTTGATCCAAACAAAATACTTGTTTCGGCCCATACGTTCTTTCAAGAAAGAAGGTTTTAATCCCAGCAATGGCGGGAGATCTTTAAGGGCTCTGGATTTTGCTTCCGAACTCATTTGTCTGGGATTTAAATAAAGCGAATAAACGGTTAAGTTAAGCGCCAGCGGCCGTGAATTACGGTCATAGATGATCCCGCGCTGAGGTTCAATACGGACGGTATGGTTATGCTGTTGTTCCGCTTTTCGTGAAAGAAAATCAGATCGAAAGAATTGGATCGCCAAAAGGTGAAATAAAAAATAAAGGAAGGAACCTATTATAAGGAGGAAGACAAATATAAATCGTCCCGAATGCCTGCGGATAAACACGCCGTTTCTCTTTGTAATAAATTTTTTCTAAGGTCAATCGCAAAAAACTGAATAATTTATCGCTTATCCAGCTCCCACGGTTTCAGGCTTTTTTGCTCCTTTGCATGAGCTTCGTTTGGAAAACGCCATTGCAAAAGCGCCGAAAAAGGATTTGAGCGAGACTCTTGACGGGAGGAGGCAAGTCTTGTTTCCGCCGATGTTTGTTTTGAAGAGACAAATTTTACAATGCTCTGGTCATCGCAAAACCGCAGACCTGTTTTTTCACCAAGCAACCGCCGGCCTAAATAGTTCGCGGACTTCAATTCATAAATACTGTTGGAAACCCGTCCGTTCTGTTCGCGTAGCCTGCTGATCTGCTGTTCCTTGTGCTTCCCTTGATAAGCCAGGGAAAAAATGTTCATTTGCATATGAATGTAAATCAGGGCAAGGGCCGTCACACCGAACATGAATTTAATAAAACGCCAAAGCTGCATCGCTTCTCTCCCCGTTAAATTTTCTCAACAGCCCGAAACCTCGCGCTTCTCGCACGGATATTTTCGCTCACTTCAGCATCATTGGGCCGCAATGGTTTCTTTGTCAAGATTTCGACCCTCTTCTCTTTTGCAAAAAGTCTGAATGTATGTTTAACAATCCTGTCTTCAAGTGAATGGAAAGAAATTACACATAAACGACCGCCTTGCGCCAAGGCATCAATACATTTCCCAAGAACGATTTCAAGGCTTTCCAATTCGCGGTTGACTGCGATACGAATCGCCTGGAATGATCGTGTGGCCGGATGGATCTTCTGATATCGGTTATGCGCCGGAACCGCTCTCCAGACAATATCGCTTAATTCCTTTGTGGTCTCAATTGGATGCTTAGAACGTTCCTGAACAATATAACGGGCAATCCTGCCGTGCCATCTCTCTTCACCATATTTTTTTAGAATAAACGAAAGCTCGTGTTCTGTGAGCGAATTAACAAGATCATAAGCGGAAATAAAGTTGTCCTGATTCATCCTCATGTCCAGAGGCCCGTTCTCGCGGATCGAGAATCCACGTTCCGGGTCATTCAACTGCATGCTGGAGACGCCCAAATCCATCAAAATCCCATTGACCTTTTTGATTTGAAGTCTGCCCAGGATTTCTTCAAGATGACGGAAATCATCATGAACAAAATCGCAATGGACAGGGGCATCGGCAAGCCTTTCCCTGGCGATTTCGATCGCTTTCCCGTCCCTGTCAATTCCGACAAGCCTCCCCCGCTCTCCGATCCTCAGCGCCGCCTCCCTGGCGTGTCCGCCTAATCCCAAGGTACAGTCAACAAACGTATCGCCAGGCTTCAGGTTTAAATATTCCTGAACCTCTTTATTCATAACTGGAAGATGTATCTGTTCTTTTTCCATAAGGTGACGTTCTTGAAAAGTAACCATTTTATCAATTTTCTCTAGAGGTCGATCATATTTTCCGCAATATTTTCAAAATCGCGGTTTGTTTCCTGATAAAAATTCTGCCAGAGTTCTTCAGACCAAATTTCAATGCGGTTGGAAACACCGATGACAACGACTTTTTGATTAATCCCGGCATAAGATTTCAAGAATTGCGGGACAACAAAGCGGCCCTGTTTGTCAGGAATGACGTCAATTGCGCCTGCGAAAAAAAGACGATTAAAGCTTCGCGCCTCCTTTTTGGTAAAAGACAAGGCCTTGAATTTTGCCTCCTGCTGGCGCCATTCTTCTTCGGCAAACATAAAAATACATTTGTCCAGGCCCCGGGTTAAAAAGAACCTCTCATACCCATTCTCTACGCAAACTTCACGGAAACGCGCAGGCAGAATCAGCCGCCCTTTGGGATCAAGACCATGGTTATATTCGCCATAAAACATAAAATTGAACCGGATAGGGTTGAAATTAACTAAACCATTTCACTCCACTTTCCTCCACTTGATTGTCAGTATATCTAAATAATTTTCTAAAGTCAATCCCTTAAATTATATATTTTATTGATATACAACAAGTTGTGGATAGTTATATGGCAGGATACAAGATATGGACCGGGTCGGGTTAAACTTTCAGAGATTGCAGCAAAACAAACAAAAAAATTTATTTTCCAAAAATCAATGCTGGCCTGCGAACCATTGCCTGGCTTGTTTTTCATCGATTTTTAACTGTTCAATCAGGGCCTCCCGTGATGGAAAAAATTTTTCGTCACGGATCTTTTTCAGAAACTCCACAAGAATTTCTTTGCCATAAATGTTTTTATTGAAATCAAAAAGATGGACTTCGATACCGAGTTGACCTTCCTTCTTAAACGACGGCCTGGATCCGATATTCGCCATCCCTTCGAGGCTCATTTCGTTAAGATAGACCCGGACGCAATAAACTCCCCTGGGAGCAAAGCCAGTTTGCATAGCGTCAAGATTTGCCGTCGGATAACCGAGTTCTCTCCCCCGTCGGTCACCCCTAATAATACGACCGAGAATCGTCACAGGCCTTTCCAGAAGTTCTCTGGCATGTTCAATGTCTCCCCGCGCAATAAATTTTCTGATTTGAGAACTGCTGACTTTGCGCCGGTCAACACCGCAGCAAACAGGTATAGCATGGACAAGAAATCCATATCGAGCGGCGCATTTTTGTAAAAAACAAATATCGCCCCTGCGATTATGACCAAAATGAAAATCATCTCCCACAACGATTTCCCGGGCCTTTAATTTTTGGACCAGATAATGTTGAACAAAATGATCCGGACTGATGCGTGCAAAACGTTTAGTAAAATTAACTACCAGGCAAGCTTCAATATTCTCGTTTCGAAGAAGCCGCAACCGGTATTCAAGGGAGGCGATTAGTGAAAGTTCCCGCTCCGGATGAATGACCTTGGCGGGATGAGGATGAAATGTCATTACCAGCGGAGTCCCTCCGATGATCTTGGCCCGTTCTCTGGTCTTCTGAAGCAGGAGCCGATGACCATGATGAAGTCCGTCGAAAACGCCGATCGCCACGACAGGGTTCCGGAAGTTCTCATCCCAATGACTGATCCCGCGAACGACCTTCATTAATTTCCTTTTTCCTCATGAAGATTTATTTCATCAATAAAATCCTTTACGTCAATTTCCTTAATGTCGTCAAGCTTGATAGCGTCTTCGATTCGATAAGGTCCGACCTTTGTTCTCTCAATCTGGGAAACACAAGCCCCGCACAACAACTGTTTGCCCACATCCTCAGCAAACTGGCGCACATAGGTTCCTTTGGAGCACTCCAATAAAAATTCCACATAAGGCAGATCGAAATTCAATAACTCAATGCGGTCAAACCGAACGCGCCGGGGAGATCTCGCAACTTCCTTTCCCTGCCGAGCCAATTCATAGAGACGTTTCCCGTTAACTTTAACGGCAGAGACCATGGGCGGGACCTGGTCGCGAACGCCAATAAAATCATTAAAAATTTTTTCAACCATTCCGCGAGTCACATGAGAAAACGGTCGATTATCAATAATTTTTCCCTCGATGTCCGAGGTCCAGGTTTGTCGGCCAAGGATCATCGTTGCCCGATATGCCTTGTCAAAGTGGGCGAATTTTTCAAAAAGCCTGGTCCCCCTTCCGATCAGGACTATCAAAACCCCGGTAGCCATGGGATCAAGGGTGCCTGCATGCCCCACACGTTGCATTCGCAGCTTTTTTCTGATTTGTTCGACGACATCATGGGACGTCATACCGCCCGGCTTGTTAACGACAACGATGCCATTCAGATCTTTGCGATCAGGATACTTAACCATTTTTTTCAACCTTAATAGGAAAATCCGAAATTGCCTCCTTTACAACAGGAAGCACTTTACGATGAGCTGTTTTAATATTTCCAGCAATCACACAGCCGCTGGCTTTGCTGTGACCGCCGCCCTGAAATTTTGATGCGATCCTTGCGACATCGACTCCGCCTTGAGCGCGAAAATTAACCCTGGTCACATGCTCATTCTCTTCAGTAAAAATAACGAGCACCTCCACGCCTTCAATCGTACGCAAATAACCGAAAAGTTTGTCACGCAGGTCAAACTGCTCTGAAAACTTCCGGACGATCTTTTTAGGCAAGTCCACACATATCAGTCTTCCATCGCATAGCGCGTCAAATTCACTGACTACACGTGTGAAATATTTCAGGTCCGTCAAAGGAACCTGTTCATAAATTTTTTTATAAAGACCATTCGCATCAATGGGGAACTTCATTAATTCCGCGATCATCCGATGCGTCCTTGACGTCGTGTTGGTATAACGAAATGAGCCCGTATCGGTCATTGCACCAACATAAAGAAGCTCGGCCAACTCCTTAGTAAACAGGGCCCTGTCCTTTTTTAAAAGCCAAAAAATGACTTCACAAGTTGAAGAATAATCCGACAGAACGTAATTAATGTCCCCGAAATCAGTATTTGTGATGTGGTGATCGATATTGATTATGGGTTTGTCCTTGTTCAACAGATTACAAACATCTCCGATCCGTTCGAGATCACCCGCATCGGTAATAATCGCTGCGTCATAATTCACCCGCTTGATCTCTTTTAAGGATCGGATTTTATCCATCTTTGGCAAAAACAAAAACCTTTCCGGTACGGGTGCCTCACTGATCAAATGGATCACTTTACCCAAACCCTCGAGGTGTAATCCCATGGCCGCCATGGAAGCCAGGGCGTCCGGGTCTGGATTGACATGAGTGCTGATCAAAAACGTGTCATACTTACGTAATTTCTCCAGCAAATCAATCTTCATCCTCATCCCCTTCCTTTTCTTCTAGACCATAATCTTTCTCTTCCTCATCTTCCTCAATATCCTCGCCTTTCTCAAAAGGAATTTCGCGCTTGATTTCCTCAAGCACCTGTTCGATATTGGCACTATATTCCAGGGATGGGTCATAAACAAAATCAAAACGCGGGGTATGCCTGATCTCAACCCGCTGGCTGATCATTTTACGCACCAAACCGGCTGCATGCTTTAGCGTCTGCTGAACAGTGTCTACCTGTTTTTTGTCACCTAAAAAACTGAAACCGACGACCGCATTATGCAAATCCGGACTAACACGAACAAATGTCACTGAAACAAATTGGAGCCTGGGATCAAAAAGTTCCTGACTAATAATTTTACCAAGCTCCCGCTTCATCATCTCATTAATACGTTCCATACGCCCCATGTCTTCCTCCCTACTTAAACTTTTATCATTAACTCCCGAGTCATCTGACGCCCTCGCCTATACCATTCCGTTAACCGCCGTCATTATCTGAATAAAGTATTTCACGACCTCTGAACAGGAATTTAAAAATTCCTTCTGCTTTCCTTTTTCCTTCAGTTCATTAAAATGATGCCATGAGCCAACCATCGCGATAATCTGTTTCTTCTCCTCCCGCGGCCACTGAAACTTGTTCCCGCAATCTAAAATTTCATCTTTAGTACAGCAGGAAAACAGTCCGGCCAGAAAAAATATTTTCTTAAACGAACGTTTTGCCACTGGCACCTTTAGCGCCTCACCGAGACCTTGCAATATTCTCGGCCTGATTTGTCCGGCTTTCCCCAGAAAATCCATAGCCTCCAGATTTTTCAGACGAACCAGGTATCGGCCCGGATCTTCTTCCTCCAGCCCCCGCACAAATTCATTGAAATACCTCGGTGATGAAACAGTCCGTTCAAAATGCTCGCGAATAGCAGTGCGCAGAAGCTGCCGGGTTTTGGAAAAAAATTTAAAACCAAAACGCTGTTCAAATCTGACGGCCCTCAAAATACGGGTCGGATCGTCGACAAAACTTTGATCGTGAAAAACACGTATGATCCCTTTTCTCAAATCTTTTAACCCGTCGCAATAGTCGATGAGGTCGCCAAAATGATTTTTGTTAATACAGATGGCAAGCGCATTGATCGTAAAGTCGCGTCTGAACAAATCGTCCTTCAATCCTGATCTGAAGACAGATGGAAGCGCCCCGGGATATGGATATGTTTCGCCACGTGCAGAAACAATATCGATATAAACACCTTTTAATCCTTCGACCGTAGCTGTACCAAACTGATGATGGATCCTGACATGTATGGCCTTGAACCTTTCAGTCAGATGCCTGGCAAAGACAGGAGCACTTGCCTCGACAACGATATCAATATCGGAATTGGGCTGATCAAGAAAAAAATCCCGGACAACTCCTCCGACGATAAATGCCTTAATTTGATGTTCATCCGCGCACCGGCCGATTTTAGTAATTACCCGGTAAATCCTGCCGTTAAGTTTTTTTAAATCAACCGTCATACTGTTTCCTTTACCCTCTAGGGTGAAACTGCTTGTGCACATTCCGCAAACGCTCGCGATCAACGTGAGTATAGATCTGGGTCGTGGAAATATCAGCATGCCCAAGCATTTCCTGAACAGACCTCAAGTCGGCCCCGTGCTGAAGCAAATGCGTCGCGAAAGAATGGCGTAAAGTATGCGGTTTGATTGTTTTCCTCACGCCGGCTTTAAGCGCATAATGTTTGATCAGCTTCCAGACACTCTGGCGGCTCAACCGTTTTCCCAGCCGGCTTAAAAAAACCTGGGAAGGGTTCTCCCCTTTAACCAGCCCTGGTCGAACCTTCTGAAAATAGACTGAAAGCGCATGCCGGGCCTGACGGCCGATAGGAACCAGTCGTTCCTTGCTGCCTTTTCCAATACATCGAATATAACCGACGTCAAGATTGACGTTTTCCACCCTTAATCCAACCAGCTCAGACACCCGCATCCCTGAAGCATAAAGTAATTCAATCATGGCATTGTCACGGATATGCTGCCAATCATCTCCTCCGGAAACCCCGATCATTTTAAGAACCTCTTCCAATGAAAGAACATCGGGAACGCGTTTCCATATTTTAGGAGTGTCCACAAGGGCCGTCGGGTCTTCTTCAGCCAAATGCTCTCTGACTAAAAAACGATGAAACATTTTGATGGCTGCCAGACTTCTGCAAATGGATGTGACCTGCAGGCCTTCCTTTTTTAACTGAAAAATAAACTCCGATACTTTATCTCGTGAGACCTGGGCGGGCGACCTTAGGCCGGACCGTTCCAAAAAGCCAGCATATTTATTCAAATCCCTCTCATAGGCCAACAATGTGTTGTCAGCCAATCCTCTTTCGACGGCTAAATAATTTATAAAACCTTCAATTAAATCGCCCATCATTCCATCCGCAGATAATTTTTCACTGACTCGTAGTCCAATAATCTAATTACGTCGTCCCTGAAATCCTGAATGTCTTTCCGGATAATATCCCTGTTGCGAAAAGCCTCCGGCCGTTCATACGACAACATGATTTCATCCACCTTTTTAAGCCCTTCCCCGATGACTGTGTCGGGTTTACCATCAATAATCTTGTCCAGTTCCTCCAGTTGAACGCGAATCTGTCGAAGAGTATAAACCATCTGTTTGGCGCTCGGCTCATCCTCCAGCAGCATCAACGCGTCTTTATGCCATACTTTCAATAAGGCATAAAAATAATCATGGCGGGTCTTCACATCCTCCATTTTGTTCTCGTAATCCATCGGTTCAAGAACGGGAATCACCTCCGAGACAACATCCTTCTTTTTCTGCCGGATAAATTTTTTCCTCATCGCCGGTGAACATCCGTTTATCGATGCGATCGATAAAGAACCTGCCGCCAGGATTGCCAACAGCATGAGCATACGGCTTGTTTTTTTGCTATCCATGGACCATCTCCCTGAACTGATTAACATTAATAATTTCGATCCCCAACTTTTTGGCCTGATCAAATTTTGCCCCCGGGTTGAGACCCGCGACAACATAATTGGTATTTTTGCTGACGGATTCAACGACTTCTCCACCCGCCCGCAAAACCAGCGCCTTGGCCTGGCGACGCGGAATGCCGGGAAGCTCACCCGTAAATACAAATTTTTTTCCATCCAATGGGCCTGTCGTCACTTCGATAGGCTCGATCATGTTCACCCCAAAACGTTTAAACTTTTCGATCAGATTTCGTGAGGCTGGCTGTTCAAAAAAGGTCTTCACTGATTCCGCCATGACAATTCCAAAATCAATAATAGCATTAATATCAGCGGTATTCGCGGCCATAATGTCATCAATATTTTTGAATTTTTTCGCCAATGTTGCAGATGCTTTTTCGCCGATGTTAGGAATGCCAAGTGCAAAAATGAACCGGGACAGAGGTTGTTTTCTACTTTGCTCGATGTTCCGCAGAAGATTGTCTGCTTTTTTTTCTTTAAAAAGCTCAAGCTCTAAAAGGTCCTCGCGCTTGATCGTATAAATGTCAGCCAGGTCTTTCAACTTTCGTCGTTCCAGCAACTGGCCGGCCACGGCTTCGCCGAAACCCTCAATATCCATTGCTCCCCGGGAAGCGAAATGAAGCAGGCTCCTTTCCAGCTGTTTTGGGCACGACGGATTGATGCAGCGGTAGGCCACTTGATCCAAAGCCATCTTCATAACCTTGCCGCCACATTCAGGACATTTTTCAGGAATAGGAATTCCCGCACCGGTTCTCCCTTTTTCGACGACCTTCACCACTTTTGGAATCACGTCCCCGGCCCGTTCAATAAGGACACGGTCGCCCGGTTCAACATCCAGTTTTTTCACCTGGTCAAAGTTATGCAGGGTCACACTCGAAATGGTTACTCCCGCGCATTGAACCGGCTCAAGCTTGGCGACCGGAGTCAAAGTACCGGTTCGCCCCACCTGGACATCCACCCTCAGGACTTTGGTCGTCGCCTGTTGAGCGGGAAATTTATACGCAACCGCCCACCGCGGGCTCTTCATGGTCTCCCCCAACTGCTTTTGCTGATCAAGATCGTTCACCTTTATGACCACTCCGTCGACATCATAAGGAATTTTCTCCCTTGACTCCTGAAACTTCTGACAGAACGCCAGCACTCCATCAAAAGAAGAGCACAAGGCATTATACTGACTGACCGGCAATCCGGCGTTTTTGGCAAACTGCAAAAACTCCCACTGTGATGGAAAGTCCGGAAACCCTTGAATGGAACCGAAGGAATGGACAAAAAAACGCAAATGCCGTTCTGCTGCGAGACGGGGATCCAGTAATTTTAACGATCCGCTGGTCGCATTTCTTGGATTAGCGAACAAAGGAAGCCCTTTCTCGCTCCGGGCTTTATTAATCAGCTCAAAATCCTCACGAAGCATAAAAACCTCTCCTCTTGGCTCAAAAATATCAGGAGTTGTTTTAACCTTAAGGCTTTTCGGAAGATCTTTGATCAAGCGGATATTGGCGGTCACATCTTCTCCGGTCGTTCCATCACCCCTCGTCGCCCCTAAGACAAACTCGCCATTTTCAAAAACCAGCGACGCGCTGACCCCATCAATCTTTAACTCAGCTACAAACTCAATCGGTTGATCACCCAATGCTTTCTGGACACGTTCCTGCCATTTACTCAGCTCATCAAAAGAATACGTGTTATCAAGGGAAAACATTTTAACGCGATGACGCACGGTTTTAGTCACACCCTCCCGTTCTTCAGAAGCCCCTATCGTTGGAGCCTTAAGATTCATTCGCAAAGAAAAAACTTCAGCGCCTATTTTTTGGGTGGGAGATTCAGGAACGACCAAATCAGAAAACATCTCTTCCAGACACTGCAGCTCTTTCATCAGCGCGTCATATTCGGCATCGGAAATCTCCGGCTGGTCTTCGACATAGTACAACCGGTTATGCCGGTTGATCTCTTCCACCAATTCATGGATGCGTTGCCTGGCCTGTTCTTTTTTCATTTAAAAGGTTATCCTGAAATCATGGAACTGCTGTTGCAAATGTTCCTCCCAATACACTTCTCTGTCACGAATAGATTCCTGGAAATGATCTGCGATGCGGGAAAGGAGATCTTCAAGCTCTTGACGTTCCCCTTCAGCCTTCATCTCCACCCGCCCGTCGGGAAGATTCCTCACCCAACCTTTTAAACCAAGACCCGTTGCATATCGGTGAACGGTGTAACGGAAGCCGACTCCCTGAACAATCCCGCGAAAATAAACATGTAATTGGACCATTGAATTTCCTTAACAAAAGAGCACATGAACACATAGGCACATGAACACTTGGAAAAACACATTGTATTCCTGCGATCCTCATGTGCACATGTGCTCCTGTGCTCTTGTCTCTTATATGGTCGGGAAGGGGGGATTTGAACCCCCGACCTCATCGTCCCGAACGATGCGCGCTAGCCAGCTGCGCTACTTCCCGTCATTCCTCAAAATTTATCAAATCTGAAATTCGAACGAACACAACTGTGTTCTTTCAAATTAAAGCCGCGCCTATCACAAGCCCTTCTCTTATCAGCTTTTACCAAAAAAATCTTCTAGTTAACAATAACAGAGGAGCCTATTCTAGCATCTCCTTTTTGCTCCGTCAATCGCGACAAAAAAAAACAGGGACAGACTTAAAAGTCCGTCCCTGATTAATTTATTTCCCAAAAAAGATAAAAGCTTACTCTTCTCGTTCAAGATCAGGGGTTTCAGGGGTCAACGGGTTCCACCATTGGGTCAAACGGTTCTTCGGGGCATCCCTCCCTCTCTTCTTCTTTCTGAAAACAAATATAAAAATATGTCGCTCCACGTTCGCCGTCTTTTGCGGGTTCTCGGGATCTTTATGCACAAATTCGCAGACATAACAAAACCTTTTCATTGGCCACCTTTAATGATTTGAGAAATTATTGATGTAAGGATTAAGTGAATTTTAGTCGGTCCGTCATTCCAAAACTTACATCCCTTCTGAAAAACTTGCCAAAACGAATTTTACCTGATACATTACAACCGTAAGGAGTGATGATGCCGGCGGAGAAAAAGACCAAAAATAAGCTTTCTAATGTTGATGACTGGGTAGATCTTTATGGTGATTACCTTTATCGCTTCGCTTTGAGCAGGATTAGAAACCCTCAAGATGCGGAAAATGCCGTGCAGGAAACCTTCCTGGCCGCGTTAAAAGCCAGAAAAAGTTTTTCGGGCCGTTCCACCGAGCGTACCTGGCTGATCGGGATCCTTAAACATAAGATGATCGATTATTTTCGAAAAAGGTACCGTGAGATCCCGGTGACAAATCTTCAAAACGAACAGGAACAAATGACCATTGATTCCTTTTTCGATCAGACAGAATATCCTTTAAAATATCCGACCAATTGGAGTGCCAACCCCCGTGAGCTTAGTGAAAATCAGGAATTCTGGGTTGTTTTCGAGAAATGCTTAAGCAAGCTGCCCGAGACGACAGCGCTTGCTTTTACATTAAGAGAAATCGACAAAATGAAAACAGAGGAAATCTGTAAGATTCTAAGCATTACGCCGACAAATTTATGGGTAATGCTTCATCGCGCACGATTACAGATGCGTACCTGCTTAGAACAAAACTGGTTTGAAAGAAACCTATGACCCAAGAAAATATTTCCTGTAAAAAAGCAACCGCTCTTATGTCAAAAAGTTTGGAACGGCAACTGTCCATCAAGGAGAAGGCAGCATTGATGGCACATTTGGCAATTTGTAAAACGTGCGTTTTCTGCTTTAATCAAATCAAAATCATTCGAAAAACCCTGGCCCTCTATCCCGATAGTTTGACAACCATCATGAATCCCCGTAAATATTCTTTATCGTTAAGGGCAAAGCAAAGAATAAAAAACGACCTCAACAGCTTGTCTGAATAAGTCGTGTTTTCCTTTGATTGTGAGGACTGGTCTTTAATCCAAAAGATTTTTCAGAAGCCTGAAATCGATAGGCTTGGCTATCGCAGGATAAAAGGTCCCATCTACCTTTATCCCCTGCTCGTTTTCACCATCTGACGAGATAATTGAAGATAAAAAGATAATCCTGGTTTTTGAAATATCGGTTCTCTCCCGAAGCATCTTGACCGCATCAGAACCCTGCATATCAGGGAGAAGGATATCCATTAAAATAATGTCAGGTTTTCCCAAATTGACCTGCTTCATGGCCCCTTCACCAGTCTGAGCAGCAATCACTTTATACCCGGCAGACTCGAGACGCCTGGTCAATAACTTAAGTGTCAAATCATCGTCGTCAACAATAAGAATTTTTAAAGGCATTGAAGCCCCTTTCTTGAATGGACGAAATGTTTATTGCGGATGAGCTAAAGGCCGATCCTTGGCATAAGCCCTCCACTGCATCCTTCCGATAATGCCCTGATTGATATTCGTCAGGTGATCCGCAATCTTCTCAATGTTGTCAATAAAATCAAGGAAGATAAAATTAGCTTTAATATCGCACACTCCCTGGTTCATCCGGCAGATATGCGATTCCTTCAGCTTAATCTGCAATTCATTAATCTTATTCTCTACATCCAAAAGATCAGTCGCCCTCTTCACGTCTTGTTTTATTAGCGTGTTCTCCGTGCCGGACAAAAGCTCCTCGAGCTTTCCGTTAATCACACCTAATTCTTCAACAGCCACATCTGAAAATCTAATTTCCATATCAATTTTTGAATGCGTCAACTCCGCGATATTCTTGGCGTGATCGCCCATGCGTTCAATGTCGTTTACATAATGAATCAAAACCGGAATACCTTGCGATTCCTCAGGATTAAGCTGTCGCTGGGAGAGGTCTATCACATACTGCGTGATCTCGGATTGAAGATTATCAGTGGCCTTTTCATAACTTAACGCTTTATTCAGCAATGCCTCGTCATTACCCATAAATCCTTGAATGGCCGCATTAACCGCTTTATGGGCCACAGTTAACATGTAAACAATCTCGCTCTTCACCTGCTGCATAGCCAGAGGAGGGGTATCCAGAAGATGCTTCTCCAAATATTGAGGACCTATGTCTTCCGCCCCTTTCTTTTTTGGAACCGCCCAAATACTTATCTTTTCAAGGACAGGAATCATAGGAAGAAAAACAATGGCGTTAACTATGTTGAAACAGGAATGTGAAACGGCGATATAAAACATCACATTCTTAAGCGTAATTGCCCCGGGGATAATAAAGTCGATAAATCGCTGATACCATCCAAAATAAACAAAAACAATAATGTAAGAAACTCCTATAAGATTAAACAAGGTATGTGACATGGCCGCCCGTCTGGCGTTATAATTTGTACCGATAGCGGCAAGCTGAGCGGTAATTGTGGTCCCGATATTGTCCCCAAGAATTAACGGAACAGCCGCGTCAAAGGTGATCAACCCATTAAAGGCAAGCACCTGGATGATGGCAACTGTCACTGAAGAACTTTGAAGCAGAACGGTGAAAACCGTTCCAACCAGCACTCCCAGGAGAGGGCTTTGTGAGAACACGACAAAAATATTTTTAATTTGCTCGCTGTCTTTCCATGGGCCAAACGCGTCTTTCAGCAATCCCAGACCGATAAACAGCATCCCGAAACCCAACAACACTTCGCCCCAAAACTTGCGTTTTCTGTTAACCCCTAATGCCGTCATCGCGAAACCTATTCCGACCAGCGGCATAGCATACTTGGTGACATTCAAAACAGACATGGATGACACAAGCCATGCTGTGAAGGTCGTTCCGATATTTGCGCCGATAATAACGCTGATAGCCTGCTTCAGTGACAATAATCCGGCATTCACAAAACCGACAACCATTACGGTTGTCGCGCTTGAAGACTGGATCAGACAAGTTACCAATGTCCCGACCAAGACTCCAACAACCGGAACATTGGTTACCATATGAAGGAAGCCCTTAAGCCTTTCGCCCGCAACTTTCTTCAACCCTTCCGACATGGTTTTCATTCCGAAGAAGAAAAAACCAAGCCCACCGATTATAAGGAAATAAAAATTGCTATTCAGACGGGCTCCTTTTTTAGAAAAAATTTGGGGAAATTACGTAAGTATCATATCAGAAAAAAAATAATCCTCAACGTTTTTACTAAAATGTTGAGGATCTACAATAAAAAATGAACATTAAAATTTACCTTGGATTATAAAAGTTCGCGCTATTGTTGCGTTTTAAATATCTCCGTCATTTTTTTTGCGACAAACCGGATGAATTCAGTCTCATCCTTATCCATTTTATCGATAATCTTCAAACCCGCCCGGTACTCTTCCTCTCCATTCCTTATCTTCTTCTTGACCCAAATAACCTCCGCGTCCACTTTAACCGTCTTCTCCGGATTTATCTCCACAGATAAAGTCACAAACTGTCCTTGTTTAATGGGCCCCTCCAGTCTGATGGCTAATCCCGTTGGGCTGATGTCGATTGTGCTGGAACATATGAAGGAGACCGGGTTTTCCGTTTCAAAACATACGGGCAAATGGATTTTCATCCGATGATATCTTCGTTGTTCTGGCATAAAAAATCTCCTCAATTTAAATTAATCGTTTTATAGTTATGCACCTGCCGATTTTCCAGCCAAAAATCCAGTTGAAAAGGCAGCCTGTAAATTGAATCCGCCTGTATCTCCATCGACATCGATTACTTCTCCACAAAAAAACAGACCTTTGATCCGCAGGGATTGCATGGTCCGGGGATTAATCTCGCTTACTGAAATGCCGCCTCGTGTCACCATCGCAGCCTTAATACCGCTACTGCGAACGATATTGAATCTAAACCTCTTGAACAAGGCTCCCAATCGCTGGCGTTCAATTTGAGTAATCTGATTGACCCGTTTTTCATAACTGATATCTGCCACCTTTAAAAATATCTCAATTATCCTCAAAGGCAAAAACTTTTTTAACAAAACTCCTGTCGTCTTTTTGGGCGACTCTTTAAATTCCCTGATCAGCCTCGCCTCCACCTCGTCTGCAGATAAACCGGGTTTTAAATCAATGTCGGCCGTGACCTCCATTCCCTGCTCAAGCCACTCTGCAACCAATCCGCTGCCAGAAATCACTAATGGCCCCGAAACTCCTCTGGCCGTAAATAAAAGCTCGCCTACCTCTGTTTTGATTCTTTTCTTTCCGCTTTTAAAAACGAGAGAAATGTTTTTTAATGTCAATCCTTCCAGCGCCTTTGGAAACCCTTCCGCTGTTTCAAGTGCACACAAAGCCGGCAGCAATGAAGTCACAGCATGACCCGTCCGGCGAGCGAATTCAAAACCGTCTCCGGTTGAGCCTGTCCAGGGATAGGAACAACCGCCTGTGGCAATAATGATCGCATCACCGGAAATAACTTTCCCTCCGGCCAATTCAACCCCTTCAGTTTGAGCCTCCCTGACCACGATCTTTTTGACAGAGGAGTTCAAACAGACATCCACGCCTTGATCTTTCAGGGCTTTATTCAGGGCGCTTAAAATTGAGGATGCCCGGTCGCTTTCCGGAAAGATGCGCTGCTGACGTTCAACCTTGAGACGGACCCCGCGCTTTTCAAAAAATTTCATCAGGTCTTTGTTAAAAAAAACTTTAAACGCATCCCTGAGAAACGACCCGTTACGCCCGAATCTCTTCAGGAATTCTTCAAGAGAGACGGCATTGGTGAGATTGCACCGTCCCTTTCCGGTCAGCAAAAGTTTCCGGCCGAGGCTGTCATTCTTTTCTAAAAGAATAACGGAAGCGCCTGATTCAGCCGCACTAATCGCTGCCATCATGCCGGATGGCCCGCCGCCAATCACCAAAATCTTTTTTCGGTCATTCATTATGATTATTTCCAATTAAAAAAGGGAGGGAGACCGCCTCCCTCCCTTGATCGTTCAGATTGTTTCCTTAATGGATCATTCAATTTCCTTGGTACTAAAAACGAACTCGCCGCCAGCGACTTTCTTTTCTCCGACAAACGCCTCCCCCTGCAGCACTCCCGCCGCCGACATGAGCTTCACTGTCTTGACTTCAATCCGCAGCTGATCGCCTGGGACGACAGGCGCATAAAATTTGACGGAAATCTTCCCGAGATAGTAGATAAGCTTTTTCCCCTGTTTGTTTTTAGAATAATAAAAGTAAATGCACCCGGCCTGTGCCATCGCTTCAGTAATCAGCACCCCCGGCATAACTTTCTCCTCAGGAAAATGCCCTTGAAAAAACTGCTCGTTGACCGACACGTTTTTGATCGCCACCAGTTTCTCATTGGGCTCAAGCTCCACTATACGATCGATTAACAAAAACGGATAGCGGTGCGGAATAATCTGTTGAATTTCGGCAATATCTAATTGCATGCCTGTCTCCTTTCAGGATATCTGATTCAATAAACAAATGAATTTGATTTCTCAGCGGATCGCAAGCCCACCATCCATCTGAATCACCTGCCCGATGATGTAGGAAGATTCTTCACTGAGTAAAAAACGAACAACCGCCGCGACTTCATCAGCACTTCCGAAACGCGCAAAGGGAATCATGGTTTTTATCTTTTCCTGCTGCTGGGCGTCCATTGAAGAAAGCATGTCCGTCTCGATAAAGCCCGGAGCAACTGCGTTCACTCTGATGCCGTACGCGGCCGTTTCTTTCGCAAGGGCTTTTGTGAAAGAATTCATCCCCCCTTTGGCCGCGGAATAATTTGTCTGTCCTGACAAGCCGATCAATCCGCTCACCGAAGAAATGTTCACAATATTACCCCGACGTTGTTTCAAAAAAGTAACGATACTGGCCCGGACCACATTAAACATCCCGTCGAGATTCGTACCGATAATATCATGCCAGTCCTCTTCCAGCATCATCATCAAAGGTTTGTCACGAACAATCCCCGCATTGTTAACAAGAAAATCAAGACCGCCGAATTTTTCTCTCACCCCGGACACCCAGCTTTTGACGGCTTCAAAATCCCGCACGTCGACTTTAGATGCAAGGCATCTGACGCCTTTTTGCTCAATCTGCCTGACAAGCTCATCGGCCTTTTCTTTATTGGTTAAATAACTAAAGGCTACATCCGCGCCCTCGTTGGCGAGCATCAAACAGATCGCCCGACCGATTCCCCTGGAACCGCCGGACACCAATGCCACTTTTCCCTTAAATGCTTTCATATTTGCCGCCACTAATATTTACAGTTACAATTCCTGAATTCCAAATTACTTAACAACCCATCAAATTGAAAAAATCAATCTCTGATTTTCCTCAAAATCATGCATGTATTTGCGCCACTCGGTGAAAAATTAACAACCATAACATTGATCAAATCCGCCTGAACTGATTTGTTGGCGATAACATTCAAATCGCATTCCGGATCAAACTCCAGATAGTTAATTGTCGGAGGAATAAAATTGCCATCCAGCGAGCCGAGGGCAGCGGCTACCGCCATCCCGCCGGACACGCTATAGCATTCGCCGGTCATTGACTTGGTCGCCGTGACCGGCACTTTTTTTCCATGCTCCCCGAACACTTCCTTAATTACCGCCGCTTCGATACGGTCTGCGGAAGGCGTTGAGTTCGCATTGGCAAAAATACAGTCGATATCGCGCGGCTCCATACCGGCATTTTCCAAAGCTTTGTTCATCGCGCCTTTTAAACCCGTTCCTTTCGGATTATATTTATGGATTCGGAACGGGTCAAACTCATAACCGAAAGAAACGACTTCCCCCATGATCTTCGCGTTTCTGGATTTAGCGTGTTCAAGCGGTTCCATGGACATCAGCATCGCCCCTTCACCAAACACAATCCCGTTTCTACGACGATCAAAAGGGCAATTAACAAATTCCTGTCCTTTAACTGATCCGGATAAAAACTGAAGCGCATAAAATCCCCAAAAAGTATAATTACACATTTCCTCAACCCCGCCGGCCAAAACATATTTTGAATCATGGAGGTTGATTTGATGCGCGGCATACATCATGGCATCGATACTTGTGGTGAATCCGCTGGCCAGTGTATTATTAAATCCCTGAATGTTATTCCAGATCGAAACCTGGCTGGCAGGAGAATTAATGACAGTGTTGGGAAACAGGGCAGGGTTGACATAACGAGGTCCTTCAGTCAGGGTCACTATGTCGAAATCGGCAATGCTTTTAACACTTCCAAGGGTTGTCCCTACAGAAACACCGCAACTGCCGGTGTTTTTATCCGTGATTTCAAACCCGCTGTCGGCAATCGCCATTTTACTCGCTGAAACTAAAAGCCGTGTGCTGCGATCAAGTGTTCTCAAACCTTTTTTGCCAAGATAAACCGAGGCGTCAAAGTCTCGAATTTCTGCGGCGATATCAACCGCGAATTCCCCGGTTTCAAAAAGTGTAACCTTGTCGTATCCGGGCTTGCCTTCGCGCAAGGCCTGCCAATACTCCTTACGCCCATTCCCGTTAGAAGCAAGAACGCCCAAGCCTGTAATGACGATGCGTTTATTCATAAGGTTTTTATTATAACATAGAATTTTCCTGGCGTTCCCATTCCCGACCATGCAAAATGTATTTGGCCAGAACGTCAGTTTCGATGTTAAACTTCTGTCCGACTTTTTTATTTCCAAAAGTCGTCACTTCCAAAGTATGCGGAATAAGATAAATTGAAAAAGTCTTCTTTTTAACCCAGCCAATAGTCAGGCTTACCCCATCAATCGTTACCGACCCTTTGGGAGCCAAATAGCGCATAAGTTTTCGATCGAGTTCGATCTGCCATTCGACGTAATTTTCCATGGCCACTTTTTTTCTCAAAACGCCCATGCCGTCTACATGCCCGGAAACAAAATGACCTCCGATCCGGTCGCTGACCTTTAACGCCCGTTCCAGATTAACTTCTGCTCCCGGCCCAGCCTCCCCCAATGTCGTGAAATCCAGCGTTTCCTTCATCAAATCAAATGCTGCAACCTTTTCCTTTATACCCGTGACAGTCAGGCACACGCCATTGACAGCGATGCTGTCGCCGATCTTGGTTCTCTTAATGACCTTGTCGGCCTCAACGTACATCGTGATCAGATTTTTCTTCCGGTTAATATTCTTAATAATACCTTTTTCTTCAACGATTCCTGAAAACATGCTCGCTCCTTCTTTAAAAAATCACAGGACTCAAAGTCACAAATTAATATCTGACGTTTCCTTCAAAAACCCAGTCCCCACCGATCTCTGAAACCTTCTCAACCTCCAGCCGGACCGCTTTGTTTACGTCTTTGATTTTTAACCCGTCCACTGCGCTTACGGCCTGCTGGTCTCCGATAATTTTGGGAGCAATCACGGTTAAGAAGCGGTCAGCGGCCTTCTCCTTCAAGGCACTGCCGATAGCCCCGCTGCCCCCTTCAATCAACACGTTAGTGATCTCCCTTTTACCTAATTCCTTAAGAAGGGTTTCAAAAGAAAACCTGCCGTTTAACTCTACTGGCAGGCTAAGGACTTCAACCCCCTGCCTTTTTAAACGAGTAGCCTTCTGGCCCCTGGTTTCTGTGGCAACCACGATGGTCTTAAAATCACGAAACAATTTTGCATTTAAAGGAATCCTGAGCCGGCTGTCCAGGACAATTTTTGTCCAGGGTTTAGAATGAATACCGGGGTTGAGCTCAGGTTCATCGCTGAGCACGGTATTAATACCAACTAAAATCGCGTCGAACTGATTTCGGAAAGTACGCGTATATTTCCTGGCCGATTCTGAGGTGATCCACTTGGATTGACCGTCGGAGGATGCTATCTTTCCGTCCATTGTCTGGGCTGTTTTAATGGTGACGAGGGGTATGCGCGATGTTATCCACTTGATAAATGGTCGGTTGATCTCCCGGGCTTCTTGTTCAAGAACACCGGTTTCTACCGGAATACCGGCCGAACGAAGTTTTTTAATAGATCGTCCGCGCACCTTGGGATTGGGATCCGGCATCGCGATCACAACCCGTTTGACACCGCTCCTTGAGACAGCGTCCACACAGGGTGGCGTCCTGCCCTGGTGATAACAAGGTTCGAGGGTCAAAAACATGGTCGCTCCTGAAGTGCCCGCCCCTGCATTACGCAAGGCGAGAATCTCGGCGTGAGGCCCGCCGCATCGTCGATGCCAGCCTTCTCCGATGATGCGATCATTTTTTACGATGACACACCCTACGGCAGGATTGGGGTTTGTCCTCCCGATTCCCTTTTTTGCCAAATCCAGGGCACGCTGCATGCACTCGACATCCGTCATTTGAAAACCCTCTCACGACTTCAACTTTTATATTTTAAAGCCTTTTGCTTCAACTGCTCAACTACAGAGTAGTCAACGCGAACAATTCCGATGGGACTATAATCGCGGAAACGACCGTGGGCGTCTGAACCTCCGGTTTTGATCAAACCGTGTTTATCCGCCAGTCTTGCATAAAATTCAGTGAGTCTTGGGGGTGTATTCGGATAACACACCTCCAGTCCGTCCAGGCCTTCTTTCACAAATGAAGAGATTAACTCGTCCCGCATCGTGACCATCGGATGGGCCATAACAGCCACACCTCCGGCAGCATGGATCAGGTTAATGGCCTCAAAAGGCGTCTGTTCCGATTTTGGAAAATAAGCCGACCTGCCTTCCGCAATAAAACGGTCAAATGCCTCTTCAATCTGCTGAACATACCCCGCCTTCAACAAGGCCCTAGCCACATGCAGCCGTCCCACCGCACCGAAAGGGGCCAGTGACAAAACCTCTTCCTCCTTAATCGGAATACCCATCTGATTTAACTTGGCGACGATCTTTTTAACGCGCTCAAGCCGCACCTGGCAAAAGAATTGAAGCCTTTCTGTTAAACGTGGATGATAAATGTCGAAACAATAACCCAAAATATGAATATCTGCTCCATTCAGATACGTCGATAACTCTACACCGGACAGAACTTCGATTCCCTTTTCCCTGCCTGCAGCCCAAGCCGGCTCCAAACCATCAACCGTATCGTGGTCGCTCAAGGCAATACATCCCAGCTCCTTCCCGATCGCAATCTCGACAACTTGTTCCGGACTATCCGAACCATCGGAGAAAGAAGAATGGATATGCAGATCTGCTTTAAGCATCATTGCCACTTTTTTTCATCAAAATTTCTGTCTTGTGGATTTTATCAAGAATGCCATTAACAAATTTGCTGGATTCCACATCACCGTATTTTTTGGCAAGTTCTACAGCTTCGTTAATGGTCACTTTGGGAGGGATATCATCGGCGAACAACAGTTCATACAGACCAAGGCGCAAGATATTCCGATCAATTACCGCCATGCGTTTGAGTTGCCAGTTCGTGGCGTAAAGAGATATTTTTTCGTCGATCTTCTCTAGGTTCAGGTGAATCCCAAACACAAGTCGCTCCATAAACGTCCTAACCTCCGGGTCAACCTTTTCTTCCTGCTGTAAAAAATTATCGACAACCGTCTGAATTTCAAAACGGGTAACTTCTTTCTGGTAGAGAATGATTAAAGCAAATTCCCTGGCCTGTGTTCGTTTTCTCATCACCATCTCCTGATTAAAAAGAACAGTAAATAAGAGGTCTTCAGTGTATCAGATTTTCGTCAAAGTTTCCACCATCTCAACCGCTGCGCGAGCCGCTTCGACGCCCTTATGTTCATCGCCGTCACCCGAGCGTTTATAGGCCTGGTCAACGGTTTCAGTCGTGATCACCCCGAAAATTACAGGTTTACCGGAATCAAGTGAAACCCTCATCACCCCTTGGGCGGCGTTATCCGCCACAACCTCAAAATGGTAGGTTTCTCCTCTGATTATACAGCCTAACGTGATCACCGCACATACAGAACGTTTTTTGGTTAATTTAAGGGCTGCAACCGGAATCTCAAAAGCCCCGGGAACCCTCACGACTTTAATGTCCCTCTCCGTAACACCCTTATTCTTCAGCTCTCTCAAACAGCCATCCAGCAAACGATCTGTGATAAACCGGTTGAAATCGGAAACAACGATAGCATATATTTTTTGCTGTTTTGATGATTGCCGAGTCATGGTCGCACCGATTAAAGCAGATGTCCCAGTTTATCTTTCTTTGTTTCAAGATATCTTTTATTAAAATCCGTAGGTTCTATCTTCAAAGGCACACGCTCGACGACTTTAAGACCGTAACCTTCAAGACCGACGATCTTTCGGGGATTATTCGTCAACAATCGGATCTGTTTGACACCCAGATCTGTTAAGATCTGCGCGCCGATACCGTAATCCCTCAGATCGTCTCCGAACCCCAGGGCCTCGTTCGCCTCCACTGTATCCATCCCCTCATCCTGCAGATTATATGCCTTCAGTTTATTTAATAGACCTATCCCTCGCCCTTCCTGCCTCATATATAAAATGACTCCGCGGCCCTCTTCACTGATGATCCTCATGGCCGCATTTAATTGCTGACGGCAATCACAACGAAGCGAGCCAAAAACATCACCTGTCAGGCACTCAGACTGGACCCGCACCATTTCAGGAGTAGCCCCGTCGACATCACCCCGAATCAATGCCAGATGAAGATGTTCGTCTACCGTCGAACTGTACCCGACAACCTGAAACATGCCATACTCAGTCGGGATTGTCGATTCCACAACCCGATGAATCATGTGCTCATACTTGCGCCGATGTTCAATCAGAGAAGCGATCGAACAAATCTTCAATCCATTTTTTTTGGCAAAAATTCTAACATCTTCCGTTCTCGCCATTGTCCCGTCATCATTCATAATCTCACAAATGACCCCCGCAGGATAAAGTCCTGCCAGCTTCATCAGGTCGACCGATGCCTCGGTATGCCCTGCCCTGACCAGAACCCCTCCACGCCGTGCATGTAACGGAAACAAATGACCGGGCGTTTCCAGATCTGCAGGAGTTGTTTCCGGATCAATCAAAAGCTTGACCGTATAAGAACGATCATGGGCAGAAATCCCAGTTGTTATCCCGCGTGCCGCATCAACCGAAATTGCCCAACCCGTCGTGCTCTTCTGATGCGGATGATGGGACAAAAAATTCTCTTTCAAAGGGTGCAGTCCCAGTTCATTAAGACGATCTGCCTCCATAGGCACGCAAATTAACCCGCATGCGTTTTTGGCCATAAAATTTATCGCTTCCGGCGTGCAAAATTCCGCCGCGATCAAAAGATCACCTTCGTTTTCCCGGCCTTCATCATCCATCACAACAATCATCCGGCCTTGTTTAAGTTCTTCCAGAATTTCTTCAATCGGGTTGAACATCGTTTAACTCTCTTGGTTAATGGTTGTCTTAAAAATTCAAAAAAAATCCCGAGACTATTCTCGGGATAAATCAAGGGTAAAAACTCTTCAATAAAAGTTCAAGAATCTGACTTTGATCGAAATACTTTCTCCCATCTAGGCTTTAACTATTGGCTCAAGATTAGTTCCTGTGCAATCACAGGTTTCACTTGATCCACCCCAAACCGCTTTGTTTTCAATCACATCCAAGCTCCGGTTCGAGGGTCGTAGGCTTCCATGAACAACTCATTCATAGTCACTACCAGCTGGGAATTTCACCCATTCATCCCGAAAGTATGTTGATATAATATAATTTACGCAATCGTAAAAGTCAAGGGCTAAAACCGCAGTCTTTTAGAAAATAAACTGAATAAGGAAGAAAAAGATAGGATTTTTACAAAATTAAGTCGAAATTCCTGCCTCTTTTTTAAACCTCAATAAAATATTACGGTGTTTATGTTCTTCTTTAATAATGCTGGAAAGTATCCGGGCCCAATCATCCGTGAAGCTTTCCTGAATATGCTGATAAACATCGATGCTTTGTTCTTCTGCATCAATAGCAATTGAAAAAAACTGCCTCATATCAATCGATTGAATGGGCGTATTCTGGGCCAGCTTCTTAATACTGAAGGCAGTTTCTTCAAGGCCATCAAAAGATTCCCGAAGCATGGATTTAACATCAATCGAATACTCTTTTTCTATGGCTTCAGCCTTCATCTGCTCGGCCATCTGTTGAAACAAAAAGCAATGGTTTTCCTCTTGTTTGGCCAAATAAAGAAAGAGTTTGGAAAGCTTTTGGTGATAAGCGCCCAAATAATTATAAAAATCCATCCCCTGTTGTTCAACCTGCATAGCCATTTCCGCAATTTCTGATGGATGGAAAAAATACATTGAAGGCCTCCAATCATTTTCGCTTCGCAAACTTATTATATCATGGGACAAATTGATGAAGGAAAAATCCTTGTCCTTAAAACCGATGTTTTCTGACGGGATTTTTCATGCTCTTTATTTTTCCCCTTTTTCTTTTAAATTTTAGTTTTATAATAAATCCATGAACCTGGAAGAAAAAATTATCACGCTCCTTAAAAGACGGCAAAAAAACTTGAGCGCAGCTGAATCATGTACAGGCGGTTTGATTTCCAATCGTTTGACCAATGTTCCCGGCTCTTCTGAAGCCTTTGTTCTGGGCGTTATTGCCTACAGCAATGCGGCGAAGGTGAAAATTCTGAGTATCCCTGAAGCCCTTATTAAAGAAAAAGGGGCCGTCAGCAGTGAAGTTGCGGAAGCCATGGCGTCGAACGTAAGAGACATCCACGGAACGAACTTTGGTATCGGGATCACCGGAATCGCCGGACCCGGCGGAGGCTCAAAAAGAAAGCCCGTCGGCCTTGTTTACATAGCAGTGGCCACTGAATTAAAAACATTGTCGCTAAAATTCAAATTTCAGGGCTCCCGCCTACAGATCAAACAAAAGGCCGCCACACAGGCTTTAAAATTGTTACTGGAATTTCTTTCATAGGAAACAATGACGATACGGTGCTTCATCGCCTTAACGATTTCAAAAGACACTCAAAAAGAACTCGGACTCATTCAGGAAAACTTAAAAAGAACGGGCGCTAAAGCGCGCTGGGTAAAACCTGAGAATATACATATTACTTTAAGATTTTTAGGAGATCAGGATTTAAAGCGGGTGAAGCAGATCACTGAAGCCTTCCCACTGATGTTTGATCAGCCTTCCGGGTTTGGGCTCATAATAAATTCGGTCAGCGTCTTTCCCAATAAACAAAAACCACGTATTGTCTGGGCCAGTATATCTGAAGGAGAGGCTGAAACAAAGTCTCTGTTTGAGCATATGAATAATGGACTGGCCAAACTTGGTCTTCCGAAAGACCGTGAGGAATTTATCCCGCATCTTACCCTGGCCCGCTGCAAAACATCGGACGAGAGCCGCTCCATCATCCATGCGCTTGAGAAAATCCAAACTGTTTTTATTGAAACCCGCCCCACCGCCATCGTTTTCTGTAAAAGCACTCTTTCCGCTCATGGTTCAATTTATGAAGAAATGGCGTCGGTGCGTCTATAAAAAATCAGGGACGCTGCATTGCAACGTCCCTACAATGTTACACCAATGAATATTTTATTGATATTTACCGGCGCTGATTCATTTTTGAAAGCAGCCTCAATATCTCCAGATAAAGCCAGACCAGCGTCACCATTAAGCTGAAAGCGGCATACCATTCCATATGTTTCTTACTTCCGATCCGGGAAAACTCCTCAATCATAAAAAAGTCAACGATCAAATTAAATGCCGCGATGCCGCATACGATTACGCTGAACCCAATCCCCCAGGGCCCGCTGCTCATTACGAACGGCACTCCTCGGCCAAAAAAACCGAGCACAATATTCACAATGTAAACAAGGGCAATCGCTCCCGTTGCCGAAGCCACCCCCATAATGAACTTCTGGTCCACCTTAATGAGTCCTGATTTATAAATCCCCAGCATGGTCAACGCAACCCCGAACGTTAATGAGACGGCCTGGATCACAATGCCAGGATACTGCATTTCAAAAACTGCTGAGATCCCGCCCAGAAAAAGGCCTTCAAGCAAGGCATAAACCGGTGCTGTGAACCTGGCCCATTCGCGTTTAAATACAGTGACCATGGCTACAATAAAACCCCCAATAGCGCCAATTCCTGCATATCCCATCGCCGCTGGATTCACGGCATTAACCTGTCCATATTGAGGTAATGCTGCCGGCTGAAGAGCCTGCCCCCAAACCCATGAAGCCGATAAGACGATCAATGCCAGCAAGACAAAACTCTTGTTAACTGTTCCCTGGATCGTCATAGTGTTTCCTGATTCAAAACTCCGTTCCTGGGCATAAAAAGCCTCTTGTAATGTCGGATTGCTTGAACGAAACATTTAAACCTCCTTTTAAAGAGACGAGTGACCCGTAACGAGTGACGAAAGAATCAATTCCGGGATGGGTGACAAAGCAATGTTATTCCTAACCCGTCACTTGTTACTCTTTATTTATTAATTAAATCATTCCTGCCAATTTGACAGCAGTCTGCATTATAACAAAAGTATAAATCCCTGCAACAATATCATCCATCATGACCCCTTTGGCGCCTCCCATTTCCTCAAATTTACCGACCGGATAAATTTTAAACATGTCAAAAGCACGAAACAAAAAGAACGCCGTCCAGAATGCTGCCCAGTTTAAAGGAAGCGCAAAAAAAGCGATCATGATTCCTGAAACCTCATCTATCACAATACATCCCGGATCCTTCCTTCCCTCGATTTCCTCCATTCGCCCGCATGTCTTAAATCCTGCCCACGTAATGACAGCAAAAACTAAAGCATATACAAGCGGATTGTGGTGGAAGATGACCGCTAAGATTGCGCCGGCAAGACTTGCAACCGTTCCCGGTCCAGCCGGCCACCGGCCTATATAGAAAAAAGTAGAAATCATTTTGACCAGACTGTCATTCATAATAACTCCTTTAAAAATGAAGGAAACCGAATCAATCTTCCATCATCTCTTTAAAATTATCCGATTATTCCAAATTACCGATATGCCTGATAACAGCGTCAGTATAACAGAAATCCATAATAGCATCGTATCAAAAACAAAGAGGGCCATTGCATATAAGGCTGATGATCCGTTGATAAATTCCTGCTTCAAAAAAGCCCGGGGGAAAATCATGACGGAGACTAAAAAAAAGATTACGGTGGCCATTTGCAAGACAGTCTTCACCTTGCCCGCTGACTCTGCGGCAAGCACCTTCCCTCTCGAAGCAGCCCAGAACCGGAACATGGTCACCCCGACTTCCCTGACGGCAAAGATCCAGAACATCCACCATGGCATCAGGCGATTACCGGCCAACAAGGCAAAGGCGGATAACACAAGGAATTTGTCAGCGATCGGATCCATAATTTTTCCAAAGGACGTAATCAGACTATATTTCCTTGCCCAATAACCATCAAAAAAATCCGTCACCGCTGCCAGAATAAAAAACAGCGCGGACGCAGCGACATTGATTGAAAATAAATATAAAAAGCCCAGCGTCAACGCCAGTCTTAAAATTGTCAGGATGTTTGGAATATTCATATTATTTACTTTCAAGCAACTAACCTCTGTCAAATCAACAAAAAATTTTGATACTGCTATCGAGCCGCTAGATGTTAGTTAGTTGCTATCAAATCATACTCCTCTGCCCCCATGATTTTCACCTGAACAAAACTGCCTTCTTCAAGTTTCCGCTTGGACCTGATATAAACCAGTCCATCTACATCAGGGGCGTCAAACTGGCTCCGCCCAAAAAACATTCCCCGGTCTTCATCATAACCCTCAACGAGAACCTCCATCTCATGTCCGATCATTTTTTCATTCAGCTCTTTTGAAATCTGCTGCTGCAAACACATCAAACGGTCGCGCCTAAGCTCTTTTACATCATCATCAATCTGATCAGGCATCGAAAAAGCGGGCGTGCCTTCTTCAGGAGAATAAGTGAAAACACCGACCCGGTCAAGGCGCCCCCATCGCACGAACGCCATCAGTTCGTCAAACTCGGCTTTCCCTTCTCCAGGAAAACCGACGATAAATGCGGAACGGATTTTCGCGCCCGGAATCCTTTTGCGGATCTTCTCAACAAGGGCATACGTTCCCTTCAAAGTCGCCGCACGATTCATACCCCTCAGAATCTTGTCGCTAACATGCTGGAAAGGAACATCTATATACTTGCAGATATTTTTTTCTTCAGCGATCACATCCAGCAGCTCATCAGTGATATGAGAAGGAAACGTATATAATAAACGAATCCAATGAATTTCTTTCACCTCACGGGCTATTGCCCGCAAAAGTTTTGCCAGCCTTTTTTCCCGATACAAGTCCAGCCCGTACGCGGTGGTATCCTGACCGATAATATTTAACTCTTTAACCCCGCGTCGATCCATCAATCGAACCTCTTCTAAAACCGAATCCATGCTCCTCGACGAAAACCTTCCCTTGATCTTGGGAATAACGCAAAACGCGCAAAGATTATAACAACTTTCACATACTTTGAGGTAAGTCATATAATCCGGAGTCAAACTGGTTTGCTTCACCACCGATTCCTGAAGAAGTTGCGGCACGCCGACAAATGCGTCGACTTCAGGAAATTCTTTCTGGAGTTCACCGGCATACCGCTGGCTTAAACAGCCGGCTACGATAATCCGATGAATCTTGCCTGATTTTTTCAGATCAATGGCGTCAAGGATGGCATCGATCGATTCCTGTTTGGCGTCTTTAATGAACCCGCAAGTATTAATGATCACTGTGTCAGCCTGATCGACAGTGACAATCTGAAATTCTTTTTCTTCAAGCCGGCCAAGAATGCCTTGAGCATCGACCAGATTTCGCGCGCAGCCGAGATTTATGAGAGAAATTTTATTCATGATTATTTTATAGCGCTCGCAAACAGCCGCTCGGCATCCGGCAAAACGCAAGTTGCCGGAAGCCGGCAGGTGCCAGCCGGAAAGTTATCCCTTTACCGCAAGTCCTTTGGTGGTGACTACAACTCGACGGGCGTTACGATCCTGACGGCCAAGCGTTCCCAGCATTTTTCCATTCAATTCAAATTCAAGATTGTGAATGGTTCTTCCGGATATGATAATTTCACTGTTTGCTTCCCAGGTTTCAGCCGTTCCGGATTTCACCGTTGACTCCATGACAACATTACCATCCACTTTCACCTGGAGCCATCCGCCCTTCAACGCTTTCACCGTTAAACGAACCTTGCCGGTTTCTTCAAATTTTTCGGCGGAGTCATTTTCTGAAGGGGCAGGCAAAGCGGATTTTGTTTCCTGTTTGGGCGCGATTGGCGCCGGAGCAGATTTGACGACAAGCTTTTGTTCTGCGATATCTTTGGGGGAAACAACCGGAGTCTCCTTCGGAGCAACCGGAGATTTAGGCTGTTTTTTTGGAATGAGACATCCGATAAGACGAGTTGCCATGATCAATGCGGCAATAATAAGGACAACCTGAACGATTTGACGCTGCCGCTCCTTGCTGACAAGTTTTCCCAGTTCAAAGTCATCCTCGCTTGCATACGTCTTTTCCTTAAGCTGGGTAATCCTGGGTTTTGACGGCTGCATCGATTTTTTCAGAACAGGTATGGGCTTCTCCAAAATTTCTTCAGTGTTAACGCCCAAATATTCCGCGTACATCTTAATAAACCCTTTTAAATAAAAAGGCGAAAGACTGCGCACAGAATAACCTTCTTCAATAGCCTTTAACACATCCATGGGAATCTTGGTCGCTTCATGAACCGTCATCAAAGAAATATTCCTGGATTCCCTTGATTGTTTTAACAAATCCCCAGCAGTCTTTTGTTTAGATATCTCCGGCATATCAAAACCCCGTTCTTAAAAGAATTAAAGGACGCAGCGTGTCGTTACTCTTTTTCATCCTCGACCATATGCTGCATCAACCATTCTTCTCTGTTAACTAAAATATCCCTGGGCTTGCTTCCACAATATGGTCCGACAATCCCACCCTGCTCCATCATGTCGATCAGACGTGCGGCGCGGGTGTAGCCAAGTCTCATCCTCCTTTGAAGAATCGAAACCGATGCCTGATTTGTTTCAATAACAAGCTTTACAGCCTCATCGTAAAGTTCATCGCTCTGTTCTCCGCCGCCGGGACCCGAACCAGACTGCTGTTGAAGGATCGTTTCATCATAGTCAGGAGTCTGCTGATTTTTAATAAACTCGATTACCCGGCTCACTTCTTCATCAGATAAGAAACTGCATTGTCCGCGAGTCGGTTTTGCGTCCCCGGGCTTGATAAACAACAAGTCCCCTTTTCCCAGGAGAGTTTCAGCCCCATTCATATCAAGAACGGTACGGGAATCTATCTTCGAAGCGACTTTAAAAGAAATCCTCGCCGGAAAGTTAGCCTTGATGACCCCGGTAATGACATCGACTGAGGGCCGCTGGGTTGCCAGGATCAGATGGATACCTACGGCCCGGGAAAGCTGGGCCAGACGGGTAATCGCGCTTTCAATTGTTTTTGCCGCTACTTGCATCAGATCAGCAAGCTCATCAATAACCACGACAATGTAAGGCATCTCCAGCCCTTTCTCATGATAAGACTTGATGTTGCGGGCCTTGACCTTCTGGAAAAGTTTATAACGATTTTCCATTTCAGTCACAAGCCAGTTTAAGGCAGCAGAGACCTTTTTGGCGTCTGTGACTGCGGGACAAAGCATGTGAGGAATGTCGTTATAAGGAGTAAGCTCGACCATCTTGGGATCAACCATCATAAATCTTAGTTCTTCGGGAGATGCGTTAAAAATCATCGACATAATAATAGCGTTAACACAAACAGTTTTTCCCGCGCCAGTGGTTCCGGCAATCAACAGGTGAGGCATATCAGCCAAATCCGCGATGATTGGCTTTCCGGAAATGTCTTTTCCTAACGCCAATGTCAGTTTAGAGCGTGCATTTTGAAAACCGGGGTGAGCAAGAACTTCCTTCAAATATACAGCGGCCTTGGCGCTGTTAGGCACTTCAATACCAACACGGTTTTTCCCGGGAATCGGAGCAACAATACGAACGTTGGCAACCTTCATGGCCAGGGCAATATCATCAGCCAATGCAGTAATGCTGTTAACCTTTACGCCGGGCGCAGGCTCAAGTTCATAACGTGTAATAACCGGGCCGCGCTCAACATCCGCCACGCGGATTTGAACGTTAAAATTCCGCAAGGTTGTTTCTAAAATATTGGCTCCCCGTTCGAGATCGTTTTGAACTGAACCGGGAGACTCATGCTGGGGATCATCCAGCAGGTCCAGCGATGGAAAATGATATTCGCCGCGAATCTTGGGTTCAACATCCTTTACCTCGGTCTTTTCTGTTTTCGCAATCCGGATGACCGGTTTAAATGGTTTACTTTCATCCCGGATCTCTTGGGGACCCTCCTCTTCCAACTCTTCTTCCGGCAGTCCTTCATCAGCTTTCCGAACTGCTTCTCCTCCCGCGGACTTCAAGACCTTTTTCCCTGCTTCAATCCCTTTTATTTTCCTGACCGGCTTACCGGAAGGTTTTTCTGCCTTGATTTTCTGAAGCTCTGATGCTTTTTCTTTTAACGACGAAAATAATTCGTGAAATAATTCGACCAACTTAAAAAGAAACGGGGACACCAGAAATTCTCCTGTTATGACCAGAGTCAACGAGGCAAGGGCAAAAAGAATGATATAAGAACCGGTCCACCCTAAATACCTGATCAGGAAATCCGCCGTGATTAAACCAATAAAACCAGCCCTTTCGAACTGGAGTGTTTCAATTTGCGGACCGATCATGCTGAACAGGGTGCTGACAGAGCAGAAAAGCACGAGCGAAGAAAGAAATTTGGAAAACGTAAATTCCAGATCCCGTCCTGAAAATTTGTTCCAGCTCCAAAAAAGAAGAAATATAGCCAGAAAATAGGCGCTATAACCGAAAGCAAAAAAAGATACTCCGGCGACATAAGCGCCGACAATACGGACAAGATTTTTGGCTGGAACATTCGGCGTCGAGGTAAACCAGGAAAGATCTTCTGGAACAAAAGAAATCAGGCTGGCCAACAGCAAAAGTCCTAATGAAAAAATAATAAGACCCTTTATCTCATCAATATGTTCTTTTTTCATTTATCCCGTTTTTGGAAATGATTCTGTGAGAAAAATTTCGCCGTCTCTATAAACAAAAAAGCCCTATTTTAATAATTAATAATTGAATTAATATTCATATTAACATTAAAACAGGGCCTGTTCAAATGACAAAATTGGAAATTCATTAAAAGTCACAAGGTCACCAAAGCAAAAATCTCCGATGACTTCGTGACTTTATAAAATCAGGACTGTTCTGCCGCCTTTTTACTCAGATTAAAGCGCTTCATTTTATCGATCTCAACCAGTTTCACTTTAAACTGCTCGCCGACTTTGACGACATCATTGCAATCCTTAACGTATTTATCAGCTAATTCTGAAACATGTACCATGCCTTCCCGTCCTGGCAAGAACTCGACGAAGGCCCCGAAATTCATCACGCGTTTGACCAGGCCGTCATAGACTTTTCCGATCTCAGGTTCTTCCAGAAAACGGTTAATATAACCCATGGCGTCCTGGGCATTATCTTTCCCGACAGCGGACACGAAAACTGTTCCGTCGTCATCAATATCGATTGATTCACAGCCAAAACGCTCAATGATCTCTTTAATCATCTTTCCACCAGGTCCGATGACTGCGCCGATCTTATCCTGCGGAATCTTTCCGGTTACGATCTTGGGCGCATATTCTGAAATGTCCGGCCTTGGCTTGCTGATAACCTTTTCCATCTCACTCAAAATTCCCAACCGGGCTTCTTTGGCCTGTTCCAAAGCTTTTTTCAATAAAGCGATATCCACATTCTGGATCTTGATATCCATTTGAACCGCATTCACTCCTTTGCGCGTTCCAGCGACTTTAAAATCCATATCCCCGAAATGATCTTCGAGACCCATGATGTCCGTTAACAAAATCGGATCCTTCCCTTCCTGGGTTACCAAACCGATGGATATGCCGGCGACGGAATCCTTAACAGGCACCCCCGCACTCATTAACGCCATGCTTCCTGAACAAACGCTGGCCATGCTTGAAGAACCGTTTGATTCCAGGATCTCTGAAACAATTCGTATCGTATAAGGAAAATCTTCCTTGGTCGGAAGAACTGCTTTCAGCGCCTTGGCTGCCAGCGCTCCATGGCCGATATCCCGACGGGATGGACCACGCAATGGTTTAACCTCCCCGACACTATAAGGAGGGAAATTATAATGCAGCATGAAATTCTCATAAGTTGTTCCCTCAAGAGACTCCACAAGCTGTTCATCTTTTTTAGAACCCAGGGTGATTACAGCCAGACTTTGTGTTTGTCCTCTTGTAAACAAACTGGAGCCATGAGTCCGGGGAAGCAAGTCCACTTCAGCCGAGATGGCTCGGACCTCCTTAAGACCGCGGCCATCGGCCCTGCGGCCTTCTTCAAAAATCAGCCGCCTGACTTCATCATACTCAACCAAATCGAATAATTTAAAAACGTCGCCTTCCAGGACCTCTTCAGCTTCGGATTGCCTGCAGGCTTCATAAACAGACATATCTGACACCAGTTCTTCAATCAGTTCCAAACGAGCGTTTTCCCGTTCTTGTTTATCGCCAATCTTGTAGATATCCTTTAAACGTCTTCCAGCCAATTCCTTCACTTTGCTTAATAACGCCTGATTTGCAGACTTTATCTCAATAGCAGCTTTTGCTTTGCCACACTGTCTGCGCAACTCTTTTTGAATTTCAAGAATCTGGTGTATTTGTTGACTGGCAAAATTCAATGCTTCAATGACCTTGTCTTCTGAAACCTCCTGGGCCTCCCCTTCAATCATCACAAGACCCTCAGCTTTCGATACCGCCATAAACTCCAGTTGAGCGGCATTTCGCTGGTCATACGTAGGGTTCAGGATGAATTCGTCGTTTACCAGAACAACCCGGGCGGCGCCGATAGGTCCCGAAAAAGGAATATCTGATATTTCCAGGGCCGCAGAAGCGCCGATAATCGCCAAAAAATCAGGATCATTCTGGCCATCGCTGCTTAAAACTGTTCCGACGATCTGGACTTCATTAAAAAACCCTTCAGGAAAGAGCGGCCGAATGGGCCGATCCATCACACGGGATGTCAGGATCTCTTTTTTCGTGGGACGGCCTTCACGTTTAAAAAAACCACCGGGAATTTGTCCTGCAGAATATGTTTTTTCCTGATATTCAACTAATAAAGGGAAGAAATCTATCCCTTGCTTGGGAGCCCTGGACATGCACGCCGTAACCAAAACCGTTGTGCCGCCATAAGTGACCACCACCGCCCCATTAGCCTGCTTGGCAACCTTTCCGCTTTCAATAATTAATGTTTGAGCTCCAAAAGGAACTTCTACCCTGCCTAAATTCATAATTTTTTCTCCTCATCTTCTTACAATTACGATGCATCCTTCAATTCCACCGCATAAACATCCATGTTCAATTTCATGAAATTATAAAGGACTATCTTTTATTTACGTAAATTCAGCTTCTTGAGTGTTTCTTCGTACACTTCCGGTTTTGTCTTTTTTAAATAATCAAGGAGGCGACGCCTTTGCCCGATCATCATTAAAAGGCCACGGCGTGAGTGAAAGTCTTTTTTGTGGACCTTCAAATGCCCCGACAAATAATCGATTCTACCAGAAAGGACGGCGACCTGAACTTCAGCTGATCCCGTGTCTTTGGCGTGGGTTTTAAACTGATCAATAAGATCCTGTTTCTCTTGCTTTGAAAAAACCAATTTTTCTTCTCCTCTTTGCTTCAGATTATATTTGTAATCTAATTAATATTATATATATAATAACGGCGAAAGTTCGGTTATTATACTATCAGGTCCGAAACGCGTCAAGCTAAATGAAATAGAAGCCGGCTTCAGCTTTTCCCTCAAAAACAGCAGAGACGAAAGATTTTGTGCTTTATGATGAAGCTCCTGAAGACTTAATTTTCCGCTTTAAAAGACGCTCCTCTTTCTCAACCTCATCCATTTCTGCCAGAAAGGTTTTCATCTTCATGCTTTTTTCTGCGCCTTTGGATTTCACATATTCTTTACCAATCTGGTAAAAAAGCTTTTCTTTTTTCAGATTCAAACTGGCCGCATCCAGGTGGAGTTTGCTTTTTTGAGAAAATTTAACAAGCTCTGTTTCTCCTTTTTTTGCCAAAACCATAGCTTCCTGGCTCATTTTAATCAATTTCTTCTTAATTTGCGGCCATTCCTGCTTAAAATCATATTTTTCTTCGGGCATATTGACCTCCATTTGTTAATAAATGAGCAGCGAAAGACAACGTGCAAAAAGCGGACAAACCACAGCAAAGACTTGATTTTCAAAATATCCGCAACAATTTTTTCCCTTTTCGCTATTCGCTCTGCGTTATATTCGGCGCCAGCCATTTCTCTATTTCAACAACCGGGACTTTTTTACGCCGCGCCAAATCCTCAACCTGATCACGGCAAATCTTTCCCAGCCAAAAATACCTGGATTCAGGATGAGCGAAATAAAAGCCGCACACAGATGATGCCGGATTCATCGCAAAGTTCTCTGTAAGTTGTATGCCGGTATTTTTTTCAGCATTTAATAAATTAAAAAGAGCTTGTTTTTGAGTATGGTCCGGAAAAACAGGATAACCCGGGGCGGGGCGGATCCCCTGATATTCTCCGGCAAGTTTCTGCTTCAGGGTCAAATCTTCATTCGAAGCATATCCCCACAACTCTCTTCGGACTTTTTCATGCAAGGCCTCGGCAAAAGCCTCAGCCAAACGGTCCGCGAGCGCCTGGGCCATGATCATTTTATAATCATCATGCTGTTGCTTGAATTGTTTGACAAAATCGCTTAAACCAAGCCCTGTTGTCAGCGCAAACAGTCCAAGATAATCATGAATTCCTGTTTCTTTGGAAGCAATGAAGTCTGACAAAGCGTAATAGGGCTGTCCTGCCTCTGCGGGACTCTTGGCCGCCTGCTGACGAAGAGTATGAAACGTCGTTAAAATTTTCTTTCGCTGCTCATCTTGGTAAATTTCGATATCTTCAAAAATGGAATTTGCCGGAAAGAAACCAACTGCGGCTTTCGCCTGCAAAGCCTTTTCCTTAATTATTCTTTCAAGCATCTCCTGGGCGTCGTTAAAGATCCTCCGGGCTTCCGCACCCTTTTCTGTATCCTCCAGAATTTCAGGATAACTTCCTTTAAAATCCCAGACCCAGAAAAAAGGCGTCCAGTCAATATAACGCGAAATCTCGTCCAGGTTAAAATTCTCAAAAACCTTTATCCCCAAATAACGCGGGCAGACAATATCCGGCTGCCGCCACCCAATCCGGCACCTGTTCTCCCTGGCTTCTTTTAAAGAAACGCATGAAGCGCTTTTCGCTCCGGCGAGAATAAGCGACCGAAGCTGCTCATATTGTTTCTTTAGATCATCAAGAAAATGTCCCCGCTCTTTGGAATTCATCAACTTTCGGCAAACGGCCACGCAATGAGAGGCATCGCGGGTATGCACAACCGGGCCGTGATAGACCGGCGCGATTTTTAATGCCGTATGGTTTTTTGAAGTTGTGGCGCCGCCAACGATAAGCGGAATGTCGAAGCCAAGGCGCTCCATCTCCGAGGCTACGTGGACCATCTCATCCAAAGATGGGGTAATCAAACCGCTTAGACTAATGATATCGGCCTCGTGTTCCCTCGCCATTTCAAGGATCTTTTCCGCAGATGCCATAACGCCCGCGTCGATTACTTTAAAATTATTACAGGCAAGAATAACGCTGACGATATTTTTTCCTATGTCATGGACATCGCCTTTAACGGTCGCCATGACCACTGTTCCAGCCCTTTTCTGCTCGCCGGACCGCCCCTGATTAATGTAAGGTTCAAGACGGGCAACGGCTTTTTTCATGACCCGGGCGCTTTTGACGACCTGGGGAAGAAACATTTTGCCAGATTCAAATAATTTCCCCACCGTGTTCATTCCGTCCATCAGCGGTCCTTCGATAATCTCGAGAGGCTTCTGAGTTTTCTTCCGCGCCTCATCAACATCCTCTTCAATAAAATCGGTAACCCCTTTAACAAGCGCATGAGACAATCGCTGTTCAACCGGTTCATGCCGCCAGGCCATAACCTCTTCATCCGTTTTCTCTCCACGCCTGACCGTCTGGGCAAAACGGATTAATTCTTCCGTCGCGTCAGGAGACCTGTTCAACAGAACATCTTCGACGCGCTTCAGCAAATCAGGGTCAATGTCATCATACACAGTAATCATGCCGGCATTGACGATCCCCATGTCCATCCCCGCATTGATCGCATGATATAAAAACGCCGAATGCATGGCTTCCCTCACAGGATTGTTGCCCCGGAAGGAAAATGAGACGTTGCTGACCCCGCCAGAAACCCGGCAATGCGGTAATGTTTTCTTAATCTCGCGCGTCGCCTCAAAATAATCCACCGCGTAATTATTATGCTCTTCCATTCCTGTGGCGACTGCGAAAATATTCGGATCGAAAATAATATCTTCCGGCGGGAAATCGACCTGTTTGGTCAAAATTTGATAGGCGCGGCGGCAAATTTCAACTTTCCGTTCCCTGGTTTCAGCCTGACCCTTTTCATCAAAGGCCATCACTACGGCGGCTGCTCCATACATTTTTAAAACCCTGGCCTGTTCAATGAATTTTTTTTCGCCTTCTTTGAGACTGATGGAATTAACGACCGGCTTTCCGGCGACACATTTTAACGCTGCTTCAATCACGTCCCATTGAGAAGAATCAATCATAATCGGCACCCTGGCAATATCAGGTTCAGCCGCAACGAGATTGAGAAATTTCACCATACATGCCCTGGCATCAAGCATCGCCTCATCCATATTGATATCGATCATCTGGGCGCCAGCCTCGACCTGCTGACGGGCAATGGACAATGCCGTTTCAAAATCCTGATTCTTGATCAGCTCCGCGAATTTTTTTGAACCCATCACATTCGTGCGTTCGCCGATATTGACAAAATTAATCTGCGGCGTCAAAACCAGCGGCTCAAGTCCGGAATAAGCGGAACGGACCGGCAGGTCGGGCTTTTTTCGGGGAGAAATATCTTTCAGGGCTGTGCAAATCGCCCGGATATGGTCCGGCGTGCTGCCGCAGCAGCCTCCGGCAATATTGATCAAACCTTTTCGCGCGAATTCCTGGAGCAATGAAGCCATGGCCACAGGGCTCTGGTCATACTGACCGAACTCATTGGGTAACCCGGCATTGGGATAAGCGCTAATGCCGCAGTCCGCCTTTTGAGAAAGCTCCTCGATATACGGCCTCATGGTCTCAGCACCCATCGAACAATTCAGTCCGATGCTTAACGGCCTGGCATGCTTCAGCGAAATCCATAACGCCTCCACCGTCTGACCGGAAAGGTTTCGTCCACTCGCGTCCGTCACCGTGCCTGAAATCATTACAGGAATATCTTTACCCGATTTTTCATTATACTCATCAATGGCAAATAACGCGGCCTTGGCGTTGAGTGTGTCAAAAATCGTTTCGACCAAAAACAGATCAACTCCGCCTTCCGCCAGTCCTCGCACCTGTTCTGCATAAGCTTCTTTGAGATCATCAAAGGAAACGGCCCGAAAACCCGGATCATTGACATCAGGAGAAATCGAGGCAGTCCGGTTGGTTGGACCAATTGACCCTGCGACAAAACATTGTCGCTGAGGTTCTTTAGCCAAGACTGCATCAACTGCCTGACGGGCGAGACGGGCAGACGCGACGTTCATCTCATGAACGATGCCTTCCATCCCATAATCTGCCATGCTGATATGGTTTGCGCTGAAGGTATTAGTTTCAATAATATCGGCGCCGGCTTCAAGATATTCACGATGAATTTGAGAAATCACATCCGGACGGGTTAATGACAAAAGATCATTATTGCCTTTAAGTGATTTCAAATGGTCAGCAAAACGTGTACCTCTGTAATCCGCTTCCGTTAGCTGAAAGCGCTGGATCACCGTGCCCATCGCTCCGTCAAGGATGAGAATACGCTTTTGCAGGAGCTTATCTAATTGTTGTCGGGTATTCATAACGGATGAGATTGTAACATAAAAAACGGGGACAAACACTCATTTTTCCAGACAAAAAAAGTAGAGACGATGTACAACTGAAACATCGTTTACATTGTAAACCGGGTACATCGTTTACACTTTTTCAATCACGGATTATTTTGTTCTTTCTCAAATCTACGGAACCAAGAATATAAAAGCTGAATCGGATCTGCCAT